>JBDZVR010000044.1:0-14079 GCA_040255785.1 Sphingomonadales bacterium
CCGGGATTAGCTTAACTTCGCCGCCAACCTGTCCAAGAAGGCGGGACCACCTCAGTCCGGCGCCCTCGGGCGCGCTGATATAGCAGCCGAGTTTCTACGCCGAAACCGCACTTATCGCGCCGAGCATGCGCAGATGCAGCAACGCATCGCGAGCGGCGCCGTCGCGAAGAACGCCGCCGAAGCCGCGTTTGCGCGGCGCTGGGGGTTGTCCTTTCGCCACGGCGCCGGATGACCTCTCAGAGCCGGTCCCCTGGCGCCCGGAACTGACCGCCGTCACGGTCATCCTCGACGCAGCACCGGAAGGATTCGACAGCGCTTCGCCGGTCGATCCTCGCGCACTCGGTGCGCTGCTCGCCGACCTAGCCGGCATCGACGGACGCCATGTCATCGTCGCCGACGCGGCGGGTGAGCATCGGCTGTGGCTGCGCGATCCGCAGCCCGGCCGGCCGCTCGCTGCCGTCATCCCGCTCGACAAGGATTTTGTCACCCGCATCGCCAGCTTGCTGCGCTTCCATCGCCGCCTGCTCGGCCGCGCCGCCGGGCCGCTGCCGCGCGGCTGGCCGCTGACCGCCTACCGGCTCGCCCGGCTCGACCTGATGCTCCGCGCGCTCGACCTGCGCGACGGCGGCGCGACCTATCGCGAGATCGCGGTGGCGCTCGGGCGCGACGAGGCGGCGCGGCTGTCCGCGAGCGATTGGAAGATGTCCGCCGCGCGGTCGTTCGTCGTCCGGCTGGTCCGCGACGGCATCGCCATGATGAACGGCGACTACCGCAAGCTGCTCCGCATCCGCTGATCCGCTCCCCGCTGCCACCCCGCGGGGGGGGGGGCACATCCGTGCAGCCGCACATCTTCATACCCCACCCGGCCGCCTCCCTTCTGACAATTACGCCTCCTGCCGCCACCGCCCGCAGGAGCCGTCACTTGTCCGATACGCCCACCAACCTGCCGCCCCGCTTTCTGCGCACGCCGGAAGCCGCGCGCTTTCTCGGCCTCTCGGGACGCACCCTTGAGAAGCACCGCTATTTTGGGACCGGGCCGGCCTACCGCCGCATCGGCGGCCGGGTGGTTTATTCGGTCGATGACCTGCGCGCCTGGGCCGACATCGGCATCAAACATTCGACCTCCGATCCGGGACAGGACGACCTCATGCCGCGCGCGGACTCGGCCATCGCCCGGAGCCGGCGATGACCGTCCCGCCGTCCCCGATGCGTCATCGCCAGCCGTCCGACGACGGTATGACTCGCGTCGAGTTGACCTGGATCGAGAAGCGGATCGAGCACTGGATCAGGTTCGGGCGCGTCGCCGTCGATGAGATCGTCGATCGCCGCCGCCGCATCGTCCGCTTTCGTCCCGGTGCGATCTTCGCGTTCGTCCGCTGGGCCGCCAACGACTACGGCACGGTCAGCTCGCGCATCGACATCGTGCGGGCGGTCGGTGCCGGCGAGCCATTCACGACGCTGCCGTTCGTGCGGCCAGGCGGTGACATCCTGCTCAAGATCGAGGGCTGGCCCAAGGTTAGCCAAGTGCTCGCGGCGATCGACGCGACCGAGGCGGCCGGCGTCGATCCGTGCGACGCCGCGCCCGATCATTGGCGACATGTCGCCAACCGCATCGCCGCCGGACATCAGCCGCGCCCCTACACGCTGGAGCGTCATCGCGCCTGGCTCAAGCGCCGGGAGATCGAAGGATGACGCGCCGGGGCTGGACCATCGCGACGGCTTCCGCCGCGTCACTGTTCGCCGTGTCGTTCACCGTCGTCGCGGTGCTCGACCCGCTCCCGCGCGTCATCTGGAACGTCAGCGCGAGCGCGCCGCTCGGCCTCTACCGCATCGAGCCCGACCGCGATCCCGCCATCGGCGCGCTGGTCGCCGTGACACCGCCCGCGCCGCTGGCGCGGTGGCTGGCCGAGCGCGGCTATCTTGGTGAGCGCGTGCCTTTGTTGAAGCACGTCGCTGCCGAAGCCGGGCAGCGCGTGTGCCGGATCGGCGCCGTGGTGACAGTCGATGTCCAGCCGGTCGCCGTTGCCTTGGCGCGCGACAGACGCGGCCGGTCGCTGCCCGTATGGCAGGGCTGCCGCACGCTATGCGCCGGTGAGCTGTTGCTGCTCAACCCCGATCACGCCGACAGCATGGACGGCCGCTATTTCGGGCCGCTGCCGGCCTCGACCGTGCTCGGCCGCGCCGTCCCGATCCTCACTCGCAACACCCCGAACGCGCCGCTCGCCTGGCGCTGAACCCGCTTGTCCCTGCCAACCCAAAAGGAGAGTCCCATGCAGATCGGCAGCTTTTTCCGCACTGCCAACGGCTACGAAGGCATCATCGAGACGGCGACGCTCGACATTCGCATCTCGATCGTTCCAGCCGAGCCGAGCGACGCCGACAAGGCGCCGGACTGGCGCGTCCATCGCGGCGATGGCGGTGAAGGCCCGGAAATCGGCGCGGGCTGGAACGAGACCGGCGAACGCGCCGGGGATTACGTGTCGCTGCGCATCGACGATCCCGCATTCGCGCAGCCGCTCCGCGCGGCGCTGTTCCAGACCACGAACGACAAGTCGGCCTGGTCGCTGCGCTGGAACCGTCAGCCGAAGTCGCGCGAGCAGGACTGATCCGGTGCCTATCATTCCCATCCCTTTGTTCGCGGGGAAACCGTCTCATCCCTCCGTCCCGCTCGGTCGCAGGCGGGCCGGGGCGCGCAGCGAAGATCAAGGGCGGCCGCAGGCCGGCGCAGCGCGCGCACCCTTGAGCGTAGCGAGCACGCTGGCAGGCTGGCGCCGGAGTGGAGTCGGATCGGCGGTGGCGGTGGCCGTTGTGCTGCTGTCCGGCGGCGCTGCGCCGTTCGCGGCGACGGCGCAGGATTTGCCGGCCGCGCGATCGGCGGCGGCTCATCCCTATGCCGGTCATGTCGCCGACGCCGCGCGGCGGTTCGGCATCCTCGAAGCATGGATATGGGCGGTGATGCGCGTCGAGAGCGGCGGCAATTCCCGCGCGGTTTCGCGTGCCGGGGCAATGGGATTGATGCAGATCATGCCCGCGACATGGGCCGATCTTCGCGCTCGCTATGGCCTCGGCGCTGACCCGTTCGACGTGCGCGACAACATCATGGCGGGCGCGGCCTATCTGCGCGCGATGCACGACCGCTACGGCAACTCGAGCGCGATGCTGGCGGCCTATAATGCCGGGCCGGGCCGCTACGACGATTATCTGTCGCGCGGCCGTCCGCTGCCCCCCGAGACGGTTGGCTATCTCGCTCAGCTCACGGCCGTTGTCGGCACGGCGGGCGCTGCGGAGGTGGCGGTAAGCACGCCGCCCGATCCGCTCGCCTGGCGACGTGCCGCGCTGTTCGTCCGCACCGCGAGCGCCGCGTCCGAGGGCCTCTCCGTCCAGTCGGACGGTGAAGAACCCGCGCCCGAACTGCCGACCGATCGACCGACATCCGGCGACGTTCGCGCCGTGGCTCTGCCTGTCAGCGAGCTGGCGGACACGCTGTTCGTCCCCCGCGCCCGGGCGGGCCGACCGCAATGATCCGCGCCTTATCCCCCTCATCCGTCCCGAGCAGGATTTTGGCTGGGAAGGGAGAAAACGGCAGGGACAGACGAGGGCAAGATACAAGTCGCACCCCGTTTCGCCGAAAAGCCAAGGCTTTTCCGTGGCTTCACATGGGGGCGTCGGTCGGCGAGCGTGCCGCTCGGAAGGAAAAAGCTAGGCATTTCAACGCACCGAACGGCACCACGGCTGGTTTTCGGCGAGAAACGGCCGGCCATGAGCGATAGCCAAGAGTTCCGCGTCCGGCCGGGCAAGGCCAAGCGCAGCAAGGCGCAGGGCCGCAATGCGCGCGGGCTGGTCGCCGAGGTGCTGCGCATCGCCGCAATGAGCGGCGGCAGTCAGCGTTCGGGCTGGGGCGGTTCGCGTCGGCGCGGCCAGTCGAGCTTCGGGAAGGGACGCACGGCCTTCGCGCGCAGTCGCCTTTTCGGCTCCGGCCGGCGCGTGCTGGTGAAGGCGCTGCCGGTGCGCCACCGCTTCGGCGGCCGGCGCATGGCGCCGCTGTCCGCGCACATCGCCTATCTGAAACGCGAAGGCGTTACCCGTGACGGCTCGCCGACGCGCATGTTCGACGCCGAGTCCGACCGGGCCGATGACCGTGCCTTCGCCGATCGGTGCAAGGACGACCGGCATCATTTCCGCATCATCGTATCGCCCGAGGATGCGGGCGAGCTGACCGACCTGCGCGAATATACCCGCGACCTCGTGCGCCAGATGGAAGCGGACCTGGGGACGCGGCTCGATTGGGTCGCGGTCGATCACTGGAACACGGACAACCCGCACGTCCATCTGCTCGTGCGCGGCGTCACAGACCAGGGCGCCGATCTCGTCATGGCGCGCGACTATATCAGCCACGGCCTGCGCTCGCGCGCCGAGGAGCTTGCCTTCGCCGAGCTGGGGCCGAAGCCTGAGCATGAAATCCAGCGCGCGCTTGACCGCGAGGTGACGGCGGAGCGCTGGACCCGGCTCGATAGCGAGATCCAGCGCACCGCCGATGAGCTGAGCGTCATCGACTTGCGTCCCGAGCGGCCCGGCCCCGACGACCCGCGCCTGCGCCGGCTGATGGTCGGCCGTTTGCAACACCTTGAGACGATGGGGCTCGCCGCCGAGGGCGAGCCGGGCCAATGGGCGGTCGCCGAGGGCGCGCAGGCGAAGTTGCGCGAGCTGGCCGCGCGCGGCGACATCATCCGCACCATCGGCCAGGCGCTCAAGGATCAGGGGCAAGATCGGCCGCTCGACAGCTATGTCGTGGTGAGCGGTGCGCCGGAGAAGCCGATCGTCGGCCGGCTCATCGACAAGGGTTTGCACGATGAGCTGACCGGCACCGCCTATGCCGTGATCGACGGCATGGACGGGCGCACGCATCATGTCCGCTTACCCGGTATCGAGGCGCTGGAGCACAGCCCCAAGCTCGGCGGCATCGTCGAGTTGCGCGCGATCGGCAAGCCGGGCGAGGAGCGGCCGACGCTCATCCTGGCAACGCGGTCGGACCTCGATCTCGCCGCGCAGATCAAGGCGCCCGGCGCGACCTGGCTGGACCACCGCCTGATCGAGCGCGGCGCCGGGGTCGCGGACGGCGGGTTCGGCGCCGAGGTGCGCCGGGCGATGGACACCCGCGCCGACCACCTCGTCAAGGGAGGGCTCGCGCGCCGGTTCGGCGAACGGACGGTATTCGAGCGCGGTCTGATCGATACGCTGCGGCGGCGCGAGCTGGACTCAGTTGGCGCAAGGATCGCGGGCGAGACCGGGCTGACCTATCGGCCGACGCAGGCCGGCGAGAAGATCGCCGGTGTCGTGCGCCAGCGCCTCGGACTAGCGTCCGGCCGTTTCGCCATGATCGACGACGGCCTCGGCTTCCGCCTCGTGCCCTGGGCCAGCGCCCTCGAACAGCAGCTCGGACGCCAAGTCTCCGGCGTCATCCGCGACGGCGGCGGGCTCGACCTGATGATGGGCCGCAAGCGCGGCCTCGGCCTCTAGCCAGCGCAGGGAGACAAGCATGTCCGCGACGAAAATCCTATGGGGCCAAGTCATCACCGTGTTCATGATCGTGCTCGCCGGCGTATGGGGCGCGACGCAGTGGACCGCCGCCGCGCTCGCCTATCAGCCCGAGCTTGGGCCACCGTGGTTCATTGCCTTTGGCTGGCGCATCTATCCGCCGCCGGCCTTCTTCTGGTGGTGGTTCAGCTTCGACGCCTATGCGCCCGACATCTTCAAGATCGGCGCGTTCATCGCCGCGTCGGGCGGGTTCGTGTCGATCGCCGTCGCCATCGCCATGTCGGTTTGGCGCGCCCGCGAGCTGAAGAACGCCGAGACCTACGGCTCGGCGCGCTGGGCGAGCGAGAAGGAAGTCCGCGCCGCCGGGCTGCTCGGCGCCGATGGCGTTGTGCTGGGAAGGCTTGGCCGTGACTATCTGCGCCACGATGGCCCCGAGCATGTGCTGTGCTTTGCGCCGACCCGTTCGGGCAAGGGCGTCGGACTGGTCATACCGTCGCTGCTGACCTGGCCGGGCTCCGCGATCGTCCACGACATCAAGGGCGAGAACTGGCAGCTCACCGCCGGCTTCCGCTCGCGGCATGGCCGAGTGCTGCTGTTCGATCCGACCAACGCCGCGTCGGCCGCCTACAACCCGTTACTCGAAGTGCGGCGCGGCCAGTGGGAGGTGCGCGACGTGCAGAACGTCGCCGACGTGCTGGTCGATCCCGAAGGCAGTCTCGAGCGCCGGAACCATTGGGAGAAAACATCGCACTCGCTGCTGGTCGGCGCGATCCTGCACGTCCTCTACGCCGAGCCGGACAAAACCCTCGCCGGGGTGGCCTCGTTCCTCACCGATCCGTCGCGCACGATCGAGCAGACACTTGCGGCGATGATGGCGACGCCGCACCTGGGCGAAGCCGGCGTGCATCCCGTCGTCGCCAGCGCAGCACGCGAGCTGCTGAACAAGTCGGACAACGAGCGATCGGGCGTGCTCAGCACCGCCATGTCGTTCCTCGGGCTCTACCGCGATCCTATCGTCGCGCAGGTCACGCGGGCGTGCCAATGGCGCATATCGGATCTGGTGGAGGGCGAGCGGCCGGCGACGCTCTATCTGGTCGTGCCGCCCAGCGACATCTCGCGCACCAAGCCGCTCATCCGCCTCATCCTCAACCAGATCGGGCGCCGGTTGACCGAGGAGTTGACCCCGAAGGGCAACCGCCATCGCGTGCTCTTGATGCTCGACGAGTTTCCCGCGCTCGGCCGGCTCGACTTCTTCGAGTCCGCACTGGCGTTCATGGCGGGTTATCGCCTCAAGGCGTTCCTGATCGCGCAATCGCTCAATCAGATCGAGAAGGCATACGGGCCGAACAACGCGATCCTCGACAACTGCCATGTCCGTGTGAGCTTCGCCACCAACGACGAGCGAACAGCCAAGCGCGTCTCGGATGCGCTCGGCACCGCGACCGAAATGCGGGCGATGAAGAACTATGCGGGGCACCGCCTGTCGCCGTGGCTCGGGCATCTGATGGTGTCGCGATCCGAGACCGCCCGCCAGCTCCTCACCCCCGGCGAGGTCATGCAGCTCCCGCCAGACGATGAGATCGTGATGGTAGCAGGCGTCCACCCGATCCGGGCGAAGAAGGCGCGCTACTTTCAGGACCGCCGCTTGTCCGAGCGGATCATGGATACGCCCAAGCCGATCGCAAGCGCGGCACGTCCCGATGACTGGACCGGCCGCGCCGCCGCCGCCGACCCGGCCGACGTGGCGCGGATCGTGCGGGCGCAGGAGGACGCGGCCAATGGCGGCCTGCGCCGCGAGCCCGAACTGCCCGAGCATGTCGCCATCGCGCCCGAGACATCGCCGCCGCCGGCGCAGGAGTTTGCGATCGTCGATGACGAGCAGGACGACGCGGCCCGGCAGGCGGCCGTGCGTCGCCGGATGCAGGGCCTCGCGCGGCAGGCGTCGCTCGACCCCGGCGACGGCATCGAACTGTAGGAGGTATCGATGCGAACCCGGCTCAACGTCTATTTCCCGCCCGCGCTCGCCAAGCAGGTTGACGAGTTGGCGATCCGGCGGCGCATCTCGCGCTCGGCGATCGTGGAGGCGGCGGTCGCGTCCTATCTGTCGCCTGACGGCGCCGACCGAATGGAGGCGGCATTCGCCCGTAGGCTAGATCGGCTGTCGCGACAGGTGCAGCGGTTGGAGCGCAACACGGGCCTCTCGACCGAAGCACTGGCGCTGTTCGTCCGATTTTGGCTGTCGGTGACGCCGCCGTTGCCCGACGAAGACCAAGCCGCGGCGCAGGTCAAAGGTCGCAAGCGCTACGAAGGCTTTATCGAGACGCTCGGTCGTCGCTTCGCCAGCGGCAAGAGCTTGCTCGACGAGATTCCCGAAGACGTATGGCCAAAAGCGGCAAGTGATTCGGAGTAAGTAGCGCCGCGACTAGGCGCTGAGGCGGAAGGCCGATCCGCACTCCGTAAGTATCTGCCGCCGCCTCTACTACGCCGCCAGCTTACTGTTGCTCACGGCCCGTTTCTGCCTCTCTTGATGTGCCCCGACAGCCGGGCGGCGGTTCGCCCGGCTCATTTGAGGGGCCGATCCTTGACCGTCCATCCCATCCGTTCCGAGGCCAAGACGCGCGGCGCGCGGATGCTGCGCACCGCGCTCGGGCCTTCGATCGCGGCCTGGCTGGACGACCCCGCCGTCATCGAAGTGATGCTCAATCCGGACGGCCGGCTATGGCTGGACCGGCTCGGCGAGGGGATCAGCGACACCGGCGAGCTGCTGAGTGCGGCGGACGGCGAACGTATCGTCCGCCTGGTCGCGCACCATGTCGGCGTCGAGGTCCATGCACGATCACCGCGCGTCTCCGCCGAGCTGCCCGAAGGCGGCGAGCGGTTCGAGGGGCTGTTGCCGCCCGTCGTCGCCGCGCCGGCCTTCGCGATCCGCAAACCCGCCGTCGCTGTGTTCACGCTCGACGACTATGCGGCCGCTGGGATCATGTCGGCGGTCGATGCCGAGGCGCTGCGCCACGGCGTCCAAACCCGCGCCAATATCCTCGTCGCAGGCGGCACGGGCGCGGGCAAGACTACGCTGGTCAACGCGCTGCTCGCCGAGGTGGCGAAGACCACCGATCGCATCGTCCTAATCGAAGACACGCGCGAGCTGCAATGCGCCGCGCCCAACCTCGTCGCCATGCGGACCAAGGACGGCGTGGTGTCGCTGTCCGAGCTGGTCCGCTCGTCGCTGCGCCTGCGGCCGGATCGCATCCCCATCGGCGAGGTGCGCGGAGCGGAAGCGCTCGACCTCATCAAAGCCTGGGGCACCGGCCATCCCGGCGGCGTCGGCACGATTCACGCCGGCACCTCGCTCGGCGCGCTCCGCCGCATGGAGCAGCTCATCCAGGAGGCCGTCGTCACGGTCCCGCGCGCGCTGATCGCCGAGACCATCGACCTGATCGCCGTGCTGGTCCGGGACGCCCACGGGCGCCGGCTGACCGAGCTGGCCCGCGTCAGCGGGCTCGACCCGGCCACCGGCGATTACCGACTCACTCCGCTTTCCACCACCCAACCGGGAGACCTGCCATGATCCATGCCCTTCGGCGTGGCGCACGCCGCGCCATGCTCGCCGCCACCGCCAGCGTGACCGCGCTCACCGTCTCGGCCCCGGCCCATGCGGGCGGATCGTCGATGCCGTGGGAAGCGCCGCTGCAATCCATCCTCGAATCGATCGAGGGGCCGGTGGCGAAGATCGTCGCGGTCATCATCATTATCGTGACCGGCCTGACCCTGGCGTTCGGCGATACGTCGGGCGGCTTCCGCCGCCTGATCCAGATCGTGTTCGGCCTCAGCATCGCGTTTGCGGCCAGTTCGTTCTTCCTCAGCTTCTTCAGCTTCGGCGGCGGAGCGCTGATCGCGTGACCGGCGCGGGCGATCCTGTCGAGCCGATCCCCGGCTATTTCGCGCCGGTCCACCGGGCGCTGACCGAGCCGATCCTGCTCGGCGGCGCACCGCGGTCGCTCGCTATCGTCAACGGCACGCTGGCGGGCGCGATCGGTCTCGGCCTGCGCCTCTGGATCGCCGGCCTGGTCATCTGGGCCATCGGCCATGCGATCTCGGTCTGGGCGGCGCGGCGCGACCCGCAGTTCGTCGATGTCGCCCGTCGCCACCTCCGTTTCCCGACATGGATGCAGCCATGATGAGCTTGCGCGAATACCGCCACAAGGCGGCGCACCTCGCCGACTTCCTTCCCTGGGCCGCTCTGGTCGGCGAAGGCCTCGTTCTCAACAAGGACGGGTCGTTCCAGCGCACCGCCCGTTTCCGCGGCCCCGATCTCGATAGCGCCACGCCGGCCGAGCTGGTGGCGACGACGGCGCGGCTCAACAATTCGCTGCGCCGTCTCGGCTCCGGTTGGGCGATATTCGTCGAGGCGCAGCGCACGCCCGCGCTCGACTACCCCGACGCCGAGTTCCCCGATGCGGTATCGGCGCTGGTCGATATGGAGCGGCGCGAACAGTTTCGCGAGGAGGGCGCGCATTTCGAGAGCCGCTATTATCTGACGCTCTTATGGATGCCGCCGGCCGAGGAAGCCGCGCGCGCCGAGGGCTGGCTCTACGAAGGCCGGTCAACGTCCGGCGTCGATCCGTGGGAGCTGCTCAAGAGCTTCACCGATCGCAGCGACCGCGTTCTCAACCTGGTGGAAGGCTTCGTGCCCGAGGTCCGCTGGCTCGATGACGCCGAGACGCTGACCTACCTGCACAGCACGATCTCGACCCGGCGCCAGCGCGTGCGCGTGCCCGAAACACCGATGCACCTCGACGCGCTGCTGGCCGATGAGCCGCTGACCGGCGGACTTGAGCCGCGCCTGGGCGACCATCATCTCCGCACGCTGACGATCACGGGATTCCCGAGCGTGACGTTTCCCGGCCTGCTCGACGAGCTGAACCGGCTCGCCTTCGAGTATCGCTGGTCCACCCGCGCGATCATGCTCGACAAGACCGACGCGACCAAGCTGCTGACCAAGATCAGGCGGCAATGGTTCGCCAAGCGCAAGTCGGTCGCGGCCATCTTGAAAGAGGTGATGACCAATGAGGCATCCACGCTGCTCGACAGCGACGCCTCGAACAAGGCCGCCGACGCCGACACCGCCCTGCAGGAGCTGGGCGCCGACTATGCCGGCATGGCCTATGTCACCGCGACGGTGACGGTTTGGGATCGCGATCCGGCCATCGCCGCCGAGAAGCTGCGCCTGGTCGAGAAGATCGTTCAGGGCCGCGACTTCGCCGTGATCCCGGAGGGCATGAACGCGATTGAGGCATGGCTGGGGAGTGTTCCCGGCCAGGTTTACGCGAATGTCCGCCAGCCCCCGATCTCCACCCTCAATCTCGCCCACCTGATCCCCCTGTCAGCGGTGTGGGCGGGGCCGGAACGGGACGAGCATTTCGGCGCTGCCCCCTTGCTCTACGGCAAGACCGAAGGCTCGACCCCGTTCCGGTTTTCCCTTCACGTCGGCGACGTCGGGCACACGTTGATCGTCGGCCCGACCGGCGCCGGCAAATCCGTCCTGCTCGCGCTGATGGCGATGCAGTTCCGCCGCTACACGGGCGCCCAGGTCTTTGCGTTCGATTTCGGGGGCAGCATCCGCGCCGCCGCGCTCGGCATGGGCGGTGATTGGCAGGACTTGGGCGGCGGCCTGTCCGATGACGATGACGGCGGCGTCCAGTTGCAACCGCTGGCCCATATCGACGATTCCGCAGAACGCGCCTGGGCGGCCGAATGGCTGGCGGCGATCTTCGCCTCCGAAGGCGTCGCGGTCGATCCGCAGGCCAAGGAGCATATCTGGTCCGCGCTCGGCTCGCTGGCATCCGCGCCGATCGGCGAACGCACCATCACCGGCCTTTCCGTCCTTTTGCAAAGCCAGCAGCTCAAGCAGGCGCTGGCTTCCTACTGCATCGGCGGTCCGTGGGGCCGGCTGCTCGACGCCGAGGCGGAGCGCCTTGGTGAAGCCTCGGTGCAGGCGTTCGAGACGGAGGGCCTGGTCGGCGCCGGCTCGGCCGCCGCGGTGCTCTCCTACCTGTTCCACCGGATCGAGGGCCGGCTGGACGGCTCGCCCACGCTCATCATCATAGACGAGGGCTGGCTGGTGCTCGACAGCCCGGCCTTCGCGGCGCAGCTCCGCGAGTGGCTCAAGACCTTGCGGAAGAAGAACGCGAGCGTGGTGTTCGCCACGCAGAGCCTCGCCGACATCGAGACGTCGAGCATCGCGCCGGCCATCATCGAAAGCTGCCCGACGCGCATCTTCCTGCCGAACGAGCGCGCCGCCGAACCGCAGATCGCTGCGATCTACGAACGGTTCGGCCTCAACGACCGTCAGATCGAAATCCTCAGCCGGGCGACTCCCAAGCGCGACTATTACTGCCAGTCGCGGCGGGGAAACCGCCTGTTCGAGCTGGGGCTGGGCGAAGTCGCGCTGGCGTTCGCCGCCGCGTCGTCGAAGACCGACCAGCTCCGCATCGCCGAGATCACCGAAACCCACGACGCCTCCGCCTTCGCGGCTGAGTGGCTGCGCCATCGCGGCTGCGCCTGGGCGATCGAGCTTCTTCCCCCCAGCCAGCAGGAGTTACCGCTATGAAGACCAGAATCCTGCGCCGAGCCATCGTGGCCGGCGTCCTCGCCACGTCGGGCGTCATCGGCATCACTGCCGCGACCCCGGCCTACGCGCAGTTCGGCGGGATCGTCTATGATCCCACCAACTATGCGCAGAACGTGCTGACGGCCGCCCGGTCGCTCCAGCAGATCAACAATCAGATTCAGCAAATCCAGAACCAGGCGACGAGTCTTCTCAACGAAGCGCGTAACCTGACTTCGCTGCCGTTCAGTCAGCTTCAGCAGCTTCAGAGCCAGTTCCAGCGCACGCAGCAGCTTCTCTCCGAGGCGCAGCGCATCGCCTACGACGTGCGCTCCATCGACCAGGCGTTCTCGCAACGCTATCGGGGCACCAACCTGTCCGGCTCGGATCAGTCGCTCGTCGCCGATGCCCGCAGCCGCTGGGAGGCGAGCGTCGGCGCGTTCGAGGACGCGCTGAAAGTGCAGGCCGGCGTGGTCGGCAACATCGACGGCTCGCGCACCACGCTCGACCGGCTCGTCAACGCCAGCCAGTCAGCCGATGGCGCGCTGCAAGCCGCCCAGGCCGGCAACCAGCTCATCGCCCTGCAATCGCAGCAGCTAGCCGATTTGACCGCGCTCGTCGCGGCGCAGGGCCGGGCGCAGTCGCTCGACATGGCGCAGCGGGCGGCCGCGCAGGCGCAGGCCCGCGAGCAGCTCCGCCGGTTCCTCAGCCCGCGCACCGGCTACCAGCCGGGCAACGCGCGCATGTTCCACGATTGACGCCCGTGGACAGCAAGCTCCTGGCCCGGATCGGCGCGATCGTGTTCGTCGCCATCGCGATCACTATGACCGCGATCGAGATGAGCCGGCCGCCCGAACCCGCGCGCGAGGCGCCGGCGACCGTCGCCGAAACCCCGGCGACGGACCCGCTGCTGATCGAGCTGCGCCGGTGTCAATCGCTTGGACCGGCCGGCGCGAGCGATCCCGATTGCCTCCGCGCCTGGGCCGAGAACCGCCGCCGCTTCCTCGCGCCCGGCGCGCGTCCCGCCGCCCGCATCGCCGATGCGGCCACCCCGCAGGAGAATTGACATGGGCGGCACCGGCGTCGTCGATCGTTTCTTGGATGTCTTCACCCGCTACATCGACAGCGGGTTCGGCCTGCTCGGCGGGGAGGTGGCGTTCATCGCCACCACTCTGATCGTCATCGACGTGACGCTTGCGGCGCTGTTCTGGAGCTGGGGCGCCGATGACGACATTCTTGCCCGCCTCATCAAAAAGACACTGTTCGTCGGCGTCTTCGCCTACATCATCGGCAACTGGAACAGCCTCGCCCGCATCGTCTTCGAGAGCTTCTCCGGCCTCGGCCTGAAAGCCTCGGGCACCGGCTTCACCGCCGCCGAGCTGCTCCAGCCGGGCCGCGTAGCGCAGGTCGGGTTGGAAGCTGGCCAGCCGATCCTCGAATCCATTTCCGATCTGATGGGCTGGGTGTCGTTCTTCGAGAACTTCATCCAGATCGCTGTGCTGCTGTTCGCCTGGGCGCTGGTCATCCTCGCCTTCTTCATACTGGCGATCCAGCTTTTCATCACGCTGATCGAGTTCAAGCTGGCGACGCTCGCCGGGTTCGTGCTCATCCCGTTCGGCCTGTTCGGCAAGACCGCCTTCATGGCCGAGCGCGTGCTGGGGCTGGTGATCTCGTCCGGCGTCAAGGTGCTGGTGCTCGCCGTGATCGTCGGCATCGGCTCGACCCTGTTCGACGAGTTCCGCGCCGGCTTCGGTGGCGCGCAGCCGACGATCGAAGACGCGATGGCTGTCGCGCTCGCCTCGCTCTGCCTGCTCGGGCTTGGCATCTTCGGCCCGTCGATCGCCAACGGCATCGTCTCGGGCGGCCCTGCGCTCGGCGCGGGTGCCGCGGCCGGCACGGCGCTCGCCGCGGGCGGCGCGCTGGCCGGCGGTGCGGCC
>JBDZVR010000001.1:0-230823 GCA_040255785.1 Sphingomonadales bacterium
CGGCGCTGGCGCGCGGCGAGCTGCACTGCATCGGCGCGACCACGCTCGACGAATATCGCAAATATGTCGAGAAGGACGCGGCGTTGCAGCGACGCTTCCAGCCGGTCTTCATCGGCGAGCCGACGGTCGAGGACACGATCTCGATCCTGCGCGGGCTCAAGGAGAAATACGAGCTGCACCACGGCGTCAGGATCACCGATGCGGCGATCGTGGCCGCCGCGACGCTCTCCAACCGCTACATCACCGACCGCTTCCTGCCCGACAAGGCGATCGACCTGATGGACGAGGCCGCCTCGCGCATCCGCATGGAGGTGGAGTCGAAGCCCGAGGAGATCGAGACGCTCGACCGGCGGATCATCCAGTTGAAGATCGAGCGCGAGGCGCTGAAGAAGGAAAGCGACGCCGCCTCGAAGGAGCGGCTGAAGGCGCTCGAAGCCGATCTCGCGGGGCTCGAGGAGCAGTCGGCCGGGCTCACCCGCCGCTGGCAGGCGGAAAAGGAGAAGATCCAGACCGAGGCGAAGATCAAGGAGCAGCTCGACGCCGCCCGGCTGCAGCTCGAGCAGGCGCAGCGCTCCGGCGATCTCGCCAAAGCGGGCGAGCTCTCCTACGGCGTCATTCCCAATCTCGAACGGCAGCTCGAGGAGGCGCAGGCCGCGAGCTCCAGCGCGATGCTACGCGAGGAGGTGACGAGCGAGGACATCGCCGCCGTCGTCTCGCGCTGGACCGGCATCCCGGTGGACAAGATGCTCGAGGGCGAGCGCGAGAAGCTGCTCAACATGGAAGAGGCGCTCGGCCAGCGCGTGATCGGGCAACGGGAGGCTGTCGAGGCGGTGAGCCGCGCCATCCGCCGTGCCCGCGCCGGGCTCCAGGACCCGAACCGGCCGATGGGGAGCTTCCTCTTCCTCGGCCCGACCGGCGTCGGCAAGACCGAGCTCACCCGCGCGCTGGCCGGATTCCTGTTCGACGACGATGCGGCGATGGTCCGCATCGACATGTCGGAGTTCATGGAGAAGCACAGCGTCGCGCGGCTGATCGGCGCGCCGCCCGGCTATGTCGGCTATGAGGAAGGTGGCGTGCTGACCGAGGCGGTGCGGCGGCGGCCCTATCAGGTCGTGCTGTTCGACGAGGTCGAGAAGGCGCATGGCGATGTCTTCAACATCTTCCTCCAGGTGCTCGACGACGGCCGGCTGACCGATGGCCAGGGCCGCACCGTCGATTTCACCAACACGATCATCATCCTGACCTCGAACCTCGGCAGCCAGTTGCTGACCGGCCTCGCCGACGACGAGGGCGTCGAGAGCGTCGAGCCGCAGGTTATGGAGGTCGTGCGCGCCCATTTCCGGCCGGAGTTCCTGAACCGGCTCGATGAGATCATCCTCTTCCATCGGCTCGGACCGGGCCATATGGGGCCGATCGTCGACATTCAGGTGGGGCGCGTCCAGAAGCTGCTCGCCGACCGCAAGATCACGCTCGACCTCACCGACGGCGCGCGCGCCTGGCTGGGCCGGGTTGGCTATGATCCGGTCTATGGGGCGCGGCCGCTCAAGCGCGCGGTACAGAAATATCTGCAGGATCCGCTCGCCGACGCGATCCTCAAGGGCGAGGTGAGGGACGGCCAGACGGTGGAGGTGGACGAGGGCGACGGCGCGCTCATCCTTTCCCCGCGATAGGCCGCGCGGCGCCGCGCTTCAGACCTCGTAGCCCATCCGCTCCGCCCAGGGCGCGAGGATCGGCAGCACCGGCTCCAACTGCGCGCGATAGCGCCGCCAGCGGCCGGCCGAGCGGTTGTAGATCGGCTCGACCACCTGCGAGTAGCTCGGCGTGCGGATATGCTCGCGGCGCGCGGCGGCGCTCTGGTTGTCCATCACCCTGGGATCCCAGGGCAGGCCGAGGAATTCGATCAGCGGCCGCAGCTCGCCCTCCAGGTCCTCGACCATGCGCTCGTAGCGCACGTGGTGGAGGTCGATCGGCAGCAGCTCGCGCGCCCGCGTCCAGGCGTCGAATACGACGTCGTAGATCCGCGCGGCGTCCTCCAGCGTCACGAAGTTGAGCATCGCGTGGTTGAGATTGAAGTTCGACGTGAAGCAGCTGAGCACGCAGTCGCAGGGATGGCGCTCCGCGAAGATCACCTTCGCGTCGGGAAAGATGCGATGGATGAAGGGCATGCGCACCATGTGGAGCGGATATTTGTCGACCACCGTTCGCCCCGGCGTCTCCGGTGGCTCCAACGTATCGAGCACCTCGTAATAGCGCCGGCGCAAGGCGCTCGCTTCCTCGCTCGTCATCGCCGCGATGTCGCGCTCGCCGAATTCGTGCTCGAGCGTGGAGATCACCTCGACCTCTTCGAGCACATGAAGCTGCGGCATGTTCATCAGCAGCGTGTCGAGCAGGGTCGTGCCCGAGCGTGGAAAGCCGATCAGGAAGATCGGCGCCGGCGGCTCCCGATCGACCGCGATCGACGTCCAGGCGGCGACCCGCTCGGGCGTGATCCGGGACGCGCTCGCCTCGACGCGGGTGCGGAAGTCCGGCCCCTCGCGCGGCCGGCGCGCATCGAGCGCCGCCTGGTTCATCTCGACATAGGCGGCGAAGGCCTCGTCCGCCCGGCCGAGCCGGTCGTAGAGCTGGCCCAGGAGCTGCGCGCGGCGATTGGGGTGAATGGTCGGCGGCGTCGCTTCGGCGAGCGCCAGCGCCTCCTCGAACCGGTTCTGGCGACGCAGCGCGACCGCGCGGATGAAGTCGATCTCGCGTGCCTCGACGCCGCGTCCGCGCGCCTCCTCGACCAGCGCATCGATCTCCTCGATCCGGTTGAGCCGTTCGAGCAGCAGGCCGAGTTCGAGATAGGCGGGGGTGAAGCCGTCGCTGAGCTCGATCGCCTTGCGATAGGACTGCTCGGCGCCGACGAAGTCGCGCAGCGCCGACTGGGCGAGGCCGAGCTCGAGCTGGACCTCCGCATCGTCGGGCGCGATTCGCGCCGCCTCGCGCATCGTGACGAGCCGCGCCTCGTCGCGATCGGTGCCGGTAAGCAGGCGCGCGAGGTTGAGATAGATCGGAATGGCGTCGCGACGCAGGTTGATGGCGCGCTCGAAGGCTTCGATGGCGCCGTCGATGTCGCCCTTGGCGCCACGCACGTTGCCGAGATTGTTCCAGGTTTCGAAGTCGCCGGGCTGCGCCGCGAGCACGCGCGCGTAATGGGTCTCCGCCGCTTCGAGCCGGCCCTGCTCCTGTGCGATATAGCCGAGCAGGCGATGCAGCCTCGGGTCGTCACCCGGCGGTTCGCAAACCCGCCGCGCCTCGTCGAGCCGGGCGGCGGCGATCAGCGCCGTCGCAAGGTTCACGCGCGCGCCGCGATCGCCGGGCGTGAGTTCGAGCAGGCGCCGGAACCGCCGCGCGGCGGTCGTCGCGTCGCCGCGCCGGCCGGCGATCATGCCGGCGAGGCCGAGCAGCGCCGGATCGTCGGGCGCGCGATCGAGCGCGGCCGTCACGGTGGCGTGGGCGGCATCGAGATCGCCGCCGCGCACTTGCGCCATCGCGGTGGCGAGGGCGGGATCGATCTGGGTCATGTTCAGCTATCCGGTCGGGCGATGTCGAAGGCAACGGTCAGCCGTTCGCCCGCGGCGAACGGGCGTGTGCCATGCCACATCGTCGAAGGGAAGAGAACCAGTCGGCCGGGCCTGGGCTCGACCAGGCGAATCGGCTCCAGGTCGAGCCCGAGCTCGGTGACCTCGCCGAGGCTCAGCCAGCCATCGTGCCGCTCGCCGCCCAGCGCCGCGTCGGGCAGCGCAACATAGAAGGCCGAGCTGAACCAGCCCGCGGGATGGACATGGTTGATGTGATAGCCCGCGTCCTGCAGGCGCACCGACCAGGAACCGGAAAAGCGGAGCGGCGCGCGCGGCTCCTTCAGCTGCGGATGACGCGGATCGCGCGGCGGCAGTTGCGCGACATGGGTCGCGACGGCTTCCAGGATCGCGCTCCGCAGCGCCCGGATTTCCGGCTCGATCCGGGCGAAGAGCGGTCCGTCGGTCTGGGTGCCGCCGCGCAGGGTCTGGTCGAGCGGCTGGCCGGGCGCGACGTGGAGCTTGCGCAGGCAATCGGCCAGCGCATCCAGCGGCCCGAGCTTGTCGGCGATGTCGTAGACGCCGACCAGGCGCGGATCGCCCTCGAGCCATTCCCAGCGCGGATCGCCAACGAGCCGCCAGCCGACGGCGAGATAGGGAATGAGGGCATGGCCGGGATCGTCGGGTAGCCGCGATTCCGCATAGGCGGCCGCTTCGGCGGGCCGGTTCGCGCGCAGCAGGTGCCGGACGTAGCGGACCACGTCATTGACGTGCCCGATCGGCCAGAGCGACGCGAACAGGCGATCGGCCCGCTCAGTCTCGCCCCGCTCGGCCGCGCAGATCGCATCGAGCATGGTGAACTGGCGGTTGTCGCCGGCCGCCGCGCGGGCGCGGGCGATGGCGTCGAGCGCCTGTTCGTAGCGCTCGCCATCAACAAGGTAGCTGATCAGCCCGAGCCAGATGTCGACGCTGCGCGGAATCGTGGCGACAGCGCGTTCGAGGCTCGCGACGTAATTGTCGCGCTCGCCGCACATCCAGCGCAGCCGGCTGAGCGTTGCGTGGCCCTCCAGCCAGCCGGGGTTCTGGACGAGCGCCTCATCGAGCCGGGCGATCGCCTCCTCGAACTGGCCTTCGGCGAACTGCGTGGCGGCAAGCCCGAGGCGCACCGACGCGTCGTTGGGCGCGAGCCGGAGCGCGCGCTCGAACAATTCGGTCGCGGGCAGGCCGGCCTCGAGCGTCACCCGCGCGATGCTGTGGGCGATCAATGCGTCGGTCGGCGCCAGCTCGGCCGCCCGGCCGAAGGCCGTCATCGCGCGAGCGCTGTCTTCGAGGCGGCGACAGGCGAGCCCCAGCACCTGCCACATGCGCGCGTCGCCGGGATGGCGCCGCGCCGCCGCCTCGGCCAGCGGCAGCACCTCCTCGGCCAGCCCCGCCTTCAGCGCGGCGACGGCGGCGCGATAGATGGCGTCGGGATTGTCGGGACTGGTCTGCGCGAGGCGCAGACGCGCCTGATGCTTCACGAAGCCTCCGAATTGCCAACGTCGCTGGCGGCGAGGATCGCGGCCACCGCCTTGCGCTCGGCCGGGGACAGGTCGGGGTGCCAGGTATCGACGATGAGAATGACGCGCAACCGGTCGGTCGGGTTCATCGCCTCATGCTCGATCGTGTCGTCGAACACCCACGGTTCGCCCTCCACCCACAGCCGACGTTCCCCGCCGACGCGGAACCAGCACCCCGCGGGCACGATCAGCGGCAGGTGGCAGACGAGGCGCGTGTTGGCGACGCCATTGTGCGGCGGGATATGCGCGCCGGGTGCGAGCAGCGAGAACATCGCGTTCGGCCCCCGGCCCGGAACCGCGGCGAGGTCGAGCTCGTCGAGCAAGGCCATCGTCGCGGGGCAATAGCGCGCATTCGCCTCGACCGCGGCGCCATTGCGGACGAGGTGGATCGCCGTCCAGGCACGATTGTGATTGAGTTCGGCCCACTGGCGCAACGGGGCGCTCTCTGGATATTGGATATACGGCACCAGCTCGGCCCGCTCGGCGGCGACGACGCGGTGAAAATCCTCGAGGACGCGCGGCGTCGCTTCCGCCAGTCGACCGAGCCAGGGAAAGTCGTCGGGGTCGTGAAACTCGCGCTCCCTGAGGCCCGGATAATGGACGTGGGTCGGCTCGGAATGATAGGCGCGCGTCTTGCGCAGCATGTTCGAGCGCAGCCGCGCCAGCCGCGCATCCTCCGCCGCGTTCAGTGGCGCGGCGGCCGCGTCCTGCGCGGCGCGCAGCCGGGCATCCTCGGCCTCGACATAGGCGGCGTGGGCGCGCCGCGCCTGGGCCACGAGCGGCTCGAGATGCGGCGGGATGGACGGCGGCTGCTGGGCCAGCGCGTAGCCATAGGTCTCGCCCGCCTCGTCGTCGCGACCGAGCCGCTCCAGCAACGTCGCCTTGAGCAGCAGCGGCACGAAGCCGAGCGGATCGATCACGAGCGCGCCTTCCACGGCGCGCAGGGCGGCCGGGACATCGCCAAGGCCGCGGCAGATGGCGGCCAGCTTCAGCCACGCCTCCGCGCGCCCCGGCTCGGCGCGGGTCGCCGCTTCGAGCAACTGCCGGGCCTCGGCCAGGCCACCGCGACTTGCGGCCTGGTCGGCCTGCGCCTCGAGGGCAAGGGCGGAGCTCGCAGCCTGGATGTTCACGCGCCCCTTCTAGCCGGTCCGGCGCCAAAGAAAAATGGCGGGCCCGAAGGCCCGCCATCGATGAGTTGGAACGTCTTCGACCTCAGAAGTCGAGCGTGACGCCCGCGTAGATGTAGCGACCCAGGGCATCGTACACCTGCGAGAAGGCGTTGCCGTTGCAGATGCCCGCCGGGCAGGCCTGCGCGGCCGTGAGCGGCGGCTCGCGGTCGAAGATGTTGTTCGACCCGAGACGGAAGCTGTAGTGGCTGTTGACGCGGAACGTGAACGCCAGATCGAAGTAGTTCTGCGAGTTGATATGCTGCAGCTCCGGCTGGCCGGCGCTGCCGTCGATATCCACGCCGCTATAGTAGCGCCAGCGGAGCGACGCGCCGATGCCGTGCGGGCCGTTCCACGACACACGCAGCTGGTGCCGCCACTCGGGGTTCGGCGTGCCGCAGATGTTGCCGTAGAGGCCGGCGCATTCGATCTGCGGACCGACGCCCGTGTCGGTCGTCAGCTTGTCGAGCCAGGTGCCGACGAAGTTCACGCCGAGCGACCCGGCGGAGCCGAGCTGGAAGCTGTAGCTGCCGTTGACGTCGATACCGCGGGTGCGGATGCCGCCGATATTCTGCGTCGTGTCGATCACGAAGCCGTTGTTCGACAGCCACAGCGAACCGAACTGATCGCGCTGGATCAGGCCGCAGAAGAACGGATCGAGGGTCTGGACGCACTGATCGATGATCGTGTCGGCGCCGATCCCGGTGATCGCCTGGCGCAGCTTGATGTCGAACCAGTCGACGCTCAGCGCCAGCCTCGGCAGGAACCGCGGCTGCAGGATGACGCCGACCGTGTAGGTGTCGGCGACTTCCGGCGTCAGGTCGAGGTTGCCGCCGACGAAGCCGTTGTACTGGTTCGCCGGGTTGGGCCGAATGCTGCCATACTGGGCCGACGTGACGCCCTGCGCCTGGCACTGGGCGAGCGTCGCGGTGGGCTCCTCGGCCGGCGTCGCCGGATCGAAGTCGCCCGCGCACGGATCGGTGGTGCCGTCGAGGACGACACGGTTCGGCGCGAACAGATCCTGCACGGTCGGCGCGCGAACCGCGCGGTTGTAGCCGCCGCGGAAGGTGATGTCGCGCACCGGCGCCAACTGCGCCTGGATCTTGTACGTGTCGGTCGTGTAGCCGGTGCCACCCGACGTCTCATAGTCGGAGTAGCGATAGCCGCCCGTGATCGTGAATTCGTGCAGGAAGCTGTCGCTCACGATCGGGATGCGGATTTCGCCGAACACCTCGCGCACGTCGAACGAGCCGGTGACCGGCAGCGTCGGCGCGCCCTGGCCGGCGAGGTCGCCGGTCTGGAACGAGATGTCGGAGAAGAAGTCCAGCGATTCCTTGCGGTACTCGACACCGGCGGCGATGCCGACGCCCTCGCTCGCCCACGGGAACTGAAGCCCGTAATTGCCGAGCTGGCCGGTGATGCTGGCCGAAGCGACCGTCTCGCCGTTTACGCCGCGCTGGAATCCCGGCACCTGGAGATAGGCGAGCGCCTCGGGGGTCACGCCATCGGGCGTGAAGATGTCCCAGGGCACGCAGTTCGGATCGGCGCCGCCCGCCTGGGCCGCACGGCAGATCGGGGTACCGTCCGGACCGGTGATGACGTCGAGGGCGCGCTGCAGGCGGGTCACCGAGAAGTCGTTGAAATAGGTCTCGGAGAAGTTGGTCCGCCCATACTGATAATAGACATCGTACGACCAGGTCGGGTCGATGTCGCCGCGAACACCCGCCACGACACGATATTCGACGTGCTGCAGGTCGTCGCGACGACCACCGCCTTCGACGTTGCGGCGCAGGATCTGCAGGAAGCCGCGCTGATACGTGGCACCGGTCAACGGATCGGTGAAGGTGAGGGCGGGATCGCCGGTGCCGCCGACGGTCGCGCCGCTCGCGTCGCTCAGCAGGTTGTCCGGCGCGCAGACGATCGCCAGCTGCTGCGCTGAGAGCAGCGGGCTGTCGCAGTTGATGCTGAACGTGTTGCCGAAATTACCCGAGCCGGCGATCTGGGCGACCGTGCGATCGTCCATGAACATGAACTCGAGATACGGACGGATGCCCTCGGTCACCTCGTAATCGGCGAACAGGCCGGCGGTGTAGCGCTCGTCGGGGCGCTGGTAATAGTTCAGCGGGCCGAAGTTGTACGCCGTCGAGCCGGGGATGAAGACGCGGCCGTTACCCACCTGGAAGGTGTTGGTGTAGGTGAAGAACGTGCCGTTCGCCGAGGTCGCCGAGCCGCCGCAGGTGAAGCCCGGAGTCGACGCATTCGCCGTGAGCGCGCAGGCGCTGTAGTCGCGGCGGGCCTGGAGCACCGCGTTGATCTTGCGGTAGCCGGCATAGGCGGTGACGTGACCGCGGCCGTCATCGAAGCTGGCGCCGAAGACGAGCGTCGTATCCCAGGTGCCGCCGTCAGCGACCGAGCCGCTCGGATAGCCGAAGCCGCGCGCGTCGAGCGCCGAAATGACGTCGGGCCGGCCGCGGTTGCTGTGCTGGTAGAAGGAATATTGCGTGTCGAGGCGGAAGCCCTCGAAATCGGTGTCGAGAATGAAGTTCACGACGCCGGTCACGGCGTCGGCGCCGTACACCGACGAGGCGCCGCCGGTCAGCAGGTCGACGCGGTCGATCAGCGCCGCCGGGATCATGTTGATGTCGGCGGCCGACGAGCTCGGGTCGCCCGGGACGAGGCGGCGGCCGTTGACGAGGACGAGGTTACGCTCGGAACCAAGGCCGCGCAGGTTGATCGTGGCGGTGCCGGTCGCGCCGTTGGCGACCGTCGAGCTCTGGCCGGCGAAGACCTGCGGCATCGAGTTGATCAGATCCTCGGTGCGGGTCGTGCCCGTCAGCGTGACGTCCTGGCTGTTGACCACCGAGATCGGGCTGGCGCTCTCGAGGTTGGGCTGCGGAATGCGCGAACCGGTGACGACGATGGCCTGATCCTGGGTCGCCTGGGCATCGGGCTGATCGTCCTGCGCGAAGGCAGGCGCGGCGGCGAAGGCGCTACCGCAAAAAACGGTCGTCGCCAGCAGCTTTGTCAAAATCTGCGTCTTGGTCATTTGCATCCCCTTGGTGCGGCCACGGCCGCATTTCGAAAAAGTATGCCCCGCGAGATGGATACGCCCCGCGAGCGGCCTGGAGGCCGCGCAAGCCTCGCCTGTTTAAGAAAACCGCGCCGCGACGCAATTCTCCTCGCGGGGTTCGCCTTGCTATTTTGGCCGCCGTGACAAAATTGTCACAATCGGGCGAAGCTGCCACGCCGGCGCGAAGGTGAGTAATTGGTTGCCTTGCGGCGCGCGGATGCGCACAATTCGACCCGATAGCGACGGAGCCTAAGAATGATCTTGCGCGCGTTCCTTGCCGCCATTTGCCTCGCGATGCCGGCGACCGCAGCCCTCGGGCAGGACCGGCCGCCCGCCGCGCTGCGGGCGCAGGCCGAGGCGGAGGCGACCTCTCCCGACCAGGTCGAGGCGGTGATCCGCTGCCGCGCCATCGCCGAGGCGACGCAAAGGCTGCAATGCTACGATGCCGCCGCGACCGCGCTCGCCGAGGCGACCGAACGGCGCGACATCGTCGTCGTCGATCGCAACCAGGTGCGCGAGACGCGGCGGCGGCTGTTCGGCTTCACCCTGCCGCGCATCCGTCTCTTCGGCGGCGGCGATGACCGCGAGAATGAGAATGAGGAAGACGAGGTTCGCGAGCTGCATGGCGTCGTCGCCAGCGCGACCAACGGCCAGGGCGGCCGCTGGGTCATCACGCTGGAGGACGGCGGCACCTGGACGCAGGTCGACAACCTGCCGCTCGCGATCTGGCCGCGGCGGGGCACCCAGGTCGTCATCAAGCGCGGCATCGTCGGCAACTACATGATGGAGGTGGCGGGCCAGCCCGCCATCCGGGTGCGTCGCACCGGCTGACGTTCAGCGCGGCGCCGCCACCAGCCGCTCCGGATCGAGGCGCGCGTCGTTCCACATCACGCTCCAGTGCAGGTGCGGCCCGGTCGCGCGGCCAGTGGCGCCGACAGCGCCGATCGGCTGGCCCTGGCGCACCCGCTCGCCGACATGGACGGTGGCGCGCGAAAGGTGAAGGAAGGCGCTGTTCAGCCCCATGCCGTGATTGATGATCACGAGATTGCCCTCGAGGCTGAACATCGGCGGCGGCGCCAGCGTCACGACGCCGTCGGCCGGCGCCACCACGATCGCGCCCGCGCCGGGCGCGATGTCGACGCCGCTGTGATAGGCCGCCGGCACGCCACCGCGATAGATGCGCTGCGCCCCGAAGCGGCCGCTGATCCGCCCGCGCGCCGGCCAGACGAAGCGCTGCCGCCAGCCATCGGCGTCGACCGCCTCGGCGCGCGCCGCGGCGATCCGCGCGCGCTCCGCCTCGCGCAAGCGGCGAAACTCCTCGCTCGGCCCGCCGCCCGGGCGGGCGAGGTTCACATGCTCGATCCGCCATCGGCCGGGCGTGACCGCGAGCAGCCGGGTCGTGGCGCCGCCGTCGGCGCGGCGCAGCTCGAGCCGGGCGGTGGGCGCGGCGTCGCGATCGAAGCCGAGCAGGAAGCGGCCGTCCGCAGCCAGCGGCACTTCGCGCCCGTCGAGGCTGAGCGCGACGGTGCCGGGCGGGACGGTGCCGCGCAGCACGCCGCCCTGCGCCGGATCGCCATCGAGGCGAAGATCGGCCGGCGGCGATCCAGGGGCGGCGAGGAACAGCGCGACCGCCGCGAGCGCGACCTTCATTCGCGCGCTTCGGCCTTCAGCGCGGCCCAGGCGTCGACATAGGCCTCCTGCCGCTCGGCGCTCCAGTAGCGCAGCTCGGAGAGCGGGATCGGGACGTGCGTCACCGCGCAGACGACATGGTCGCCCGGGACGAGCACCCGGTAGCTGCCCGGCAGGTAGCGTATCTGGGCCGGCCGGCCCTGGTGCGACATCAACATGCGAATATCCTCATCACAGCAATTTGGGCTGGTCCCCCGTGCCGGGCAAGGGGTCGCGCCGCCGGCCGGCGCCATCAGCGCCCGCCATCGCCTCGACGTCGCCGTCATGGAACCTGAGCGCGAGCAGCCGCGCCGCCCGCGCGGCCGCGGCGCTGGTGAGGACGTGGCCGGCGCGATCGCGCACCAGCGCATAGCCCCGCGCCAGCGGCCGCTCGGGATGCGCCGCCTCGGCGATCCGCCACAGCGCGGCCAGCCGCTCGCGCGCACGCGCATGCGCCTGGACGAGCAGGCCCGGCCTGAGCGCGCCGGCGACGTGCCCCAATTCGCCGCGCGCGCGATCGAGCCGGCCACGCAGCGCCCGTGGCAGCCGCTCGGCGAGCTCGTCCATCCGCTGCCGCTGGGGCGCGAGCAGCTGGTCGCGCGCCGGCCAGTGCCGGACCAGCGCGGCGAGCTGCTCGCCCGCGCGCTCGTGGCCGCGCCGGGCACAGCGCGCCGCGCGCAGGCCGAGTTCGCGCACCTGGGCGAGCAGCTCGGCGCGCACCGGCACCGCGAGCTCGGCGGCGGCAGTCGGGGTCGGCGCCCGCCGGTCGGCGGCGAAATCGCACAAGGTGGTGTCGGTCTCGTGTCCGACCGCTGAGATCGTCGGGATCCGCGAGGCGGCGACGGCGCGGACCACGATTTCCTCGTTGAACGCCCAGAGATCCTCGATCGAGCCGCCGCCGCGCGCGACGATCAGGAGGTCCGGCGGATCGGGCATCGCGTTGAATCCGGCGACGGCGGCGGCGATCTTCTCGGCCGCCCCGTCGCCCTGCACCGGCACCGGCCAGAGCTGGACATGGGTCGGAAAGCGATCCGCCAGGCGGTGAAGGATGTCGCGGATGACCGCGCCGGTGGGCGAGGTGACGACCCCGATCCGCGCCGGCGCGAACGGCAGCGGCCGCTTGCGACCCTCGTCGAACAGCCCCTCGGCGGCGAGCTTGCGCCGGCGCTGGTCGAGCAGCGCCATCAGCGCGCCCTGCCCGGCGAGTTCGAGGCGCTCGACCACAAGCTGGTAGCGCGAGCGCGCGGGGTAGGTGGTGATCCGCCCGGTCGCGATTACCTCGATCCCGTCCTCGGCCGGGAAGCGCAGCGAGCCGGCCTGGCCGCGCCAGATCACCGCGTCGAGATTGGCCGAATCGTCCTTGAGCGTGAAATAGCAATGGCCGGAGGCGACCCGCTTGAAGCCCGAGATCTCGCCGCGCACCCGGACATGATCGAACGCCACCTCCACGGTGCGCCTGAGCGCGGCGGACAGCTCGGAGACGCTGATCGGGGACGCGTTGTCGCCTGGCCCCTCGCTTGCTAGGAGCCCCCCGTCGCCCGGTGGAAGGTCGCTCATGCCTGGATTCCGTTCGTGAACGTGCTGTTGATCGGTTCGGGTGGGCGCGAACATGCGCTCGCCTGGAAGCTCGCGCAATCGCCCGGCCTCGGCAAGCTCTACGCGGCGCCCGGCAATCCCGGCATCGCCGACCATGCCGAGCTGGTGGCGATCGACGCGACGGACCATCGCGCCGTCGTCGATTTCTGCCGCCGCCATTCGATCGGGCTGATCGTGATCGGCCCGGAGGCTCCGCTCGTCGACGGCCTTGCCGACAATCTGCGCGCCGTCGGCATCGCCGCCTTCGGCCCGAGCAAGGCGGCGGCACGGCTCGAAGGCTCGAAGGGCTTCACGAAGGATCTGTGCGCGCGCGCCGGCATCCCGACCGCGCGCTATGCCCGCGCCTCCGATCGCCTCGCGGCCGAGGCGGCGCTCGCGGACTTCGGCCTGCCGGTGGTGATCAAGGCCGACGGGCTCGCCGCCGGCAAGGGCGTGATCATCGCCGAGACGGCCGAGGCCGCCGCGGCGGCGCTCGACACGATGTTCGCCGGCGGCTTCGGCGGCGCCGGCGCAAGCGTGGTGATCGAGGAATTCATGACCGGCGAGGAAGCGAGCTTCTTCGCGCTCGTCGACGGCGAGACGGTGGTGCCTCTGGCCTCGGCGCGGGATCACAAGCGCGTCGGCGACGGCGACACCGGTCCCAATACCGGCGGCATGGGCGCCTACAGCCCGGCGCCGAACCTCACCCCCGAGCTGGAGTCGCGGGTGATCGAGGAGATCGTCCGCCCGACCGCGCGCGCGCTCGGCGAAGCCGGCGCGCCCTATTCGGGCGTGCTCTACGCCGGGCTGATGCTGACCGGGGAAGGGCCCAAGCTCGTCGAATACAATGTCCGCTTCGGCGACCCGGAATGCCAGGTGCTGATGATGCGGCTCGAAAGCGACCTGCTCGCGCTGCTGCACGCGACCGCGACCGGCGCGCTCGCCTCCGCGCCGCCGCCGGTCTTCGCCGACGAGGTTGCGCTCACCGTGGTGATGGCGGCGAAGGGCTATCCCGGAACCCCCGCCAGGGGCGGCGCGATCCGGGGCCTCGCCGCGGCCGAGGCGACCGGGGCCAGGATCTTCCAGGCCGGGACCGCCCGCGAGGACGGCCGGCTCGTCGCGGCCGGCGGGCGCGTGCTCAACGTCACCGCGACCGGGGCCGACGTCGCCGGCGCGGCGCGCGCCGCCTATGCCGCGATCGAGAGAATAGACTTCGCCGATGGCTTCTGCCGCCGCGACATCGGCTGGCGCGAGCTGGCGCGCGGCGCTAGGATCGCCGGGTCATGAAGGCACCGGCCAAGCTGCTGATCGCGCTCGCCGCGGTGCTCGCCGCCGGCGCGATCGTCCACGGTCCGCTGGGCCGCGGCGCGGCCTTCATCGCGGCGACCGAGGCGCATGCCCGGGCCGTGATCGGCGCCGCCGAAATGGGCCAGGTGACGGTCACCTTCGGCCGCGCTCCGCTGACTCGCCTCGCGACGCTGTCGGGCGATGCCGACGAATTCCAGCGCAACGGCATGGGCTTCTTCCCGGGGCTCACCGGCCGCATCGCCGCGGTGCCCGGGGTCGGCGCAGTCCGCTGGAGCGACGATCCCGGCCCGCCGCCCTTCGTGCTCCCGCTGATCGTCGAGACCGAGGCGCTGGCGCTGCTCGCCTGGGCGATCGGGGTCGGGATCGGCTGGCTGTTCGCCCGCCGGCGCAAGCGCGAGAGCTACCTGTGAGCGGCGCGCGATGCTGAATCTCGCCATGTTCGATGCGCCGCTGCTGGCGGCCGCGCTGCTGATCGGCATCGCGACCGGCTGGTGGGCGTTCCGCAAGCCCAGGTGAAAGCCTGAACCGAAAGGGAAGAATGCCGTCCATGGATGCGAACACGCTCTACGTCATCGTCGCCGTCCTCGCGGTGCTCGTCATCGGCTTTCTCATCATGCGCCCGCGCGCGGTCGGCCGGGTCGAGAAGCCGGAGAAGGTGGCGGGCGAACCCTATGTCGCGCGGACCGACCGGCCCTATGTGAAGCCCCCCCAGCCGCCGCCCGCGCCGACCCCCGCCGAGGGCGAGGGAGTCGCCGGTGAACTCGCCGCCGGCATCGCCGATGTCTCCGGCGAGGTGCTCGGGGTCGATGCGCACGGCGCGCTTTCCGGCAAGGCGGGCGAGGCGGACGACCTGCTCAAGCTGAAGGGCGTCGGCCCCAAGCTGGCCGTCAAGCTCAACGAGCTCGGCATCCATCGCTTCGAGCAGCTCGCCCGGCTGAGCGCGAACGAGGTCGCCCATCTCGACGAGCGGCTCGGCGCGTTCAAGGGGCGCCTCGCGCGCGACCGGATCGTCGAGCAGGCCGACTATCTCGCCCGCGGCGACATCGACGGCTTCGAGGAAAAGTTCGGCAAGCTCGGCGGCTAGCGCTTGCCCCATCCCGCCGCCACGGGATCGGCGGCGGCCTCAGTAGCCGAAGCCGCGCGGCCCCTTGTGCCGCCGGAGCACATATTCGCGTAGCTCGCGCGCGGTCCAGCGGCGCTCGACGCCGGCCTCGGCCTGCTTGACCAGGTCGACGATCGTCTTGTTGACCGGCGCGCTGCGGCCGAGCCGCGCGGCGAGCGCGACGACCGCGCCGTTGAGATCGTCGACCTCGGTCGGCCGTCCCGCCTCGTAATCGGCGGACATCGAGCCGCGCGCCTTGGGATCGATCTTCTGCAGGCGCAGGAAGAGGGTGCGGAACAGGAAGTCGGGCGCGCCGACGATGTGGGGCAGCAGGCGCGGCGGCACCAGCCCGATCTTGGCCGGATCGATGCCCGCCGCGTCGAGCATTTCGAGCGCCTCGACGATCGCCGCGGCGAGGATGCGGCGATAGTCGCGCTGCCTGAGCTCGGCGAGGATGGTCTCGCGCGACAGCGCGTTGATCGCGTTGTTGAGATTGTAGAGCAGCTTGCCCCAGGCGATGCCCGTCATGTCGTCGCAGAGGATCAGCTTGCCTGGCGCGTCGCCGATCCGACCGGCAAGCAGGCGCGTCGTCTCGCTCTCCTCGGCAACAAGCTCGCCGAAGGTCGCGCGGTGCCAGCGGCCGGGGCCGGTTTGCACGACATTGTAGGGCACCATGCCCTGCAGGACGTGGTGGCGTGGCAGCAGCTTGCGCAGGCGCTCGGCGCTGCTGACGCCGTTCTGGAAGGTGAGGATGCGGGTGCCGGGACGGGCGTGGCGGGCGATCTCGCCGGCCGCGGCCTCGGTCGCAAAGGTCTTGACCGCAAGGAGGACGATATCGGCGCGCCTGAGGAGCGGGTTCGGCTTTGCCTGGAAATCGACCTCGGCGGCCGGAAACCGAACCGTCCAGCCATGCTGGTCGGTGAGCGTCAGGCCATATTCGGCGATCTCGCGCCCGATGCGCTCGCGGCCGACGAAGGCAACGTCCAGCCCTGCCGCCTTCCACGCGCCGCCGACGAAGCAGCCGATCGCGCCGGCGCCGAAGACGACGATCCGCGGCCCCGCCCGCCCCGGGTCGACGATCGCCCGCGCCGCCACGATTCAGCCCCGGCCGCGATAGGGCGCGACGCCCTGGTCGGGGAGCCAGAGCCCCGCCGGCGGCGCGCCGGTCTGCCAGAAGACGTCGATCGGGATGCCGCCGCGCGGATACCAGTAGCCGCCGATGCGCAGCCACTTCGGCCGCATCTCGGCGGCGAGGCGCTGGCCGATGCCCACCGTCACCGCCTCGTGAAAGGCGCCGTGATTGCGAAAGCTGGCGAGGTAGAGCTTGAGCGACTTCGACTCGACGATGGTTTCGCCGGGCGCGTAATCGATCACGAGATGGGCGAAATCCGGCTGCCCCGTCACCGGGCACAGCGATGTGAACTCCGGCGCGGTGAAACGCACGAGGTAGAGCGCGCCGGCATTCGGGTTCGGCACGTAGTCGAGCACCGCCTCGTCGGGCGTGGCGGGGAGCCGACCGGGCTGGCCGAGGTGGGTGAGCGTCATCGCGGCTCCTCTTAGCGGCGCGTCACGGCGCGAACAATTCCCCGCCCAACCGGGATCATATTGCCGCCGGCCGGGCCGCCGCCTAATTCACCTCGCATGGCCGAGACGCCCGCGCCGCCCCGCCCGATCGCGCTCGCGACCGCCTTCGTGCTGGCCGGCGGGGCGGCGGTGGCGCTGCTCTGGTTCCTCCACGAGGCGACCGGTGCGATCCTGCTGCTTTTCTTCGCGATGGTGGTCGCGATCGCGCTGTCGGCGCCGGTCGGCTGGCTGGTACGGCGCGGCCTCTCGCGCCGGCTCGCCGCCAGCCTGACCCTGGCCGGCTTTCTCGGCACGATCCTGCTCCTCGCCGCGCTCGTCATCCCGCGCCTCATCGCCCAGGTCATCGCGCTCACCAACCAGGTCCCGGAATTCGTCGCGCGGATCCAGGCACAGGGCGAGAGGCTGATCGAGCGCTACCCGGACCTTGCCCCCTATGTGGACGCGCGGATGGCCTTTTCAGGCGGCGCGCCGAGCGCGGTCGAGCTGTTCCAGGGCCTCGGCGGCGCCTCGCTCTCGCTGCTCGGCTTCCTCGCCCTGCTCGTCATCTTCTTCAGCATCATCGGCTATATCCTGCTCGATCCCCGGCCGATCGTGCGCGCCTATTGCGCGAGCCTGCCGGTCGCCTATCGCGCGGCCGGGATGCGCGCGCTGCGGCGCTTCACCCAGGCGGTGATCGGCTGGAGCAAGGCGAGCCTCGTCGTCGGCGCGATCCAGGCGGTGCTGGTGCTGGTCTTCCTCACCCTGATGGGCGTGCCCGGCGCGCTGGTCTGGGCGGCGCTCGCCTTCTTCGCCGACTTCATCCCGCGCATCGGCGGCTACATCATGGCCTTTCCGCCGGTCATCCTCGCCCTCGCGCTCGGGCCGATGACGGCGGTCTGGGTCGTGCTGTTCTACATCGTCAGCGGCGAGATCCTGGGCAGCATCGTCGCGCCCAAGATCCGCGGCCAGACGATGCAGCTCCACCCGGTGCTGATCATCTTCTTCACGCTCGCCTTCGCGCTTGCCTTCGGCCTGTTCGGCGCGATCGTCGCGACGCCGGCGGCGGCGCTGTTCTCGGCCTATTATGGCGAGTTCTACCTGAAGCGGCCGGTGTGATGGAGCTCGGGATCGCCGGCCGGAACGCGATCGTCTGCGCCTCCAGCAGGGGGCTCGGCCGCGCCTGCGCGCTCGAGCTGGCGCGCGCCGGCTGCCGCGTCGTCGTCAACGGCCGCGACGCCGAGCGCCTCGAGGCGACGCGCCGGGAGATAGCGGACGCGACCGGCGCCGACGTCATCGGCGTCGCCGCCGACCTGTCGAGCGAGGCGGGCCGCGCGGCGCTGCTCGGCGCGCTTTCCCATGTCGACATCCTCGTCAACAACAATGGCGGCCCGCCGCCCGCCGACTTTCGCGAGATCGACGAGGCGGCGATGATCGCGGGCCTCGCCGCCAACATGATTGCGCCGATCCGGCTCATCCAGGCGGTGATCGATCCGATGGTCGAGCGGCGCTTCGGCCGGATCGTCAACATCACCTCCGGCTCGGTGAAGATGCCGCTCGCCGGCCTCGACCTGTCGAGCGGCGCGCGCGCCGGACTCACCGGCTTCGTCGCCGGAGTCGCGCGCGGCGTCGCCCATGCCAACGTCACGATCAACAACCTGCTGCCCGGCTCGTTCGACACCGACCGGATCGCGGCGATGATCGAGCGGCAGGCGAAGAGCGCAGCGCGCCATCCCGACGACATCCGCCGCACGCGCGAGGCGGCGATCCCGGCGCGCCGCTTCGGCGACCCGGACGAGTTCGGCGCCGCCTGCGCCTTCCTCTGCTCGGCGCGCGCCGGCTATATCACCGGGCAGAGCCTGCTGATCGACGGCGGCGCCTTTCCGGGCGTGATGTAAACCCGCCGTTCAGGCGCGGTGCGCTTTAGCGCAGCGGTGGGCTGAAAGCCGGCCCGCGGCCGGGCGGCGGGAAAGGCATCGCCCATGCTCCTCTTCATCCTCGCCTATCTCGGCGGCGTCCTCACCATCCTCAGCCCCTGCATCCTGCCGGTGCTGCCCTTCGTCTTCGCCCGCGCGGGCCGGCCGTTCACGCGTGCGGGCCTGCCGATGCTCGTCGGCATGGCGCTTAGCTTCGCGCTGGTCGCGACGCTCGCCACGGTCGGCGGCGGCTGGGCGGTGCGGGCGAACCAGGCCGGACGCCAGATCGCGCTGGCGCTGCTCGCCTTCTTCGGTCTGGCCCTGCTGCTGCCGCGCCTCGCCGACCGCGCGATGCGGCCGCTGGCGCGCCTCGGCGCGCGCCTGTCCGATGCCGCCGACGCGAACGGACGCGATGCGGTCCCCTCCTCGCTCCTCCTCGGGGTCGCGACCGGGCTGCTCTGGGCTCCCTGCGCCGGACCGATACTCGGCCTCATCCTGACCGGCGCCGCGCTGCAGGGGGCGAGCGCAAGCACGACCGCGCTGCTGCTCGCCTATGCGCTCGGCGCCGCGACCTCGCTCGCGCTCGCGCTGCTCGTCGGCGGCAAGGTTCTCGCGGCGATGAAGCGATCGCTCGGCGCCGGCGAGTGGGCGCGCCGCGCGCTCGGCCTGCTCGTGCTCGTCGGCGTCGGTGCGATCGCGCTCGGCGTCGACACCAACTATCTCGCGCGGCTCTCCTCGGCGCGGACCGACCGGATCGAGCGCGGCCTCGCGGCAGGGCTCGGCCTGGACATGGAGGGCCGCGACACGGTCGCGCGCGAAGGCGCCGGCGGCGGGCTCGTCCTGCCGGTCGAGGGCGCGATGCCGCCGCTCACCGGCCTTGGCCAGTGGTTCAACTCGCCGCCGCTCACCCGCGAAGAGCTGCGCGGCAAGGTGGTCGTCATCGACTTCTGGACCTACAGCTGCATCAACTGCCTGCGCGCCCTGCCCCATGTGAAGGCATGGGCCGATCGCTACGGGCCGGACGGGCTCGTCGTCATTGGCGTCCACGCGCCCGAATTCGCGTTCGAGCGCGATCCCGGGAACGTGCGCCGGGCGATCCGGCGGCTCGGCATTTCCTATCCGGTCGCGCTCGACAACGACCATGCGCTCTGGCGCGCCTTCGACAACCGCTACTGGCCGGCGCACTATTTCATCGATGCCCGCGGCCGCGTGCGTTACCATCATTTCGGCGAGGGCGAATATGACCGTTCCGAGCGCGTCATCCGCCAGCTCCTCGCCGAGGCCGGGCATCCGCCCGCCGCCGCCATCGCCACGGTCGAGGGGCGGGGCGTCGGCGCCCGGGCCGACACGTCGGCGCTGCGCTCGCCCGAAACCTATATCGGCTATGCGCGCGCGGCCCGCTTCGCCTCACCCGGCGGGCAGGCGCGCGATGCCGATCATCGCTACGCGCTCCCGGCCCGGCTCCGCCTCAACCAATGGGCTCTCGGCGGCCGCTGGACGGTCCGCCAGCAGCAGGCCGAGGGCACGGCCGGAGCACGCATCGCCTTCCGCTTCCACGCGCGCGACCTTCACCTCGTGCTGGGCAACGGCTCCGGCCGGCCGGTGCGCTTCCGGATCGCCATCGACGGACACCCGCCCGGCGCGGACGCGGGGATGGATGTCGATGCCGCCGGCAACGGGACGGTAGCGGGCGAGCGGCTCTACCAGCTCGTCGGGCAGCGGGGCGAGATTGGCGACCGCACCTTCGAAATCACCTTCCTCGATGCAGGCGTCCGGGCCTTCGCCTTCACCTTCGGCTAGCGGCGGGCTAACAGGCCGGAATGGATTCGCTCGTATCGACCCAGTGGCTCGCGGGGCAGATCGGCGCGCCGGACCTCAGGGTGATCGACGCGACCTGGTTCCTCCCCGCGCAGGGCCGCGACGCGCGCGCCGAATTCGAGCGCGCGCACATCCCCGGCGCGATCTTCCTCGATCTCGACGCGGCTTCGCAACCGGACACGGCGCTGCCGCACATGATGCCGGACGCAGCGCGCTTCGCCAGCCGGATGCGCGCGCTCGGCCTTGGCGACCACGAGCGGATCGTCGTCTATGACAACAGCCCGCTGCACTCGGCGGCGCGCGTCTGGTGGATGCTGCGCGGCTTCGGCGCGCGCGCGGTCGCGATGCTCGACGGCGGCTTCCAGAAATGGACCGCCGAGGAGCGGCCGACCGAAGGCGGCGTGACGACGGCGCGCCCGGGCCATTTCACCCCGCGCGCCGAGCCCTCCTGGATCATCGACAAGGCCGCGCTGCTCCCGCTGGTGGGCGCCGGCAGCCACGAGATCGTCGATGCCCGCCCGGCGGCGCGTTTCGCGGGCGCCGACCCGGAGCCTCGCCCCGGCCTCGCATGCGGCCACATCCCGGGCGCGCGCAGCCTGCCGCAGGACCGGCTGTTCAATCCCGACAACACGTTCAAGCGCGGCGGGGAGCTGCGCGCCGCCTTCACCGAGGCGGGCGTCGATCTCGCGAAGCCGATGGTCACCACCTGCGGCTCGGGCGTCACCGCGGCGGTGCTGCTGCTTGGCGCGCACCTGCTCGGCAAGGACGACGTTCGCCTCTACGACGGCAGCTGGAGCGAGTGGGGCAGCGATCCGGCGACCCCCAAGGAGACGGGGACCGCATGAGCGAGCACAGGCGAGAAACGCGGCTGGTCGAGGCGGGGCGCCGCCGCGAATGGACGCATGTCGAGCAGGCGCGGGGCGGCATCGTCAGTCCGCCCGTCTGGCGCGCCTCGACCGTGCTGTTCGACGATGTCGAGACGATGCATGCCGCCTATCCGCCCAAGATCGGCACCTTTCAATACGGACGCAGCGGCACGCCGACGCAATGGGCGCTCCGCGAGGCGCTGACCGGGCTCGAGCCGGGTGCGGCCGCGACCATGCTCTACCCCTCCGGCGCGGCCGCCTGCGCGGCGGCGCTGCTCTCGGTGCTCGGCGCCGGGGACGAGGTGCTGGTGGTGGACAATGTCTATGGGCCGACGCGCGGCTTCTGCGACAGCGTGCTTCGCCGCTACGGCGTCGCCACGCGCTATTACGATCCACTGGTCGGCGCCGGCATCGCCGGACTGATCGGCGAGAAGACGAGGGCGATCTTCCTCGAAAGCCCCGGCTCGCAGACCTTCGAGGTGCAGGACGTGCCCGCGATCTGCGCGGTCGCGAAGGAGCGCGGGCTGGTCACGATGATCGACAATACCTGGGCGACGCCGCTCCTCTTCCCCGCGATCGCCGCCGGCTGCGACATGTCGATCCTCGCCTGCACCAAATATATCGGCGGCCATGCCGACGTCATGCTGGGATCGGTGACGGCGACCGCGGAAGTGGCGGAGCGGCTCGACGCGACGTCGCGCGCGCTCGGCCACGCCGCCGGGCCGGACGAGGCCTGGCTCGCGCTGCGCGGCCTGCGCACGCTGGACGTGCGCCTGAAGCGCCACCAGGAGAGCGGGCTTGCGGTCGCGCGCTGGCTGAAGACGCAGCCGCAAGTCGCGCGGGTGCTCCACCCCGCGCTCCCCGACTGCCCCGGCCACGAGACCTGGGCGCGCGACTTCAGCGGCGCGAGCGGGCTGTTCTCGATCGTGCTGAAGGGCGGCGGCGAGGCCGATGCGGCGCGCCTCGTCGAATCGCTGAAGCTCTTCGGCCTCGGCTATAGCTGGGGCGGCTTCGAGAGCCTGGCCGTGCCGGCGACCCCGAAGCGGACCGCGACCCGACCCGATTGGGAGGGGCCGATCGTGCGCCTCCACATCGGGCTGGAACATCCCGACGATCTGATCGCCGATCTCGAGGCGGCGCTCGCCGCCTATCCCGCCTGAGGCAGCAGCCCGGCCAGCTCCTCCAGCGCCCGCTCGATCGCGCGCACCAGCCGCGCCGCTGCGGCGGGCGAGGCGGGACGCGCGCTCACGGCGGTCAGTGCCTCGACGCCGGCTGCGGCCCAGGTCGCGGCCTCGGCGGCGAGCGTGTCGAAGCGCCGCTGCGCGATCGGCGGCGCGCGATCGTAGGCCGCGCTGATCCGCGCCGCCTCGTCGAGCGCCGCCTCGGGCGGCGCGACGGGGGCGTCGGCGAGCGATGAAACGAGCAGCAGCACCTCGCGCAGCCGCGCGACCTGGTGGCCCGGATCGGCGCCGCCCGGGGCCGGCGATGGCGGAGCGTGGTGCGTCATGGCGCGCGAGCCTAGCGGCCGGGCGCTAAGGAAGCGCTAACGGTTGCGCGGCGCGCGTGGCTCGGGCAGGGCGGCGCGATGCGACGCCTTCTCGCTGCCCCCCTCGCCCCGCTCGCCCTCCTCGCCGCCGCGCCGGCGGCCGCCCAGGGCCTGCCCGCCTTCGACCTCCTGGGTGGCGTCGAGCTGCTCACCGACTATCGCTTCCGCGGCATTTCGCGTTCGGACGGGAAGCCCGCGGCAAGGGGCACGCTGACCCTGGTCCACGCAAGCGGCCTCTACACCGGCGTCCGCGCGACCAGCCTGCGCACCGGCGGCGGGCCCGATCTCGGCGACGGCGAGTTCGATCTCCATGCCGGCTGGCGCGGGGATCTCGGCGGCGGCTTCGATCTCGACGCCGGCCTCGCCTACCATGCCTTCGCCGGCGCGCCCGGCCACGCCGACCTTGCCGAGCCCTATGCCTCGATCGGCTACCTGATCGGCCCCGCCCAGTTCGCCGCCGGCGCCAGATACGCCCCGTCGCAGCGCGGGACGGGCGATCGGGACCGGCTCTACCTCTTCGCTCAGGCCCGCATCGACCTGCCCGGCCGGCCGATCGCCTTTACCGCGGGGGCGGGGCGCCAGACCGGAACGATCCGGGGCGACTACTGGACCTGGTCGCTTGGCGCCCGCTACCGGATCGGCGCGGGCCGGCGCGCCGCGTTCGAGCTCGGCCTCGATTATGTCGATACGGACCTGCCTTCGACGCGCGGGCAGGACGCCGGCCTCGTCGCGCTCGCCGCGTTCCGCTTCTAGGCCCGCTTATTGCGGGACGCTGACCGACGCCTCGCGACCGTCGCCCTCGGGCAGCTGGTTGATCGTCTGCACCAGCATGCCGCGATTGACGACCTGGGTCCGCGGATCGCCGACCATCGAGCGCGCGCCGAGCCTGGCCTGATCGGCCCCGGCGACCTGGAGCAGGCTCTGCTCGATGGCGCTGCGCGGCTGCGGACCGCCGAACAGCGCCTGCAGCGCCTCGGCGCGCGGATCGCTGCCGGCATCGGCCTGGCCCGGCTGCGGCGGCGCCATCGCGAAATCGGGCGGCACGACCAGCGGCGCGTTGCGCGCCACCGCGAACTCGTCGGGACGATCGCGGTGAAACGGACCGCCGCCGGCGCAGCCGGCCAGGGCGAGAGCGGCCGATCCGGCCAGGACGATCGTGGTCAAGCGCATAAGCTCAGGATTCCTTCTTCGCGCTCTTGCCGCCGCGCATCAGCAATGCGCGCACGAGCAGGAGCAGGACGCCGATGGTAATCGCGGCGTCGCCGACATTGAAGACCAAAAAGGGCCGCCACGCGCCGAAATGAAGGTCGGCGAAATCGACGACATAGCCGAGCCGCACCCGATCGAGAATGTTGCCGAGCGCGCCGCCGAGCACGAGCGCGAGCGCCGCCGAATCGTCGCGGCGCTTCTCGCGCCACAGCCAGAGCGCGACGAAGATGGCGATCGCTGCGGTCAGCGCGACGAGCAGCCAGCGTCCCAATTCGCCGTCGGCCGAGAGCAGCCCGAGCGAGACGCCGCGATTTTCAACCCAGTGCAGGTTGAAGAAGCTGGTGATGACGATGTTCTGGTGGGGCTGGCCCTGCAGGCCGAGCGGATAGGTCACGACCCACTTCGTCGCCTGGTCGAGCAGGAAGACGAGCGCCACGATCACCAGCGCGACCGCGCGGTTGCGCTTCAGGCGCGCCGGAGCGGCCGCCGCCGGCGCCGCGGACCTGCCCCCGGCGATGTCGCCGTCAGCCATTCACCACCCCGTCGCAGCGATCGCACAAGTCGCCGGTCTCCTTCACCTCGGGCAGGTGCCGCCAGCACCGGCCGCATTTGTGCCGGTCGGTGGGCCTCACCGTGACGCCATTCTGCCCGGAACCGGGCGCGACGGAAACCTCCGCGACGATGCAGATTTCCTCGAACGGGACGCTGGCGACGAGCGCGCGGTCGGCCGCGTCGGCAAGCTCGAGCGCGATCTCGGCCTCGAGGCTCGATCCGATCCGCTTGTCGCGCCGCATCGGCTCGACCGCCTCGGTGACGAGCGCGCGCAGCGTCCGCAGCCGCGCCCATTTCGCGCCGAGCGCCTCGTCCCGCCACGCGCCGTCGATTTCCGGCCACTCCAGCAAATGGACCGACTCGCCCCCGGGATATCGCGTCCGCCAGACTTCCTCGGTGGTGAAGCACAGCACCGGGCTCATCCAGCGTACCAGCGCGTGGAAGACGATGTCGAGCACGGTGCGATAGGCGCGGCGCTTCGGATCGGCCGGCGCATCGCAGTAAAGGCAGTCCTTGCGGATATCGAAGAAGAAGGCCGACAGGTCGTCATTGGCGAAGGCCATGATCGCCCGCACGTAGCGATTGAACTCATAGCCTTCGCTGGCCGCCTTCAGCTCGGCGTCGAGCTGGGCGAGCCGGTGCAGCACCCAGCGCTCGAGCTCGGGCATCGCGTCCGCCGACATCCTCTCCGCCGCGCCGAAGCCATCGAGCGCGCCGAGCAGGTAGCGGAAGGTGTTCCTGAGCTTGCGATAGGCGTCGGTGGTGCCGGCGAGCACCTCCTTGCCGATGCGCACGTCCTCGAAATAGTCGGTCGAGGCGACCCAGAGGCGCAGGATGTCGGCGCCACTCTCGTCGATGACCTTGAGCGGATCGACGACATTGCCCTGGCTCTTGGACATCTTGCGGCCCTGCTGGTCGAGCACGAAGCCGTGGGTGAGGACGGCGTCATAGGGGGCCCGCCCGCGCGTGCCGCAGCTTTCGAGCAGCGAGGACTGGAACCAGCCGCGATGCTGGTCCGACCCCTCGACATAGAGGCTCGCGCGCGCCCCCGCGCCGTAGCGCTGCTCGATCACGAAGGCGTGGGTCGAGCCCGAATCGAACCACACGTCGAGAATGTCGGTCTGCGGCTCGTAATCCGCCAGCTTGTGGTCGGGACCGAGCAGTTGCTGGTGATCGGCGGTGAACCAGGCATCCGCGCCGCCGCGGCGGAAGGCCTCGATGATCCGCGCATTGACCGCCGGGTCGTTCAGATACTGTCCCGTCGCCTTGTGCACGTAGAGCGTGATCGGCACGCCCCAGGCGCGCTGGCGGCTGATCACCCAGTCCGGCCGGCTTTCGACCATTGAGCGGATGCGGTTGATCGACCGCTCCGGCACCCAGCGCGTCCGCTCGATCGCATCGAGCGCGAGGCCGCGAAGGGTGGGGGCGTTCCCTTGCCCAAGCCGCTCCCCTTCAGAGGAGGGGTTGGGGCGGGGCCTGTCCAGGCCCGGCGCGCCGCCACCGACATCCCCCACCCCTCGATCCCCTCCCCTGAAGGGGAGGGGAGAGGTGCCCCGATCCATCGGAATGAACCATTGCGCCGTCGCGCGGAAGATGACCTTCGCCCTCGAGCGCCAGCTATGCGGATAGCTGTGCCGGAAATCCGCGCTCGCGGCGAGCAGCGCGCCGGCCTCGCGCAGGTCCGAGCAGATCGGCCCGTCCGGTGCGTTGAACTTCGCGTTGATGACGCTGCCCTGCCCGCCGAGCCAGGCCCAGTCGGCGCGATATTTCCCGTCGCCCTCGACCGCGAACACCGGATCGATGCCGTGCGCCTTGCACAGCAGGAAATCGTCCTCGCCATGATCCGGCGCCATGTGGACGAGGCCCGTGCCCGCATCGGTGGTGACGAAATCGCCGGGGAGGAACGGGCGGGGCTTCGCGAAAAAGCCGCCGAGTTTGTGCATCGGATGGCGGGCGACGGTGCCGGCGAGGTCGGAGCCCTTGTAGCGTTTGCCCTGCGGTTCCCATTGCGGAGGAATCTTTTGATCTTGGACTACGCCATCGACCTTTTCGTACGCGATTCGCAACCAAACCTGTGGGAGGAGGCGTTCCGCGAAGAGGAAAGTGCGACCGTTCCACGTGAACGAAATGTAGTCGATATCCGGCCCATAAGCCAAAGCCTGGTTCACCGGGATCGTCCACGGCGTCGTCGTCCAGATCACCGCATAAGCGCCGACCAGCTCGGGCGCATTAGGCGCCTCGACGATCTCGAACGCCACGTCGATCTGGGTGGACGTGATGTCCTCATATTCGACCTCGGCGTCGGCGAGCGCGGTCTTCTCCACGGGCGACCACATCACCGGCTTGGCGCCGCGATAGAGCTGGCCGGATTCGGCGAACTTCAAGAGCTCCGCGCAGATGATCGCCTCGGATTCATATTTCATGGTGAGATAGGGATCGTCCCACTCGCCCATGACGCCGAGGCGCTGGAACTGCTCGGACTGCACCGCGACCCATTTTTCCGCATAGGCGCGGCATTCGGCCCGGAAGCGGTCGACCGGGACCTCGTCCTTGTCCTGCTTCTTCCTGCGATAGGCTTCCTCCACCTTCCACTCGATCGGCAGGCCGTGGCAGTCCCAGCCCGGCACATAGGGCGCGTCCAGCCCCATCAGGCTGCGCGAGCGCACGACGATGTCCTTCAGGATCTTGTTCATCGCATGGCCCATGTGGATGTCGCCATTGGCGTAGGGCGGGCCATCGTGGAGGATGAAGCGCTCGCGCCCCGCGCGGGCCTCGCGCAGTTTCCGGTAGAGCCCTTCCTCGGCCCATCGCGCGAGGATCGCCGGCTCCTTGCCCGCGAGGCCGGCCTTCATCGGGAAGTCCGTCTTCGGCAGGAAGACGGTGTCTCTATAGTCTTGCTTGTCGGACATGGAGCGCGGGCCTTAGGCGAGGGGAGGGGCAGCGGCAAGCGCGGCCTGCGCCGCCTCGGCATCGCGGGCGATCCGGGCCTTGAGCGCATCAAGGCCGTCGAACGTTAGTTCCTCGCGCAGGAAGGCGATGAGCTGGACCTCGATCGTCTCGCCGTAGAGATCGCCGTCGAAATCGAAGAACCAGGGCTCGAGCAGCTCCCTGGGCGGATCGAACATCGGCCGGGTGCCGAGATTGGCGACGCCATCGAGGAGGCGTCCGTCGGGCAGCCGCCCGCGCACCGCATAGACGCCGAAGCGCGGCCGCAGATAGCGGCCGAGCGCGATGTTGGCGGTGGGAAAGCCGAGCGCGCGCCCGCGCTTGTCGCCATGCTCGACCACGCCTTGAATCGCGAAGGGGCGGGTGAGCAGGCGCGTCGCGGTGGCGCAGTCGCCCGCGCGCAGCGCGGCGCGGATGCGGGTCGAGGAGATCGGCCCCTCCCGGTCCGAAAGCGGCGGCACCGTATCGACCGACATGCCGAGCTTAGCGCCGAGCCGCGCCAGCATCGCGACATCGCCCGCGCGGCCGCGGCCGAAAGTGAAGTCCTCCCCCGTCACCACGCCGGCGGCCCCGATCCGCCGCACGAGATGATCGCCGACGAAATCCTCCGCGCTCACCGCCGCGAGCGCGGCATCGAAATGGAAGACGAGCGTCTCGTCCACGCCGGCGGCGGTGAACAGCCGCTCGCGCTGCGCGAGCGAGGTCAGGCGAAAGGGCGGCTGATCGGGCCGGAAGTGGCGCGCCGGGTGCGGATCGAAGGTCGCGACCAGGGCCGGGCGCCCCTCGGCGCGGGCGCGGGCCACCGCGCGGCCGACCACTGCCTGGTGACCGCGATGAAAGCCGTCGAAATTGCCGAGCGCGACGATGCCGCCGCGCAAGGGGGCCGGAACCGCCGAGCCCCCGTCAAGGCGCTCCATGAGGTCAGGCTATAGGAAAGTGAAGGTCATCAAACAACGCCGGCGGGCGCCAGCGTCACGAAGCTGAACGCCGGCCGGCCGTCGGCGGCGGGATGATCCTCGCGCGCGATCTCGCGCCAGCGCACGGGATCGAAGGGCGGCAGGGTCACGTCGCCGGCGACGTCCGCATGGACCTCGGTCAGCTCGATCCGGTCGGCGATCGGCAGGAAGAGGCGGAAGATGTCCGCGCCGCCGATGATCGAGACGGCGCCCTCCCCCGCCAGCGCGAGCGCGCCGGCGGGATCGCGCGCGACCTGCGCCCCTTGCGCCCGCCAGCCGGGATCGCGGGTGAGGACGATGTGGCGACGGCCGGGGAGCAGGCCGGGCAGGCTTTCGAAGGTCTTGCGCCCCATCACCATCGGCGTGCCCATCGTGATCGCCTTGAAATGCTTGAGGTCCGCCGGCAGGCGCCAGGGCAAGCCGCCCGCGCGCCCGATCACGCCATTGTCCGCGCGCGCGACGACGAGGACGATGCGTGGTCGGCTCAAACCGCCACCTCGGCCTTGATGTGCGGGTGCGGATCATAGCCCGCGATCCCGAAATCCTCGACTTCGTAGCGGTCGATCGCCGATGGCCGGCGGAGGATCGTGAGGGTGGGGAGCGGCCGCGGCTCGCGCGTCAGCTGCTCGCGCGCCTGATCGAGATGATTGGCGTAAAGGTGGCAGTCGCCGCCGGTCCACACGAACGTCCCCGGCTCCAGGGCGCATTGCTGGGCGAGCATGTGGGTGAGCAAGGCGTAGCTCGCGATGTTGAACGGCAGACCGAGGAAGACATCGGCGCTGCGCTGGTAGAGCTGGAGGTTGAGCCGCCCGTCCGCGACCTGCGTCTGAAACAGGCAGTGGCAGGGCGCGAGCGCCATCCTCGGCAGGTCGGCGGGGTTCCAGGCGGTGACGATCTGGCGGCGCGAGGCCGGATCGCGCCTGATGAGCTCGACGAGCCTGGAAATCTGGTCGATCTCCCGCCCGTCCGGCCCCTGCCAGTGCCGCCATTGATGGCCGTAGACGGGACCGAGATCGCCGGATTCGTCGGCCCATTCGTCCCAGATGCTCACCCGCCGCTCCTGCAGCCAGCGCACGTTGGTGTCACCGCGCAGGAACCAGAGCAGCTCGACGATGATCGAGCGCAGGTGGAGCTTCTTGGTGGTGAGCAGCGGGAAGCCACGCGCGAGATCGAAGCGCATCTGGTGGCCGAAGACCGCGCGCGTGCCGACGCCGGTGCGGTCGGCCTGCGCCACGCCCTCATCGAGGATGCGCCGCAACAGATCGAGATAGGGTTTCACGCGCCGGACTATGGCCGCTCGCCGCCGGCCTTTCCAATCCAAAATGGCGCCGGAACGGAGTCGATTCGGCGCGAACCGGCGGCGGCGCGTGGCATGGTCTGGGCATGATCGTGGCCAGCGCGCGCGACGCGAAGTCCCTGCTCGAACATCATTTCCGCCACGCCCCCGGCGAGCGGCTGGCGGTGCTCCATCTCGGGCCGGGCCGGCGGATGCTGGCGTGCGACGAAAGCGCGTTCGCGCCCGGCGATTCGGTGGCGCTGCCGATCCGCGAGATCATCGCCGCGGCGCTGAGGCGCGACACGCGCGGGCTGGTCCTTGCCCACAATCACCCGAGCGGCGACCCGGGGCCGAGCGCAGCCGACATCGCCGCGACCCGCGCGCTCGCGCGCGTCGCCGCCTCGCTCGGCATCCGCGTCCACGATCATCTGATCTTCGCCGGCGGCGATTGCCGCAGCCTGCGCGCGCTCGGCCTGCTCTGAAGCCCGGTTCGCGCGGTCAGCGCGATCCCGCCCCGCCCCGCTGGCTGGACTCGCCGCCCAGCTCGCGCGCATTCTCGTCGGCGACGTCGCCCGGCTGGCCGCCCTGCGGCTGGCCGAGCATCTGCCGCAGCATGGCGAGATCGCGGGCGATCTGGACGACGTGCATGTCGAAGACGAGCGTGTCGTTGGGGCCGAATGGCGCGCCTGGCGGCACCTGACCGTTATAGCCGAGATGGGGTGGAATCCACAGCCGGTAGGTGCCGCCCTCGCGCATCAGCTGCAGCCCTTCGGCGAAGCCCGGAATCATGCCCTCGACGCCGGCGACCATCGGCTCGCCCCCGTGCATGTCGGTGCTGTCGAACACCCGTCCGTCCAGCGTGCGCCCGACATAGGTGACCCGGGCGAGGTCGCGCGCCGTCATCGGATCGCCCTGGCCCTCCTCGATCACTTGGTAGCGCAGGCCCGAGGCGGTGGTGATCACCTGCTGGCCACTGGTCCCCCACCAGGCGAGCGCGATCGCGATCGCCGCCAGCACCGCCAGGCCGACCCAGAGCTTGAGGACCGAGCCGCGGGCGAGCGGGCGGAGCGGAACGGCGGTGACGGTGGTCATGGCTTTCCCCCAAACGAGAACGGGCGGCGATAGCCTGTATCGCCGCCCGCTCGCGATGTGAAGCCAATGTCGCCGCCGGTCGGCGGCCGGGATCAGCGCTGGCCGTCCCGTTCGGCGCGCTTGCGCTCGAGCTTGCGCGCGCGACGGATCGCGGCGGCGCGCTCGCGGGCGCGCTTCTCGCTCGGCTTTTCGTAATGGCGGCGCAACTTCATCTCGCGATAGATACCCTCGCGCTGCAGCTTCTTCTTGAGCGCCCGCAGCGCCTGGTCGACATTGTTATCGCGAACGATGATCTGCATAAATGCTCGCCACTCTTCCCTGTCTGTTTCAAACCGTTTGCGTCTGCGGCGCCTGATGCGCGCCGCGATGATCGAATCTCAATAACCGAAAAAAAGAGAGTCGCCGCACGGATGCTCCCTGCGGCGCGAGGGCGCGCCTCTAGCAGAGGGAGCCCGCGCTTGCAAGCCGTTCGCCCCGCGCGCGCCCCGCGACCACGGCTCAGGGCCCCGCCGCGTCGCTGTCGGCCAGACGCCTCAGCGCCGCAATACTGTCCGCCTCGGCGGCGGGCTTGTCGGTGCGGATACGCGCGATCCGGGGAAAGCGCATCGCCAGCCCCGATTTGTGGCGCGTGCTGGGATGAATCGAATCAAAGGCGATTTCGAGCACCAGCGTCTTGGCGACCTCGCGCACCGGGCCGAAGCGCTGCACCGTGTGATTGCGCACGAAGCGGTCGAGCCAGCGCAGCTCCTCGTCGGTGAAGCCGAAATAGGCCTTGCCGACCGGAAGCAGGCTCCCGTCCGCCGCCCAGCAGCCGAAGGTGAAGTCCGAATAGAAGGAGGAGCGCTTGCCGCTGCCGCGCTGCGCGTACATCAGCACGCAGTCGGCGGAGAGCGGATCGCGCTTCCACTTGTACCAGAGGCCCGCGCGGCGGCCGGCGACATAGGGGCTGTCGCGGCGCTTCAGCATCACGCCCTCGATCGCGCGGTCGCGCGCGCCGTCGCGCAGCCTGGCGAGCGTGGCGAAATCGGGCACCTCGACCAGCGCCGAAAGATCGAAGCGCAGCGGATCGAGCCTCGGCGCCAGCGCCTCGAGCCGCGCGCGCCGCTCCACCCAGGGCAGCGCGCGCAGATCCTCCTCGCCGTCCAGCAAGATGTCGTAGAGCCGCACGAAGGCGGGAAGGTCGGCCAGCATCCGCGCCGGGACGGCGCGGCGATTGAGCCGCCGCTGCAGCGCGTTGAAGCTCGCCGCCTCGCCGGCTTGCGCGGCGCCGCGCACGAGCAGCTCGCCGTCCAGCGCGCCATCGCAGGTGAAGGCTCCGGCGACGTCTGGGAAGCTTCCGGTCACGTCATCGCCGGCGCGGCTGTAGAGCCGGGTCTCGCCACCGGCGCGGACGATCTGGACGCGAATCCCGTCCCACTTCCACTCGACCGCATAGTCATCGAGCGAGACCTCGGTGTCCTCGAGCGGCAGGGCGAGCATGAACGGGCGGAAGACCGGCACGTCGCCGGGCGTGGGCCGCGGGCCGCGTTGCTCGGCCCAGGCGAACAATGGCGCGTAAGGCGGCTTCAGGCCGTGCCAGACCTCCTCGACCGCGTCGAGGTCGAGCGCGAAGGCATCGGCGAAGGCGGTCCTGGCGAGCCGCGCGGAAATCCCCACGCGCAGCGCGCCGCTGGCGAGCTTGATCAACGCGTAGCGGCCGTTCGCGTCGAGATGATCCAGCATCGCGGCGAGCGCCGCCGGCGCCTCGGCACGGCCGGGACGGGCGAGCCGCTCGACCACGTCGGCGAGGCGCAGCGTACCATCGTCGCACTCTCCCTCCGGCACCGGCCAGAGCAGGGCAACGGTCTCGGCCATGTCGCCGACATAGTCGCGGGAAAGGGCGAGCAGGACGGGATCGACGCGCTCCTCGGCGAGCGCGCGGATCGTGGCGGGCTTCACCGCGCGCAGATCGAGCGTGCCGGTGAGCGCGGCGAGCGCATAGCCGCGGTCGGGATCGGCGGTGCGCCGGAGATAATCGCCGATCAGCTTGAGCTTGGCGCCGCGCGCGCGGGTATAGACCAGCGCGTCGAGGAGCTGGGAAAAGGCCCTCACGGCCGGCCCCGCGTCAACGGGGCCGGCCGGCGGCCTACATTACCTTGCGTCCGGCGACGAGGCCGAGCACGAGGAAGACCACGAACAGGACCAGGAAGATGTAGAACAGGATCTTGGCGATATCGATGAACGCGCCACCGATCCCGCCGAAGCCGAGCACGGCGAGCACCAGCCCGATCACGAGGAAGATGAGAGCCCAACGCAGCATGGATTGAACCTCCGCTTGTTGCGAAGGCCGAACCATCAAGGCTGCGTTCGGGTTCCGCCGTCAGCGGCGGGCGGCCTCGAAGAGGAACCAGGCGCGCCGCTCGGCGCGGTCGGTCCAGTCGTCGAGCAGGCCGGAGGTCGCATTGTCCCTGGCCTTGTCGACGATCTCCTTGGCCTCGCGAAGCTGCTCGACCAGCGCGAGATTGTCCTCGTGCAGCTCGGCGAGCATGTCCGCCGGCGCGACGAAATCCTTGTCATTGTCCCTGATCGTCTGGTGGCGCGCGATGTCGCCGACCGAGCGCAGCGTCGTGTTGCCGGTCTTGCGCACGCGCTCGGCGATCTGGTCGGTCGTCGCGAGAATGTCGGCCGCCTGCTCGTCGAGCAGCAGGTGATAGTCGCGGAAGTGCGGCCCCGAGACGTGCCAGTGGAAATTCTTGGTCTTGAGGTAGAGCGCGAAGCTGTTGGCGAGAATGCCGTTCAGCGCGTCGGCGACGCTCTTCGTGGCGTTGCTGGAAAGGTCGGTCGGCGTCTTCAACCTGGTCGCGGCCTCGGCCATCTGGAGTCTCCTTGGAAAGGGGTGTTCACCCGTCAAGATAAGGCTTCGGCAACGAATAAACCAGTCGCCGGGCTCCCGCGGCAACACGCAATGGCCAATATCGCGGGCGCGCCGGCGACGACCGGTCAGGCAGGTTCGAGCGCCCTGATGCCGACGACGAAGGCGGCGACGAGGAACAGCGTCGCGATGGCCGGGCGGACGATCCGCATCGGCACGGCGCGCGCGAAATCGTCACCCAGCAGCGCGGCCGGCGCGCAGGCGCAGGTGAGGCCGGCGGCGGCGCCGGTCGCGGCCAGGGCCGGCGAATCGAAGCGGCCGGCGATGGCGAAGGTGAGGAATTGCGCGCGGTCGCCCACCTCGGCGGCGAGGCAGAGGACGAGGGCGGCGAGGATGACCGGGACCCGGCCCTCGACCGATGGCGCGCCGCGCGGGATCAGCCCGGCGACACCGGCGAAGAGCAGCGCGAGCGCGGTCAGCATCGTCAGCGCGCGGATCGTGACGAGATCGGCGACGAGCATGCCCGCCCAGGCGGCGAAGGCGCTGCTGGTCGCGGCCGCGAGGAACAGGCCGGCGAGCACGAGCCCGGGCCGGCCCGATCGCCCGGCGAGCGCGGCGACGATGTGCTGGCTGCGCTCGCCCCAGGCCGCGAGGAAGGCGGCGAGGAAGGAGGGGATCAGGGGGTTCACGTCGAACAGCGACTCAGGCGCCGAGTCGGACCGAGATCGAGGCCATCATCGCGTCGGCCGCGTCCGGATCGAGTCGCTCGCAGCCGATCGCGTCGCGAAGGCAATCGAAATAGAGGCCGGCGGGGCAGCCGCGCGGCTGCAGGCGCACCGCCCGCTCGAAGGCGTCGGCAAGCCGGACAACGGGTTCCATGCCATAGGCGGCGGCGAGCGTGCGGATCGGCCCCAGCGAGCGGACGAAATCGGTGACGGTCATGCGGCCGGCCGCCTGCTGCAGGGTGGCGAGGCGGTCGAACAGCTCCGCGCGCACGAGCATCATTCCGTCCCGGTCCCAGTGCATCGCCCCGCCCCTCCTGTGGCAAGCGGGGCGACCATGCCCGATCATGGTTACCGTCGCGTTAAGCCGGGTGAAATGCCCGCGCGCCCTTGACAGAACCGACGGCCGGCGTCACAGGCAGCGGCTCGAAAGGCGGCGTTTTCGCCGCTTTTGTTTTTTCGCCATTTCCAAAGAGGCTGTCATGGCCAAGCCGACCACGGTCAAGATCAAGCTCGTCAGCTCCGCCGACACCGGCTTCTACTATGTGACCAAGAAGAATCCGCGCAACATCACGGAGAAGCTGAGCTTCCGCAAATACGATCCGATCGCGCGCAAGCACGTCGAATTCAAGGAAGCCAAGATCAAGTAGCGCCCGGCGCGCCCGGCGCGCCCGCGCCGCCGCGACGGCCCATTTCCCCTTCGCCCGGAACCGGCAGGGCGCGCCGACGCGCGCCGCACGCATGCTGCCGGAAGCACGCGCCGCACGCATGCTGCCGGAAGCACGCGCCGCGCGCTCCGCCTGCCTGGGTGTCGAACGTTCGGGAGACGGCGCGATCGCGCCTCGCCCGCTCCTCGCGCGGAACGTGAACGGCGCCGCTTCGCCTTTCGTCGCGGCTAGGAAGCGGCCTCGGCCTCGGCCTTCTTCCTGACGATTTCGCGCTTCAGGCGGCGCACCTTGAGGCTCAGCCTGTCGTCGGCGGTCTTCACCAGCCAGTTGTCGAGCCCGCCGACATGCTCCACCGAGCGCAGCCCGGCGGCCGAGACGCGCAGCTTCACGCCGCGGCCGAGCGCGTCGGAGATCAAGGTCACGTTCTGCAGGTTGGGCAGGAACGTGCGCTTGGTCTTGTTGTTGGCGTGGGAAACGTTGTGGCCCACCTGCCGGCCCTTGCCGGTCAGTTCGCAAATCCGCGACATGATCTCGTCTCTTTACAAAGGAAAGCGGGGCCCGGAGGCCCCCGAAAGCCGGGCGCAGATAGAAGGTTGCGGGAGTTTCGTCAACCGGCGGGCGACTGCGCGCCGGGTGCGGGGCGGGCCGCGAGGCCGCGGCGCATCATGTCCATCCCGCAGCCCATATCCATCCCGCAACCCGAAGCGCCCGCCTTCGTTGTCCGCTCGAGGCCCCGTTTGGCGAGGAGAGCCCGATGCGCACGCTGCTGATGCTGATCCTGCTTCTGATCCTGGTCGGGCTGCTGCTCGTCTATTTCGGCGTCATCACCGTGCGCGGCGACGACAGCAACGTCCTGCTCCAGCGCCACGACGTCGAGCTTGGCACCAGCGTGCGCAACGTCGAGGTGCCGGTGGTGCGAATGGAGAATCGCCAGGTCGCGGTGCCGAGCCTGGACGTCGACAACGCGCCGGCGGACGCCAGCCGCCAATAGCCTTCGCGCCCGCGCCGGGCTAGGCGGGGCCATGAGCTTTCCGCTGCCCGGTCCGATGCGCGCCGCGCTCGATGCCGCGAGGGAGGCCGCCATGCGCGGCGAGGTGCCGGTCGGCGCCGCCATCGTGCGCGATGGCGAGATCCTGGCGACGAGCGCCAACGCGCCCCGCACGATGCGCGATCCCACCGCCCATGCCGAGCTGCTCGCGCTGCGCGAGGCGGCGCGGCGGCTGGGTCGGGAGCGGCTGGACGATTGCGACCTGTGGGTGACGCTCGAGCCCTGCGCGATGTGCGCCGGCGCGATCTCGCTCGCCCGAATCGCGCGCCTCTATTATGGCGCGGGCGATCCCAAGGGCGGCGCGGTCGAGCACGGGCCGCGCTTCTTCGCGCAGCCGACCTGCCATCACCGGCCGGAAATCTATTCCGGCATCGGCGCGACCGAGGCGGGCGCGCTGCTGCGCGCCTTCTTCCGCGCGCGGCGCGATTGAGCGCGGACGGTTGTCGCGCATGGGCCGCTGCGGCTAGAAGCTGTTCGCCGCCATGTCCGCCGCCCCATCCCTCGCGCCGTTCCCCTGGATCGACGTTCTCGTCATCCTGCTGCTGATCCTCGTCAACGCGCTGTTCGCGATGTCGGAGCTGGCGATCGTCTCCTCGCGCCGCACCCGCCTGCGCGCGATGGCCAAGTCCGGCCGGGCGGGCGCGCAGACGGCACTCGATCTCGCCGCCGACCCGGGGCGCTTCCTGTCGACCGTGCAGACCGGGATCACGCTGATCGGCATCCTCGCCGGCGCCTATTCGGGGGCAAGCCTCGGCGGGCCGGTCGCCGAGCGGCTCGCGCTGCTCGGCGTCGAGCAGGAAGCCGCCCGCACGCTCGGCTTCGGCATCGTCATCATCCTCACCACCTATGTCTCGCTGGTGATCGGCGAGCTCGTCCCCAAGCAGATCGCGCTGCGTTCGCCCGAGCCGATCGCGGTGCTGGCGGCGGTGCCGATGCTCTGGCTCGCGCGCGCGACCGCGCCCTTCGTCTGGCTGCTCGACAGGACCAGCTCGCTCTTTCTGCGGCTGGTCGGGCTCGACGAGGAATCGTCGGACCATGTCACCGCCGAGGATCTGCACATGGTTGTCGCCGAGGCGACCAGCGCCGGCGTGCTCGAGGAGAGCGAACGCGCGATCATCTCGGGCGTCGTGCGCCTCGCCGACCGGCCGGCGCGCGAGGTGATGACGCCGCGCACCGAGGTCGAGTGGATCGACGCCGACGCCGATGTCGAGACGGTGCGCGCGCGGCTGCGCGCGGTGCCGCACAGCCGCCTTCCGGTCGCCGAGGGCTCGGTCGACCGGCTGATCGGGGTCGTCCAGGCGCGCGACATCGCCGCCGCCCTGCTGGACCGGCAGCCGATCGACCTGCGCTCGATGGTGCGCCAGGTGCCGATCGTGCCCGATCAGACCGATGCGATGGACGCGCTCACCACGCTGCGCGATGCCGAGGTTCCGGTCGCCTTCGTCCACGACGAATATGGCCATTTCGAGGGAATCATCACCCCGACCGACCTGCTCACCGCGCTGGCCGGCGCCTTCGTCTCCGACCAGGAGGTCGACACCGATCCGCCCTTCGTCGAGCGCGAGGACGGCAGCTGGTGGGTCTCGGGCGCGGCGCCGGCCGACCAGCTTGCCGACCGGCTCGCGATCCGCCTGCCCGAGGACCGCGACTATGCGACCGCGGCCGGCTTCGCGCTGTCGGTGCTGCGGCACCTGCCCGAGGTCGGCGAGCGCTTCACCTATGGCGGCTGGCGCTTCGAGATCGTCGACATGGACGGTCGCAAGATCGACAAGATGCTGGCAAGCACCGCGCCCCGCCGACGCCAGCGACGCGTTTGACACAGGGTCGCCGGCGGGCGCATCGGGCTCGCCGGGATCCAGCAACGAAAGGCTTCGAAAAAATGCGCCTTGCCGCCTTTGCCTCGACCCTTGCCCTCGCCGCCGGCCTCGCCTTCGCGCCGCCCCTCATTGCCCAGGCCGCGCCGCCCGCGGCGCCGTCGATCCGCGCCGACGTGCCGAGCCAGCTGCCGCGCACTTCGCGGCCGCTGCATTACGCACTGACGATCGCGCCCGACGCCGGGCGGCTGACCTTCACCGGCCATGCCGAGATCGATCTCGCGGTCGTCGAGACGACCGACGCGATCACGCTCAACGCGATCGACATGGAATTCGGGGCGGTGACGCTGACCGGGCCCGACGGCGCGGCGCTGCGGCCGAGCGCGACCGGCGACGATGCCGCGACGCAGACCGTCACCTTCCATTTCGGTCGCTCGCTCGCGCCCGGCCGCTATCGCCTCGCGATCGACTATGCCGGCAGGATCGGGACGCAGGCGGCAGGCTCCTTCGCGCTCGATTACGAAGCCGAGGGGGCGCGAAGGCGCGCGCTCTTCACCCAGTTCGAGCCAGCCGACGCGCGCCGCTTCTTCCCCGGCTGGGACGAGCCGCAGTTCCGCACGACCTACGACCTCGCCGTCGTCGTGCCCGCCGGCGAGCGGGCGGTGGGCAACATGCCGATCGCGCGGCGCGAGCGCCGGGCGGACGGGACCGAACTCGTCACCTTCCAGACGACGCCGCCGATGTCGTCCTACCTCCTCTTCCTCGGCGTCGGCGATTTCGACCGGATCACCACCCGCGCCGGCGATACCGAGATCGGCGTCGTCACCCGCCGCGGCGCCGGCGAGCAGGGCCGCTGGGCGCTCGAGAGCGCGGCGCGCATCCTGCCCTGGTACAATGACTATTTCGGCACTCCCTATCCGCTGCCCAAGCTCGACAATGTCGCCGGGCCGGGCTCGAGCCAGTTCTTCGGCGCGATGGAGAACTGGGGCGCGATCTTCACCTTCGAGGGCGTGCTGCTGAACGATCCCGCGATCACGAGCGAGGGACGCCGCCAGGATATTTTCGTCGTCGCCGCGCACGAAATGGCGCACCAGTGGTTCGGCGATCTCGTCACCATGGCCTGGTGGAACGACATCTGGCTGAACGAGGGCTTCGCCTCGTGGATGGAGACCAAGGCGACCGCCGCGATCCACCCCGAATGGGAGCCGCTGCTCGGCCGGATCGCGGGGCGCGAGGGCGCGATGTCGCTCGATTCGCTGCGCACGACGCATCCGATCGTGCAGGACATCCTGACCCCCGACCAGATGAGCCAGGCCTTCGACGCGATCACCTACAACAAGGGTGAGGCCGTCATCACCATGCTCGAGGACTATGTCGGCGAGGACGCCTGGCGCGAAGGCGTGCGGGCCTATATCAGGGCGCACCGGCTCGGCAACACCGTCACCTCCGACCTCTGGAGCGCGATCGAGGCCGCGAGCCATCGCCCGGTCAACGCGATCGCCCGCGATTTCACCCTCCAGCCCGGCGTGCCGATGATCGAGGTCACCGGCGCGCAATGCGTCGGCGGCGCCACCCGCGTCACGCTGCGCCAGGGCCAGTTCAGCCGCGACGATCGCGACGCGGCGCCGCTGCGCTGGCGCGTGCCGGTGATCGCCGCGGCCGGCGACGAGCCGGCGCGCACCGTCGTCGAAGGCGGCGCCGGCACGCTCACCGTCGCCGGCTGCGGCCCGCTCGTCGTCAATTACGGCCAGACCGGCTATTATCGCACGCTCTACGACGCGGCGACGCGCGCTCGGCTGATCCGCGATTTCGCGCGGCTCCGCCCGGTCGACCAGATCGGCCTGCTCGCCGACAATTGGGCGCTGGGGCTTGCCGGCTATCAGGACGCCTCGATCGCGCTCGACATGGCGGCCGCCGCGGCGCCCGACGCGAACAACCGCCTGTGGGCGCGGATCGCCGGCATCTTCTCGTCGATCCACGCCATGTACGAGGGTGACGCGGCGGCGCGCGCGATGGTCGCGCGGCTTGCCTCGGCGCGGCTGGCGCCACTGCTCGACCGGCTCGGCTGGGCCCCGCGCGAGGGCGAATCGCCGACCGACGCGGTGTTGCGCAACGAGCTGATCGGCACGCTCGGCGATCTCGGCGACCGAACCGTGGTGGCCGAGGCCAACCGGCGCTTCGCCGACGACGACGCGTCGGTCCGCGAGGGACCGCTGCGCGCGACGATCCTCGGCATCGTCGCCACCCATGCCGATGCGGCGACCTGGGAGCGCCTGCACGAAATGGCGCGCGGCGAAGGCAATCCGCTGGTCCGGCAGCAGCTCTATCGCCTGCTCGGCGCGGCGCGCGACCCGGCGCTGGCGCGGCGCGCGCTCGACCTCGCGCTCACCGACGAGCCGGGCACGACCAATTCGAGCGCCCTCATCTCGGCGGTGTCATTCGAGCATCCCGACATGGCGTTCGACTTCGCGCTCGCCCATCGCGAGCAGGTGGAGGCGCTGGTCGATGCCTCGTCGCGCACCCGCTTCCTGGCGGCGATCGGCGGGCGCTCGCACGATCCGGCGATGGAGGGCAAGCTGGAGCGCTACGCGCGCGAGCAGTTGACGCCGGGGTCGCGCGCCTCCGTCGATCGCGCGATCGCCGCGATCCGCGACCGCATCCGGGTGCGCCGCGAGCGGCTCCCCGACATCACCCGCTGGCTGGAGGCGCGCGCCGCCGGCTGAAGCCGGAGCGGTCGCCTCAGCCGGCGAGGCGGCGCGTCCGCCGGTAGATCGCGGCGGCAAGCAGCACGAACAGCGCCGTGCCGCCGATCAGCGCGAACGGGCCGAAGCCGTCGCCGACGAGGGCAAGCGGGGCGTCGCTTCCCGAACCGGCGACGATGCCGGCGAAGACGACACCCCACAGGCTCTCGCCGACGATCAGCCCGGTCGCGGTGAGCACGCCCATCCGGCGCGCGAATTCGGGATCGGGGCGCTTCGCCGCCCAGCGATCATAGAACCAGCCGATCACCGAGCCGGCGACGGTCGGCAGGATCAGGCTCATCGGCAGGTAGACGCCCATGCCGACCGCGAGCGGCGGCAGCCGCAGCTTCTTCGCGCGGCCGAGCAACTCGTCGAGAAGCACGAAGCCGACTCCGGCGAGCGCTCCGTAGCCGATCATCGCGGCATTGAGCCCGCCGCCGAGCACGCCGCGCGCCAGCGCCGAGATCAGCGCCGCCTGCGGCGCCGGCAGCGCATTGGGGCCCGCCCCCGCCATGCCGGCGAAGCCGAAGGCGGTGTTGAGCAGATCGAGCACGGGCGGCACGGTGAGCGAGCCGAAGACGACGCCGATGACGAGCGCCACCTGCTGCTTCCACGGCGTCGCGCCGACGAGCTGGCCGGTCTTGAGGTCCTGCAGATTGTCGTTGGAGATGGTCGCGACGCCGAAGACGATGCCGGTCACGATCAGCGCGTAGGCGACCAGGGCGAGGGTGGTATCGGCATCGTTGTCCCGGCCGAACAGGCCGGCGAGGAGCAAGGCGGCGGCGAGCACGGAGAGGATGCCGATGCCCGAGACCGGGCTGTTGGAAGCGCCGATCAGCCCGGCCATGTAGCCGCACACCGCCGCGATCAGCAGGCCGATCACGACCACGAAGACGAGCGCGCCCGCGATCAGCAGCGCCGCCGAACCCGCGAGCGCGCCACCCTCGATCACCGTCCACAGCAGCCAGCCGATCGGCAGCATCATCGCAAGCGAGCCGAAGCCGACGATCGCGATCGGCATGTCGCGTTCGACGAGCTCGAGCGCCTGCCCCGCCCCGCGCGCGCGGCTCGCGGCCATCGCCGAACGGATGCCGCCGAGCACCGGCCCGGCGATCTTGAGCAGGGTCCACACCGCGGCGACGCCGATCACGCCGGCGCCGAAGAAGCGCACGTCCGCGCCGAACACCGCCCTCGCCCACTCCTCGGGGCCGCCAGGCAGCGGATTGTGCGCGGTGAGGATCGGCAACAGCACCCACCAGCCCACGACCATCCCGAGGCCCATCGCCATCCCGACCGAGATGCCGACGAGATGACCGACACCGAGGAGCGCGAGCGAAAGGCTGCCCGAGATGCCGGTCGCGCCGGCGCCGGCGCGAAACCAGGTCGACGCCTCCTCGACCACCAGGCGCGTCTTGGCGAGAATCGCGAAGCCCGCCGAGGCGATCGCGTTCCAGGCGAGCACGGACAGGCCCTTGGCGCTCTCGATCGCGCCTTGGCGGGACCCCGACCCGACGCGCAGCACCTCGGCCGCGGCGCGCCCTTCCGGGTAGGGCAGCGGCGCATCGACGACGAGCGCGCGCCTGAGCGGCACCGAGAAGAGCACGCCCAATATGCCGCCGGTGCCGGTGATCGCCGCGGTCGTCCAATAGGGAAATCCGTGCCACCAGCCGATCATGACGAGGCCGGGCAGCACGAAGATGATCGCCGCCAGCGTGCCCGCCGCCGAGGCGACGGTCTGGACGATATTGTTCTCGTAGATCGTCGAATTCCTGAAGCCGCGCAGGATCGCCATCGAGATGACCGCGGCGGGGATCGAGGTCGCGAAGGTGAGCCCGACCTTGAGCCCCAGATAGACGTTGGCGGCGGTGAAGACGAGCGTGATCGCGCCGCCGAGCAGGATGCCGCGCAGCGTGAGTTCCGGCAGCGACTCGCGAGGGGCGGCGCCGCCACCCGCGGCCAGGGAAGAGGTCGACAAGGCTTATCTCCTGTGGATCGCGTTTTTCCGCTCCGGGGTCCCGGTCAACGTCGCCGTCGCGAGCCGCCGTTGAAGCCGTCGGCGAGATTGCGCGAGATCGTCCCGAGCAGGTTCCGTCCGATCCGCCCGCCCATGTTGCCGGCGACGACCTTGCCGATCTCGTAGCCGAGCGCGCCGCCGGCGCTGCCCGCCGCCGCGCGCGTCGCGGACGACCGCGATGTCGTCCGCCGTCCCGACATGCGGTTGGCGAGGTTGCGCGCCTCGGCCGCCGCGAAGGCACCGACGACGCCCGCCGCGATCTTGCGGAAAAGGCGGCCGAGCAACCCGCCGCCGCCCCCGCCATCCGTGCGGCCGGCGCTCGCCGGCGCCGCCTCGTCCGCCTCCGCGACGCGTCGCGCCAGGATTTCGTGTGCGCTCTCGCGATCGACCGCCGTGTCATACTTGCCGCCGATCGGCGAGCCGGCGCGCAGCTGGGCGCGCTCGGCATCGGTGAGCGGGCCGATCCGCGACGAGGGCGGGCGGACCAGCGCACGATCGACCGGCGTCGGCGCGCCCTGTTCGTCGAGCAGCGAGACCAGGGCCTCGCCGGTCCCGAGTTCGGTGATCGCGGCGACGACATCGATCGCCGGATTCTGGCGGAAGGTCTCCGCGGCCGCCTTGATCGCGCGCTGGTCCCTGGGCGTGTAGGCGCGCAGCGCGTGCTGGATGCGGTTGCCGAGCTGGCCGGCGACGTCGTCCGGCACGTCGATCGGGTTCTGGGTGATGAAATAGACGCCCACGCCTTTCGAGCGGATCAGGCGGACAACCTGCTCGATCTTGTCGAGCAGCGCCTTGGGCGCGTCCTCGAAGAGCAGGTGCGCCTCGTCGAAGAAGAAGACGAGCCTCGGCCGCGGCGCATCGCCGACCTCGGGCAGCACCTCGAAGAGCTCCGCCATCAGCCACAGCAGGAAAGTGGCGTAGAGCCGCGGGCTGGTCATCAACCTGTCGGCGGCGAGGATGTTGACCATGCCCTTGCCGCCGGCGTCGGTGCGCATGAAATCGTGGATGTCGAGCGCCGGTTCGCCGAAGAACATGGCGCCGCCCTGGGCTTCGAGCTGGAGCAGCTGGCGCTGGATCGCCCCGACCGTCGCCTTGGTGACGTTGCCATGGGTCGTGGCGAGCTCCCCGGCATGATCGGCGCAATAGGTGAGCATCGACTTGAGGTCGTCGAGATTGAGCAGCAGCCAGTTGTTCTCGTCGGCGACCCGGAAGGCGATCGAGAGCACGCCCTCCTGGGTCTCGTTGAGGCCCATCAGCCGGGCAAGCAGCAGCGGCCCCATTTCGGTGACGGTGGTGCGGATCGGATGGCCGCGCGCGCCGAACAGATCCCAGAACACTACCGGCGGCGCCGCATAGCCATAATCGTCGAGGCCGATCGACCGCGCGCGCTCGACCAGCCTGGCGTGCAGCGGCGAGGACGTCGAGCCCGGCATCGCGATACCGGAAAGGTCGCCCTTCACGTCGGCCATGAACACCGGCACGCCGCGCGCCGAGAAGCCCTCCGCCAGGATTTGCAGCGTCACCGTCTTGCCGGTGCCGGTGGCGCCCGCGATCAGGCCGTGGCGGTTGGCCTTGTCGCACAGCAGGTCGGCGGGCCCGCCCGTGCCCTTGCCGATGAAGATGCGGCTGTCGTCCACCTGGCCCTCCCCGCGCCTGCCCGCCGCCATGCTATCGTGCAAAGGAGGCATGGCGGCAAGGGCGCTTGGGACCGGTCAACGCGCTTCGGATCCGCTCCGAAGCTGGATGCCGGCATAGCGCGGCGGGTTGTTGCCGCGCGCGACCAGCACCAGCACGGTCGAGCGCCCGGCGCGGCGCGCCGCCTCGATCGCCTGGCGCATCGCCCGGGGCGATGTCGCCGCGGCCTGGTCGACCGACAGGATGACGTCGCCGGGGCGCAGGCCCTTTTCGCCGGCATCGCTGTTGGGATCGACCTGGCGCACCACCACGCCGCGCGTGGCGGGATCGCGCAGGCCGAGCTGGCGCGCGATCGCCGGGGTCAGCGTGTCGACGACGGCGCCGAAGCTGTCGCGGATCGCCTGCTGATCGCTCGACGGCTGCGCGCCGCCGGCCTTGCCGCCGGTGCTGTCATCCCCGGCCTGGTCGCCACCGGTGTCGATGCCGCTCAGCCGCGCCAGCTCGTCCTCGCTCGGCCGCTCGGCGATCATGACCGTCAGCGTGCGATGCTCGCCGTTGCGGACGATCTCGATCGGCACGCGCGCGCCGATCGCCTGCTGGGCGATCAGATAGCCGAGCGTCTCGTCCTGGGTGACGCGGCGGCCGGCGACGGCGACGATGACGTCGCCCTGGCGGATGCCGGCGCGCTCGGCCGCGCTGCCGGGCGTCACCGCCTGCACCAGCGTGCCGGTATTGTGCGGAATGCCGACCGCATCGGCGATGTCGTCGCTGACATCCTGCATGGCGACGCCGATATAGCCGCGCCGGACCCGCTCGCCGCGGCGCAGCGCGTCGACCACCGGGCGGACCTGCTCGGCGGGGATCGCGAAGCCGAGGCCGACATTGCCGCCGGTCGGCGAGTAGATGGCGGTGTTGATGCCGACAACATTGCCGTTGAGATCGAACATCGGCCCGCCCGAATTGCCCATGTTGATCGATGCGTCGGTCTGGATGTAGCGATCATAGGGGCCGCCGCCGGGCAGGTTGCGGTGCAACGCCGAGACGATGCCGGCGGTCACGGTGCCGCCGAGCCCGAACGGATTGCCGATCGCGACCACCCAGTCGCCCACCCGCACCCGGCTCGAATCCCCGAAGCGGACGAAGGGCAGGGGCTGCCTCGCGTTGATCTTCAGCACCGCGATGTCGGCGAGCTGGTCGCGGCCGACCACCTCCGCTTCATATTCGCTGCGGTCGGGCAGGGTCACCGTGATCTGGTCGATGACCGCGTCGGGCCGTGCCGGCGCGACGACATGGTTGTTGGTGACGATATAGCCGTCGGCGGAAATGATGAAGCCCGAGCCGAGCGACTGGCCGTGCTGCTGCCGGGCGCCACCGCCATCGGGCACCGGCGCACCGAAGCGGCGGAAGAATTCCTCGAAGCCCGGGGGCAGGCGCGGGCCCTGGATCTGGACGGTCTGGCGGGTCGAGATATTGACCACCGCGGGCTGCAGCCGCTCGACGAGGTCGGCGAAGGTGGGCGGCGCGCCGGGGCGCGGCGCCTGCGCCATCACGGCGGGGTCGTTCTGCGCGGTCTGCGCGCCGACCGGATTGAAGGTCAGCGTCGCCGCCGCGCCGCCGAGGAGAAGGGCAGCCGTGACTCCATAGACATAACGCACGTTTCGTTCCTCCTGATCCGCCATCCGGCCCTGTCGTTTCGCTCGCGCGGGCACGCTAGATGGGTCGTCTGAACGCAAATTGAATGGGCGACCGCCTGCGCGGCTCCCTTACAGCAATTTAACGCCCGGTTTAACGTCCGGCGCGTCCATCGCCTCGCCGATCAACGTCCGCCCCGGCCCTGGTTGCGGAACTGGCCGAGATAATCGTTGTTCGGCGACATGATGATCGTCGTGCGCCCACGCGGATTGTCCGGCGTGCCGCGGGTCAGGAAGGCGGTGCGATAGGACTGCATCGCCCGGTAGAAATTGTAGAATTCGGGGTCACGATTGAACGCCGCCGCGTAGGTCGCCGCCGCCTCGGCGTCGGCCTCGGCGCGAATGATCTGCGCCTGCTTCAGCCCCTGCGCCTGGATCGCCTGCGCCTCCTGCTGGCGGGCCGAGCGCATCCGCGCATAGGCGGATTCGAGCGGGGTGCCGTCGGGCAGGTCGGCGCGCTTGATCCTCACGTCGACGATCTCCGCGCCATATTGGCGCGCGACGCGATTGAGCGCGCGCTGGATATTGTCCATCATCTGGCTGCGCTCCGGGCTGAGCAGCGAGACGAAGGGACTGCGGCCGAGTTCGTTGCGCAGCGCCGAGGCGAGGATCGGCCGCAGCTGCGCGCTGACATTGTCGGCGGTCTGCGCCGAAATGTACATGCGCAGCGGATCGACGATCCGGTAGCGCGCGAAGGCATCGACCTGGAGGCGCAGCTGATCGGACGAGAGCACCTGCTGGTTCTCCATGTCGATCGACTGGATGCGCTTGTCGATCCACACGATCCGGTCGATGAACGGCATCCGCATGGCGAGGCCCGCGCCATCGGCGCCGAAGCGCTCGCCGGGCCGGTAGCGATTGAGGATCCGCTCGGGCTGGCCGAAGCGCACGACGACGGCCTGCTGCGTCTCGGGGACGATCGCGAACGTGTTGCCCGCAAGGATGAGCAGGACGATTAGACCGATCACGAGCGCGATCGGATTGGCGAGGATTCGGCTCATCGTCACTGCCCCTGCTGCGCCTGGTTGCCGCCGGCGGGCGCGCTCGGCAGCCGCCGCTGGACCTCCGGCAGCGGCAGATAGGGCGTCACGCCCGGCGTCTCGACGATCGTCGTGTCGACGTGCTGGAGGATCGATTCCATCGTCTCGTAATACATGCGTCGCCGGGTGACCTCGGGAGCGGCGCGATACTGGGCGTAGACCTTCTCGAACGCGGCCGCCTCGCCCTGCGCCTGCGCCGTCACCTGGAGCGCGTAGGCGCGCGCGTCGTTGATGTTGCTCTGCGCCTCCTGCTGCTTGGCCGAGACGTTGAGGAACGCGTCATTGACCTCGGCCGGCGGGACCGACTGGTTGACCGCGATGCCCTGGATGGTGATGCCGGCGCCGTAGTCGTCGAGCAACTGCTGCATGTTCTGCGCGACCGTCTGCTCGATCTGCGAGCGCCCAGCGCCGAGCGCGTCGTCCAGCGAAACGCGCGAGACGGCCGCGCGCATCGCGCTCTCGGCGACCTCGCGGATGGTGCCGCTCGGATCGTCGATGTCGCGTATCTGGAACAGATACTGGACCGGATCGCGCACGTTCCAGCGGACCGAATAGGCAAGATCGATGACATTCTGGTCGCCGGTCAGGATCAGATTCTCGGCGTCGCCTTCGGGAATGTTGATGGTGCGGATCTCGCCGACATTGACGACCTGCACCCGGGCGATCGGCGCCGGCCAGGTGAGGCCCATGCCGGGCGCCATCGTCCAGGCGTAGCGGCCGAAGACGGTGACGACGCCGCGTTCCTGCGCGCCGATCCGGTGGATCGAGGTGAAGCCGATCCACAGGGCGACGAAGACGAGAAGGGCGTAGAGCCAGTAGCGGCGGTCGCCGCCGTCGGGAAGGCGCCGGCCGAAGCGCGCCCGGCTCTTCTTGAGGAACTCGTCGAAGGGATTGTTGACGCTCGCGCGGTCCGGCCGGCGCGGCTGCTCCCAGGGACTGCGCGGGCCCCCGCCCCCGGAGTCGCCATCGCCGCCGCCCGATCCGCCGCCCTGGCCCCAGGGGCCGCGATTGTCGCTGAGCACCGCGCCCGCCGGGGCGCGACGCCTGAAAAATCTCTTCATAGCGCCCCTATATAAAGGCCATCCGCGGAAAAACAGTGCCAAGCGGCCCCATATTGCCTATCCGTCGAGTCACGATGAACGACACCCACGGCGAGCGCGACACCAACCCTCTCGAAACGGCCCTGCGCCAGATCCCCGACCCTGGCGGGCGCGGCGACCTCGTCGAGGCGGGTCGGGTGACGATCGCGCGACTGCGCGAGGGGATCGCGACGGTGCTGATCGAGGCGACCGGGCTTTCGGCCGAGCAGCGCGCGCAGATCGAGCGGCAGGTTCGCGGCCGGCTGATCGGGGTGCCGGGCGTTGCGGACGCGCGCATCGCGATGACGGCCGAGCGGCTGGAGCGCTCGATCATCGCCGTCGCCAGCGGCAAGGGCGGCGTCGGCAAGTCCACCGTCGCCGCCAATCTCGCGGTCGCGCTGGCGCGCCTCGGCAAGCGCGTCGGGCTGGTCGACGCCGACATTTACGGCCCCTCGCAGCCGCGGATCATGGGCCAGGCCAACCGGCCGGAGCTGGTCGACGAGCAGATCGTGCCGCTGCCCGCGCATGGCGTCCGGCTGCTGTCGATCGGCCAGCTGATCGAACCGGGCACCGCGGTCGCCTGGCGCGGGCCGATGACGGCGAGCGCGCTCTCCAACCTGATGGAGGGCGACTGGGGCGACTGCGAACTGCTGATCGTCGACCTGCCGCCGGGCACCGGCGACGTCCAGATGACGCTCACCCAGAAATGGAAGCCGGCGGGAGCGGTGATCGTCTCGACGCCGCAGGACGTCGCGCTGATCGACGCGACGCGCGCGATCGACATGTTCCGCAAGATGGGCGTGCCCGTGATCGGGCTGATCGAGAACATGGCCGGCTACCAATGCCCGCATTGCGGCGAAGTGAGCGATCCGTTCGGCAGCGGCGGCGCCGAGGCGGCGGCGGCGGTCATGGGGATCCCGTTCCTTGGCCGGATCCCGCTCAAGCTTTCGATCCGCACCGCGTCCGACGCCGGCACGCCGCCGGCGGCCGGCGAGGGCGAGGAGGCCATGCTGTTCCGCGGCCTTGCCGAGCGCATGCTGGGCGAGGTCGCGCGGGCGCGAATGGGAGGTCCAGATGCCGCTAACGACTGACGAAGAAATCCGTGATCTGCTGACCGGCGTGCGCACGATCGCGATGATCGGCGCCTCCGACAATCCGGGGCGCGAAAGCCATGTCGTGATGGGCTTCCTGCAACGGCACGGCTACCGCGTCCTGCCGGTCAATCCGATGATCACCGGCGAACATGTCCATGGCGAATATGTCTGGCGCGATCTCGCGCAGATCGGCGAGCCGATCGACATGGTCGACATCTTCCGCCGGTCCGAATTCGCCGGGGAGGCGGTCGACCAGGCGATCGCGGCCGGCGCGAAGGCGGTGTGGATGCAGCTCGGGGTGGTCGACGAGGCCGCCGCGGCGCGCGCCGAGGCGGCGGGGCTAAAGGTGGTGATGAACCGCTGCCCGAAGATCGAGATCGGCCGGCTCGGCTTGCCGAAGCTGGCCTGACGCCTGTTCGGCCGCGTCCGCCGTCGCCGCATTTGCGGCTTCGATCTCGGCCGCCTTCGCCTCGACCAGCCTGACGATATGGTCGATCATGCCGGCGTCCTGGACATGATGGTCGGTGACGCCCGAGAGATAGACCATATGCTTGCCGTGGCCGCCGCCGGTGATGCCGATATCGGTCTCGCGCGCCTCGCCGGGGCCGTTGACCACGCAGCCGAGCACCGAGAGCGACATCGGCGTGCGGATATGGGCCAGCCGCTCCTCGAGCAGCTGGACGGTGCGGATCACGTCGAAGCCCTGCCGCGCGCAGGAGGGGCAGGAGACGATGCGCACGCCGCGGTTGCGGATGCCGAGCGCCTTCAGGATCTCGAAACCGACGCGCACTTCCTCCTCCGGCTCGGCCGAAAGGCTGACGCGGATCGTGTCGCCGATGCCGAACCAGAGCAGCGAGCCGATGCCGATGGCCGACTTGACCGTGCCGGCGCGCGCGCCGCCCGCCTCGGTGATGCCGAGGTGGAGCGGGTAGTCGACCGCTTCGGCAAGCTGCTGGTAGGCGGCAACGGCGAGGAACTGGTCGGATGACTTCACCGCCACCTTGAACTCGCGGAAGTCGTGGTCCTCGAGCAGCTTGATATGGTCGAGCGCGCTCTCGACCAGCGCCTCCGGGCAGGGCTCGCCATATTTTTCGAGCAGGTCCTTCTCGAGGCTGCCGGCATTGACGCCGATCCGCATCGAGCAGCCATTGGCGCGCGCCGCGCGCACCACCTCGGCGACGCGCTCGGCGGAGCCGATATTGCCCGGATTGATCCGAAGGCAGGCCGCGCCGGCGTCGGCCGCCTCGAGCGCGCGCTTGTAGTGGAAGTGGATGTCGGCGACGATCGGCACCCGCACCGCGCGGACGATCTGCCCCAGCGCCGCCGTGCTCTCGACGTCCGGGCAGGAGACGCGGACGATGTCGGCGCCCGCCTCCTCGCAGCGGCGAATCTGGTCGATCGTCGCCCGGGCGTCGGCCGTCGGCGTATTGGTCATCGTCTGGACGGTGATCGGCGCGTCGCCGCCCACCGGCACGTCGCCAACCATGATCCGCCGCGACTTGCGGCGGACGATATCTCTCCAGGGACGCACCGACATGGCGCTCATTTAGGCGCTTGGGCGCGCGGAAGGAAGCGCCTTGCGCCGCCCGGGGCCGAGCAGCGCTTCGTGCCGGACGACGCCAGGGCGGCGGTCACGTCGCCGGCGCAGGCAGACAGGCGATCCGGGCGGCCTGGAGGGCTGCCTTGCCGAAGCAAGCAACCGGCCCGGCGGACAGCGCCGCCCTATCCGATCGGCTCGTCGATCGACGGCGGCGGCGTCGTGAACCAGCGCGGGCCCGATTCGGTCATGTGGAAACAGTCCTCGAGCCGGATGCCGAACTTGCCGGGAATGTAGAGCCCGGGCTCGTTCGAGAAGCACATGCCGACGGCGAGCGGCGTCGCTTCGCCGCGGACGAGGTTGACCGGTTCGTGTCCGTCGAGCCCGATGCCGTGGCCGGTGCGGTGCGACAGGCCGGGCAGGCGATAGCCGGGCCCGTAGCCCCAGCTCTCGTAGAGCGCGCGCACGGCATCGTCGACGCTGCCCGCCGTCGCGCCGAGCCGGGCGGCGGCGAAGGCCGCGGCCTGGCCACGATGGACCTGGTCCCAGACCCGGCGCTGCTCGGCGCTCGCCGCGCCGAAGACGAAGGTGCGCGAGATGTCGGACTGGTAGCCGTGTACCGTGCAGCCGCAGTCCATCAGCACGACCTCGCCATCGCGCACCCGCTGCGGCCGGCCGGAGCCATGCGGATAGGCGGCCGCCTCGCCGAGCAGGATCAGCGAGAATTCGGGGTTGCCCCCGAGCGCGCGCGTCGCCCCGTCCATGATCGCGCCGATTTCGGCCGGCGTCATGCCGCGCTCGATTCGGGGATAGCTGTAGCGATAGGCGGCGAGCGTGATGTCCGAGGCGCGCTGCATCAGCGCGATCTCGTGCGCCGACTTGATCATCCGGCAGCCGCGCACGACCGCATTGGCGTTCCTCACCTCGACTCCCGGCATCGCGCGCCGGAGCCCGTCCACCGCGAAATAGCGCACCGTCTCCTCGATCCCGACCGGGCCGGAGACGCGCCGGTCGCGCAGGAAGCCGGCGAGGGTGCGCAGCGGATCCTCGTCCTCGTTCCAGGTGCGCACGGTGGCGGGCACCTTGAGGCTTTCGCGTACCGAGGGCTCCTCGAAGAAGGGCGTGACGATGCCGACCTCCCCCTCGCGCGGCAGGATCGCGGCGGTAAGCCGCTCGCTGCGCCACCAGCGCACGCCGGTGAAATAGGTGAGCGAGGCACCCGGCTCGATCAGCACCGCGCCGAGCCCCGCCTCGGCCATCAGCGCCTGCGCGCGCGCGATTCGCGCCTCGTGCTCGGCGACGCCGATCGGGGCGACGTCGCCCGTCATCGGCCGCAGTTCCGCGGCGGCCTCCTGCGCGAAGCCGCGCCACGGCGCCAACGCGCCGGCGGCGACGATCGCGCTCGCGCCGAGAAAGTGCCGTCGATCGAGCATCGTGCCCCTCCCTTTCGGGACGCGATGGTTGGACTGGCCGGCCGCGCTTTGCAACCGCCACGAGCCGGCACGGCAAGGACGGCCCCTCGCCGCGCTCGCCACCCGCCGCTCGCCGGTGCGACCCTGGAGGTAGCCCGCGCCGGCGCGTCGCGATACCGCGCGCCGCCGCGACGCCGGGCGACGCTCACCGTCAAGCGCGGTTGCGGCCCTTCCAGTCGCCGCCTTCCCGCCCAGGATCATTGCCGCGTCTGCCGCCGAGCAACGCGGCGAGCCTGGACGCCGCGGCCACCCGCGGCTTGCGGCGGACGCCGCGACAGGAGGGCATGAACATCATTCCTGCCTTTCCTTCCTCGGCCGCCCGCGCGGGCGCTTCTCGGGCGCGGCGACCTTGATCCCGCGCCTGGCCAGTGCCTCGCGCAGCAGCACTTCGATCTCCGCATTGACGCTGCGGAAGTCAGCCGCCGCCGCGCGCTCGAGCGCGGCCCAAAGGGCCGGCTCGATGCGCAGCGGATAGACCTTCCTGGGTGCCTGCGGCACGATCCCGCTCCTATTGGTAGAGGGAGCCCGCGTTCACCACCGGCTGGGTGTCGCGCTCGGCACACAGCACCACCATCAGGTTCGAAACCATCGCCGCGCGACGCTCGTCGTCGAGCTCGACGACATCCTTCTCGGAGAGCATCTGCAACGCCGTTTCGACCATCGAGACAGCGCCGGTGACGAGCTTCTGGCGGGCGGCGATCACCGCTTCCGCCTGCTGGCGCCGGAGCATCGCCTGGGCGATTTCGGGCGCATAGGCGAGATGGGTGAGCCGCGATTCATCGATCGTGATGCCGGCGCGCGCGACCCGGTCCTGCAGCTCGCGCTCCAGCTCCTGCGCGACCGCCTCGGCGTCGCCGCGCAGCGTGATCTCCTTGTGCTCGATGTCGTCATAGGGATATTTGCCGGCGATCGCGCGGACAGCGCTTTCGATCTGGATCTCGACGAACTCCATATAATCGTCGACATCGAACAGCGCCTGGGCGGTGTCGGTGACGCGCCACACGACATTGGCCGCGATCTCGATCGGGTTGCCGCGCTGGTCGTTCACCTTGAGCTTGTCGGACGTGATGTTGTGGATGCGCACCGAAATCTTCTTGCGCATCATCCAGGGCAGCACCCAGCGCAGGCCGGCGGTTCGGTCGGTGCCCTTGTAGTCGCCGAACAGCATGATCGCCGCCGCCTGGTTCGGCTGCAGCAGGTAGAAGCCAGCCAGCACGAACAGGAAGCCGAGCGTCCCGAGCACGATCAGCGTCACGCCGAAGCCGATATCGTCGACGTCGAGCTTGCCGCTGCCCGAATTGACTGCCGCGAAGATTCCAAAGGTGATGATCGCGAGCGTGAGCAGCAGGACGAGCAGCATCACATAGCCGCTGCCCGTGCTGGCGCGCCATTCGCGCGAGTGGCTGAGCGCGCTGGCGGGGTTGGGATCGACTGTGTTCATCATCACTCCCTCCGGTAAGAATGATGATATCATATTTATATTTTCGTGATTCGTGCAAGGAAAATCGTTGCGGCGCCGTCCGGCTCCGGCGCGATCGCGGGCGACCCGCGCAATGCGCATGGCGCGCGTCAGCGGTTCGTTAACCTCCTTTTGCTAGTTCCGTCTCAAATCAGAACAGGAAGGGACGGAGTTATGAACATCCTGGCGAAGACCGCGCTGGCCAGCGCCGCGCTGCTCCTCCCCGCTGCGGCCCAGGCCGAGCCGGCCACCGGCTCGATGCGGATTTCCGCCTATGTCCCGGCGGTTTGCAACATCGACGCCGATGCCTTGTCGATCAGCGGCGCCAATGGCCAGGCGAGCGGGACCGTTCAGGAATTCTGCAATGCCGGCCAGGGCTTCTTCATCATGGCGAGCTACCGGCCGCTGGAGCCGGGCGAGCAAGTGACGCTCAGCTACGATGGCGAAATCAGCCAGCTCGCGCCGGGCGGCATGAGCCCCGTCGCGTTCCGCCAGGGCCCACGGCTTGCGACCGTACCGGTCACGGTCCAGTCGAGCGGGCTGCACGGCGACATCGCCATCAGTCTGGCGATGACGGCGCTCTGACCGCTGGACCCGCCCTCAGGTGGCGGACACGGTGACGGTTACCTGATCGGAATAGTGTCCCGCGACGGCAGTGGCGGCGGGGACGATCACGCGCAGCGGACGAAAATCCCCGGTCGACGAGGTCGCGCTGGGATAGGCGAAGGCGTTCACGCCCGCGAGATCGACCAGTTGGCCGTCGAAATAGAGGCGGTAGGCGATCTTGTCGCGTCCATTCTCGTTGAGCAGGTTGCCGAGGTTGGCCGAGCTGAACGAAACCAGGTAGGGGCCCGTGCTGAAGATGCGCGCGGCGAAATCCGGCGAGCGGGTTTCGGTCGTCGAAGACAGCGTTCCCATGTCGACCCGCGCCGGGCCGGCGCCACCGTCGCCGAGAACTGCGCCGACGAGGCGGATGGAAACCGCGCGCGGGATCGTGATCGTGACGGTGACGATGGCCGTGTCGCGCAGCACCCCGCCGGTATCGTAGAGCGAGAATTGCAGCTGTTCGCTGTAGGTTCCCGCCTTCAGCCCCCATTCGGTGGGCACGCGGAACTCGAACGGCACGTCGAGTCCCTGCGGCCCCGGCAAGGCGTTGGCGAGGTTGACGTCGCTCGCGGCGCCGCCCCCGACCGAGGGATCGGGCAGAATCTCGATCGTCTGATTGCCCGGCCCGAGCAAGGTGAAAGGCGGGAAATTGGGATCGGTCGAGCTCCCGGTCCGCGACACGCGGATGACCGCCGGGCAGGGCTGCGAGCTCGCTTCGTCCTCGTTGCGGACGTTGAGACCGAGCATCTCGGTCGCGACCGCATTCGGCTCGACCTCGACCCCGACGATGCTGACCGATTGGGCGTTCGACCTGAAACCGGGGTCGCAAGCGGCCTGCGCGGCGCCGGGGATCGCGGCGAGCGCGGCCGAGGCGAAGATGATCGAGTTGCGCATAAGGCCTCCTATTGGTCGCCGCTGTGCACGTCGAGCATCTCGATCCGATACAGGCCGGTGCTGTCGGCGGGGACCTGTATCTCGAAGCGCTGGCCCGTGCTGAGCCGGATGGTATAGGTCTTGCCGGGCGCCAGACCGATGATACCGAAGCGGCCCGCGGAGTTGGTGAAGAAGGGTTGCGGCGTGAATCCTTCGTCGGATTCCGACATGATCGTGCCCGACGCAAGCGCGGCGGGAGCGCCGTCGATCCGGAGGAAACCGACCGCGCTGACGAAGCGCGCATTGCCGACGATCAGCTCGTAGCCGCCGCGATAGGGCGGATCGACGCGAACCACGCCAGTGCCGATGTCATAGCCTGGCCGCGGCGTCTTCAGGTCATATTGCACGTCCTGCATGTTGTAGGACGACAGGCGGCTTTGCACCGCGCCGCCGAAGAGCCCGCTGCTCGCCTCATAGTCGCCCCGCTGGAGGCCCCGACCGACGATGACGCCGTTTTCGCGGATGGTTTCGTGCGGGCGGGCGACGAGGAAGGCGTCGGAGATCGGCCGTCCGATCCCGAACGTGCCGTCGGCGAAGGCGATCGAGGTGCCGATCTGGAGGCTCGCGGTCTTTCGGTCGCCGATGTCGCCGAACCCGTCCCCTTGCGTACCCACCGTCAGCCGCGCATCGAAGCGATTGCCGATATAGTCGGCGAGGCCCTCGACGGAGGTGTTGTTGCCCGAATTCTGCAGGTCCACGGAATAGCCGAACGAGCCGACTTCGCTTTCCACGCCGCGCGAAATCGAGGCGCGGGCGAAATCCTGCCGGCTGCGATAGGAGGCGTCGACGCGATTGCGCCCGCCCAGCAGCACGCTGATCGAGAAGCGCACGCCGAAGCTGCTGCCGTAGATCGCGTCGCGCCCATATTCGACGCCGAACGACGCGCGGACGTTGGGACGAAGCTGATGCGTCACGTCCACGAAGAAATTGGACTGGTCGCGCGCATTGCCGTTCCTGAAGTAGGTCGCGCCCGCGACCAATGCGGTGCGGAGCGAAAAGTTCTGCGCGTAGGACGCGTTGACGGTCAGCCGATCGATCCGGAAGCGGCCGAGATCGGCCGGCGTGGCGAATCGCGCATCCTGATAGTCGACCGAGACGGCGAACCGTCGTGCCCGCGCGGCGTCGCCCCAGGAAATCCGGTATTCCGCCCGACCGGCGAAGCCGGTTCCCCGGCCCAGGCTGACCGCGGCCTGGAAGCCGAAGCTGCCGGGGATCACCTGCGGCACGATCTGCGTCTCGGCGGAGATGACCTGGAGGTCCTGGGTCAGCTGGACGCCGCCGCCGGCGATGAAGATGTCGCTGAACGCGCGCCGGTAATTGCCGTAGAAGATCGGATCGTCGGAATAATTGGGCTCGAGCGTGAAGTCGCGCGCGACCAGGCCGAAGGCGGCCGTATATTCATCGTCCCCAGCCCTGAGGTCGATTGGGTCGTAGAAATAATCGAAGCGGGTCACATTCTCGCGCCCGGTGGCATCGCGCACGACGACCTGGACGTCGTTCGAACCGGTCCGGATCGGCAAATCGTCGAGGTTGTAGGTGCCGGGCTGGAGGCGGAGGACGCGATAGGGCGCTCCGTTCACCTGGATTTCCACGGTGGAGGGCGTCGTGATGAAAATCTGGCGCCCGCTCAGCGAGGACACCGGCGAAAAGGGATCGAAGACGCGCCGGCTCTTCTGGACCCCGACGCCGGCGATGAAGGGCGCGTTCAGGAACGTGCGGTCCTCGAGCCGAAGATCGCCAATGCTCCAGCGCCGATAATGCGCGGGCTCGTCATAGACCGCGCGCACGCCGCGCCGATAGAAACGATAGCCGCCGTCGGTGAAATCGTTGGAGAAGCCGCCGTCGAACTCGAGCACGACCTTCCGGTACCGCGCCGCGCCATACAGCAGCAGATCGGGCGCCTCGACGCCGGACCCCTGGTTGTAGCGCAGGTCGAGGCCGACATTCATATAGGCGCTGAACGAGGCGGGCAGCAGGTTCGGCTGGACTCGATCCTCGGTCTCGGCGCTGCTGGAGAGGCTCTCCACCGGCCGCAGCCGTGCGTCAATCGTCGCGATGTTCAGCTCGAGCCGCGCCATGTCGAAGCTCGCGGTGATGCCGATCGCCGCGAGCTCGGCGGGGGTCACGAACGGATCGCCGCCGATCGTTTCGGCCAGGCGCTGGTTGCCGTTGGCGTTGAGGAGCGGAGCCAGCTGCGTGGTGAGGCTGCGGCTCTCGATCGCGGCGGCGCCGTCGCGGGCAACCTGGACGATCACCTCGCCGAAGACCCGGCTGTCCCAGACGAGCGGGACCGACATGGTCACGGCGCCGCCGGTCTGCGCAGCGGCGGCGCTGCCTGTGAGCGCGCCGGGGGTGGCGGCGCCGGCGGCGGGCGCCACATCGGCCGCCTCATGCGCTTCACCGCGCGCGGCGACGCACAGCAGGCAAGCGGCGAGAGCGCACCTGCCGGCCTGACTGAGAAGAAGTGCGCGCCCCGGCTTCAGCATGTTATTGCGTCAGGCGCACCTGGACGCTGCCTTCTACGAGTGGCGTGTCGGTCGAGATGAAGAAGACGCGCGCATGATCGGGCGCGACCACGCCGACGCCGATCTCGCGGGTGAGCTCGGGCGGCGTGCGACGAATGGTCACCTGCTCGCCCGCTTCGGTCCGGCCGGTGATCTCCCAGGTCATCGAGGAGGCGAGGAAATAGCGCGTGCCGGTGTTGGTCATCCGCACCTCGACGCCATGCGTTTCGCCGCGCGTCGCCGGATGAGCGGAGGCGATCGTCGGCCGCGGCGTCGCGCCGTCGGGGATGACGTTCACCAGCACGTTGAAATTCACGACGAGCTGAACCTGGTTCTGCCCGGGCGCGACCTGGACCGGAATCTGACGAATCTGCATGTAGTAGACTCGGGACGTCGCGACCTCGGGATCGCCGATATATTGCAGGCGAAACACCTGCTGGCCGCCCGGCTGCACGATCGTCTGCGCCGGAAAAATCAGGAAATCCTCGTCGGCCGGCGTGAGCTGCAATTCTCCCGACTCGGTGATCTCGCCGCGAAAGGCCTGCACTTCCAGGGGGAAGGCCGCGGTCCCCGGGTTGCTGAGCTCGATCCGGGCGACGGCGCCCCGGCCGAGCGGCGCGATATCGACGATCATCGGGGTCACCTGCGCCGCCTCGGCGGCGACCGGCACAAGGGCGAGCGCCAGGGCTCCCCAGACGAACAACAGCTTCCTCAACATCTTCTGCCCCCGGCCGATGCCGCTACGCCAACTTACCACCAGGCCTAACCTGGGCGCGATGCGTCAATTCGCGGTTAATGAAAGAAAGGGGGGAAAACGCCGTCCTCCCCCCTTCCGAACGCAATGTTGAGGCCGGACTTAGACCGGGCCGACCGTGAGCGTGGCCGTGTCGGTGTAGGTGCCGGCGACCGGCCGCTTCGCGGTGTCGTCGCGGTCGACGTAGACCCGCAGCGCGGCTTCATTGTGGAAGGCGCCCGCCGCAGTCACCGAGTCCGACGCCTCGAGCTTGGTCCGGAAGTCCAGGGTCGGGAAGTGACCATCGGTCGCGGTGAGCTGGATGCGATAGTTGATCAGGTTCGTGAAATCGTCCGGATCGTTGGCGGCGAGAGCCGCGCCGCCGGCATTGAGCAGACCACCGTTGGCGGAAGTCGCCGAGATCTTGGCGGCATAGTTGCAGCTCACCCAGACATTCTGGGTCGAGGAAGCGGGCGTGCCGTTCTTGAGAAGCAGCGCGTTGGAGCCCGGGCCCTCGTTGATCAGGATCTGCGCGAACGTCACATCCGTGGGCTGCGCAATGCTGCACTCCGGCTGGATGGTGCCGTTGACCTGGAAGCTCACCGTATCGGTGTCGGCGGCGAACGCCGGCGCCGAAGCAAGCGCAGTCGCGGCCGCGGCGGCCAAAAGGATCTTCTTCATGTGCTTTCTTCCCCAATTCGAGTGAACGCACGCCGCTCCGCATCCGTCTCCAATTGATTCGGACCGGCGTCACCCGGACGGGACTATTCGACTCGCCCCGCCCGAAGTGACGAAATGCTTAAGGGCAAATCCCGAATCCGGGCATCCCCAACTTTGGGGAGACAGCCATGTGACATTCGTGGCGATTTCGGATTAGCCCAGATTTATCAATCGTTTGACACGCCAGTTCGCGGGCGGCCGCCGGCGCGACACGCCACATTTGTACGAATCCGGGACAGGCGGGATTGCCAGGGGTTAACTTTGCGGGCAGCGATGCGCACGGCGCCGGATCGTCGCGAGGCCCGGCCGCCGCCGCCCTGTTCGGGGGCCGGAGCGGGGCGAGCGCGTTGACGATACAGTATATTCACGGTAGCCAGCGGGAGGGCGGCCGGCCGATCGATCGCCCCGCGGTGGGGTGTGTGCGCATGTTGACGGGCTCTTCGTCATCCGACGGCGCCGCGCGCCGGGCGGCGGCGGATTTGGCGGGTGCCACGGCATTTGTTATGTCCCCCGCGGGGGGAGAGCGCCGCGCAATGGCCGCACAAGCCGGCATCGATTCGGACCTTGAACCGGACCCCGATCCGCTGGCGGCCCGGCTCGCGCTGCGCTGGCTCGACCGCGATCCCCGCCCCTTCTTCATCTGCACCGACGAATTCGCGCTGATCTGGGCCAATGCACGCGCGCATGGCGAGCTGTGCAACGAAGGCGCGCTCGAGCTGCGCGACGGCCGGCTGCAGCTGCGCGAGCGCGCGCGACGCGACGCCTTCGCCGCGTTCATCGCCGAATGCGGCGCCGTCCTCTCGACGCTCGCCCTGCCCTGCGCCGGGGACGAGGGCCACCTGCTGCTGCGCGCGCGCCAGATCGGCGCCGACGAGACGCATCGCTATATCGGCTTTCGCCTGCTGCGCGACGGCGACGACTTCCGCGCCGTCTATGCCGATCTCGACAAGGTGTTTCAGCTCACCCCGACCGAGCATCGTGTGCTCGGCGAACTGATCGAGGGGCGCACCGCCGACGTGATCGCGCGCGCGATGAGCCTTTCGATCGAGACGGTGCGATCGCACATCCGCAACATCTACGCGAAACTCGGGGTCTCCTCACGCGAGGAGCTGTTCTGCCGGATCGGACCCTATCGCCTGTAAGGGCCGGGCCACGCCAAATCCGGGCGCGCCGACGGGGAGCATGTTTGGAGACGGCTCGTCCGCCCGCGGCGCCCGGCACGAAATGGGGAAGAAAGCCCGTTTCGCATCCATTGCGTTAGGTCCGGGACCGCCCGAGATCAATCTGCGGAAACCCCGGTATCGGCCTGGCGCCGGCGACGATGCCCGGGCGATTGCTCAGTAGCGCACCACCGCGGCGCCCCAGGTGAAGCCGCCGCCCATCGCCTCGAGCACGAGCAGGTCGCCGCGCCTGACGCGGCCGTCGCGCACCGCCTGGTCGAGCGCGAGCGGGACCGAGGCGGCCGACGTATTGGCGTGCTCGTCGACGGTGACGATGACCTTTTCAGGCGGCAGGCCGAGCTTCTTCGCAGTGCCGTCGAGGATGCGCTTGTTCGCCTGGTGCGGGATCACCCAGTCGATGTCGTCGGGCCGGTAGCCGGCGGCCTCCAGCACCTCGTTGAGCACGTCGGCCAGGTTGACGACGGCGTGGCGGAACACCTCGCGTCCCTTCATGCGGAGCTTGCCGACGGTTCCCGTCGTCGACGGGCCGCCATCGACATAGAGCAGCTCGTTCTGGCGGCCGTCGGCGTGGAGCCGGGTCGCCAGCACGCCGCGATCGCCGTCCTCGGCGCCGAGCACCACCGCGCCGGCACCGTCGCCGAACAGGACGCAGGTCGCGCGGTCCTCCCAGTCGAGGATCCGGCTGAACGTCTCCGAGCCGATGACGAGCGCATGTTCGGCCATGCCGCCCGTCACCAATTTGTCGGCGACCGCGAGCGCATAGAGAAAGCCGCTGCACACCGCCTGCACGTCGAAGGCGATGCAATCGTCGATGCCGAGCAGCGCCTGGACCTTGGTCGCGCTCGCCGGGAAGGTCTGGTCCGGCGTCGAGGTGGCGAGCACGATAAGGCCGATCGCCTCCGGCGCGATGCCCGCCGCCGCGATCGCCTTGCGCGCCGCTTCGGCGGCGAGCGTCACCGTCGTCTCGCCCTCGCCGGCGATGTGCCGGGCGCGGATGCCGGTGCGCTCGACGATCCATTCGTCGGAGGTGTCGACCCGCTCGGCCAGCTCGGCATTGGTGACGCGCCGGACGGGGAGCGCCGAGCCGGTGCCGGCGATGACGCTGCGGCGCGTCATTTCGCGGCCGCCGGCACGCTGTGGGCCGAAATGTTGGCGAGATCGTCGGCGATCTTGCGCGCCAGATCCTCGCGCACCATTCGCGCGGCGACGCCGATCGCGTTGGCGACCCCGGTCTCGTTGGCGCCGCCGTGGCTCTTCACGACCAGCCCGTTGAGGCCCAGGAAGACCGCGCCGTTATGGTTGTTCGGATCGAGATGGTGCCTGAGCAGCCGGGTCGCCGGCCGCGAGATCAGGAAGCCCAGCTTCGAACGAATCGAGCTGGCGAAGGCCTGGCGAATGAGGTCGGTCACGAAGCGGGCGGTTCCTTCCACCGTCTTGAGCGCGATATTGCCCGAAAAGCCATCGGTTACAATGACGTCGGCATGGCCGCGCGACAATTTGTCGCCCTCGATGAAGCCTTCGAACCGGAGCCCGAGATAGTCGGCGGCGCGCAGCACCGCGGCGGCCTCCTTGAGCTCGTGCGTGCCCTTGAGCTCCTCGGTGCCGATGTTGAGCAGCGTGACGCGCGGCCGCTCGACCTCCAGCACGACGCGGGCATAGGCGGCGCCCATCACCGCGAACTCGATCAGGTTGCGCGCGTCACATTCGGTATTGGCGCCGAGATCGAGCATGACGACATCGTTGGCGCCGAGCGTGGGCAGCAGCGCCGCGAGCGCCGGCCGGTCGATGCCGGGAAGCGTCCGCAGCGCGAGCTTGGCCATCGCCATCATCGCCCCGGTATTGCCACCGGAGACCATCGCCTGCGCCTGGCCCTCCTTCACCGCGGCGATGGCGCGGCCCATCGAACTGGTCCTGGCGCGGCGAATCGCCTGGCTCGGCCGGTCGGTGCCGGCGATGACGTCGTCGCAGTGGACGACCTCGCAATGGCCAAGGCCGCCGTGCCGCGCCAGCTCGGCGCGGATCGCCGCTTCGTCGCCGAAGAGGAGGAACCGGAGATCGGGATCGCGCGCCAGCGAGGCCGCGGCGCCCGCGATCATGACGGAAGGGCCGCTGTCGCCGCCCATCGCGTCGATCGCGATCCTCGGCGCGCCTTCCACCAATCCCGTCTCCCCGCCTGTGACAGCCGGGTCCGTCTTACGCCTCGGTCTTCAGGATTTCACGCCCCTTGTAGTGGCCGCAGCTCGGGCACACGTGGTGCGGCAACTTCAGCTCGCCGCAATTGGAGCATTCCTGATACTGGGTCGCGGTCAGCGCGTGGTGGCTGCGCCGCATGTTGCGCCGCGAGGGCGTTGTCTTTCGCTTGGGGACGGCCATGGGGGCACCTGCTCAGTTGGTCATGAATTCATGTGATGCGGCGATCGCGGTGCCCGTGGATCAACGGCCATGCGGCCGCTGGCCTCGCGGCCCTGCTGCTTCGCTTGAAGGCGCCCGCCTATAGCGGATTCACGCGCCGTTGCAAGCCGCGGCCATGCGTGCCAAGCGCTTCCGCGAAGGGGAAAGCTCGATGATCCTGCCGATCGCACTCACCATCGCCGCCGCGGCCGCGCTCATCAATATCTGGCTCGCCTTTCGGGTGAGCAGCCTGCGCCGCGCGCTCAAGATCAATGTCGGCGACGGCGGCGACGAGCGCGTGCTGCGCCGGATGCGCGCGCACGCCAATTTCGCCGAGAACATGCCGATCGCGCTGATCCTGATCGGCCTGGTCGAGCTCGCCACCGGCGACAGCCTCTATTTGTGGGGCGCGAGCGTCGCCTTCATCCTCGCCCGCATTCTCCACGCTTTCGGCATGGACCGGCGCGGCGCCAATCCGCTGCGCGGCATCGGCGTCGTGTTGAGCTGGGCCATCCTGGTCGTGCTCGCCCTGTGGGCGGCCACGATCGCCTATCGCAGCCCGCCGCTGCACAGCAGCCTCGAGGCCACCTCGATCCGGGCGCCGGCGCCGCGCTGATCCTCGCCCGATTCAGTCCCGGCCCAGCACCCGGTCGGCGACGAACGGATTGCTTTGCCGCTCGTGCCCGAACGTGCTCATCGGCCCGTGGCCGGGCACGAACGCGGTGTCGTCGCCGAGCGGCCAGAGCCGCCCGGTGATCGCATCGATCAGGTCCTGGTGGTTGCCCATCGGAAAGTCGGTACGCCCGATCGAGCCCTGGAAGAGCACGTCGCCGACGATCGCGAGCTTCGAGGGCGCGTGGTGGAAGACGACGTGGCCCGGCGTGTGCCCCGGGCAGTGATGGACGTCGAAGACGAGCTCGCCGACGCTCACCGTGTCGCCGTTCGCCAGCCAGCGCTGCGGCTCGAAGGACCGCGCCGGAATGCCGTAGGCGCGCCCGTCATCCTCCAGCCGCGAAATCCAGAAGCGGTCGGCCTCGTGCGGCCCCTCGATCGGCACGCCCAGCTCCTCGGCGAACAGGCCGGCGGCGCCGCAATGGTCGATGTGGCCGTGGGTTACCAGGATCTTCTCGACGGTGACGCCGTGCCTGGCGGCGGCGGCGCGCAGGCGCGGCAGGTCGCCGCCCGGATCGGTGAAGGCGCCGCGCATCGTCCTGGTGCACCAGATCAGGCAGCAATTCTGCTGCAGCGGCGTGACCGGGATGATCGCGGCCTGAAGCGGCGGGGTCGTCATGGCGGCGACATGGCCCGCCCGCGCGCGCGATACAAGCGCCGGGGGCCGTGCTAGATTGGGCGCCATGAAAGCGCCGCGGCTCCTCGCCCTCACCGCGCTGCTCGCGGGCTGCACGCTCGCCTTCGAGGGCGGCGGCCTCATCCCGACCCGCATCGCCCCGCCGGCGCGCGTCGCCGAGGACCGGCTTGACGTGCCCTACGTGCCGACGCCGCCGGCGGTGGTCGAGGCGATGCTCGACCTCGCCGAGGTCGGCCCCGACGACTATGTGATCGACCTTGGCTCGGGCGATGGCCGGATCGCCATCGCCGCCGCCGGGCGCGGCGCGCGCGCGCTTGGCGTCGACATCGATCCGGCGCGCGTCGCCGAGGCCAACCTCGCCGCCGGCGTCGCCGGGGTGCAGGGCCGCGTCCAGTTCCGCCGTCAGGACATCTTCGAGACGCCGATCGGCGCGGCCAGCGTCATCACCATCTACCTGCTGCCGGCGATCAACCTGCGCCTGAGGCCGCGCCTGCTCACCGAGCTTCGACCCGGCACGCGCATCGTCAGCCACGCCTTCGGCATCGGCGACTGGCCGCCGGACGGCCATCGCGTGATCGACGGCCGCAACGTCTTCCTGTGGATCGTGCCGGCGACGGTGGAGGGCCGCTGGGAGCTGGTCGACGGCGACAGCAGGCGCGCGACCCTGGTGCTCGAACAGCGTTTCCAGACCGTCACCGGCACGCTCACCGCGCCCGGCCGCGTCGCCGCGCTGCGCGGCGCGACGCTTCGCGGCGTCCACTTCAGCTTCACCGTCGACACCGCCGAGGGCCCGCGCACCTATCGCGGCCGCGTCGCCGACAACGCGATTACGCCGGAGGATGGCGGCAACTGGCTGGCACGCCGGATCGGCTGAAGCCGCCCGCGGGCGCGCACCCGGCCACGGGGTGGACGGGGCGGCCGGCCTTGCTATTGGCGGGGGCGTGACCTCGCCGCTTTCCATTCTTCGCGAGACTTTCGGCTTTCAGGATTTCCGCGGCGTGCAGGCGGCGGTGATCGACCGGGCGATGGCCGGGCGGCACACGCTTGCGGTAATGCCGACGGGCGCGGGCAAGTCGCTCTGCTACCAGGTGCCCGCGCTGGCGCGCCCCGGCACGGCGCTCGTCATCTCGCCGCTGATCGCGCTGATGCACGACCAGATCCGTGCCGCGTCCGGCTTCGGCATCCGCGCGGCGGCGCTGACGTCGATTGACAGCAACAGGTCGGAGACGGTCGCACGGCTGAAGGCGGGCGAGCTCGACCTGCTCTATGTCGCGCCGGAGCGCGCGACCGGCGCCGGCTTTCGCGAGCTGATCGGGCGGGTGCCGCTGGCGCTGATCGCGATCGACGAAGCGCACTGCGTTTCCGAATGGGGCCACGATTTCCGCCCCGACTACCGGCTGCTGAAGCCGCTGCTCGATGCCTTCGCCGTGCCGCGGCTCGCGCTCACCGCCACCGCCGACCGGCGCACCCGCGAGGACATCGGCGTCCAGCTCGGCATTCCCGCCGACGGCCTGATCGTCGCCGGCTTCGACCGGCCCAACATCCGCTACCACGTCCGCCGCCGCGAAGGCGTCGTCGGCCAGCTCGGCGCGCTGCTCGCGGCGCAACCGGGGCCGGGCATCGTCTACGCGCCGAGCCGCGAGAAGGCCGAGCGGCTCGCCGAGCGGCTGGGACGGGCCGGGCGGCCGGTGCTGCCCTATCATGCCGGCCTGCCGCCCGAGGTCCGCGCCGCCAACCAGTCCGCCTTCGTCGCTTCCGAGGAAATGGTGATGGCGGCGACGATCGCGTTCGGCATGGGCATCGACAAGCCCGACGTGCGCTTCGTCGCCCATGCCGGCCTGCCGAAATCGATCGAGGCCTATTATCAGGAAACCGGCCGCGCCGGGCGCGACGGCGAGCCCGCCGAGGCGTGGCTGTTCTGGGCCGCCGAGGATTTCGTCCGTGCCCGCCGCCGGATCGAGACCGAGGTGGACGAGAGCCGCCGCGCCGGCGAGCGCGAGCGGGTGGACGCGCTCGCCGCCTTCGTCGAGACAGCGGGCTGCCGTCGCGCGGTGCTGCTCCGCCACTTCGGCGAGGAGCCGCCCGAGCGCTGCGGCAATTGCGACAATTGCCTGTCGGCGCCCGAGGTCGTCGATGCCACCGAGGTGGCGCGCAAACTGCTCTCCGCCGTCTATCGCACCGGCCAGAGCTTCGGTATCGGCCATGTCGAGAAAGTGCTGACCGGCAGGGCCGACGAGCGGGTGGAGCGGCACGGCCACGACCGGCTCTCCGTGTTCGGCATCGTCGATGGCGAGGCGGCGCGGCTGATCCGCCCCGCCGCGCGGGCGCTGCAGGCGCGCGGATGTCTCGCCGTCACCGAACATGGCGGAATGAAGCTCGCGGGCGACGCGCGCGCGATCCTCAAGGGCGAGCAGCGGCTCGAGATCGTCGCGCCGCCACCCCGGCGCGGCCGCGCACGCGCCGCCGCCGCGCATCCGGCGGACAGCCCGCTGTTCGAGGCGCTGCGCGCGCGCCGGCGCGAGCTGGCCAGGGCGGCGAACGTGCCGCCCTATGTCATCTTCCACGATTCGACGCTGCGCGAGATGGCCGAGCTCAAGCCGACCACGCGCGAGGCGCTGTCGCGGGTCAGCGGCGTCGGCGCGGCCAAGCTGGAGCGCTACGGCGCCGACTTCGTCGAGGTGATCCGCTCGTTCGCCTGAGCCGCGGGTTCGCGCCGAAGCGAGCGGTGCCCGCCGCGTCGCGGTCGCCCGGAAGGGGCCGATCAGACCATTGCCGGCTATCGGGTCAGGCCCTAAGCCGTTGCCATGACGTTCGCGAAGCTCGAGGAATCGGTCTACGTCTCCGGCCAGATCGCGCCCGGCGACGTCGCCGAGGCGGCGCGGCTCGGGATCGTTTCAATCATCAACAATCGCCCGGACGGCGAGGAGCCGGGCCAGCCCGACGGGGCCGGGATCGAGGCGGCGGCGAGGGCGGCCGGCCTCGGCTACGTCCATATAGCCGTGGCGGGCGGCCTCACGCCCGCTCAGGTGGCGGCGATGGCCGAGGCGCTGGCGCGCGGGCCAGCGCTCGCTTTCTGCCGCAGCGGGACACGCTCCGCCTGGCTGTGGGCGCTCGCGCGCGCGCAGGAGGGCGCAAACGGCGAGGCGCTCATCGCGAAGGCGGCGGCGGCGGGCTACGACCTGGGTCCGCTGCGCCGCTTTCTATCGCGCTGAGCAGCGCCCGCGCCGCCGCCAGATCTTCCTCGGCCACCATCAGCCGCACCGGCACGACGCCGAGATCGGCGCCGTTCCAGTTCATGTGCTGGTCGAACAGGACCGAGGAAATGCCTTCCGACGCGAGCCGGCCGTGCGCGAGGCTGGCTTCGATCAGCGTGAAGAACCGCGCCGCCTCGACCAGCGCCATTACCAGGGCACCACCTCGCCCGCCGCCGCCTCGATTGCGGTCGGCTTGCGGCCGAGGATGGCGTTGCGGTGCGGGAAGCGGCCGAAACGTTCGATAATGTCATGGTGCAGACGCGCAAAGTGCAGCAGCTCGGCATCGCCGAGCGCGGTGAACAGCAGCAGCGACTGGCGCTGGTCGGCGAGGACCTCGCTATGCTCGAACGGCATGTAGAGGAAGGCCCGCTGGTCCGGCGTCATGCCGTCGTCATAACCGTTCGCGACCGCGCCCTTCGCGACCGCGAGCGCGAGCGAGTCGGTGGAGAACTGGTCGGCATGGCCGCGGAACATGTTGCGCGGGAACTGGTCGAACAGGATCACCGCGGCGAGCGCGTCCTCCGGCGCGGCGAGCAGCTCCCCGGGCGTGCGATGGCGCTCGCGATGCCAGAGCTCCTCGAAGCGCGTGCGGATTTCGGCGTCGAGATCGGGCGGCCCGCGCCACCATTGCCCCTTGGCCTCGCCGAACCAGAAGTCGAGAACCGGCTTCGCCCAGGGCAGGTTCATGCCGCCGTCCCGCCGACCGTGAGCCCCTCGATCAGCAGGGTGGGCTGGCCGACCCCGGCGGGGACGGACTGGCCGCCCTTGCCGCACACGCCGATGCCCTCGTCGAGCGCCATGTCGTTGCCGATCGCGGCGACGCGCTTGAGCACGCTCGGCCCGTCGCCGATCAACGTCGCGCCCTTGATCGGCGCGCCGAGCCGGCCATTGTCGATCCGGTAGGCCTCGGTGCAGGAAAAGACGAACTTGCCGGAGGTGATGTCGACCTGCCCCCCGCCGAAGCTCTTCGCGTAGATGCCGTTCTTCGCCCGGGCGATGATCTCGCCGGGATCGTCGGCGCCGCCGAGCATGAAGGTGTTGGTCATGCGCGGCATCGGCGCGTGCGCGAAACTTTCGCGCCGGCCGTTGCCGGTGGGCGCGGCGCCCATCAGCCGGGCGTTCATCCGATCCTGGATATAGCCCTTGAGGATGCCGTCCTCGATAAGGACGTTGCGCTGCGTCGGCGTCCCCTCGTCGTCGATGGTGAGCGAGCCGCGCCGGCCCTCGATCGAGCCGTCGTCGATGACGGTGACGCCGGGCGCGGCGACGCGCTCGCCGATCCGGCCGGAAAAGGCGCTGGTTCCCTTGCGGTTGAAATCGCCCTCCAGCCCATGGCCGACCGCCTCGTGCAGCAGGACCCCGGGCCAGCCGGGCCCGAGCACCACGGTCATCTCGCCGGCCGGCGCGGCGACCGACTCGAGGTTGGTGAGCGCCTGCGCGAGGGCGATGTCGATCGCGTGGTTCCAGGTCGCGGGCTCGAACAGCCGGTCGTAGAGCCAGCGCCCGCCGAGCCCGTGGAAGCCGCTTTCGCGCCGGCCGTTCCGCTCGGCGACGATCGAGACGTTGAGCCGCACGAGCGGGCGCACGTCGTGCGCGACGAAGCCGTCGGCGCGGACGATCTCGACCACGCTCCAGCTTCCGGCCAGCGTCACCGAGACCTGGGCGACGCGGGGATCGCGCGCGCGGGCGGCGGCATCGATCTGCTGGCACAGCGCGACCTTCTTCGCGAACGGGACGAGGCGCAGCGGGTCCTCGTCGGTATAGAGCCGCGCGTTGGTCCGCCGCGGCGGCGCCGGGCGCGATGCGCGGGCGGGGTCGAGCAGCCGCATCGTCTCGGCGGCGCGGCGGATCGCCGCTTCGGACAGATCGTTCGCCTGGGCGAAGGCGGTGGTCTCGCCGACGACGCCGCGCAGGCCAAAGCCCGCCTCGGTGTTGAAATTGGCCGTCTTCAGCCGCCCGTCGTCGAAGCCGAAGCTCTCCGTGGCGATATATTGGAGATAGAGTTCCCCGTCGTCGCAGCCGGCGAGGGCGGTGGCGGCGAGGCGCCGCGCCACGTCTGGATCGAGCCCGTCGGGGCGGTAGATGAAGCGGCGGGGATCGGTGCTCATGCGCGGCATATAGGCGCTCGCGCGGATAAGTCTAACGCGGGCGCCTGCCGCGCCTCACAGGCTCGCTCCGGCGGGATGATCGGGCAGCCTGGAATGATCGGCGCCGTCGGCGGGGCCGCCGCGCAACACGAAGCGGCGGTCGCAATAGCCGCAGTCGACATAGCCGTGCTCGTCGATCTGCAGATAGACGCGCGGGTGGCCGAGCGCGGGCGAGATGCCCACCGCGCCGTCGCAGACGCAGCGCGTCGAATCGGTATAGACGATCTCCGGCGGCAACGGGCCGGGCGTGGCGGGGTCGGTAGCGGCCATGGCGCTGCTCTAGCAATGCCCCGCGCGGCCGACAATCCGGCTTCGCGGCGAGGCGCGGACGCGCTATGCGCGCGGTCATGACCGCCGCCGCGATCTCGATCCGCGATCTCCAGAAGACCTACCAGGGAGGCAAGCGCGCGCTCGACGGCGTCAGCCTCGAAGTGCCGCGCGGCGAGATTTTCGGCCTGCTCGGCCCCAACGGCGCCGGCAAGTCGACCCTGATCAACATCCTCGCCGGGCTGGTCGTCAAGAGCGGCGGCGCCGCCTCCATCTGGGGCTTCGACATCGACGCGCATCCGCGCAACGCCAAGCGCTCGATCGGCGTCGTGCCGCAGGAAATCCTGTTCGATCCCTTCTTCACCCCGCGCGAGGCGCTGGAGATCCAGGCCGGGCTCTACGGCATTGCGAAGGCCGATCGGCGGACCGGCGAGCTGCTGCGCGCCGTCCATCTCGAGGACAAGGCCGACGCCTACGCGCGCACGCTCTCCGGCGGCATGAAGCGCCGGCTGCTCGTCGCCAAGGCGATGGTGCACAGCCCGCCCATCCTGGTGCTCGACGAGCCGACCGCCGGCGTCGACGTCGAGCTGCGCCAGCAATTGTGGGATTATGTGCGCTCGCTCCACGCGCAGGGCGTCACCGTGGTGCTCACCACCCACTATCTCGAGGAGGCCGAGGAACTTTGCGACCGGATCGCGATCATCAATCACGGCAAGGTGATCGCGAACGACACGACGCAGGCGCTGGTCGCGCAGGCGCAGGAGAAGGTGGTCGAGGTCGTCGTCGACCGCGACATCGCCCATGCACCCGACGCGCGGGTCTTCGACAAGATCGAGCTCAAGGGCGATCGGGTGCTCGTCATCACCTATCGCAAGGACCGCACCAACGCCGGCGAGGTGCTTGCCGCCGTCCAGCGCGAGGGACTCGGCGTGATCGACGTCTCGACCCGCGAGGCGGATCTCGAGGACGTGTTCCTCAATCTCACCCGCGCGACCGGGACCGATGGTTGAGCGGCGCTTCGACGTCCTCGTCATCGGCTCGGGCGCGGCGGGGCTGACCGCGGCGCTCAACCTCGCCGGGCGATTCAAGGTCGGCGTCATCGCCAAGGGCGCGCTCAACGACGGTTCGACCGCGCATGCCCAGGGCGGGATCGCCGCCGTGCTCGAGCCGGGCGACACGTTCGAGAGCCATATCGAGGACACGATGATCGCCGGCGCGGGCCTCAACAACCGCGCCACCGTTGAATTCGTCGTCGAGAACGCGCCGCGGGCGATCGAGCGACTGATCGGGCTCGGCGTTCCCTTCACCGTCGCCGACGGCGGCAAGGAGCTGCACCTCACCCGCGAGGGCGGGCACAGCCATCGCCGCATCGTCCATGTCGACGACGCGACCGGCTGGGCGGTGCAGGAGGCGCTCGAGCGGGCCGCGCGCGCGCATCCCGACATCACCCTCATTCCCGACATGGCCGGGATCGATCTCGTCACCAGTCGCCATGGCGAGCGCTATTCGGGCGACGGCCATGTCTGGGGCGTCTATGCGCTGAACCGCGCGCGCGGGAGGGTCGAGACGCTGCTCGCCCGCGCGACCGTGCTCGCCAGCGGCGGCGCCGGGCGCGTCTATCTCTTCTCGACCGCGCCGCGCGGCGCGACCGGCGACGGCATCGCGATGGCCTGGCGCGCGGGGTGCCGCGTCTCGAACATGGAGTTCATGCAGTTCCACCCGACCTGCCTCTACAATCTGGAGGTCAAGAACTTCCTGATCACCGAGGCGGTGCGCGGCGAGGGCGGGCAGCTCAGGATTCCCGACACCGGCCATCGCTTCATGCCCGATTTCGATACGCGCGCCGAACTGGCGCCGCGCGACGTCGTGGCGCGCGCGATCGACCACGAGATCAAGCGGCTCGGCCTCGACTATGTCCATCTCGACATCAGCCACCGCGACCCCGATTTCGTGAAGCAGCATTTCCCCAATATCCACGAGAAGCTGCTGGGGCTCGGCATCGACATCACCCGCGAACCGATCCCGGTCGTCCCGGCGCAGCACTATACGTGCGGCGGCGTCGTCATCGACATGGACGGACGGACCGACCTTCCGGGCCTCTACGCCGCCGGCGAGGTCAGCCAGTCCGGCCTGCACGGCGCCAACCGGCTCGCCTCCAATTCGCTGCTCGAATGCTTCGTGTTCGGCGAGGCGGCGGCAAAGCACATCATCGCGAACTGGGACGATTTGCCGCCGCCACCGCCGATCCGGCCCTGGGACGAAAGCCGCGTCACCGATTCCGATGAAGAGGTTGTGATCAAGCAGAACTGGACCGAGATCCGCCGCTTCATGTGGAACTATGTCGGCATCGTGCGCACCACCAAGCGGCTCGAGCGCGCGGCGCATCGGATCAAGATGCTGACCGGCGAAATCGAGGATTATTACGGCCACTTCCGGGTGACGCCGGACCTGGTGGAGCTGAGAAACCTGCTCCAGACCGCCGACCTCATCGTCCGCTCGGCCCTTCACCGCAAGGAAAGCCGGGGGCTGCACTATACGCTCGACTATCCGCGGACGCTGGCGAGGCCGGTCGATACGGTGCTGGCGCCATAGGGAGGCGGGGGGGCGCGGTTCGGGGGAGGCGGCGGCCCGCCGCGCGCGATTCATCGTCGCCGCGGGTGGCCGCGCCCGGTCAGCGCGCCAGGAAGGCCCGCAATGCCGAGCGGAAGCGCGCCGGCTGGTCCGCCATCACCATATGCCCGCTGCCGTCGATGCGGATCAGCCGCTTGTCGCGGGCGCGCGCATAGGCACGGGCGAACCGACGATCGATCGCGACCCTCGCGCGGGGATCGTCCGGCGCGGCATAGACGATGGTGAGCGGCGCCGTGATGCGCGGCAGCCGGGGCGCAAGGTCGGTCGCGGCGAGCTCGTTCATCGCCCGAGCGACGACGTCGGGATCGCTGCGCCGGTCGCCCCCCGGCGGGCCGAGCGCGCCCATGACGTTGGCGAGAAGCTGGCGCCCGCCCGGGCTCGCGAACATCGCGCCAAGCTCGCGCGCCAGCGGCGCGGTGCCGCTGGCGCTGCCGCCGAACAGGCCGGCTGGCTGCGGCAGCATGTCCACCACCATCGCCTTGCCGACCAGCGCCGGATGGCGCGCGGCGATCATCAGCGCGAGCGTGCCGCCCATCGAATGGCCGACCAGGGCGGGCCGCCCGAGCCGCTCGGCGGCGATGTAGCGCGCGATTTCATCGGCGAGCGGGACGAGAATCGGCCCGCGCGCGTTGCCGCGCGCCGGCTCGCCGGCGAAGCCAGCGACCTGGACGAGGTGATAGCGATAGCCGGGAACGGCGCGGACCGTGGCATACCAGACGTCGCGGCCGGCGGTGAGGCCCGGGATCAGGATCACGTCCGGCCCCCGCCCGTGGACCCGGACAGAGAAGCGGGTCGGGCGGAAGGACCGCGCGGCGGCGCTCGCGCCGGTGAAGGCGAGCGCCGCGCCGGCGAGAAGGAGCTCCCTGCGGTTCATGCAGCGCACCCTTAGGCCGGTGCGGTTGAACGGGAAATGACGCGCCTGGTCGAGGAGGCGTCGAAGCGCCGGTGTCATCGCGCATCGGTATTGCAGGCACGAACCAGCGGCCACGCGCGCGGACGCTTTGTCTCTCCGCCCGACTGCGCTAGACGGGCGCGATGCCCTCCCCGCATCTCTACCTGGTCGACGGTTCGTCCTACATATTCCGGGCTTTCCACCGGCTCCCGCCGCTCACCAACCGGCACGGGCTCAACGTCGGCGCGGTCTATGGCTACACGACGATGCTCTGGAAGCTCGCCGACAGCCTCAACAAGGCGGACGGGCCGACCCATCTGGCGGTGATCCTCGACGCCTCGGAGAGCACGCACCGCAACGAGCTGTTCGACCAGTACAAGGCGAACCGGCCGCCGCCGCCGCCCGAACTGGTCCCGCAATTTCCCCTGATCCGCGACGCCACGCGCGCCTTCTCGATCCCCTGCATCGAGGAGGAGGGGCTGGAAGCCGACGACATCATCGCCTGCTACGTCAGGGCAGCCAAAGATGCCGGCTGGAGCGTCACGATCGTCTCCTCCGACAAGGACCTGATGCAGCTCGTCGAGGACGGCAAGGTCGACATGCTCGACACGATGAACGATCGCCGCATCGGCCTTGCCGAGGTGATCGACAAGTTCGGTGTTGGACCCGATCAGGTCGGCGAGGTCCTCGCGCTGATGGGCGACAGCGTCGACAACGTGCCGGGCGTGCCGGGAATCGGGCCGAAGACGGCCTCGAAGCTGATCCGGGAATATGGGACGGTCGAGGCGGTGCTGGCCGCCGCGCCGGAGATGAAGCCATCCAGGATGCGCGACAATCTGATCGCGCATGCGGAGATGGCGCGCCTGTCGCGCCGGCTGGTCGAGCTGGTCTGCGATTCGCCGCTGCCAGAGCCGCTCGACGCGCTGGCGATGAAGGGCATCCCCGAGGAGCCGCTGCGCGAATTCCTCGAACATCACGGCTTCCGGTCGCTGCTCGCCCGGCTCGGCGCGCAGAGCCGCGCCGCCGCGCCGGCCGCCGCACGGCCCGCGGCGCCAAGCGAGCCGCCGATCGACCGCTCGCTCTACGAGACCGTCACCGACGAGGCCGCGCTGGAGCGCTGGATCGAGGCGATCCGCGCGCGCGGGCTGGTCGCGATCGACACCGAGACCGACGGGCGCGACTGCATCACCGCGCGGCTCGTCGGCATCAGCCTCGCCACCGCGCCGGGCAAGGCCTGCTACATCCCGCTGCGCCACGGCGGCGACGACATGTTCGCCGAGCGGCCGGCGCAGCTCGACGCGGGCCATGTGCTGTCGCGGCTGAAGCCGGTGCTCGAGGACGAATCGGTCCTGAAGATCGGCCACAACATCAAGTTCGACATGATCGTGCTCTCGCGCCGCGGCGTCGCGATCGCGCCGGTCGACGACACCCTGGTGATGAGCTTCAACCTCGATGCGGGCGGGCTCGCCAGCCACGCGCTCGACGATCTCGCGAAGAAGCATCTCGATCACGAGTGCATTCCGTTCAAGTCGCTGTGCGGCACCGGGCGCAAGCAGATCAGCTTCGACAAGGTGCCGGTGGACAAGGCGACCGAATATTCAGCCGAGGATGCCGAGGTCGCGCTGCGCCTGTGGCGCCGCTTCCGTCCGCGGCTTGCCTTCGAGAAGGTGACCCGGGTCTACGAGCTGGTCGACCGGCCGATGATCGCCGTGCTCGCCGACATGGAGCGTCATGGCGTCAGGGTCGACCGCGAGGCGCTGCGCCACCTGTCCGAGGAGTTCAACGTCGAGATCGCCGCGCTCGTCGAGAAGATCCATGCTGAAGCAGGAGGGCCGTTCACGATCGGCTCACCGCAGCAGCTCGGCGAGATCCTGTTCGGCCGGATGGGGCTGGCCGGCGGCCGCAAGGGCAAGTCCGGCCAGTGGTCGACCGACCAGAACGAGCTCGAGCGGCTCGGCCGCGAGGGCGTGCCGATCGCCCGCCTCATCCTCGAGTGGCGGCAGCTCACCAAGCTCAAGAGCACCTATACCGACGCGCTGCAGGAGCAGATCAATCCTGAGACGGGGCGCGTCCACACCAGCTATTCGCTCTCGGGCGCGCAGACCGGGCGGCTCGCCTCGACCGAGCCCAACCTCATGAACATCCCGATCCGCACCGAGATCGGCCGGCGCATCCGCGATGCCTTCATCGCCGAGCCGGGCTTCGTGATGATGGCGGCGGACTACAGCCAGATCGAGCTGCGCCTCGCCGCCCACATGTGCGACGTGCCCGAGCTCAAGACCGCCTTCGCCGCCGGCGAGGACATCCACAATCGCACCGCGCAGGAGCTGTTCGGCGAGGTCAATCGCGACACGCGCGCGCGCGCCAAGACGATCAACTTCGCGATCCTCTACGGCATTTCGCGCTGGGGCCTCGCGCAGCGGCTCGAAATCACGCCGGACGAGGCGCAGGAGACGATCGACCGCTATTTCGAGCGCTTCCCCGGCATCCGCGCCTATATCGGCGAGACGCTGACCCGGGCGCGCGAGACCGGCTTCACCACCACCCTGTTCGGCCGCAAGACGCATTTCCCGCGGCTGCACTCAAAGGTGCAGCACGAACGGCAGGGCGCCGAGCGCGCCGCGATCAACGCGCCGATCCAGGGCACCGCCGCCGACATCATCAAGCGCGCGATGGCGCGGATCGGCCCGGCGCTCGCCGAACGCGGGCTGGGCGACGTGCGAATGCTGATGCAGGTCCATGACGAGCTGGTGTTCGAAGTCCCGGAGGATCGGGTGGAGGAGACAGAGGAGATCGTCCGCCGCGTGATGGCCGGCGCCGCCGAGCCGGCGGTGAAGCTCAGCGTGCCACTCGGCGTCGAGATCGGCACCGGGCCGAACTGGGGCGCGGCGCATTGACCAGCGCGGCGTCGGCGCCGGCCGACGACATCGCCGCCCTGGCGAAGGGCGGGCGCACGAATTTTTTCGGCTTCCTGCTCCGCCTCGTCGCGCGGCTCCCCTTCCTGTTCATCGCCGGGCGCTTCTACGGCCCCGACCTGCTCGGCCGCTTCGCCTATGCCGTCATCATCGTCGAGTTCGCCGCGCAGCTCGCGACGATCGGGCTGAAGCGCGGGCTCGCCGAGCAGCTTTCGACGACCCGCCGCCCGCACGCCCAGGTGGTGTGGGACGGGATGCTCGCCGCCCTGATCGCCTCCGCGATCGCGAGCGCGCTGCTGATGATCTTCCCGCAGGCGATGTTCCCTCACAACGACGCGCGCGGCGCCGAATGGCTGTTGCCGCTCGTCATCTTCGCGATCGCCGGCACCGACGTCGCGCTCGCCGCGCTCGCCTATCGCCACGACATCGCCTCGACCGTCCATGCCCGCGCGATCGTCGAACCGTGGACGATTAGCGTCGCCGCCGGCGCGCTGGTCTTCGTTGCGACACGCGACGGGCTGATCATCGCCTATGCCATTTCGGTCGCCGCCGGGCTGGCGACGGCGCTGTGGAAGCTCGGCCGCAGCTACGGCCTGCCGCGCGGCTGGACGCCGCGGCCGGCGCAGCTGATGGCGACGGCGCGCCGCAACATCCCGCTCGCCGCGGCCGATGCGATCGAATGGGGCTCGCGCCGGCTCGACATCGCCATCCTCGGCCTGTTCGTCGCGCCTTATTATGTCGGCGTCTATTATGTTGCCCAGCAGGTCGCCTCGCTGCCGCAGAAGCTCAAGACCAGCTTCGATCCGATCCTCGCCCCGGTGATCACCCAGAAGCTCGCCGAGAACGACCGCGCGGCGGTGGCGCGGCAGGTGCGGCAGGTCGGCTTCTGGATCATCGCCGCACAGACCGGGATCGCGCTCGCGCTCGGCATACCGGGCGAGGCGGTGATGGGCCTGGTCGGCCCGCAGTTCGTCGGCGGCACCGCCGCGCTCGGCTTCCTGCTCGCCGCCGAGGCGGTGGCGGCGACTGCGGCCGTCTCGGAGGCCGCGCTCGTCTATGTCGCGCGCCACTTGAACCTGCTGATTTCGCTTTCGATGATCGCGGTGCAGGCGGCGCTGACCGTGGCGATCATCCTCGCCATGCGCATGCTCGGCTGGCCGCAATCCTTCCAGGCCGCCGGCGCCGCGCTCGCGCTCGGCCTCGCGCTCGGCTATGCCTCGGTGCTCAAGGCACGGCTACTCGCCCGGCTGCTCGGCGCGCCGGTGCAGGGCTGGCGATGGCCGCTGATCTGGGCGGCGGCGGCCGGGATCGTCGTCGGCGCCGGCTTCGTCGCCCTGCCGCACCGCTTCGAATGGGCCGAGCTGGTGGTCGGCGTGCCCGCCATCCTCGCCGCCTTCGGCTGGGTGGTGTGGCGCCGGGGCTTCACCCAGGAGGACCGGGTGCTGTTCCGGCTCGGCAAGGGCGAGAGTGCCAGCCTGCCGACGCCAGGGGTTTCACCGCCGGCCCGTTGAGCACCGCGCCATCGGACGCGAATTGCGAGCCGTGGCAGCGGCTGTGCGGGCCGCGCGCGATATCGGTTCCGCTCAGTGCCGGAAGTGGCGCATCCCGGTGAAGACCATGGCGAGACCCGCCTCGTCGGCGGCGGCGATCACCTCATCGTCGCGGACCGAGCCGCCGGGCTGGATTGCCGCGGTCGCGCCCGCCTCGGCGGCGGCGAGCAGTCCGTCCGCGAACGGGAAGAAGGCGTCGGAGGCGACCGCCGAGCCGATCGTGCGTGGCTCGCTCCAGCCCGCCTTCTCCGCCGCGTCCTTCGCCTTCCAGGCGGCGATGCGAGCGGATTCGAGGCGATTCATCTGGCCCGCGCCGATGCCGGCCGTCGATCCGTCCCTGGCGTAGACGATGGCGTTCGACTTGACGTGCTTCGCCACCGTCCAGGCGAACAGGCAGTCGGCGAGCTCCCGCTCGCTCGGCGCGCGCCTGGTGACGATCTTGAGCTCCTCGCGCGTCACCCGGCCGTTGTCGCGCGACTGGAGGAGATAGCCCCCGGCGATCGACTTGAGCAGCAGGCCCGGGCGCGCCGGATCGGGCAGGTCGCCGGTGAGCAGCAGGCGCAGGTTCTTCTTCTTCGCGAACAGGGCGCGCGCCGCGGCATCGGCGTCCGGGGCGATCACGACCTCGGTGAAGATGCGCGTGATCGCCTCGGCCGAAGCGGCGTCGAGCGGCCGATTGACCGCGACGATGCCGCCGAAAGCCGAGACCGTGTCGCAGGCATAGGCGGCCTCATAGGCTTCGACGAGGGAGGGGGCGAGCGCGACGCCGCAGGGATTGGCATGCTTGACGATGACGCACGCCGGCCCGGCGTCGCGAAACTCGGTCACCAGTTCGAGCGCGGCGTCGGCGTCGCCCAGATTGTTGTAGCTCAGCGCCTTGCCCTGAACCTGCCCGGCCTGGGCAATGCCCGGCGCGTGCGGGCCCATCGGCAGGTAGAGCGCCGCCGCCTGATGCGGATTCTCGCCATAGCGCAGCGTCTCGCCGCGATGTGCGGTGATGGCGAGCGTGTCGGGAAAGAGCTGCCCCTGGTCCGCGAAGGCGAACCATTGCGAGATCATCGCGTCATAGGCGGCGGTCGCGGCGAAGGCCTTCGCCGCGAGCCGCTTGCGCAGGTCGAGCGACGTCATGCCGCCATTCATGTCGAGCGTGTCGATCAGCTCGGCATAGTCCGCCGGATCGGTGACGATCGCGACATAGGCGTGGTTCTTCGCCGCCGAGCGGACCATCGAGGGGCCGCCGATGTCGATATTCTCGATGATCTCGTCGCGCGCCGCGCCCTTGGCGACGGTCCGCGCGAAGGGATAGAGATTGACGACGACGAGATCGATCGCGCCAATCGCGTGCTCGGCCATCGCCGCGGCATGATCGGGATCGTCGCGCACCGCGAGCAGGCCGCCATGGACCTTCGGGTGCAGCGTCTTCACGCGGCCGTCCATCATCTCGGGAAAGCCGGTGAGATCGGCGATGTCGCGCACCTCGAGCCCGGCCTCGCGCAGCGCCTTCGCGGTGCCGCCGGTCGAGACCAGCTCCACGCCATGACGGGCGAGCGCCCGGCCGAGCTCGGCCAGGCCGGTCTTGTCGGAAACGGAAAGGAGTGCGCGCGCGATCTTCACGTCGGTCATGTCGGATCCTGCATGGGTGGGGCCGAGCGCGCCTTAACGCGGCGCCGGCCCCGCGTCACCCCACCCGCCCGCGACCGATCAGGACGCGCGACGCAGCTCCCAGGAAATGGTCATGCCGTCGGGCGGCGTTTCGCCGGCGATGACGAGCTGGAGCGTCGGCTGCGGCCGCGCCTCGCCGTCGATCCACAGGCTGTCGTCGATCGCGAGCCGGCCGCCCCGGCAGCGGAACCGCCAGACCGTCGCGCCGCGCAGGCGCAGCAGCGCGCCCTGGCCGTCCGCGGTCGGCGTCACCTCGACCTCGGGGGCGAGATGGAAGCGCACCGTGAACGGCACCGCGCCGCCCCTGCGCTTGCGGGCGACGGCGATCAGCCGATCCTCGCCCTCGAGCGCGCCGCCGTCCGGCGCGAGCGCCAGCCGGCGCTCGTGAACCAGGCCGAAGCGGCGGACATAGCCGTCGTGGCTCGCCTCGACGCGCAGGATGCCGGCGGTGTCGTCGCGCGACATCTCGACCTCGGCGACGCCCTTGCCGAGCGACCCGTCGGGGTGGATCGCGGTCGAATTGCGGTCGCCGAGCGTCAGCGTCGAATGGGCGGCGGTCGTGCGCAGGCCATAGGCGAGCTCCGGCGGAATCGCGCCGAGCGCGTCGCCGACGCCGCCGCAATTGACGATCAGCCGGCGCGGCCCGTCGCTGATCTCGAAGGCGAGCGTCGAGGCGCAGCCGCCCGAGAGCGCGCGCGGCGGCGGCGGCGGCGCAGCGTCGAAGACGAGCACCGTCCGCTTGGCGTGCAGGCGCTGGTAGCCCCAGCCGCGCGGCTGGCGTAGCGCCCGGGAGGTCGCCGCCGACGCCTCGACCGCGGCGAGCACGCGGCGGCGGCTCGCCATGTTGCCGCCCTGCCAGCTCGACAGCGCGTCGTCGCCGAGCGTGACCGAAAGCAGCGCGCTCACCGCGGCGGCGAGCGTCTCGCTCAGCATTTCGGGGATGTCGCGACGCGCGGCGATATAGACGTTGCGCAGCTGTGCGAGGGTTTCGACGAGCGCGACCTGTTCGGTCGGCGCGCGGCTGACCAGCCCGCCATCGTCGTGGAGCGCGAGCGAGAGCGCGCGCGCCAGCCCCGCCTCGCCGGAGCGCAGCCGCGCCGGGCCGCCCTGCACGACCAGCGCGGCGGCGATCACACCGCACCAGGCGACGACGCGCGCGAGGCCCGGGGCGACCTTGTCGGCGCCGCGGTCGAGATGCCGCGCGCCGCGCGCCAGCGTGTAGAGCACCGATGAGCGGTAGACCGGGTCGTGGGTCGACAGGATGTAGGGCGCATAGGCCGTCCAGAAGAGAATGCGCCGGCCCCACAAATCGGCGCGCCAGGCGGGCTCGCTCACCGTTTCGCCATGCGCGGCGATCCAGCGGCGGGTGAGCGCCTCGGCGATCCTGGCGCCGCGCTCGCGCGTCGCGGCGGCGGCGAGATCACGCATCCAGGCGAAGCTGTGGAGATAGAGTTCGAAATCCGCCGGGCGGCCGAGCGCCGCCATGTCGAGATCCGCCGTCGCCACCTCGGTGCCGCCGTGGCGCATCGTTCCGGCGAGCAGCGCCTCGCCCGCCGCCTTGTCGCCGGGCACCGGGTCGCGCGGCACCGCGAGCAGCCGCAGCGGCATCCGCCCGCGCAGCCGCAGCTTGTGCAGCGGCGTGCGCCACGCCATCCGGTGCAGCCGGTAGCTCAGCCGCTCGACGAGCGAGAGGCCGCGATCGTCGCCGACCCGGATCAGGCGCTTGCCGGGCTCGATCTCGACGTCCGCGAGGTCCGCGCCGATCGGGTCCATCCGGCTCATCCGCCCCTCAGCGCGCGGATATTGTCGGCATAGGCCGCCGGCCCGCCGCGGAAGGTCGCGGTCCCGGCGACGAGCGCATCGGCTCCGGCCTCGATCACGCGGCGGCAGTTGGACTGGTCGATGCCGCCATCGACCTCGAGGTCGATCGGCTTGCCGAGCGCATCGATGCGCCCGCGGATCGCCTCGATCTTGCGAAGCTGGCTGTCGATGAAGCTCTGGCCGCCGAAGCCGGGATTGACGCTCATCACCAGCACGAGATCGATCTCCTCGAGCAGGTAATCGAGCGCCCTGGCAGGGGTCGCCGGATTGAGCGAGACGCCGGCGCGCTTGCCGAGCTTGCGGATCGCCTGGACGGTGCGGTGGACATGCGGCCCCGCCTCGGGGTGAACGGTGATCGTGTCCGCGCCCGCCTCGGCGAAGGCTTCGAGATAGGGATCGACCGGCGCGATCATCAGGTGGACGTCGAACGGCTTGGCGGTGTGCGCGCGCAGCGCCTTCACGACGGCCGGACCGATCGTGAGGTTCGGCACGAAATGGCCGTCCATCACGTCGATATGGATCCAGTCCGCCCCGGCCGCGTCGATCGCGCGCACCTCCTCGCCGAGGCGCGCGAAATCGGCGGACAGGATGGAGGGCGCGATACGGACGCTTTGTTGCACGGCGACGAATCTAGCACCCGCGCGAGTCGCCCGGCAAGGAAGCCGCCCGACTTATCCCCGGCTAATTGCGCCGGAAACGCGCCAGATAGAAGGCGTCCGCGCCACCCGCCGCCTCGTGCGCGCCCGGCAGGATGCGCTCGCCGGTCTCCAGCGCGAAATCGGGGCGCCCGGCGAGGAAGGGACGGGCGATCGCCTCGCCCTCCTCCGGCTCGAGCGAGCAGACCGAATAGACGAGCGCGCCGCCCGGCCGCAGCCAGGCCGAGGCGCGATCGAGCATCGCCCGCTGCGCGCGGGCCAATTCCCTCACCGCCTTCGGACGAACGCGGTGGAGCACGTCCGGGTGGCGCCGGAAGATGCCGGTCGCCGAGCAGGGGGCGTCGAGCAGGATCGCGTCCACCGGCGCGGGTGGCCGCCATTCCATCATGTCGGCGGCGACCACCTCCGCCGCGAGGCCGGTGCGGGCGAGGTTGCCGCGAAGTCGCGCGAGACGACTTTCCGAGATGTCGAGAGCCGTCACCCGCCAGCCGGCGGCCGCAAGCTGCATCGTCTTGCCGCCCGGCGCGGCGCACAGATCGAGGACGTGGCGACCTTCCCCCGCGCCAAGCAGCCGCGCCGGCAGCGAAGCGGAAATGTCCTGCACCCAGAAGCGGCCCCCGGCATGGCCCGGCAGATCGTCGAAATGGGTGCCGCGCGGCAGGCGCAGGTGGCCGGGCAGGAGGCTTTCGCCAGCGATCGCGGGGGGCGTCTCCGGCGGGAAGGAGATATCGAGCGGCGGCGGCCTGGCGATCAGCCGCGCCGCGGCGGCGACCGCCTCCTCGCCCCAGGCGCGCCGCCAGCGCGCCGCCACCGGCCCGGGCAGGGTCGGCATCTCCGGCAAGGTCCAGCCCCCCCGCAGCACCGCGCCGAACACGCCGTGGACGAGCCGGCGGGGGCCGCCGTCGACGAGCGGCAGCACGGTCGCGATCGCGGCGTGCGGCGGCGTGCCGAGGCGCAGCGCCTGGACGAGCGCGATGCGCAGCGCGAAACGGGCCTTGGCATCGTCAGGGAGGCGCTGCCTGGTCGCGCGGTCGATCAGGGCGTCGAGATCGGGCAAGCGCCGCAACGCCTCGGCGGCGATGGCGTGGGCGAGCGCGCGATCCTCAGCGCGCTCGAGATCGCGCGCGGCGGCATCGAGCGCGGTCTCCAGCGGCAGTCCCTTGCGCAGCACCGCATCGAGCAGGCGCAGCGCCGCCCGCCGCGCGGGCGTGCCGGGCGGATCGGCGGCGGGCCTCAGCGTCGCTGCCCGAGCGGATCGAGGGCGCTGGCGCGAGCCGCGACGGTGGGCGCCGCCGGCGGCATCCCGCCAAGCTCGGCCGCGATCGCCTGCAGCGCGGCGATGCGGTTGGCGGTTGCCGGATGGGTCGAGAACATGCTGTCGCCGCTTTCAAAGCCGGGGACGATATAGAGCGAGGCGACCGCCGGGTTGCGCGCCGCGACCGGATTGGGAATGCGCCGCGCGCCTTCCTCGAGCTTGGCGAGCGCACTCGCCAGCGCGCGCGGATTGCCGCTGATCTGCGCCCCGCCCCTGTCGGCGGCATATTCGCGCGTGCGGCTGATCGCGAGCTGGACGATCATCGCCGCGAACGGCGCGACGATCACCGCGAGCAGCATTGCCAGCCAGTTGCGATCGCGGCCGGCGCCGAAGAACAGGCCGAAATTGGCCAGCATCGAGATCGCGCCGGCGATGGTCGCGGTCATTGTCATGGTCAGCGTGTCGCGGTTCTTCACGTGGGCGAGCTCGTGCGCCATCACCGCGGCCACCTCCTCGCGATCGAGGATGCGCAGCAGCCCGATCGAGGCCGCCACGGCGGCGTTGCGCGGGTTGCGGCCGGTCGCGAAGGCGTTGGGCACCGGCGAATCGATGAGATAGACGCGCGGCATCGGCAGGCCGGCGCGGCTGGCCAAGCCATGGACGATGCCGACCAGCTTGGGGCAGGTCTCGGCATCGACCTCGCGCGCATTGTGCATGCGCAGCACGATCCGGTCCGCGTTCCAGTAGGTGAACAGGTTCATCGCCGCGGCAAGGCCGAGCGCGAGGATGGCGCCGCCGGCACCGCCCAGCGTGTAGCCGAGCGCCATGAACAGCGCAGTCAGCGCCGCGAGCAGCATCGTCGTCTTGAAGCCGTTCATCTTGCCTTTCGGTCCTCCGCGTCCGAAATGTGGGGTGAAGATCGAGCGAATTCAAACGGAAAGCCGCGTCATGAGCAAGCGTCCGCCGCACCTGAAGCCGCCGGCCCACCTCAGCCCCAGCCCGCCCGTCCCCAGGCCCGGGCCTGCCCGGTCCGCGTCGGAGCATGGCGGCCCCAAGGGCAAGGAGCCGACCCGCTACGGCGACTGGGAGAACAACGGGATCTGCTGGGACTTCTGAGGCCGGGGCTTGCGGCCCTGCCTTCCCTCATCGCGGGCCCTCATTGCGGGCGCGCAGCAACGAAGCAATCCAGCGTGCCCCCGCGCCGGCGCGGGATCGCCTCCCGGCACTCGCCGGCGCGCATTGACGAGGATGATCAGGCGTGCTCGCTCTTGAGCGGGCGGGAGAGCAGGTCCTCGACCACCTCGTCCACACCCGCCTCGCCCGCGAGCAGGGCGCAGACCGCGCCGACGATCGGCATGTCGACGCCGAGCGCCGCGGCGGCGCGCTTCAGTACCGGGGCGGTGAACGCCCCTTCGGCAACGGTGCGGCGGTCGGACAGCAGCTCCGTGGCCGCGCGGCCCTCCCCCAGCCCCTTGCCGAGGCTGTAGTTGCGCGAGGCGGTGGAGGAACAGGTGAGGACGAGATCGCCGAGGCCGGAGAGGCCCGCCAGCGTCTCGATCCGCGCGCCCTTGGCGAGGCCGAAGCGCGTCATCTCCGCGAAGCCGCGCGAGATCAGGGCGGCGCGCGCATTCTGGCCGAGACCCCGCCCCTCGACCACCCCGCAGGCGATCGCGAGCACGTTCTTGACCGCGCCGCCGATCTCCGCGCCGACGACGTCGCTCGAATGATAGGGCCGGAACCAGGGCCGGGCGATGCGCGTCATCAACGCCTCGCCGAGCGCGGCATCCTCGGCGGCGAGCGTGATCGCGGTCGGAAGCCCCCGCGCCACTTCGTGGGCGAAGGTCGGCCCGGAGAGGACCGCGATCGGCGAGCCGGGCTGCGCCTCGCGCGCGACCTCGTGCATCAGCTTGCCGCTCGCTTCCTCGATCCCCTTGGCGCACAGCACCAGCGGGCGGCCGCCGGCGGGGAGGCCGGCGAGCACGGCGCGCAGGTGCTGGGCCGGCGTGACGACGAGGAACGCCTCGCGGTCGGCGAGTTCGGCGAGCTCGCCGGTCGCACGGATGGCTGGATCGAGGCGGACGCCCGGCAGGAACAGGCCGTTCTCGCGCGCGGCGTTGATCGAGGCGACGACCTCCGGCTCGCGCGCCCACAGCAGCGTCTCGGCGCCCTCGGCCGCGACGACCTGCGCCAGCGCCGTCCCCCACGCTCCCGCCCCGACGATGCCGATCCTCATGCCCGTGCCCTCACGCCCTCACGCCCTCACGCCTTCACGCCCGCGCCGCGCGCCTTCTCCGCCGTCGGATCGAGCGGCCAGCGCGCGCGTGCCGGCGCATCGAGGCCGTCGAGGAGGCCCGCCTCATGGCGCAAGGCCCCGGCCCAGCCGATCATCGCGGCATTGTCGGTGCACAGCCACAGGGGCGGCGCGACGAAAGGGAGATCGCGGGCGCGCGCGAGATCGGCGAGCGCGGAACGGATCGCGCCATTGGCGGCGACGCCGCCCGCGACGACCAGGGCCGTGGCTCCCTCGGCCCGGCTCAAGGCGCGGCGCGTGCGATCGACCAGGCAATCGACCACCGCCTGCTGGAAGGAGGCGGCGATGTCGGCATCGGCATATTGCCCGCTTTCGCGCGCGCGCAGCACCGCGCTCTTGAGGCCGGCGAAGGAGAAATGCGGCTCGTCCGACCCGGCGAGCGGACGCGGCAGCGGCACCGCGCGCGCGTCGCCCGCCGTCGCGGCGCGCTCGACCGCCGGGCCGCCGGGATAGCCGAGGCCGAGCAGTTTCGCGGTCTTGTCGAACGCCTCGCCGGCGGCATCGTCGATCGTCGTGGCGAGCCGGCGATAGCGGCCGACGCCCTCGACCAGGAGCAATTGGCAGTGACCGCCCGAGACGAGCAGCAGCAGATAGGGAAAGGCGAGATCGGGCGCGGCGAGCATCGGCGAGAGCGCGTGGCCCTCGAGATGGTTGACCGCGATCAGCGGCTTGCCGGCGGCGAACGCGAGGCCCTTGGCGGTCATCAGCCCGACCATGACGCCGCCGATCAGGCCGGGCCCGGCGGTGGCCGCGATCGCATCGACATCGGCGAGCGCCACGCCGGCCTCGGCGAGCGCCTCCTCGACGAGCCGCGGCAATATCTCGACATGGGCGCGCGCCGCGATTTCGGGCACGACGCCGCCATAGGGCCGGTGCGCGTCCGCCTGTCCGGCGAGCCGGTGCGCGAGAATCCGCCGGTCGGACGCGACCAGCGCCGCCGCCGTCTCGTCGCAGCTCGATTCGATTCCAAGAATCAGGGCCATGCGCGCTTCCCTGCCATCGTCGCAATCGCTAGCACAAGCGCCGCATGACCAGGCCCATCCGCATCGGCACGCGCGGCTCGCCGCTGGCGCTCGCACAGGCGCATATGGTGGCGGACGCGCTCGCCGCCAGATGCGCGCTTGCGAGCGAGATCGTTCCGATCACCGCCAGCGGCGACCGGATCCAGGACCGCGCGCTCGCCGAGCTCGGCGGCAAGGCGCTGTGGACCAAGGAGCTGGACCGCCATCTCGCCGCTGGCCGAACCGACATTTCGGTCCATTCGATGAAGGACGTCGAGACCCTCCGGCCGGACGCGCTCGTCATCGCCGCGATGCTGCCGCGCGCCGACACGCGCGACCGGCTGCTGGGCGCGCCGAGCCTCGAAGCGCTGCCCGGCGGCGCGCGGGTCGGCACCGCCTCGCCGCGGCGGCGCGCGCAACTGCTCGCCAGGCGCCCCGATCTCGACATCGTGCTGCTGCGCGGCAACGTCCAGCGCCGCCTCGCCAGGCTCGAGCGCGGAGAGGTGTCGGCGACCCTGCTCGCCGCCGCCGGCCTCGACCGGCTCGGACTCGATATCGGCGCGCCGCTCGACCTGCTGTCCGCGCCGGCCCAGGGGGCCATCGGGGTCGAGCGGCTGGCCGGGCGCGTCGATCTCGCCGAACCGCTCGCCGCGATCGACGACCGGGCCACCCATGCCTGCGTGCTGGCCGAGCGCGCCTTTCTCGCGGCACTCGGCGGTGACTGCCATTCGGCGGTGGCGGCGCTGGCGCGGATCGAAGGGGGGACGATCCGCCTCGCGGCGGAAATCCTCAGCCCCGACGGGCGCGAAGTCCATCGCGGCGAGGGCGACGACCCGGCCGCGCTCGCCGCGCAGCTGCTCGACGCCGCCAGCCCGGCGCTGCGGGCTAGGTTCGGGAAATGAGCCGCGTCCTCGTCCTGCGCCCGCAGCCGGCTGCGGAGGCGACGGCGGGGCGCGCCCGCGCGCTCGGGCTGGAGCCCGTCGTCGCGCCGCTTTTCATCGTGCGGCCGCTCGCCTGGAGGCCGCCCGAAGGCCGGTTCGACGCGCTCGTGCTGACCAGCGCCAACGCGCTGCGTCATGGCGGCCTGGCGTCACACGAGCCCTATCGCCACCTACCCTGCTACGCCGTCGGCGAGGCAACCGCCGAAGCGGCCCGGGCCGCCGGCATCGAGGACGTCCGCGTCGGCCGGTCGGACGGCGCCGCGCTGGCGAGGTGGATGGCGGCGGACGGGATCGAGCGGGCCTTTCATCCATGCGGCGCCGACCATGTCCCGCTGGCGACGGCACGGCTCGACGTGGTCGACGTGCCGGTCTACGCGGCGGAGCCGGTCGACACGCTGCCCGGCGCCGCGGAGCAGGCGCTGCGCGCCGGCGATGCGCTCGCCCTGCTCCATTCGCCGCGCGCCGCCGCCTTGTTCGCGCGCCTCGCCGCACCCCATGCTCCGCGCACCCGGATCGCGGCGATCAGCCCGGCGGCTCTCGCCGCCGCCGGGCCGGGCTGGGCCGAGGCCGCCGCCGCCGCGCGCCCGCGCGACGACGCGCTGCTGGAGCTTGCCGTCAAGCTGTGCCAGATTGCGGCGACACGATGAGGGCTGGGCGACGATGAGCGGCGACGAGGCGATGGCGACCGGCGATGTGCCCCGGCGGCGGATCGCGACCCATGCCTTGATCGCGGCGCTGTGCTTCCTGCTCGGCCTCGCCGCCATGGCCTGGCTGCTCGCGCATTGGCAGGGCGGCGCGCGCCTGCTCGGTGTCGCGCCCGCGCCGGCCCCGGTGCCCGCCACGCGGCCGGCGCCGCCGCCGCCGACGGCAACCGTGGAACGCGCGCCCCGGGAGGCCCCGCCCGCGGCGGCTCCGCCGGCCGGGACCGCCGCCGGCGCCGACGAGCCGCAGCGGGTGATCATCGATCCGGAAGTGTCGCGGCGCGTCGCGGCGCTCGAGCGGCGGATGGACGATATCGACCTGCAATCGCGCTCGGCCGTCGGCAATGCCGACCGCGCCGAGGGCCTGCTCGTCGCCTTCGCCGCGCGACGCGCGCTCGATCGCGGCGTCGGGCTCGGCTTCCTCGAAGGGTTGCTGCGCCAGCGCTTCGGCCGCTCGCAGCCGCGCGCCGTCGGCATGATCATCCTCGCCAGCCAGCAACCGGTGACGCTGCAGGAACTGCAGCTCGGCCTGCAGGAGCTCGGGCCGCGGTTGATCGGCCCATCCGCCGACGCGAGCTGGTGGGACATGCTGCGCGCCCAGCTCGGATCGCTGATCACGGTGCGGCGCGCCGGCACGCCGTCGCCCGAACCGGCGGAGCGGCTGCGCCGGGCGACCCGGCTGCTCGAGGCCGGCCAGGTCGATGTCGCGCTCGCCGAGGTGCTGCGCCTGCCCGGCCGCGACCGGGCCGCCGACTGGATTCGCAAGGCCCGCCTTTACGCCGACGCGCGCGACGCGCTCGACACGATCGAGACAGCGGCGCTGCTCGAACCGCGCGCCGGCGAGCGCGCGACCCAGGCGCAGCGCCCCGCCCCCGCGACGCCGCCGCGGCGCTGAGGCGGGCACGGCGCGCCAGGCGCTGGCGGCGAACGCCGCGAATCGAGCCTGCGCCTCTCGAACGACGCCATCGCGCCCGCACCCGCCCGGGCACCCTCGCCGGATTCCCGAACGATCCGCCCAGATCGCAAGGAGCCGGGGCACCGCGCTCGCTGAAAGGTCAGCCGCACTTCGAAAAGCTGGAGCGGGCGAAGGGATTGGTAGATTCAACCAAGACGTGCCACCCGCCGCCGCGACGTGCATGGGCGTTGGCCGGGACGACCACGCGCCCCTGCCTGCGATGCCACAATCCCTTCGAGAGCGAGGGCAGCCATCATCGGCTGTGCGGCGCGTGCTCGAATAGGGCGGCGGAAGCCAGTCCCTATGCGGTCGACGCGGGCCCACTCTCTCCCTAGCACCCCGAACAGCCCATATTTTCCCCTTGGAGGGGTCTCGGAGCGACAGAAAATTTTTTGGACCCGGTGATGGCCCTTGTTTAGGTAGTCTGTCCCACGGGCACTCTAGGCCCCTAACGGGGATTCACGCCTTTGGACGTGTCAAGGGGAAATTTGACTTTCTCCCCGCTATGCACAATCTGCTAATCGAAAAGGTGCTTTGCGAACGAAACGCAACAGCCGAAATGCTTTCACTGCCGAGACCGAAGGAGGGCACGCACATGACTGCATTCCCACCTCTCGCTGTGGCAAACGCGGTGCTGGAGGAAGCCGAGCAGCAGGGCAAGTCTCTGACGATTATGCAATTGCTCAAGCTCGTCTATATCGCGCACGGTTGGTCGCTAGGTATCTTGGGCATGCCGCTCGTCAACGAGGAGCCCGAGGCGTGGCAGCATGGTCCGGTATTCCCGGCCATTTATCGCGAGTTTCGCCGCTTCGGTTCGCATCCCATCACCGGCCCAGCGTCCGGCCCGTTCGGCTCGATCCCCCATGCCGACTTGTCCGAGAATCAGCGTGCCATTGTTCGCTCTGTAGTGCAAGGCTACGGCGATATGCATGCGTTCGCGCTCTCGCGCATGACGCATCAGGCCGACACACCTTGGGACAAGGTCTATCAAGGTGGGCGCGGCGCGTCGGACGACATTCCGAATGCAATAATTCCGAATGCAATAATCGCGGAACACTATAAAAAGCTGGCCCATGAGCGGTGAGCAAGCTCCTAGCAAGGACATTGAAGGAATCATCGAGGGAGTGGCCGCTCAAGAGCGGAGCGCTGCCCAGACGATTTCGCAAGATGACTTGAAGTCGATGGCTGACGTGCTTGAGCTGGTCACTGCGGACTTCGGGACGTGGAAGGGCTACAAGGCCGCCTCGACTGAATACATCAAGGAATTCACGAAAGAGATCGTCTGGCACCGCCGTATTCGGGCGGCCGTCGCGGGTGCTTGCGGTGTCCTCATCCTGTTCTTTGCCATCGTGCTCGTCTGTGGCCTCAAGAATAGCGACACCCTTTTCACCGCTGAACAGTCACACGCTCTGACAGCCTTGGTCGTAGGTTGCATCACTGGCTGCGTCATAGTGACCATCGCGCTCGTGAGGGGCGCGTTCTCCAACCTTGCTGATCGCAACGCGGGCCTACCCATGCCCGACCACATCAAGGAGATTGTGGACGCGGCGAAGAACATCGTCAGCGGCCCCGGGAGCAACTGACGGGCAAAATGGCCCGCGCCACCGGGCACCGCTGGTGCCTTGAGCGGTATCGTCGCCTTCTGTGCCGCGCGCATGGCCTACGTCGTGTGGCAGGACATCGACATCGTCCGACTGCAGAAGTGCCTTATTGAGGGGCGGCCTCCCGGGAATCAGACGAGCGCGAGCGCGCCCTCGCTGACGAGAAAATGGCGAGTATTCGAGGGTGCGAATGTCCGACCGGTCGAGGTGAATGCCCCGAAGGCGTGGGGCGAGCAGCCACTGCCCGGTAACCTCGGGCGGCCGCCGCAAGGACGGTGAGTCGCTAAAGTCTTAGGAATTCTGGAGCGGGCGAAGGGATTCGAACCCTCGACCCCAACCTTGGCAAGGTTGTGCTCTACCCCTGAGCTACGCCCGCTCGTCGTGGAGCTGCCCGGCCGGCGGTGTGCGCGGCAAGGCGGCTGGAGTAAGGCGGCGGCTGCTAGCATGGGCCCTTCGCCGCCGCAAGCCCCGTCACATTGCCCTTGGCAGCGGGCGCCTTCATCCCACATAGGACGCTTCGCATCCCTTTTTCGGAGAGACGATTTGGCGACCCTCGGGCTCAGCGAAGCGGACCGCGCCGCAGTCGAGAAATTCCAGCGCGAGGTGATCGAGCCGAGCATGTCGCGGCTCGTCATCGTCGATTTCTGGGCGGACTGGTGCGGCCCGTGCAAGCAATTGGCGCCGGTGATCGAGAAGGTCGCCGCCGACTATGCGGACAAGGGCGTGACGCTGATCAAGATCGACGTCGACGCCGACAAGTTCATCGCCGCCCAGTTCCAGATCCAGACAATTCCCACTGTCTACGCGATCTTCCAGGGCCGCCCGATCGCCGACCTTTCGCAGGCGCGCACCGAAGGCGCGCTCAAGCAGCTTCTCGACCAGATTCTCGCCCAGATCCCCGTCCAGGGCGAGGCGCAGCAGCTCGAGGCCGAGATCGAGCCGCTGATCGAGAGGGGCGAGACCGCGCTCGCCGACGGCGATGCGGCGCGCGCGGCGAGCATCTTCCGCCAGATCGTCGACATGGCGCCGGGCCATCCCGCCGCCGGCGCCGGCCTCGCGCGCGCGCTGCTCGCCACCGGCGCGGCGCAGGAGGCGGAGGCCGTGCTCGACGCGCTCCCGCCGGAGGCCGCGAAGGACCCGGCGGTGGCACGCGCCCGATCGGCGCTGGCGCTGGCCGAAGCAGCCGGACCGGCCGGCGACCGGGCCGCGCTCGCGGCGCGAGTCGCCGCCGACCCGGGCGATCTCGACGCGCGCTACGAGCTCGCCGGCGCGCTGATCGGCGCAGGCGACCGCGACGGCGCGGCCGACCAGCTGCTCGACATCGTCCGGCGCGAGCGCGACTGGAACGATGGCGCGGCGCGCAAGCGGCTGCTGCAGATGCTCGAAGCGGTCGGGCTGGAGGATCCCTGGGCGGCGGCGCAGCGCCGACGATTGTCCGAAATCCTGTTCGGCTGATGAGCGCGCTCAGCTTTCCGGTCTTTCCTCTGGCCGGGGCGCTGCTCTTCCCGCGCGGCCAGCTTCCGCTCCACATCTTCGAGCCGCGCTATCGCGACATGATCGCCGACGCGATGGCGGGCGACCGGCTGATCGGCATGGTCCAGCCACGCGACCGGCGCGATCCGCCCGGCCTGTTCCCGATCGGCGGGCTCGGGCGGATCGCCGAGTGCGAGCGGCGCGCCGACGGGCGCTACAATATCGTGCTGCAGGGCCTCGCCCGCTTCCGCATCCTGCGCGAGCTTGCCGTCACGACGCGCTATCGCCAGGTCGAGGCGCTGTGCCAGGACGAGCCGGGCGAGGATGGCGTGCTCGGGATCGCCCAGCGCGCGGAGCTGGAGCGCGAGGCGCGCGCCTATGCCGATGCGCTGGGCTACGCGGTCGACTGGGAATCGGTGGCGCGGCTCGACGACGAGCAGCTCGTCAACGGGATCTGCCAGGTGGCGCCGCTCGACACCGGCTCGAAGCAGGCGCTGCTCGAGGCCGAGGATCTGGCCGAGCGCGCCGACCTCGCCGTCCAGTTCATGCAGTTTCAGCGGATGGCGCCCGGTGGCGCCGACGGGCCGCGGACGCTGCAATGAGCATCGATCCCCGGCTTCTCGCGCTGCTCGTCTGCCCGCTCACGCGAACGCCGCTGCGCCTCGACGAGGCGGCCGGCGAGCTGGTCTCCGACGCCGCCGGGCTCGCCTTCCCGATTCGCGGCGGCGTGCCCGTGCTGCTGGTCGGGGAAGCGCGGCGGATCGAGCCGGGCCGACGCCAGGCCGGATCGACATTCAAGCCGCCGCCTGTCGCTTCCCCTCGCCCTTGAACGAGCGGGCCTGGGAGAGGGTGTCGGGCGCAGGCGGCGATCCTCGACCGCCGAGTCCCCTCACCCCGTCCCACTCTCCGCCGGGGAGAGGGGGAATCCTGCGCTGTGGCCCTCTCCCTCAAAGGAAGTGGGAATTCCTGCCGGATGTCGATGTACTCCAGCCCCGTAATCTAGCCCCGCGCGCGCCGCCCCGGCCCTGTCGCGGGCCGCACGGCGTGGGCGTAGCGGCCGCGCTGGGGATGGGCGCGCGAATGGCGGCGCCGGGGCGCCTGGGCGTCGTCCTCGACCGCAACCGGGGCGCGGCTCGCCTGGATGCGCTCGGCCTCGGCGAGAAAGCCGCGCGGCAGCGGCTCGACGGCGAGACGCTGGCGGGTGAGCTTCTCGATGTCGCGGAGATAGGCCTTTTCGTCGTCGGCGCAGAAGGCGATCGCGATGCCCGCGCGGCCCGCGCGCGCCGTCCGCCCGATTCGATGGACATATTGTTCCGGCACGTTCGGCAGCTCGAAGTTGATCACGTGGCTGACACCGGGGATGTCGATCCCGCGCGCGGCGATGTCGGTTGCGACCAGGATGCGCACCGTGCCCTCGCGGAAGGCGGCGAGCGCGCGCTCGCGCTGCGGCTGGCTTTTGTTGCCGTGAATGGCGCTCGCCGCGATGCCGTTGCCGGCGAGCAGCTTCACGACGCGATCGGCGCCGTGCTTGGTGCGGGTGAAGACGAGGACGCGATCCATGTTGCCGCGCGGGCCGAAGCCCCAGCGCAGCATCATGGTGAGCAGCGCCTGCTTCTCCCGCTGCTGGACGAAGCTCACATGCTGCGCGACCCGCTCCGCCGTCGTCGCCTGGGGCGTGACCGCGACCGTCGCGGGATCGGTGAGGAAGCGGTCGGCGAGCTCGCGGATCGCCTTCGGCATGGTCGCCGAGAAGAACAGGGTCTGGCGCCTTTCGGGCAGCAGCTTCACGATCTGCCTCAGCGCATGGATGAAGCCGAGGTCGAGCATCTGGTCGGCCTCGTCGAGGACGAGGATCTCGACCTCGCGGAGGCTGAGCGCGCCCTGTTCGACAAGGTCGATCAGGCGACCCGGCGTGGCCACCAGCACGTCGATCCCGCGCGCGACGTCCTGCCGGTTGCGGTGGATCGAGGTGCCGCCGAAGACGCGCGCGACGCGAAGCTGCGCGAACTGGGCGTAGGCGATCGCCGAATCGGCGATCTGGCCGGCGAGCTCGCGGGTCGGGGCGAGCACCAGCATCCGGCACGTCCGCGGCCGCGGCGCGCCATGGCGCGCGGCGACGAGCCGGTCGATCGAGGGCAGCATGAAGGCCGCCGTCTTGCCGGTGCCGGTCTGGGCGATGCCGAGCAGGTCGCGCCCGGCGAGCACGGTCGGGATCGCCCGCGCCTGGATCGGGGTGGCGCTCGCATAGCCCCTGGCGGCGAGCGCACGCAGGACGGGCGGCGAGAGCCCGAGGGTCTGGAATGACATTTTGGGTTTGAACTCACTGCATGCGGCGTTGGCGCGGCCCGGCGGGACGCGCGAACGCGGCGGGTGGCTGAACGACCCGCGTGAAATGGGAAGCTCCTGGAAAATGCGGGGCGGAGCCGAAGCCTTGCGGCCAGTTCACGCTGCATGACGCCTCGCAGGACGCGCATTTGGGCCGCGCCGCGGGGAAAGTCAATGGCGGCCTTCGCTGGAGCGCTCCCGCCCGCCGGCTTCCCATCGCCGCCCCGGCCGGCCTATCAGGCGTCATGACCAGCTTCACCGTGAACGGCCAGCCCGTCCACTATCGGCTCCATCCGGACACGCCGCTGCTGTTCGCGCTGCGCGAGGCATCCAACCTCACCGGGACGAAGTTCGGCTGCGGCACCGGCGAATGCGGGGCCTGCATCGTGCACGTCGATGGCCACGCGGTGAGGAGCTGCCGGGTGAGGATCGGCGACATCGAGGGAACCTACGTGACCACGATCGAGGGGCTGGCGCGCGATCGATCGCATCCGGTGCAGCAGGCGCTCGCCGCCGAGAACGTGCCGCAATGCGGCTTCTGCATCCCCGGCATCGTGATGGCGGTGGCGGCGCTGATCGACCGGGAGCCGAGCCCGAGCGACGAGGCGATCGACCGGGCAATCACCAATATCTGCCGCTGCGGCATCTACCCGAGACTGAGGGCCGCCATCCGCCGCGCGATCCGCATCGCCGGCGGGCGCGAGGCGGTGGCGGCCGCGCCGCCGCCCGGCATTTCGCGGGCGGACGCGGCGGCGCAGGTGCCGGCGCTGCGGGCGCAATTGCCGCGCCGCCGCTGATTTCGCGAACGAAACCTTGCCGATTTCTGACCGGCCGGTTCAGCCGCCGGTCAGCCGCGCGCCAGCATAAGCGGACCGTGACGCGGAGCGGCCGGTTGCCGCAAGGCTTGAAGGAGTAGCGCGCATGCGCAGGTTAATCATCAGCTTGATCGCCGCGACGGCATTGACCCTGCCTGGCGCGGCGATGGCGCAGCGGCACGGCGGCGGCGGCCATGATCGCGGCGGCTGGCACAATGGCGGCCATCGCGGCGGCGGCCATCGCGCCAGCCAGCCGGCGCGGGTGTCACCGCGCCCGTCGGCCACCCCCCGCGCGATCCGTGCGCCCGCCCGCCAGGACGGGCCGCGCCGCGCGGGCGCTTCGAACCGGCAGCGCGACGTCGCGCGTGGGCCCAGCGGCTATCGCGGCGCTGAGCCGGCGCGGGTGTCGCCGCGCCAGTCGGCCACCCCCCGCGCGATCCGCTCGCCTGTGCGCCAGGATGCCCCTCGCCGCGCCGGCAATTCGGGCTGGCAGCGCGAGGCCGTGCGCGGGCGCAGCGGCGCGCCGCGCGACACGCCGGCGGCGCGCGGATATCGCGATCGCGATCATCGCTCTTCGAGCCAGCGGGTCCGGCCCGGTCACGGAACGCCCCCGGCCGCGATGACGGGCCGCGTCGAGCGGCAGCGCTCGGATCGCTATCGCGACGGCGATCGCCGCCACCGCGATCGCGGCGTCCAGTCGTATCGCCATCGTGCCGACGGGCGCGGCTGGCGCGGCCGCTGGAACCATGACTGGCGCAACGACCGGCGCTACAACTGGCGCCATCACCGGACGCGCTATCGCCACATCTACCATCTGCAGCCCTATTACGCGCCCTACCGGCACTGGAGCTATCGGCGCTTCTCGATCGGCTTCTTCCTGGATCCGCTGTTCTTCGGCCGCAGCTACTGGATCGGCGATCCCTTCTACTATCGGCTGCCGCCGGCGCCCCCGGGCACGCAGTGGGTGCGCTACTATAACGACGTGCTGCTGGTGGACGTCTATACCGGCGAAGTGCTGGACGCGATCTACGATTTCTTCTGGTAAACCCTTCTTTTCGCGGGGAAGCAGGAAGGCCCGGTGCCACGCGGCGCCGGGCTTTTCGCTTGTCAGGGCGCGCGGCGATGAGCCATGAAGGCGCCCGCCGCACAATAGGGGGATTGCCATGATCGCGCGCCTGACCGTCCTGTTGCTTGCCCTGTTCGCGCTGCCCGCGCTGGCCCAGCCGACGCCGTCGCGGGCCGGGCAGCAGGTGACCGTCGTCCATGCCGGCCACCTGCTCGCCGAGCCGGGCCAGCCGATGGCGGGGCCGTCCACGATCACCATCGTCGATGGGCGCATCGAGAGCGTCACCGCCGGGCTGACGCCCCCGCCCGAAGGCGCGCGGCTCATCGACCTTTCCGACCGCACGGTGCTGCCGGGCCTGATCGACACGCATGTCCATCTCGTCGGCGATTCGCACGCACCCTTCTGGCGCGGCGCGATCGACAGCGACGACTATCTGACGCTGCTCGGCGCGCACAACGCGCTGACGACGCTCCGGGCCGGATTCACCACGGTGCGCGATCTCGGCTCGTCGGGCGTCACCGGCTTCGCGATCCGCCGCGCGATCGACGAGGGACTGATCGAGGGCCCGCGCATCCTGGTCGCGGGCGAGCCGTTGTCGATCGTCGGCGGCCATGCCGACACCGCTGGCTTCCGGCCCGAGGTGAACGACGCGCTGCGCGGCCGCAATGTCTGCACCGGGCCGATCGAATGCGCCGAGCGCGTGCGCGAGCAGGCGCGAAATGGCGCCGACGTGATCAAGTTCATGGCGACCGGGGGCGTCCTCTCGCAGGGCGATCGCGGGCTCGGCCAGGCCTTCACCGACGAGGAAATGCGCGCCATCGTCGCGACCGCCCACTCGCTCGGCCTCAAGGTCGCCGCCCATGCCCATGCCGACGAAGGCATCGCGGCGGCGGTGCGCGCCGGGGTCGATTCGATCGAGCACGGCACCTTCGCAAGCGAGGCGACGCTGCGGCTGATGCGCGAGCACGGCACCGCGCTGGTGCCGACGCTGATGGCCTATCAGGGGATACGCGAGCGGCTCGGCACCGGCGTCTACACGCCACTGGTCGAGGACAAGGTGCGCATGACCCTCCGCGTGGTCGGCCGCGCCGCGCGCGAGGCGATGCGGCTCGGCGTTCCGGTCGTCTTCGGCACCGACGAAGGCGTCTACGAGCACGGCCTCAACGCCGGCGAGCTCAACCTGCTCGTCACCGAGGCGGGAATGACGCCCGGACAGGCGATCGCGTCGGCGACAACAGGCGCCGCCCGCCTGCTCGGCCTCGAGAACGAGGTCGGCAGGATCGCGCCCGGCTATTCGGCGGACCTGATCGCGGTCGACGGCGATCCCCTTGCCGACGTGCGCGTTCTCGAACATGTGCGCTTCGTGATGGCGCGCGGCCATGTCGTCGACGGAGAGACGCGGTGAGGAACACGGCGAATGTCGATTACAAGGTGGCGATCGGTGCCTCGGTGGCGGCGCGGCTCGCGCGCAACCCGATGGCGTTCAGGATTCCCTCGAGTGACATCGACATATTCGTCGTGCGCGACTTTCTCACCGCGGCCGAGTGCGACAGGCTCGTCAGGCTGATCGACCAGGAACGCGTGCCATCGCGGCTGCTCGCCCCCTCCGCGGACCCCGAGTTCCGCACCAGCGAGAGCTGCAACCTCAACCCGAGAACGCCGCTGGTCGCCCAGGTCGAGGCGAAGATCGCGGCGCTCACCGGCATCGCCCCGACCCACGGCGAGACCATCCAGGGCCAGCGCTACGCGGTCGGCCAGCAGTTCAAGCCGCATCACGACTATTTCCACCAGTCGGAGGCCTATTGGGAGGAAATGAACCGCTGCGGTGGCCAGCGGACCTGGACCGCGATGGCCTTCCTCAACACCCCCGACGAAGGCGGGGCGACCAACTTCCCGCGCGCCCGGATCAAGATCTCGCCGCGCACCGGCAATCTCGTGCTCTGGAACAATCTCGATGCCCACGGCCGCCCGAACCCGGCGACGCTGCACCAGGGGATGCCGGTGATCGCCGGAACCAAATATGTCATCACCAAGTGGCATCGCGAGCGGCCCTGGATCGTCTCCACCGCCACTTATTACTGAATCCGTGCCGCGCGAATGGGCTTGCGGCGCAGGCCGGGGCCCGCGTATTAGGATGGCAACACAGCTGTGAGGGGAAACCGCCGATGATCCGCCGTTCGCTTCTTCTCGCGAGCGCTTGCGCTTGCATCGCCGCGACGCCGCTGCTCGCGCAGGCCCAGACCGCCGCACCGGCGCCGGCCCCGGCCGCCGCGCCGGCCAGCGCCGACGAGCGGCTGCGCCAGCTGTTCCGCGAGAGCGACGAAGCGGCGCTGCGCCGCAACCCGATCATGGGGATCTTCCGCGGCGACTATCGCTACGCGGACCAGCTCGGCGACTATCTCAGCGACGATTATTACGCCGCCGAGCGCGCCGCCGCCGAGGCCGATCTCGCCGCGCTGCGCGCGATCCCGCGCGACGCGCTGAGCCCGCTCGACCGAATCGCCTATGACGTCTTCGAATACCAGCGCCGGGAAGACCTGGCCGATGTCGAGCCGGATATCCTGGCGCTCACCGCGGTGCGACCGCTCAACCATTTCGCCGGCTTCCAGACCTTCTATCCGGTCTTCGCCTCAGGCCAGGGCGCGGCGCCGTTCCGCGACGTCAAGGACTATGAGGACAATCTGGCGCGGCACCGCCAGTTCGTCGTCCTCATCGATCGCGCGATCGACCGCTTCCGCCAGGGCCTCGAATCCGGCGTCGTCGAGACCCGGCTCACGATCCGCAACGTCATCGACCAGCTCGACACCCAGTTGCGCGACGCCCCCGAAGCCTCGCCCTACTACCAGCCGGTGCTGAACTTCCCCGACACCGTGCCGGAGGCCGACCGCGCCAGGCTTCGCCAGGCCTATCTCGAGATCATCCGCGACGGCATCTTTCCCGCCTACCAGCGGCTGCGCGATTTCCTGCGCGACGACTATCTGCCGCAGGCGCGATCGCAGGTCGGGCTCTCGTCGATGCGCGGCGGCGCGCAGCTCTACGCGCGGCTGATCGAGAAGACGACGACGCTGCCGCTGGGCGCGGACGAGGTCCACGATCTCGGCCTTGCCGAGGTCGCGCGCATCCGCGGCGAGATGGAGCAGATCAAGCAGCGGGTCGGCTTTGCCGGCACGCTCGGCCAGTTCTTCGAGCATCTACGCGCCGATGCGCGCTTCGCGCCGGAGAGCTGCGACGCGCTGCGCGACGGCTATTACGCGATCGGCCGGCGGGTCGACGCGCGGGTCCGCGAGATTTTCTCGACGATCCCGCGCTCGCCGCTCGAAATCCGGCGGGTCGAGCCGTTCCGCGAGCGGACCGAGGCGAGCGGCTCCTACAATGACGGCACGCCGGACGGATCGCGGCCCGGCGTCTTCTACTTCAACTGCTACGACCTGCCGTCGATCCGCACCTACGGGATGGAGACGCTCTACCTGCACGAGGGCATTCCCGGGCACCATTTCCAGATCATGCTGGCGTCCGAGAATGCGGACCTGCCCAATTTCATGCGCTTCGGCGGCAATACCGCCTTCGTCGAGGGCTGGGCGCTCTATGCCGAGACGCTGTGGGACGAACTCGGCATGGAGACCGACCCCTATCAGCGCTTCGGCGGGCTCAACGACGAGATGCTGCGCGCGATGCGGCTCGTTGTCGATACCGGCATCCACGCCAAGGGCTGGACCCGCGACCAGGCGATCCAGTACATGCTCGACAATAGCGGCATGAGCCGCACCGAGGCGACAGCCGAGGTCGAGCGCTACATCGCCATCCCGAGCCAGGCGCTCGCCTACAAGGTCGGCGCGCTCACCATCCTGCGGCTGCGCCAGGAGGCGGAGGAGGCGCTGGGCGCCCGCTTCGACCTCAGGGCGTTCCACGCCCAGGTGCTGAACACCGGCGCGCTGCCGCTGCCGGTGCTCGAGCGCAAGGTTCGTGACTGGATCGCGACGCAGCGCGGCGCGGCCTAGGATCTCCCGTCCGGGGCAACCGCGACGTTCGCGCGCTTCGCGACCAGGGCGCCGATCGCGGCGCCGGCGAGGAGCACTGCCGCGGCGATCAGGAAGCTGAGGCCGGGCGCGTCGGCGGCCGACATTTCGTAGACCCAGCCGAAGAAGAGCGGCGAGGCAATGCCGGCGATGCTGGCGACGCTGTTGTTGGCGCCCTGGAGCTGGCCCTGCTCGCGTTCGGAGACGCGCCGCGTCATCAGCGACTGCAGGGTCGGCATGGCGAGGCCCCACAGCGCGTTGGGGAACATCGCCAGCGTGAACAGCCAGCCGCTCGGCGCCAGTCCCATGCAGGTGATCCCGACCGCGCCAAGGGTCAGGCCGAACACCATGACCTTGCGATCGCCGAAGCGCTGCGCCGCGGGTCCGACCAGCACTCCCTGCACGACCATGTCCAGCGCGCCGACCATCGCGAAGAGGATGCCGACCTCGAACGCGCCCCAGCCGTAGCGCGCGGCGGCATAGAGGACGAATACCGCCGAGAAGACGTGATGCGCGAAGTAGATCAGGAAATTGACCACCGCGAGGCCGCTCAGCTCGGAATGCGAGCGCAGCAGCCGCAAAGCGCCGAACGGATTGGCGCGCGCCCAGGAGAAGGGCATGCGCCGGTCCTCCGGCAGCGATTCGGGCAGGACGAACAGGCCGTAGAGGAAGGCAAGCCCGCTCATTCCCGCCGCCGCCCAGAAGGGAACGCGCGGCCCCCATTCGCCGAGCACGCCGCCAAGCGCGGGCCCGGCGACGAAGCCGGCGCTGAACGCCGCGCCGATCAGGCCGTAGGCGCGCGCGCGTTTGTCCGGCTCGGTGATGTCGGCCATATAGGCGAAGACCGCGGTGAAGCTCGACGAGGTGATGCCGCCGATGATCCGCCCGACGGCGAGCCACCAGAGATTCGGCGCGAGCGCCATCAGCATCCAGTCGGCGGCAAGGCCCGCGGTCGAGATCAGGATCGTCGGCCGCCGACCGTAGCGGTCCGAAAGCGAGCCGATGATCGGCGAGAAGATGAACTGCATCCCCGCCCAGAGCGCGACCATGACGCCGTTCCACAGGCCCGCCGCCGCGTTGGACCCGGCGAACTCCTCGATCAGCGACGGCAGGACCGGGACGACAAGGCCCATCGCCATGATGTCCAGCACCGCTGTCACGAAGATGAACGCCAGCGCGGGCTGGAAGCTGAGGCGGCGGATCATGGGATCGTGGCGGATCAGGCGCGCGCCAGCGCCTCGGCGATCAGCTTGCGGCTGTTGGCGATGCCGTAAAGGGCGATGAAGCTGCCCATGCGCGGCCCCTGGCTGGTGCCGAGCAGGGTCTCGTAGAGCGCCCGGAACCAGTCGCGCAACGACTCGAACGGATGCGCCTTGCCGACCTCGTAGACCTCGTTCTGGATCGTCTCCCCATCCGCCTCCTCGGGCAGGGCGGCGAGCCGCGCGTCGAGGTCGCGCAGCGCGGCCTTCTCCATCTCGCTCGGCGGGCGATGTTCGAGCGAGCCGGCGATGAAGTCGCGGAAATAGGCGAGCGCATGGTCGATCCGCGCGTCGAGCTCGGGATGCGTCTCCGGCGATGCCTCGGGGGCGTAGCGCTTCACGAAGCCCCAGAGCAGATCCCTGTCGTCGGTCGAGGCGACCGCGACGAGGTTGAGCAGCAGCGGGAAGCTGATCGGCATGCGCGCCGCCGGCACCTCGCCGGCATGGACGTGGTGGACCGGGTTGCCGAGCTTCTTGTCGATCTCCTGCGTCGGATAGAGCGCGAGGAAATGATCATATTCGTCGACCGCCCTGGGAATGATGCCGAAGGAAAGCTGCTTCGCCCGCCTCGGATCGCGATAGATGTAGAAGGCGAGGCTTTCCTCGGGCGCATAGGTCAGCCATTCGTCGATGGTGACGCCATTGCCGCGGGTCTTGGAAATCTTCTCGCCATTCTCGTCGAGGAACAGCTCGTAATTGAAGCCTTCCGGCGGCCGCGCGCCGAGGATGCGGGCGATCTTCGAGCTCTGGACGACCGAATCGATCAGATCCTTGCCCGCCATCTCGTAATCGACTCCGAGCGCGACCCAGCGCATCGCCCAGTCGACCTTCCACTGCAGCTTGGCGCCGCCGGAAAGGATTGACTGCTCGATCCGCTTCCCCGCGTCGTCGAAGGCGACCAGGCCCGCCTCGGGATCGATGACCTCGACCGGCACCTGCAGCACCCTGCCGCTCGTCGGGCTGATCGGCAGCACCGGCGAATAGGTCTGCCGGCGCTCCTCGCGCAGCGTCGGCAGCATCACGGCCATGATCGCGTCATGGTTGCGCAGCACCGCCTTCAGCGTCTCGTCGAACCGGCCCGAGCCATAGGCGTCGGATGACGCCATGAACTCATAATCGAAGCCGAACCGATCGAGGAATTGCTTGAGCAGATGGTTGTTGTGGTCGGCATAGCTCGCGTGCCCGCAGCCATAGGGATCGGGCACGCGGGAGAGCGGCTGATCGAGATGGGCGTGCATCATGTCCTGGCCTGGCACGCCGGGCGGCACCTTGCGCATGCCGTCCATATCGTCGGAGAAGGCGATCAGCCGGCTCGGCCAGTCGACCATCTCGGCGAGCGCGTGGCGCACCATCAGCGTGCGCGCCACCTCCTGGAAGGTGCCCAGATGCGGCAGGCCCGACGGGCCGTAACCCGTCTCGAACACGATGCCGCCGGCGGGCGGACCTTCGGGATAGCGCTTCAGCAGCTTGCGCGCTTCCTCATAGGGCCAGGCCCTGGAAACGAGCGCGGCTTCGCGAAGCGCTGGGGAGACGGTCACTGTTGTCCTTTCGTTCCGCTTGGTTCTAGGGTCTCGCCGGATGGCCGCCTCTTTGCCCTATCCCGCGCTGCACGCAACCCATGCCGGCATCTGGATCGCCCATGCCGACGGCCAGGTGGAGGCGATCGGCCGCGGCGCGGCGATCGCGCGCGCGGCCGAGACGCCGACGATCCTGCTCAATGCGCCGCTCGTCGCGAGCCGGCTCGGCTATCCCGAGCTTTCCGGGCTCGATCTGCTCGAACTCTTCGCCTTCGTCCATCCCGCCCGGTTCGCGGTGCCGACGCCGGCCGGCCTCACCCGCGCGCTCGGGCTCGACCCACCCGGCGGCGACGAGGCGGCGGCGCGGGTGCTGCGCGTCATCGCCGGGAGGCTGCTCGCGACGCTGGGCGGCGACTGGAGCGAGCGCGAGGGCGCCTTCACCACGGCGCGCGCGCTGCACCGGCTGCGCTGGTCCTGGGGCGCGGCGGTCACGATGCGGCTGCGGCCGCCCGCGCGGGACGAACGCTGGCTGTTCTCCCGTCTGCCCGAATGGGAGGAAGGCGCGCCGCGCCCGGCGCCCCGACCGGTGCGCCTTTCGCAGGAGGCGACCGCCGGGCGGCTCTCGGCCCTGGTCGGCGACGACGCGGAGGTACGCCAGGGCCAGCGCGACTATGCCCGCGCCGCCGCCGCGGTGTTCGACCCGCGCGAGGCCGAGGACCGGCCGCACATGCTGCTCGCCGAGGCGGGAACCGGCATCGGCAAGACGCTCGGCTATCTCGCCCCCGCTTCGCTTTGGGCCGAGCAGGCGGGCGGCGCGGTGTGGATATCGACCTATACCAAGGCGCTGCAGCGCCAGCTCGACCATGAGGGCGGCCGCCTCTTTCCCGACGCCGCCGAGCGCGCGCGGCGTATCGTGATCCGCAAGGGGCGCGAGAATTATCTTTGCCTGCTCAACCTCGAAGATGCGCTGCAGGGCGGCATTGCCGGCCGCGCCGCCATCCTGGCGCAGCTGGTCGCGCGCTGGGCGGCCTATACCCGCGACGGCGACATGGTGGGCGGCGACTTGCCGGGCTGGCTCCCCAGCCTGTTCCGCCGGGCCGGCGCGAGCGCGCTCACCGACCGGCGCGGCGAATGCATCTACGCCGCCTGCCCGCACTACCGGAAATGCTTCATCGAGCGCGCCGCGCGGGCCAGCCAGGACGCCGACCTCGTCATCGCCAATCACGCGCTGGTGATGGTGAACGCCGCGCGCGGCCGGGAGAGTGGGCAGCGGCCGACACGGATCGTCTTCGACGAGGGCCACCACCTGTTCGAGGCCGCCGATTCGACCTTCGCCGCCGCGCTGAGCGGGCAGGAGGCGATCGAGCTCAGGCGCTGGCTGCTCGGCCCCGAGGGTCGCTCGCGCGGGCGGCGGCGCGGCCTTTCGGCGCGGCTGATGGATGTCGCTTCCTACGACGAGGCGGGCGGCGCCGCGCTCGCCGCCGCGGTCGCGGCCGCCGGCGCCCTGCCCGGCGACGGCTGGCTGCAGCGGCTCGCCGAGGGGGCGCCGTTCGGGCCGATCGAGGCGTTGCTCGCGGCGGTGCGCGCCGCCGTCTATGCCCGGGCCGATTCGCTGGGCGGCGGCTACGGGCTGGAGACCGAGCTCGCCGAGCCCGGTCCGGCGCTGGTCGAGGCGGCGGCGCCCGCGATCGAGGCGCTGGAGGCGCTGCTGCGCCCGCTCGTCGTGCTCGGCAAGCGGCTCGAGGCGGTGCTCGAGGAGGCGCCCGACTGGCTCGACGCGCAGGCGCGGGCGCGCGTCGAGGGCGCCATCGGCGGGCTTTCCTGGCGCACCCAGACGCTGTCCGCCTGGATCGCGCTCGCGGCGCGGATCGGCGGGCCTGGCGATGCGGATTTCGTCGACTGGCTCGCCGTCGACCGGATCGAGGGGCGCGAGATCGATGTCGGCCTCCATCGCCGCTGGCTCGATCCGACGCGACCGCTCGCGGAAAGCGTGTTGCGGCCCGCGCACGGCGTGCTCGTCACCTCGGCGACCCTGCGCGGCGGCGGCGACTGGATGGACGCGATGGCGCGGACCGGCGCCCTCCATGTCGAGGGGCCGGTGGGCCATTTCGAGGCGGCGAGTCCGTTCGATTATGCGGCGAGCAGCGAGGTACTGATCGTCACCGACGTCCGGCGCGGCGACATGGCGGCGCTGGCCGGCGCCTATGCGCGGCTCATCGAGGCGGCGGGCGGCGGCACGCTCGGCCTGTTCACCGCGATCCAGCGGCTCAAGGCCGTCCACGCACGCATTGCCGACCGGCTCGCACGCTCGGGCCTTCCGCTCTACGCGCAGCATGTCGATCCGATCGACACGGGGACCCTGATCGACATCTTCCGCGACGATCCGCGCGCCAGCCTGCTCGGCACCGACGCGCTGCGCGACGGGGTGGACGTTCCCGGCGAATCGCTGCGGCTGGTGGTGATGGAGGGCGTGCCCTGGCCGCGCCCGACCGTGCTCCACGCCGCGCGCCGCGCGGTCGGCGGCGGCTCGGCCTATGACGACCGGGTCGTTCGTGCCCGGCTCGCCCAGGCCTTCGGGCGACTGATCCGCCGCCAGGGCGATCGCGGCGTCTTCGTCCTGCTCTCGGCGGCGACGCCGTCACGCCTGCTCCGCGCCTTCCCGGCCGACATTGCGATTTCGCGCCTGCCGCTCGACGCGGCGATTGCGCGGGTGGGGGCGCTTCTGCCATCAACGGCGTCGCGGCGCGACGACGATCCGGTGGGGGCATCGACCCGGGAGAGTGGATGAAGACGTTGAGCTTGCTGCGTCACGCCAAGGCGGAATGGGGTGGGCCGACCACCGCCGATTTCGACCGGGCGCTGAACGCGCGCGGGGTGCACGCGGCCCACGCGCTTGGCCGGCGCCTGCGCGAGCTCGGCGTCGCCTTCGATGCGACCCTCGCCTCGCCCGCGCGCCGCGCGGTCGGGACTGTCGAGGGCCTGGCGGAGGGCTATGGCCACCCGCTCCACCCGGTCTACGAACCGCGCCTCTATCTCGCGCCGCAACCGCTGCTGCTCGAGCTCGTGCGCGCGACCGACGATGCGATCGACCGGCTGTTGATCGTCGGCCACAATCCCGGCTTTGCCCTGCTCGCCAACGTGCTCGCCGGGCACGGTGACCCGAGGCTGCGCGCACGCCTTGCCGACAGCTATCCGAGCGGCGCCTTCGCGGAGATCGCGCTGCCGGTCGCGCGCTGGGCGGACGCGGCCGGGGAAGCGGGCGAGCTCGCCCGCTTCATTCGTCCCCGCGACCTCGAAATGGCGGGCCGGCTCGACGCCGGCTAGGAGCTGCAGGAGCCTCTAGGCCGGTCCCGATCCGATTTGGCCGGGGTGTCGGCCACAGCGGAGTCATCGCGGCCAATGCGGCGGAGACGCCGTCCCCCCGCAAATGCCGGCTTTGGCCGACCAGGGAGGCGACCTAGGCTTCACTCTCCGCCAGCGCGTCGGCGAGCAGGGCGCGCAGCGCCCGCAGCTCGTCGAGCGGAACGGCGGGGCCGCTCGCCGCCGGCGCCGGCGCCGGCGCCGGCGACGTCGCGGGAGCGGACGCGCTCCCCGCCGCGGTGTCGCGCCCGCCCTCGGCAGCACCCTTCGCGAGCAATTGCTGGACGCCGCGAATGGTATAGCCGTCGACGTTGAGCAGGCGGTGGATGTGCCGCGCCAGCGCGACGTCGTCGGGCCGGTAGTAGCGGCGATTGCCGGCGCGCTGGAGCGGGCGAAGCTGCGGGAAGCGCGTCTCCCAGTAGCGCAGGATATGCTGCGGGACGCCGAGCTCGGCCGAAAGCTCGCCGATCGTGCGAAAGGCGTGTTCGCTTTTGGCCGAGGAGCTGGTCATTCGGCCTAGCCGCCGCCGCGGGCGATCCGCTCGCGCATGATCTGGCTGGCGCGGAAGGTGAGCACGCGGCGCGGCGCGATCGGCACCTCGACGCCGGTCTTCGGATTGCGCCCGAGCCGCTGCCCCTTGTCGCGCAGGATGAAGCTGCCGAAGCCGGAAATCTTGACGTTCTGCCCGGCGACGAGCGCGTCGCAGATATGGGTCAGGATCCGCTCGACGATGCCCGCCGATTCGGCGCGCGACAGGCCGATCTCGCGGTGCACGGTATCGGCGAGATCGACGCGCGTCAGCGTCCCCGCGACCGGTTTACGGGCCGACCCTGCGTCCGCCATGGCGGTTCCCCCTCGAACATCCTCGATCCGCGACATTAATCCAGCTTGGAAGGCCGCGCAATCGGAGTCCGTCGCGCGAGCGCACCGCGCGGCCGGCGCGAAGACGGGGGCGACTGAGGCGGAACGCGCGGGCCGCTTCGCTTGCGGCGCTGGCGGAGACGGAGGGATTCGAACCCTCGGTAGGGGTAATCCCCCTACGGCGGTTTAGCAAACCGCTGGTTTCAGCCACTCACCCACGTCTCCGGGAGGCCGATCGCGAAGGCCGGCTATAGTGGCGCACCGGGCAAGGTTCAACCGCCACCGCGCGCCTGTCTCCGGCCACCTTCCCCGCAACCGGCCGCCCGGCCCGGCAGCGATCGTTCGAGGCGCAAGACGACACGCGCACGGCCGACCAGGCCCGGCACAAGCGTTAAAGCCTCGCGCGGTCATGCCGTTGACTCTTGGGCAGGAATTGGCGACCTGCGGCATGGACGCAGCCCGGCTGGCGCGGTTCGATATATCTGACGGTGAAGATGTTGCGTGCCGCCTCAGCCGCAACCCGGGCTTCGTCCCGGACGTTTCGCCACACAAACGCGGGAAGCGCGCGAGTGACTGGATCGGACAGCGAGGACGACGAACAGCGGCGGGGACAGCGGTCGAGCCTTTTCCTCGCCGCGACGATCGAGTCGGGCGGCGTTGAAAGCCAGGTGCGCATCCGCGACCTTTCCGAAAGCGGCGCGAGGCTGGAAGGCCCGGCCTTTCCGCCGGTCGGCGCGCACCTGACGCTGCGCCGCCAGGGCGTGAGGATCGGCGCCACCGTCAAGTGGAGCCGCGGGCCGCACTGCGGCGTCGCCTTCGATGGCCGTGTCGCGGTCTCCGACTGGGTTTCGGGACGGGCGAGCGCGCCGACCTTCGACCAGGGCGCGGCCAATCGCGCCCAGGCGGAGGTCGACGCGGTCCAGGCTGCGGTGCGCAGCGGCGCGCCGGTGCCGGCCGCGCCCGCCGCGACCACCGGCGAATTCGAGCTGGCGGGGCTCGATGCGCGCCTCGCCGAGGAGCTCGCCTACGTGCAGCGCCTGCTCGACGCCGTCGGCGCCGAGCTCGTCCGCGATCCGGTCATCGTCCAGCGCTACGCCACCGCGCTGCAGAATTTCGATCTCGCCGACCAGATCGTCGGCCACATCGCAACCGTGCTCAGCGCGGCCGATCGCGAGGCGGCGATCCGCGCGATCGGCATGGAGGAGCTGCGCGCCCGCCTGCTCCGGCGTGGCCTTTCGCGCTGAGCTCCGCGGCCTGGCCGCCATCCCGACTCGCTTGGGCGCGGCGGCGACTCGCCTCGCCGCGCGTTCATTGCGGGGCAAGGCGAGCGCGCGTTAACCTTCCCGCGAACGAGCGTGCGTGGGGAAGGGAAGATGTTGAAATCGGTGCGACTCATCGCCGCGGCGATGCTGGCGGCGGCCGCGCCCGCGCTGGCCCAGATCCAGACGGTCGACCCGGACCAGGTGATCGCGCCCTATGGCCAATCGCAGCCGACGCCCCCGCCGGGCGGCGCGCCTGGCTCTGATTGGGTGCCCGCGACCCCCGACGACAGCGACCGGATGTCGAGCGACGATGCTTATGGCGCCTACGGCGCCTATGGCGACACCGGCCAGGACCAGAGCGGCGCCTATGGCGACCAGAGCGACCCCTACCGGCAGAGCGATCCCTACCGGCAGAGCGACCCATATCAGCAAAGCGACCCCTATTATCAGGGCGATCCCTACAACCAGCGTGACCCGTACAACCAGCGCGACCCCTATTACCAGGGCGATCGCGCGCGCCCGGGCGGACCGGACGACCGCGACGACAACCGCTCGGCGCGCCGGCGGGCGCTCGAGCGCGAAGCCACCGTGCCGCGCGAGGATGTGTTCAACGCCGCCGAAGGCGTGTTCGGCCGCGGCGCCGAGGGGCTGGCGACCCTGCTCGAGCGCATCCTGAGCGACCAGGGCGAACCGACCGCCTATATCGCCGGCTCGGAGGCCGGCGGCGCGTTCGTCTTCGGCGTGCGCTACGGCTCGGGCATCATGCATCACCAGATCGAGGGTGACCGCACCGTCTACTGGACCGGCCCCTCGCTCGGCTTCGACGTCGGCGCCGACGCCAACAAGGTGTTCGTGCTGGTCTACAACCTTCACGACACCCAGGACCTGTTCAAGCGCTTCGCGGCGGCGGAAGGACACGCCTATTTCGTCGGTGGCTTCAGCGCGCAATATATGCGCCACGGTGACGTCGTGCTGATCCCGATCCGGCTCGGCGTCGGCCTGAGGCTCGGCGTCAACGCCGGCTACATGCGGTTTTCCGACCGCAATCGCTGGCTGCCCTTCTAAGGCCTGGCCGAACCAGCTCGCCCTGTCCTCTTCCCCCAGGGGAGAGGGAATTCTCGCCGAGCGTCGCCATGGCCTGGCGCCGCCGGCGGCGACGATCAGGCGAGGCGCCAGGCGAGTGTCTCGCCGGCGAGGAAGGGCACCAGCTCATCGTCGCCGGCCGGCAGGCGCTCCGGCACGTCGCAGGGCTGGCGCACCAGCGTGATCGTGCCCTCGTTCAGCGGCAGGCCGTAGAACTGCGCCCCGTTGACCGAGGCGAAGGCCTCGAGCCGGCCCAGCGCGCCATCCTCCGCGAACATCTCGGCGCAGGATTCGAGCGCGAAGGGCGCGTTGAAGATGCCGGCGCAGCCGCAATCGGACTCCTTGCGCGCGCGCGCGTGCGGCGCGCTGTCGGTGCCCAGGAAGAAGCTCGGCGAGCCGGAGGTCGCGGCGGCGCGCACCGCCCGCCGGTGCCGCTCGCGCTTGGCGACGGGGAGGCAATAAGCGTGCGGCCGCAGCCCGCCCGCGAAGAGCGCGTTGCGATTGAGCCGCATGTGATGCGGCGTGATCGTCGCGGCAACGTTCGGCCCGGCTCCCTCGACGAAGGCGACGCCCTCGGCAGTGGTGACATGCTCGAGGACGATCTTCAGCGCCGGGAAGTCACGCGAAAGCAGCGCGAGGACGCGTTCGATGAACACCGCCTCGCGATCGAAGATGTCGACCTCGGCATCGGTCACCTCGCCGTGGACGAGCAGCGGCATGCCGATTCGCTGCATCGTCTCGAGCACCCCGCGCAGGCGCGCGATGTCGGTGACGCCGGCGGCCGAGTTGGTGGTGGCATTGGCCGGATAGAGCTTGGCCGCGACCCAGACCTTCTCCGCGAAGCCGCGCGCGAGCTCGTCCGCATCGGTGGCGTCGGTGAGGTAGCAGGTCATCAGCGGCGTGAAGTCGCTTCCTGGCGGCAGCGCCGCGCGGATGCGCGCGCGATAGGCCGCGGCCGCCGCCACCGCGGTCACCGGCGGGACCAGGTTGGGCATCACGATCGCGCGGGCGAACTGGCGCGCGGTGAAGGGCAGGGCGGCACGCAGCATCCCGCCATCGCGCAGATGGACGTGCCAGTCGTCGGGGCGGCGGATGGTGATGCGGCTTGGATCGGTCACCTTTTCTCCCTAACTGACGCGCATGGCCGCCACCACCCTCGTCGATCGCGCCGTGCTCCGCGTCAGCGGGGAGGATGCGCGCGGCTTCCTGCAGGGGCTGGTGACGAACGACCTGAACCGGCTCGCGCCGGACCGCCCGCTCTGGGCCGGGCTGCTGACGCCCCAGGGCAAGGCATTGTTCGATTTCATCCTGTGGGCCGAAGGCGACGATGTCCTGATCGATTGCGAGGCCGCGCAGGCCGACGCGCTGGTCCGCCGGCTTGCGCTCTATCGGCTGCGCCGCCGGATCGAGATCGCGCCCGCGGCCGGGCTCGCCGTTCACTGGGCGCCGGACGGCGAGGGCCCCCGCGATCCCCGCCTCGCCGCGCTCGGCCGGCGCTGGCTCGCTCCCGCCGACGCGCCGGCCGAGGGCTGGCTCGCGCACAGGCTTTCGCTCGGCGTCACCGAGGGCGCGGCCGAGCTGGGGCAGGACCGGACGCTCTGGCTCGAATGCAACGCGGCCGAGCTCGATGGCGTCAGCTTCGCCAAGGGCTGCTATGTCGGCCAGGAGAATACGGCGCGGATGAACTGGCGTGGCAAGGTCAATCGCCGCCTCGTCGTCGTTCCGGCCGACGCGCCGGGGCCGCGCGCACGTATTCACTATCCCGCGCTCGGCCTCGCCGTCGATCATCGCCGGATCGACGATCTGGAAGGCGCGATCGTCCCCGACTGGCTGGCCGCGGCGCTCGCCGGCGGCAAGGCGGGCGAATGATGGGCGCAAGCGAGCCGGGCGCGCGGGCCCGCCGCCGCTTCATCGCGATCAGCCTGGTCCAGATCGGCGGCACGATCCTGGTGCTGTTCGCGCTGCTGCTCTGGCAGACCGACCGGATCGTCGACGGCGGCTCGATCACCGGCCTGCCGCTCGCCTTCGTCGGGCTCGGCATCAGCTTCCTCGGCCCGCGCTGGCTCGCCCGCAAGTGGCGGACCCCACCGCGATGAGGCGCTTCTATCGCGAGGCGCGCGCGGACGCCGGGGGCCGGGTGCTGCTCGACGGCCGGCCGGCGAGGACGCCGGGGCGCGTGCCGCTCGCCCTGCCGACGCCGGCGCTGGCCGAGGCGGTCGCCGAGGAATGGGCGGCGCAGAGCGAGGAGATCGACCCGCGCGCGATGCCGCTGACCGGCCTCGCCAATGCCGCGATCGACCGCATCGCGCCCGCTCCCGATGCGTTCGCGAACGGCCTCGCCGCCTATGGCGAGAGCGACCTCCTGTGCTATCGCGCCGACCGCCCGGCCGCGCTCGCCGGGCGGCAGGCCGCGGCATGGGATCCGCTGCTCGACTGGGCGCGGCGGCGCTATGGCGTCGATTTCGTCGTCACCGCCGGCGTCATCCACCGGCCGCAGCCCGGCGCGACCCTCGCACGACTCAAGGCGGCGGTGGCGACGCGCGATCATTTCGCGCTCGCCGGGCTGCATCCGCTGGTGACGATCGGCGGATCGCTGGTCGCCGCGCTCGCGCTCGCCGAGGGCGCGATCGGCGTCGACGACGCCTGGGTGGCGGTGAGCGTCGACGAGTCCTGGCAGGCCGAGCAATGGGGCGAGGATGGCGAGGCGGCACGGGCGCTGGCCGCGCGCCGCGCCGACTTCTCCGCCGGGGCGCGCTTCCTCAGCCTTCTGTAGCGGCGGGTTCGGGCGCGGCGATCGCGGGCCGCGGCATGAACCAGCGCGCGGCGATCAGCCCCGCGGCGACGAGCGCGATCGTCTGCGTCGCGAACCAATAGGTCCAGTAGGCCCAGCCATAATTGTTGAAGGCGGGCTGCGCGAGCAGCGTCCAGACCGTCACGCCGAGCGAGAACAGCACCACGAGCCGCGTTCGCGCCCTGAAGTCGAGCGGGCCGAGCGCGGCGAGGCCGAGCGCCATCAGCACGCCGGCGACGAGCGCGAAGGCGAGCCCGGTCGGCACCATCGACAGATCGTTGGCGGCGAAGCCGTGGACGTTGAAGTGGATCGTCGCGATCGGCCCGTGGCCATAGGCGACGGTGCCCTGCGGCGTGTCCGGGGTCGGGATCCGGTAGGTCCCGGTGCCGCTTTCGGTCAGGTTCCGGGCGAGCGCGAGCTGAATGTCGGCGCCGCGCGCATCGTCAATCCGGGACAGGGCGAGGCCGGCGAGCGGCGTTCCCCAGAAGACGAACCCGATGACGAACATCGCCAGCCCCGCGACGAGCCCGCCCACCAAGCTGCGCACCATGGCCGCCTCCCTGTTTTGCCGCGAGCCTAAACCTCCGGCGGCGACAAGGGAAGCGCGCGCCGCGGTCAGCGCCGCGCGCGGCTGTGCCCCTGGCCGATCAGCTCGCGGACGAAATCGTGCAGGAAGACGCGGCGGCCGGCCTTCAGCCGTTCCGCCTTCAATATGTTGAGCGCGAGTTCGCAGCACTTGTCCGCATCGTTGTTGATGAGGACATAGTCATATTCGGCCCAGTGGCTGATCTCGGCCGCGGCGCGCTCCATGCGGCTGGCGATCACCGCCTCGCTGTCGGTGCCGCGCGCCCGCAGCCGGCGCTCGAGCTCGGCCATCGACGGCGGCAGGATGAAGACGCGCACGATGTCGGGATCGACCTGCTTGAGCTGCTGCGTGCCCTGCCAGTCGATGTCGAGCATGACGTCGCGCCCCTGCTCGATCGTCTTCAATATCTCGGACTTCAGCGTGCCGTAGCGGTGACCGAAGACGTGCGCCCATTCGAGGAAGGCGCCTTCGGCCACCATCTGCTCGAACCGCGCGTCGTCGACGAAGTGATAGTCGCGCCCGTCGACCTCGCCCGGGCGTATCGGCCGCGTCGTCGCGCTGACCGACAGCGCGATGCCCTCGTCAATGGCAAGCAGCTTGCGCGCGATCGTCGACTTGCCCGCCCCCGACGGGCTGGAGAGAACGTAGAGCAGCCCCCTTCGCTTGAACGCGGTTCTGATTTCCATGGGCGCACCTGCCGTGGCGTTGGCGCGCGCGTCAAGGGGCGATGAGGCCGCGGGCGAATTACATCTCGACGTGAGCCGCAAAGCCTCTACTCTGAAGCGATGGGGCGGATGGTGGCGCTGCTGCGGGCGGTGAATGTCGGGGGGCGCAAGCTGCCGATGGCTGACTTGCGGGCGCTGTGCGCCGAACTCGGCTGGCGCGATGTCGCCACCTACATCCAGAGCGGAAATATCGTCTTTTCCGCCGATCTCGCGCCGCGCGCGGCGGAGGCCGCGCTCGAGGAGGCGATCCGGCGCGCCTTCGCCTTCGATGCCCCGGCGATCGTCCGCGCCGCCAGCCGATGGGCGGCCTATCCGCCGGCCAATCCCTTTCCGGGCGAGCCGGACAATCGCGTCGTGATGCTGCTCGCCAAGGCGCCGCCGCTGGACGGCGCCATCGCCGCGATCCAGGTGCGCGCGCGAAATGGCGAGCGCGTCCGCGCGGCGGGCGATGCGATCTGGATTCACTATCCCGAAGGTCAGGGGACCTCGAAGCTCTCGCCCGCGTTGATCGACCGGGCGGTGGGATCGCCGGCCACCGCGCGCAACCTGCGCACCATCGTCGCGCTCCAGGAGATGCTGGAATGCTGAGGACGGTTGCGCTCATTCCACGCCGATACTGGGCGGTCGCGCTGGTCCTCGTCGCGCTCGCTGCCGCGGCCGAACTGGCGATGGGGCGCGTGCCGATCTGCGCCTGCGGCGAGGTGAAGCTGTTCGTCGCCACCGCGACCGGGCCGGACAACAGCCAGCACATCGCCGACTGGTATTCGCCGAGCCACCTGATCCACGGCTTCCTCTTCTACCTCGTCGGCTGGATCGTGCTGCGCTGGCGGCCGCCGGGCGAGCGGCTGATCCTCGCCACCGCGATCGAGGCCGCCTGGGAGGTGCTGGAGAACAGCCCGATCATCATCGACCGCTACCGCGCCGCCACGATCGCATTGGGCTATACCGGCGACAGCGTGCTCAATTCGATGTCCGACATCGGCTTCATGATGCTCGGCTTCGGCCTCGCGCGGCGGCTGCCGCTCTGGGCGAGCATCGCCATCTGCGTCGGCTTCGAGCTGCTGACCTTGTGGGCGATCCGCGACAATCTGACGCTGAACGTGCTGATGCTGATCGCGCCCAGCGAGGCGATCCGCGCGTGGCAGGGCGGCGGCTAGATGGCGATCGCCTGCGTGGCCGACTTCCACGCCGCGGCCCGGCGGCGGCTGCCGCGCTTTCTCGCCGACTATATCGACGGCGGCGCCTATGCCGAGCTGACGCTGCGCCGCAACGTCGACGATCTCGCCGAAATCGCGCTGCGCCAGCGCGTGCTCGTCGACGTCGACCGGCTCGATCTCGCCACCCGACTCCTTGGCGCGGAGTCGGCGCTCCCGTTCGCGCTCGGGCCGATCGGCCTTGCCGGCATGTATGCCCGGCGCGGCGAGGCGCAGGCGGGGCGCGCCGCCGACGCGGCGGGGATTCCGGCCTGCCTTTCCAGCGTTTCGATCTGCTCGATCGAGGAGTTCGCGGCGGCGAGCAGGCGGCCCGTCTGGTTCCAGCTCTATGTCATCCGCGACCGCGCCTACATGGCCGAGCTGCTCGCCCGGGCGAAGGCGGCGGGCGTGGGCGCGCTTTTCTTCACTGTCGACCTGCCGACGCCCGGCGCGCGCTATCGCGATTTCCGCTCCGGGCTCGCCGGCCCCCATGCCGGGCTCAAGCGCGCCTGGCAGGCGCTCACCCATCCGCGCTGGCTGTGGGACGTGGGGCTGCGCGGTCGGCCGCACAGCCTCGGCAACTTCCTGCCCGTCGTCGAGGGCAGGGCCGGGCTCGGCGACTATGTCGGCTGGATCGGCCGCAATTTCGATCCGACCTGCACCTGGGCCGAGCTCGACTGGCTTCGGTCCCATTGGGACGGGCCGCTCGTCATCAAGGGCATACTCGACGTCGAGGACGCCCGGCGCGCCGCCGATCTCGGCGCGGACGGAATCGTCGTCTCCAACCATGGCGGGCGGCAACTGGACGGCGTGCCGTCGACGGCGAGGGCGCTGCCGCCAATCGCCGCGGCGGTCGGCACGCGGCTGACCGTGCTCGCGGACGGCGGCGTACGCTCGGGGCTCGACGTGGCACGGATGATCGCGCTCGGGGCCCGGGGCGTGCTGCTCGGCCGGGCCTGGGCCTGGGCGCTCGCGGCCGGGGGAGAGGCGGGCGTGCGCCAGCTCATCGACATCTTCGCCGCGGAGCTGCGTGTTGCGATGATGCTGACCGGCGTCACGAAGATCGACGACATCGGCCCCGACATATTGGTGCGGGACCCGCCGACGCGGTGAAGGGTTCAGACGGTCGGTCGTGCCGGCACGAGCGCGTCGCCGATCGCGCGGAAATCATGGCCGGCGCGCCCCAGTTCGGCGGCGCAGTGGCGCAGCAGCGCGGCGCGCGCCGGGCCCGTCGGCGGCTCTCCCGGCGCGCCGGCGTCGAAGCCGGGACGGGCGGCGTCCAGCCGGCCGAGGAAATATTGCGCGCCGATCATCCCGACCGCGCGCACGTCCGGATCCTCGCTACCGGCGAACGCCGCCATGAGCTGGAAGCATCCGACATCCATCGGCGCTGGCGCGGCGGCGGGCGGGGGCGGGGCGGACGCGGCGAACAGGGCCGCCAGGAGGACGCTGATCATGCGCCTCCTCTAGCGGCAAGTGATGGACGATCGCTCATGGAACATGGTTAACGCGCATTGGCGCGCCAATGTGAAAGGGCGGCGCCTTGCGACGCCGCCCCTTTCTAAAACGCCGCCGGCGTCGCGCTACTGGATCGGCACCAGGTTCACCGCGGCCATCTTGCCGCGGCGGTCCACCTCGAGCTCGAATTCGAGCCGGTCGCCCTCGTTGAGCGAGACCATCCCGGCGCGCTCGACCGCCGAGATATGGACGAAGGCATCCGGCTGCCCATCGTCGCGGGTGATGAAGCCGAAGCCCTTGGTCGCGTTGAAGAACTTGACGGTGCCGCTTGCCTTCTCGCCAGTCAGCTGACGCTGTGGCCCGCGCTCGCGCGGCCCGCGATCCTCGATCGGCAGCGGCTCGCCCTCGATCCTGAGGTTCGAGGCCGACACGCGGCCGCCGCGATCCACCAGCGTGAACTCGAGCGGCTGGCCCTCGGCGAGTCCGGCAAGGCCCGCTTGCTCGACCGCCGAGATGTGGACGAACACATCGTCCCCGCCATCGTCCCGGACGATGAAGCCGAAGCCCTTGTGCGGATTGAAGAATTTGACGACGCCTTTACCTTCGCCGATGACTTGCGGGGGCATGCCGCCGCCGGGGCGCCCGCCGAAGCCGCCGCCGCCGCGATAGCCGCCACCGCCGGCTCCGCCGAAGCGATCGCCGCCGCCAAACCTGTCGCCGCCACCGAAGCGGTCACCGCCTCCGAAGCCGCTCCGCTCAAAACCGCCGAAATCGTCGCCACCGATATTGTCGCGCTTGTCCTTGCCGCGACCGCCGCGCTCGCCGCGGCGCCCTCTGTCAAAACCCATCGAATCCTTTACTTTCCCGCGCCCAATCCCCTGTCATAACCAACGCGCCGGGCAGGAGCGCGCAAAGGTCTCGCGCCGGATCAGCGGCACTTCAACTTCACTCCATAGCGGAAAATTCGTCGCGCCGCGAGCGATTTCAGCGCTGAAATCCGCGAAAATCCGGCATCCGGCGTGCATGATTGTCATGGCGGGCCACTTCATGCATGGCGCGGTGCCCGACACAGGCGAGGACCGATGCTCGAATCGCTCACCATCTTCGCCCAGGCGGAAGCCTGGGCCGCGCTGATCACGCTGATCGTGCTCGAACTCGTGCTCGGCATCGACAATCTCATCTTCGTCTCGATCCTTTCCAACAAGCTGCCCGAGGGGCAGCGGGCCAGGGCGCGGCGGATCGGCATCGGCCTCGCCCTGGTCATGCGGCTCGCCCTGCTCTCGGCGATCGCCTGGCTGGTCGGGCTGACCACGCCGGTCATCGACCTCGGCCTCACCGGCGCGGTGGATGCGCACGGCGCCCCCGCCTTTGAAACCGCCTTGTCCTGGCGCGACCTCATCCTGATCGCCGGCGGCCTGTTCCTGATCTGGAAGGCGACGACCGAGATCCACCACAATGTCAGCCCGGAGCCGCCCGGCGCGCCGACCAAGGCCGCGCGCGCGGTTTCCGGCTTCGGCGCCGCGATCGTCCAGATCATCCTGCTCGACCTCGTCTTTTCGATCGATTCGATCCTGACCGCCGTCGGCATGACCGATCACCTGCCGGTGATGGTCATCGCGGTAATCGTCGCGGTCGCGCTGATGCTGCTCGCCGCCAACCCGCTCGCCGACTTCATCGCGCGCAATCCCAGCGTGGTGATGCTCGCCCTCGGCTTCCTGCTGATGATCGGCGTCGTCCTGATCGCCGACGGGTTCGGCGTCCACGTGCCCAAGGGCTATATCTACGCGGCAATGGCGTTCGCCGCGCTGGTCGAGGGACTGAACATGGCCGCGCGGCGCGCCGCCGCGCGCAAGGCGCAGGCCGAAGGCGGCGAATCGACAGGCCATTGAGCGGCGGCGCGCTTCGCCTTATGCCGTCGCGATGACCCTCCATTTCCACGAAGAGGACCTGCCCGAAGGCGCGCTCGCCCCCGGCCCGGTCGCCGTCGATACCGAAACGATGGGGCTGCAGCTCGGCCGCGACCGGCTCTGCGTCGTCCAGATCGCCGATGGCCGCGGCGACGAGCATCTCGTCCGCTTCTCGCGGACGAGCGACTATGCCGCGCCGCATCTCAAGGCGGTGCTGACCGACCCCGGCCGGCTCAAGATCTACCATTTCGCGCGCTTCGACCTCGCCTCGATCCGCGCCTATCTCGGCGTGGTCGCGGCGCCGGTCTACTGCACCAAGATCGCCTCGCGGCTGATCCGCACCTATACCGACCGGCATGGGCTGAAGGACCTGGTGAGGGAGCTGCTCGGCCAGGAAATCTCGAAGCAGCAGCAGCAGACCGACTGGGGCGCGGCGGAACTCAGCGACGCCCAGAAGGATTATGCCGCCGCCGACGTGCGCTATCTCCATGCGCTCAAGGAGAAGCTCGACGAGCGGCTCGCCCGCGAGGGCCGCGCGGCGCTCGCCCAGGCCTGTTTCGACTTCCTGCCGACACGGGCGATGCTCGACCTCGCCGGCTGGGCGGAGCAGGACATTTTCGCCCATGTGTGAGCGGGGCACGCTGAACCGAAGGCGATAGGCCGGGACATGTCCGAAGAGGCCGATCGGGAACGCGTGGTGCGGCGCGGCTGGGCGGCACCGGGCGGCAGCCACGACCGGCTGATCCGCCTCCTCAAGGTCGCGCTGCCGGCGGCGATCGGCGTCACCCTCGCCTTCCTCGCCTTCTCGCCGCTCGAGAACAAGAAGGAGGTCAGCTTCCTGCTCGACAAGAACAAGGCGCAACATGCGGAGGAACGGATGCGCGCCACCGCCGCCCAGTATCGCGGCCAGGACAATCGCGGCCGGCCGTTCATCCTTTCCGCGCAATCGGCGGTGCAGCGCAGCTCGGCCGAGCGCGTCGTCGAGATTCGCGGCATTTCGGCGCGCATGGACCTCGAAAATGGCCCCGCCTTCCTCGCCGCCGGCCACGCCCGCTACAATATCGACAACGATCTGGTGGACGTGATCGGCCCGATCCTGTTCACCGCTGCCGACGGCTACCGCATGGAAACCCGCGACGTGCGCGTCAATCTGCGCGGCCGGCGGATGGCCAGTCGCGGCGCGGTTGACGGTCGGATGCCGCTCGGCCATTTCTCCGCCAGCCATATGGAGGTCACGCTGCCCGTCCGGCGGGTCGTGCTGTCCGGCGGCGCCCGTCTTCACATCGTCCAGACCGGCCGCGCCGGCCAGGGGAACAGGCAATGATCAAGGCAAAGGCAGCGCTTGTCATCGGCCTCGCCCTGGCGTCGCTCGCGGCGCCGCCGGCCGCGAGCGGGCAGGGCGGGCGCGCCTTCGGCGGCCACGACACCAACGCGCCGATCGACGTCAGCGCGCAGCGCATCGAGGTGCAGGACCGCGCCGACCGCGCGATTCTGAGCGGCAATGTGCAGGTGCGCCAGGGCGAGATGAACCTCGCCTGCGAACGGCTCACCGTGATCTATGCCGATACCGGCCGCGGCGCGGCGGCCGATGGCGGCGGGGTGCTGATCAAGCGGCTCGAGGCGAGCGGCAACGTCGTCGTCACCCGCCCCGGCGAGCGCGCGACCAGCCGCTTCGGCATCTACGACGTCGATCGCAAGATCGTGACGATGATCGGCAATGTCGTCCTGGCGCGCGACGCGACGCGGGTGCGCGGCGCGCGGCTGGTGCTCGATCTCGACAGCGGCCGCGCGGTGATGGACGGCGACGGCGCGGGCGCGCAGGGCGGCCGCGTGACCGGGCGCTTCACCGTCCCCCAGACAGGCCGGCCGGGCAACTGACGGCGACGCGCGCCCTTTTTCGGACATGCAAGAGTCTTGCCGGTTGAGGCGACGCGGCGCATCGCCTACCTTGCCGACAGGCAGGTGATGAACGAGACCCTCTCCATCGAACGGCCGTCGGCCGATGCGCCCGCCGAGGGATCGGGACGGGGCCTGCAGGTCGTCTCGATCGCCAAGTCCTATGACAAGAAGTCGGTGCTGAGCGGCGTCAGCCTCAGCCTCGATCGCGGCGAGGTGCTCGGCCTGCTCGGCCCCAACGGCGCCGGCAAGACCACCTGCTTCTATTCGATCATGGGCCTGGTGAAACCCGATTCGGGCCGCATCCTCCTCGACGGACAGGACATTACGGGCCTGCCCATGTATCGCCGCGCGATCCTCGGCCTCGGCTACCTGCCGCAGGAAACCTCGATCTTCCGCGGGCTCACCGTCAGCCGGAACATCATGGCCGTGCTCGAGGTCGCCGAGCCCGACCGGACGGCGCGCGAGGCGCGACTCGAGCAGCTTCTCGCCGAGTTTCACATCGAGCGGCTGCGCGACGCGCCGGCCATGGCGCTCTCCGGCGGCGAGCGGCGCCGCTGCGAGATCGCGCGGGCGCTGGCGGCGAACCCGTCGATCATGCTGCTCGACGAGCCGTTCGCCGGCATCGACCCGATCTCGATCGCCGATATCCGCGACCTGATCGTCGATCTGAAGAAGCGCGACATCGGCGTGCTGATCACCGACCACAATGTCCGCGAGACGCTCGATATCGTCGACAAGGCCTGCATCATCTATGGCGGCCAGGTGCTGTTCGCGGGCAGCCCGGAGGATCTCGTCGCCGACGAGAATGTCCGCCGGCTCTATCTCGGGGAGAGCTTCGAGCTGTAGGTCATGACGCTCGGACCTCGTCTTGATCTTCGCCAATCGCAATCGCTGGTGATGACACCGCAGCTGCAGCAGGCGATCCGCCTGCTCGCGCTGTCCAATCTCGAGGTCGAGACCTTCATCGCGGAGGAAATCGAGAAGAACCCGCTGCTCGAGACGGCGAGCGACGACGCGCCCGAGCCGGTCGCGACGAGCGAGGCCGACGCGGCCGGAGGCGGGGACGAGGAGTTCGACGCCGAGCCGCCGGCGCCGGAAATCGACGCGCCGGGCGGCGACGCCGCGCTCGACATCGACATCGATGGCGAGGACTTCCACCAGGACGGCCCGGCGGACGCGCCGCGCGCGCTCGACGGCTCGCTCGGCCTCGACCGGATCGGCGCCGGCGGCGCGGAAGGAGGCGAGGACGGACCCGATTTCGACAGCTTCGCGGCCGGCGGCGTCTCGCTGCCCGACCACCTCCTGCGCCAGGCGGGGGAGCTGCTCTCGGGGGACGACCTGGCGCTCGCCGCCTGGCTGATCGAGCAGATCGACGAGACCGGCTATTTCACCGGCGACGTGCGCGAGATCGCGCCGCGAGCGGGCCTGCCGCCGGCCGAGGTCGAGCGGGTGCTCGGCGTCATCCAGACCTTCGACCCGGCCGGCGTCGGCGCGCGAAATCTCGCCGAATGCCTCGCGCTGCAGGCGAAGGACGCCAACCGCTACGATCCGGCGATGGCGCGGCTGATCGCCAATCTCGACTATCTCGCCAGGGGCAATATCGCCGCGTTGAAGCGCATCTGCGGCGTCGACGACGAGGACATCGCGGACATGATCCGCGAGCTGCGCGGCTACGATCCGAAGCCGGGCTTGCGCTTCGCCGCCGGAGCGGAGCGGGTCGAGGCGGTCGTTCCCGACATTTTCGTCGCGCGGCGCGGCGGCGGCTGGGCGGTCGAGCTCAACAACGCGACGCTGCCCAGGCTGCTCGTCAACCGCGCCTATTACCAGGAATTGTCGAGCGGGCCGCAGGACCGCCAGTCGCGCGCCTGGCTCAACGAATGCCTGCAGAGCGCGAACTGGCTGCTCAAGGCGCTCGACCAGCGCGCGCGCACGATCGTCAAGGTCGCGAGCGAGATCGTCACGCAGCAGGAGGGCTTCTTCCGCCACGGCGTCGCGCAACTCAGGCCATTGACCCTGCGCGCCGTCGCCGAGGCGATCGGCATGCACGAATCGACGGTCAGCCGCGTCACCTCGAACAAATATCTCGCCTGCGAGCGCGGCCTGTTCGAGCTCAAATATTTCTTCACCTCGGGAATCCAGTCCGCCGACGGCGGCGACGCCGCCTCGTCCGAGGCGGTGAAGAGCCGGATCAGGGCGCTGATCGCCGCGGAAGGCGACAATATCCTCTCCGACGACCAGCTCGTCGACCTGCTCAAGGCGGAGGGCTTCGACATCGCCCGGCGCACCGTCGCCAAGTATCGCGAGGCGATGGGAATCGGCAGTTCCGTGCAGCGCCGTCGCCAGCGCGCGATCGAGCGCGCCGCCTGACCGCGCCGGCGGCGGGAGAAGAATTGGCTCGCCGCGCGCCCCGCGGCGAAACCCGGCTGCTTCCCGGCGACACTCGCGCGGGATGAATTTGCGAAGTCTTTCCAGCTCCTTGCGGGAGGGCGCCAAGCTCATATCTGGCGCGAATGTCCCGCGCGAAATTGCTGCTGCCGCGCACCTTCGGCGCCCAGGTGCTGGTCGGCATGGTCGCCGGGCTCCTGCTCGGGCTGGTCGCGCGGGCCGGCGAGGCCGGCTGGCTCGCCGAGCTGCTCGCGACGGTCGGCGCGGTCTTCGTCGACCTGCTCAAGACGGTGGTGCCGCCGCTCGTCTTCACCGCCATCGTCGCCAGCATCGCGAGCCTCGGCGCGCTGGCCAACGCCGCGCGGCTGGCGTGGAAGACCCTCCTCTGGTTCGCGATCACCGCCGCCATCGCGGTCGCCATCGGGCTGGTGCTCGGCACGCTGATCGAGCCCGGCCGCCACGCCGGCGTCGCCGCCGCCGCGGCCGCTGCGCCAGGCAGCGTTGGCGGCTGGACCGACTTCCTCAAGGGACTGGTGCCGACCAACTTCCTCGGCCTGTCGGCGAAGACCAGCCTGGACCAGGCGGGCGCGGCGGAAACCGCGATCGGCGTCAACGTGCTCCAGCTCCTCGTCATCTCGATCGCGATCGGCGCCGCGGCGATCCGCGCCGGCGAGGCGGGCGAACCCTTTCTCGCCTTCGTCCGCTCGGCGCTCGCCATCGTCCGCAAGCTGCTGTGGTGGATCATCCGGCTGACCCCGATCGGCAGCGCCGGCCTGCTCGGCGCCGCGGTCGCCCGCCACGGCTGGGACGCGCTCGCCCAGCTCGGCTGGTTCGCCGCGACCGTCTATCTCGGCCTCGGCCTCGTCATGTTCGGCGTCTACCCGGCGCTGCTGCGCGCGAACGGCCTGTCGGTCGGCCGCTTCTTCGCCGCCGCCTGGCCCGCGATCCAGCTCGGCTTCGTGTCGCGCTCGTCGATCGGCACGCTTCCGGTGACCGAGGAGGTGACGGTGGAACGGCTCGGCGTTCCGCGCGCCTATGCGAGCTTCGCGGTGCCGCTCGGCGCGACGACGAAGATGGACGGCTGCGCGGCGATCTATCCGGCCGTCTCCGCGCTGTTCGTCGCGCAGTTCTACGGCCTCGCCCTCGGGCCGACCGACTATCTGCTGATCGCCTTCGTCGCCGTGCTCGGCTCGGCCGCCACCGCCGGCATGACCGGCGCGACGGTGATGCTGACGCTCACCCTTTCGACGCTCGGCCTGCCGCTCGAGGGGGCCGGGCTGCTGCTCGCGATCGATCCGATCCTCGACATGGGCCGCACCGCGGTCAACGTCGCCGGCCAGGCGCTGGTGCCGCTGATCGTCGCGCGGCGCGAGGGCCTGCTCGGGCACGACGAGCAGCCCGCCCGGACCGGGGAGGCCGCGACGCTGGCCCCGGCCGAATGAAATTGCTGCATCGCAGCGCTTCCCATCGGACCGTGACTGTGCTTAAGGCAGGAACCCATGAACATCCATGAATATCAGGCCAAGGAACTCCTCGCCAGGTTCGAGGTGCCCATCCCCGCGGGTTATGCCGCGATGAGCGTCGAGGAAGCGGTGGCCGCCGCGAGCAAGCTCCCCGGCCCGCTCTATGTGGTCAAGGCGCAGATCCATGCCGGCGGGCGTGGCAAGGGCAGGTTCCGGGAGCTCGGCCCCGACGCGAAAGGCGGCGTGCGCCTCGCGCGCACGCTCGACGAGGTCCGCGCGCATGCCGCCGAAATGCTCGGCAACACGCTGGTGACGGTGCAGACCGGCCCCGCCGGCAAGCAGGTGAACCGCCTCTATGTCACCGACGGCGTCGACATCGCCCGGGAATTCTATCTCGCCCTGCTCGTCGACCGCCACAGCGGCCGGATCGCGTTCGTCGCCTCGACCGAGGGCGGGATGAGCATCGAGGACGTCGCGCGCGAGACGCCCGAGAAGATTCGCACCTTCGATATCGACCCGGCGACCGGCTTCATGCCGCATCACGGCCGCACCGTCGCCAGGGCGCTGGGCCTGACCGGCGATCTCGCCAGGCAGGCGCAGTCGGTCGCGGCCAGGCTCTACGATGCCTTTCTCGGCACCGACGCGAGCCAGATCGAGATCAACCCGCTCGCGGTCACCGAGGACGGCCGGCTGATGGTGCTGGACGCCAAGGTCGGCTTCGATTCAAACGCCATGTTCCGCCATCGGGACCTGGAGGCGCTGCGCGACCTCACCGAGGAAGATCCGATGGAGGTCGAGGCGTCGAAATACGACCTCGCCTACATCAAGCTCGACGGCAATATCGGCTGCATGGTGAACGGCGCCGGCCTCGCCATGGCGACGATGGACATCATCAAGCTGAACGGCGCCTTCCCGGCCAACTTCCTCGACGTCGGCGGCGGCGCCAGCAAGGAGAAGGTGACGGCGGCGTTCAAGATCATCCTCTCCGATCCCGCCGTGAAGGGCATTCTCGTCAACATCTTCGGCGGCATCATGCGTTGCGACATCATCGCCGAGGGCATCGTCGCGGCGGCGAGGGAGGTGGACCTCAAGGTGCCGCTGGTCGTTCGGCTCGAAGGCACCAATGTCGAGCAGGGCAAGCGCATCCTCGCCGAATCGGGCCTCGCGATCGTGCCGGCCAACGATCTCGGCGATGCCGCGCGCAAGATCGTCGCCGAGGTCAATGTCGCGGCGTGAACGACGTCGCTCGGCGGCGGCCCGGGAAGCGAAATTGGGAAGGATGAGGGAATGAAGATCCTGGTCGCCGTCAAGCGGGTGATCGACTTCAACGTGAAGCCCAGGGTGAAGGCCGACGGCAGCGGTGTCGATCTCGCCAACGTCAAGATGAGCATGAACCCGTTCGACGAGATCGCGGTCGAGGAGGCGATCCGCCTGAAGGAAAAGGGCGTGGCCGAGGAGGTCGTCGCGGTCTCGATCGGCCCGGCCAAGGCCCAGGAGACGCTGCGCACGGCGCTGGCGATGGGCGCTGACCGCGCGATCCTGATCCAGACCGACGACGAGGTCGAGCCGCTCGCCGTGGCCAAGCTCCTCGCCCGGCTGGCCGAAGAGGAGCAGCCGGGGCTGTTCATTCTCGGCAAGCAGGCGATCGACGATGATTCAAACCAGACCGGGCAGATGCTCGCCGCGCTGCTGAACTGGCCGCAGGGGACCTTCGCCTCGCGCGTCGAGATCGACGGCGACAAGGTGAACGTCACCCGCGAGGTGGACGGCGGGCTCGAGACGGTTCGGCTCAACCTGCCGGCGGTGATCACCACCGATCTGCGCCTCAACGAGCCGCGCTACGCCTCGCTGCCCAACATCATGAAGGCGAAGTCCAAGCCGCTGGCGACCAAGGCGCCGGCGGATTACGGCGTCGACACCGCGCCGCGCCTCACCTTGCTCAAGGTCGCCGAGCCGCCCCGGCGGCAGGCCGGCGTCAAGGTTGCGGACGTCGACGAACTGATCGGCAAACTCAAGGCTCTGGGAGTGGTGGCATGACCGCGCTGGTTCTCGTCGAACATGAAGCCGGCCAGCTCAAGGACGCCACCCGCGGCGCGGTGACCGCCGCCGCGCAGCTCGGCGACGTCGATCTGCTCGTCGCGGGCGAGAATGTCGACGCGGTCGCCAGCGACGCCGCGAAGATCGCCGGCGTCGGCAAGGTGCTCGTCGCCGACGATGCCGCCTATGGGCACGGCCTCGCCGAGAATGTCGCGCCGCTCGCGGCCCGGCTGATGGGGGGCTACGACGCCTTCGTCGCCGCGGCGACCACCACCGGCAAGAACGTCGCGCCGCGCGTTGCCGCCCTGCTCGACGTCATGCAGCTGTCCGACATCCTCTCGATCGAGGGGCCCGACACCTTCACCCGGCCGATCTACGCCGGCAACGCGATCGCGACGGTGAGAAGCTCGGACGCGAAGAAGGTCATCACGGTGCGCACGACCGCCTTCGAGAAGGCGGGCGAGGGCGGTCCGGCGACGATCGAAAAGGTCGCAAGCGAAGGCGACAAGGGTCTCTCCAGCTTCGTCGGCGCCGAGCTTTCCAAGTCCGAGCGGCCGGAGCTGACCGGCGCCAGGGTGATCGTCTCGGGCGGGCGCGCATTCGGCTCGGCCGAGCAGTTCCACGCTTTGCTCGATCCGCTCGCCGACAAGCTGAAGGCCGCGATCGGCGCCAGCCGCGCCGCGGTCGATGCCGGCTATGCGCCCAACGACTATCAGGTCGGCCAGACCGGCAAGATCGTCGCCCCCGAGGCCTATATCGCGATCGGCATTTCGGGCGCGATCCAGCACCTCGCCGGCATGAAGGACTCCAAGACCATCGTCGCCATCAACAAGGACGAGGACGCGCCGATCTTCCAGGTCGCCGACATCGGCCTGGTCGGCGACCTCTTCAAGATCGTCCCGGAGCTGACGGAGAAGCTTTAGCCGGGGCTTGGCGGGCGCGGCGATCTGGGCCATGCCGGCGCCATGCGCGCCTTCTTCGATCCGCGGCAACTGGCGCACGCGCCGGCCCGGGAGCTGCACAATGGCGCCTTCGTGCCCTTCGCCGAGACGCCGGCACGGGCGGCGGCGATTCGCGCGGCGATCGGACCGGTCGCGCCGGCGCGCGACCATGGCGAGGGGCCGTTGCGGGCCGTGCACAGCGATGCCTATCTCGCCTTTCTGCAGTCGGCTTACCAGGATTGGCGCGCGGCCGGGCGGCCCGGCGACGCCGGCGCCTATGCCTGGCCGGTGGTCCGGCGGCGGCCGCTCGATCTCAGGCGCATCGACGCGAAGCTCGGCGCCCACAGCTTCGATGCCTCGAGCCCGATCGCCGAGGGCACCTGGCAGGGCGCCTATTGGTCGGCGCAGACCGCGCTGACGGCGCTGGACGCCGTGCTGGCGGGAAAACGCGCCGCCTTCGCGCTGTGCCGCCCGCCGGGCCATCATGCCGGGGCCGACTATCTCGGCGGCTATTGCTACCTCAACAACGCCGCGATCGCGGCCCAGGCGGCCGTGGCGGCCGGGCGGCGGGTCGCCATCCTCGACATCGACTATCATCACGGCAACGGCACCCAGGACATCTTCCTCGCGCGCGGTGATGTCTTCTTCGCCTCGATCCACGCCGATCCCGCGACCGACTATCCCTTTTTCTGGGGACATGCCGACGAGACCGGCGAGGGCGACGGCGAAGGCGCGACGCTGAACCTGCCGCTGCCGCGCGGCGCCGGCCTCGCGGCCTATCTGCCCACGCTCGATGCCGCGCTCGGGGCGATCGCGCGCTTCGACGCCGACCTCCTCGTCTGCTCGTTCGGCGCCGACACCTATGCCGGCGATCCGATCGCCTGCTTCAAGCTTGAAACATCGCATTATGCGACGCTCGCCGCGCGCATCGCCGCGCTCGGCCTGCCGGTGCTGATCGTGATGGAAGGCGGCTATGCCGTCGATGCGCTCGGCGCCAACGTGGCCACCTTCCTCGGCGGATTCTAGAGCCTATCGAAATCCCGGCCGCCTCCGCGAAGCGAAGCCGAACCGGAGCTTCTGGCGGAGACGCGGCCCGCAGCCGAACCCCCTCGCCCGAGCCCTCCCCTCGGAGGGAGGGGACCTTCTTCTGCGATCCGCTCACCCGAGGCCGTGGAAATTTCTTGCTGAGTGTCGATCAGCGGCGGCGCGGCGGCGCGGGGACGAAGCGCCAGCGCCCGCCCTCGGCATCGACCCTGACCCCGGCGAGCGTCGCCACCCCGCCGCCAGCGAGCGCGGCGATCAGGCGGCCGACCTCGGCGCCGCGCGGCGTCGGCTCCGGCACGACCATTGCGAGCGCGCGCTCGACCAGCCGCCGCGCCAGCTCGGCCGGCAGACCGGCGGCATCGAGCGTCCAGCCGGCGGCGGCCGGCCTCGCCCGCTCCGCCCACAGCCGCTCCGCCGCCCAGTCGAGCGCCGCATCCGCCTCGGCCAGAGCCGCGGCGCTGCGCGCGATCGCGACGGGTTCGAGCCACGCCGCCGCGCCGAGCGCGGCGCGCAGCCGCGCCCGATCGAAGCGGGGATCGACATTGCTCGGATCCTCGATCGGCGTCAGTCCGGCCGAGGCGACGATCGCGGCGAGCTCCGACCGGCGCCAGCCGAGCAGCGGCCGCGCCACCCGCCCGTTCACCGCCCGCACGCCGGAAAGGCCACGGATGCCCGACCCCCGGTTCAGGCGCATCAGCAGCGTTTCGGCCTGGTCGTCGGCATGGTGCGCGGTGAGCACCCAGGCGAGCCCGCGCGCCTTGCGCCAGCCGTCGAGCAGCCGATAGCGCGCGCGCCGCGCCGCCGACTGGAGATTGCCGTCGATCGGCGTCTCGGGCCGCAGCGTCGTGTGCGGCACGCCGAGCGGGGCGCAGCTGCGCGCGACGAATCCAGCCTCGGCGGCGCTTTCGGCGCGGAGGCCATGATCGACCGTCGCGGCCTCGATCGCGCCAGGATTCGCGGCGTGGGCGAGCAGGAGCAGCGCAAGGCTGTCCGGCCCGCCGGAGACGGCGACGCCGATCGGCCCGCCCCCGCCGGTCAAGGCGGCGAGATCGTCGGCGAAGCGCCTCACCAGGGCGGGATCGGGCACGCCCGCTAGTCCGGTCCGGGCCGAGGCGGCCATGCCACGGCGCGCCCCTGTCTCAGCCGCAGCGCGCCGCGTTGCGCGCGTCAGGAAGCCGGGTCCGAATATAGTCGCGCATGTCGGGATAGACCTGCGCCAGCTCCTCGTAGACACGGCAGGCCTCCGCGCGCCGGTTGAGCCGGGTCAGCGACTGGCCGAGGAAATAGAGGCTGTCCGCCGCCCGCTCGCCGCGCGGATTGCTCTGGTAATTGTCGAGGAAGATGCGCGCCGCCGTCGCCGGCTTGTCGTCGTCGAGATAGGCGCGGCCGAGCAGGTTGCGCATCCAGCTCGTCCAGCGGCTGTTGGGGTAGCGTGTTGCGGCGTCGTTCAGCGCCCGCTGCGCCTCCGCGAAATTGCCCGCCGCCCACAACCGGTAGCCGGCATTATAGGCTTCCTCCGCGTCGGCCTCGGCATTGCGCCCCGAGGCCGCCGGCCGATCGCGCGTCGGCTCGGCCGCGGGCGGCGCCGGCGCCGGCGCAGGGGACGCGACCTCAACCGGTGGCGCGTCGCGTTGCTCGAGTCGTTCGAGCCGGCCGCGCAGGTCGGCGAACGCCGATTCGAGCTGGCGCATGCGATGACCCTGCTCCTCGACCTGACCGGTCAGCGTCCTCAATTGCGCCTCGATCGCGTCCACCCGCTGCGAGAGGCTGGCGAGCGCGTCGCCCGAAACATGGCTGAACGGATCGACCGGCGCCGCCGGGCGCAGCTCCGGCGCGACCATCTGCGCCGATCCTTGCGGAAAGACGCGCCGCTGCACCGCCCGCAGCTCCTGCTCGATCCGGTCCACGCGCCGCTCGATCGGCACGTCGCGCTGGGCGAGCGCGCCCGAGGCGGTGCCCGCGAGCAGGACGAAGGCGAGAATCGGAATTCGCATGGCTGACCTCTCGGCTCGATGGGGGCGACAGGTTTAGGAAAGCGGCGCGCGGATCGCTACCCCCGCGACGGCGGCTTGTCACTGGCCGGGCGGCGGGCGGAGCGGCGCCGCCCCGGGCGCGGGCGCGGGTGCCAGGGACGTGGCCGCCGGCGGGGGCGGAAGCCCCGGCGGCGTCGCCGACGCGCCGGCCGCCGTCCGCGCGCTGGCGCGGGCCGCGAGATCCTGGGGCAGCAGGCTGATTTCGCTCACCACATGTTCGACCTCGTCGATCGGCCCGAAATCGGTCGCGCCGGCCCTGACGCGCACCATTTGCGGCCGACCGGTGCGCAGCATCGGGCGCTGGGCGGTGGCGGGAATCGCGAAGGTCTGGCCCGGTTGCAGCGTGCCCTGAAACAGGGCGGCGCCATCGGGCCCTTCGCTGACCTTGAGCCAAACCTCGCCGATCGCGGTGAGCGTGACCGGCCCGGTCGGCGCGGTCGCGGGCGTGGCCGGCGGCGGCGCCCGCTGCGGCGCCTGGGCGAGCGGAACCTCGGTGCCGTTCGCCGGCGTCGCCGGCGCCTCGACCTCGGCCGAGCCGCGCCAGAGCAGGTAGCCGACGACCAGCACCACCGCGATGATCGCGGCGGCGATCGCCAGCGCTCGCGGCGGCACGCGCGCGGGATCGGCCGGCTCGTAATATTCGGGCGCGGGCGCGCGGCGAACCTGCGCGCCGAGATGCTGGCGCAGCTCGCGCCCAAGTTCGGCGCCGTCGAGCCCGACCGCCTCGGCATAGGCGCGCACGAAGCCGACGGCATAGGTGGCGGCGGGCAGCGACTCCCAGTCGGCCGCCTCGATGCTCTGGAGGTGTCGGATCGGAACCCGCGTCCGGCCGGCGACGTCGGCGAGCGACAGCTTCGCCGCCTCGCGCGCTCGCGCCAGGCGCTGGCCGATCGTCGCCGGCTCGTTGGCTTCGCCGTTCAGCTCCTCAGCCGCCATGATGCGCCTTTTGCTCTACCAGCCCCTCCATCGGCATACAGCGCCTTCCCTGTCAACAGCGGCCCGGCGCCGCCGGCCGCCGCGCCTACCCGATCGCAACCCCCTGTTTCGCGGCCCATTTGGCGAGCGCCGCGCGCATGTCGGCCGGCGGCGCGGCGAGCAGCCGGTCGAGCTCCGCCATCGCCGCGCGGCGATCGAGCGAGCGGATCATCGCCTTGACCGGGCCGACCGCCGCCGGGGTGATCGAAAGCCGGGTGACGCCGATGCCGATCAGCGCCATCGCCTCGAGCGCGCGCCCGCCCATTTCGCCGCAGACACCGACGGTGACGCCCGCCGCGTTACACTGGACGACGATCCGGCGCAGGAAGCGCAGGATCGCGGGCGAGAGCCAGTCATAGCGCTCGGCGAGGCGCGGATTGGCGCGGTCCGCGGCGAACAGGAACTGGGTGAGGTCGTTGGTGCCGATCGAGACGAAATCGAGCCTGGGCAGCAGCAGGTCGAGCGTTTCGGCGAGCGCCGGCACCTCGAGCATGGCGCCATAGCGGATCACGTTCGGGGTGAGCCTGCGCCGGTCGGCGAGCCAGGCGCGCTGCCCCTCGACCAGCGCTTTCGCCTGGTCGAACTCCCACGGCTCGGAGACCATCGGGAACATGATGTTGAGGTCGCGACCGGCCGCCGCCTCGACCAGCGCGCGCGCCTGCGCCTTCATGAGCGCGCTGCGATCGAGCGCGAGCCGCAGCGCGCGCCAGCCCATCGCCGGATTCTCCTCGCCGCCGTCCGCGCCGTTGAGATAGGGGAGCTGCTTGTCGCCGCCAACATCGACGGTGCGGAACACGACCTGCTTGTCGCCCGCCGCGTCGAGCACCGAGCGGTAGAGCCGGGTCTGGCTCTCGCGCCGCGGCAGCGTCGCCGAGACAAGGAACTGGAATTCGGTGCGGAACAGGCCGATGCCGTCGGCGCCGGTCGCATCGAGCGCGGCGACATCGTCGCGCAGCCCGGCATTGACCATCACGGTGATGCGCTCGCCGTCGGTGGTGACCGGCGGCAGCCTGCGCATCTTCGCATAATGGGCGCGCAGCTTCTGCGAGGCGGCGAGCTTGGTGTCGAACGCCTGCTCGACCGCCTTGGTCGGACGCGCCCAGGCGACCGCCTCGCTGGCATCGAGCAGCACGAAATCGCCCTCGGCGATCTGCTGGCGCACGCCGCGCACCCGGCCGAGCACGGGCACCCCCATCGCGCGCGCGACGATGGTGACATGGGCGGTGAGCGAGCCTTCCTCCAGGATCACGCCCTTGAGCTTGCGCCGGTCATATTCGAGCAATTCGGCGGGGCCGAGATTGCGCGCGATCAGGATCGCGTCCTGGGGCAGGCTCATCCGCGCCGCCGTGCCGAGCTGGCCGGAAACGATCCGCAAGAGCCGGTTCGACAGGTCGTCGAGATCGTGCATCCGGTCGGCGAGCAGCGGATCGTCGATCTCGCGCATGCGCTGCTGCATGCGCTGGCGCACCCGCTCGATCGCCGCCTCGGCGGTGAGGCCGGAATCGATCGCCTCGTTGATCCGCCGCGCCCAGCCCTCGTCATAGGCGAACATCTTGTAGGTCTCGAGGACCTCCTGGTGCTCGCCGACCGTGCCGAACTCGGCCTGGCCGGTCATCGCGTCGATCTGCTCGCGCATCTGCCGGAAGGCCGAATAGACGCGGTGGCGCTCCGCCTCGATGTCCTCGGCGACGGTATGTTCGATGATGATCCGTGGCTGATGATAGACGGCGCGGCCCTTGGCCATGCCGAGCACGATCCTGAGCCCGGTCAGCCGCGCCATCGCGAAGTCGCGGCTGTCGCCCGACGCCCGCGTGGCGCGGTCGGCGAGGCCGGCATTGGCGATCAGCTCGGACAGCACCATCGCCACCGTCTGCAGCGCCTCGATCTCGATCTCGTCATAGGCGCGCGGCTCGCTGTGCTGGACCGCGAGCACGCCGATCGCCCGCTCCTTGCGCACGATCGGAACGCCGGCGAAGCTGTGGAAGCGCTGCTCGTCGGTTTCCGGCCGGTAGGCGAACTCGGGGTGAAGCGCGGCCTCGGCGAGGTTGAGCACGGCGACCTCGCGCGCGATCGTGCCGACCAGCCCCTCACCGAGCGCGAGCTTGGTGACGTGGACCGCGCTCTGGTTGAGCCCGACGGTCGCGTAGAGCTCGAGCACGCCGTCGCGCAGCAGGTAGATCGAGCAGACCTCGCTCGCCATCGCCCGCGCGATGATCTTGACCACCTTGTTGAGCTTCGCCTGCGCGCTCGTCCGCGAGGCCATCACCTCGCGCAGGCCCGTCAGTATCTCGCGGGCGGAGGCGGCCGACGTGGTGGGCATGATCCGCCGCTACCAGAAAGGTCGCTTTCTTCCAATGGCGGGCGCGATCCGCGAGGCCTTCTGTTTCGGCCTATTCCGCCGCTATCACCGCCGCTTCCGCCGCGCGCTCGCGCTGCTGGCGGGCCCACATTTCCGCATAGAGCCCGTCCCTGGCCAGCAATTGCGCGTGGGTGCCGCGCTCGGCGATGCGGCCGCCGTCAAGGACGAGGATCTGGTCGGCATCGACCACGGTCGAAAGCCGGTGGGCGATGACGATCGTGGTTCGCCGCCGCGCGACCTGGTTCAGCGTCTCCTGGATCGCCGCCTCGGTGCGGCTGTCGAGCGCGCTCGTCGCCTCGTCGAGGATCAGGATCGGCGGATCCTTGAGCAAGGTGCGCGCGATCGCGACCCGCTGCTTCTCGCCGCCCGAGAGCTTGAGCCCGCGCTCGCCGACAGTCGAATCGTAGCGCCGCGGCAGCGATTCGATGAAGCCGTCGATCGCCGCGCCGCGCGCCGCCGCCGCGATCTCGGCCGGTGTCGCGCCATCGCGGCCGTAGCCGATATTGTAGCCGATCGTGTCGTTGAACAGCACCGTATCCTGCGGGACGATGCCGAGCGCGGCGCGAAGGCTCGCCTGCGTCACTTCGGCGATGTCCTGCCCGTCGATAGTGATCCGCCCCGCCGTGGGATCATAGAATCGGAACAGCAGGCGCGAGAGGGTGGACTTTCCCGCGCCCGAGGGGCCGACCACCGCGGTCATCGTGCCGGGGCGCACCTCGAGATCGATGCCCTTAAGGATCTCGCGGCCCGGCTCATAGCCGAAATGCACGCCCTCGAAGCGGATATGGCCGGCGCGGACGACGAGGTCGCTGGCGCCCGGCCGGTCGATGATCTCGGCGGGCGTATCGACGAGGCCGAACATCGCCTCCATGTCGGCGAGGCCCTGACGGATGGTGCGATAGACCATGCCGAGCAGGTCGAGCGGGCGGAAGAGCTGGGCGAGCAGGGTGTTGACGACGACGAGATCGCCGGTGCTGAACTGCCCGCGGCTCCAGCCCCAGACGACATAGCCCATCGCGCCCGCCATCATCGCGTTGGTGATGAGGGACTGGCCGATATTGAGCCAGGCGAGGCTGGTCTCGTTCCTGACCGCCGCGTCGGCATATTGACTGACCGCCTTGCCGTAACGGCGCGCCTCGCGTTCCTCGGCGCCGAAATATTTGACCGTCTCGTAGTTGAGCAGGCTGTCCACCGCGCGCGCGACCGCCCTCGTATCGAGCTCGTTCATGCGCACGCGCAGCCTGGTGCGCCAGTCGGTGACCAGCCGCGTGTAGCGGATGTAGAGCGCCACCATGACGAGCGTGGCGACGACCAGCCCGAGGCCGAACTTCACCCAGAACAGGCCCATCACGATGACGAGCTGCACCAGCGTCGGCGCGATGTTGAACAGCAGGAAGTAGAGCATCATGTCGATGCTCTTGGTGCCGCGCTCGACGATCCTGGTGACGGCGCCGGTGCGCCGCTCGAGATGGAAGCGCAGCGACAGGTCGTGAAGGTGGCGGAAGGTCGCTTCGGCGAGCCGCCGCGTCGCGTCCTGTCCGACCCGCTCGAACAGGCCGTTCCTGAGATTGTCGGCGAGCACGCCGGCGAACCGCGCGCCCGCATAGGCGGCGACGAGCGCGATCGCGATCCCCGCCGCCGGCTCCATGCCCGCCGTCATCCGGTCCACCGCCGCGCCATAGGCGAGCGGCATCACCAGCGTGGTGACGCCGATCGAGGCGAGGACGAGGACCAGCGCGGCGACGACGCGCAGCCTGAGGCCGGGCGCGCCACGCGGCCACAGATAGGGCAGGAAGCGGCCGAGGATCCTGATTCCCGGCTCGACCCGCTCGGTCGCTTCTGTCCTCTCGGCGCTCATCGTCATCGATAGATAGGCGGGCGGCGGCGCGATCCCAAGCAAAGGCCGCGCGGCGACCGGCCGCGAGGCCGCGGCGACATCGCCGCGGCGGCGCGATACCGGCCCCAGCCCGCCTTCCGGGGAAGAGACCAGGCCGCCGCGCGACGTTCCCCGGGCCGCGCCGCGCATCGAACCGGTCGCGCGCCATGCGCCATCGTTGTGCAATTTCGAACCAGTCGCCACTCGCCCGGAGCGGGTGCCTTGGCGGGCGCGCCGCGGCTGCCTATAGCCGCGGGTAAATCTGGAGAATTTCGTCAATGATCACGGTCGTTTCGCTTGGTCCGGCAGCGCCCGGCCCGTCCCGCGCCTGGCACCTCGTCATTCATGGCGGCGCCGGGCAGCTCACCCGCGACCGGCTGGGTGCCGCGCAGGAACGGGCGGCGCGCGACGGGCTGGAGCGCGCGCTCGGCGAGGGTGCGACCCTGCTCGCCAATGGCGGCGGCGCGCTCGATGCGGTCGAAGCGGCGGTGAGAGTGCTCGAGGACGATCCGGCGTTCAATGCCGGCCGCGGCGCGGTGCTCACCCATGACGGCACGGTCGAGCTGGACGCCGCGATCATGGACGGCAGCGATCGTGCCGCCGGCGCCGTCACCGGCCTTGCGACCAGCCGCCACCCGGTCAACGTCGCCCGGCGCGCGATGACCGCGACGCCGCATGTCTTCCTGCGCGGGGCCGGCGCCGACCAGTTCGCCGCGGCGCAGGGGCTGGAGCAGGTCGGCAACGACTGGTTCGTGACGCTCGAGCGGCGGCGCCAGCTCGACGAACTGCACGCGCGCGCGAGCGACGAGGCGTTCGACCTTGATCTCAAATACGGGACGGTCGGCGCGGTGGCGCTCGACCAGGACGGCCATGTCGCGGCGGCGACCTCGACCGGCGGCCTGACCGGCAAGCGCTGGGGCCGGATCGGCGATTCGCCGGTGATCGGCGCCGGCACCTATGCCGACGATCGCGCCGCCGCGATCTCGGCGACCGGCGCCGGCGAATATTTCCTGCGCATCGGCGCCGCGCACGAAATCTGCGCGCGCATGCGACTGCGCGGCGAAGCGCCGGAAGCGGCGGTGCGCCATGTGCTCGCCGAGATCGGCGAGCTGGGCGGCGCCGGCGGCATCATCCTCGTCGCGCCGGACGGGACGGCGCTGCACGCTTTCTCGACGCCCGGAATGTATCGCGGCGACGCCTCGCCGGCCGGCCAGTCGGTCGCGATCTTCGCCGACGAGCGTTGAGCAGGCTCAATCGGCCGCGACCGGTTCGGCGACCTGCTCGAAAAAGTCGATCAGCCGGTCCATCCGCTCGATGATCTGGCGCTGGCGCCTGGCGAACTTGGCGGTGATGTCGCGAATCGGCGCATCCGGGCCTTCGGTGGCCTGGAAGGTCCAGCCCTCCTCCTCGATCCGGCGCAACGTCTCGACGGCGCGGTCGCGCTCGTCGCGCAGCAGCGCGAGCGCGTCGCTCCCGGTCAATCGGGCGGCCTGGCCGATCATCGCGCGATCATAGCCCGACTCGCCCGCCAAGGCGAGCGGGCGGCAGCGCGGGCCGGCCCTATTCCGAGGGCCGCGCCGGGCGCCGCCCGAGCGGCACGCGCCAGGCGCGCAGATCGAACAGCCGCGTGCCGCCGGCCGATTTCATCACGGTGCGCTGGAACATGCGCGACGACAGGCGCACGATCACCACGATCCACAGCAGCTGCCAGGCAAGCATCGCGAAATGCGGCCAGATGCTCGCCGACATGGCGGCATGGCCAACCATCGCCAGCGGCGAGGAAAAGGGCACCAGCCAGGCGAGCCAGCCGATCCATCCCGAGGCGCCGACCGCATTGACCGCGAGCAGGAACACAACGACCTGGAGCAAGGTCACCGGCATCGAGATGGTCTGGATTTCGCGCACGCTGTTCGCCTGCGCGCCGATGCCGAGGAAGAGCGAGCCGAGCAGCAGGAAGTTGGTCGCGTAATAGACGACGATCAGCACCACGAAGGCCGGCCAGCCCACGGCCGGCGAGACGTCGGGCAGGCTCACCCACTCGCTCACCACCTGGCTGAACAGATAGGCGGTCGCGCCGACGCCGCCCCACACAAGCAGCCCGACCGTGGAGATGGCGAGCATCGCGAACAGCTTGCCGAGAAAGACCGCGTCGAGCGGCACCGCGGCGGCGAGCACCTCGATCACCTTGTTCGACTTTTCCTCGACCAGGGTGGAGAGCAGCAGCGTCGCGAGCAGGACGGTCACGCCGAAGATCAGGCCCTGGCCGGCGCGCGCGAACTGGCGGCGCATCATCTGCAGATTGCCCGCCGCCGCCGCCGTCACGACGCGTTCGAGCGGCACGACGGCGAGCGCATCGGGATTGCCTTCGAGCGCGCGCGCCTGGCGCGCCTGGTCGATGACGAGCTGGAGCCGCCGGGTGACGAAGCCGTCGGCGCGGCGCGGCCCGGTGAGCACCGGCCGCTCGAGCGTACCGCTCAGCACCGCCGAGTAATTGCCCTCGCGATCGGCGAGGAGCCGGCGGATCTGGACGCCGACGCGCTCCGCCGGCGGCACCGCGCGCAGCACCGGGAAGCTCTGCTCCGACGTGCCCGCGGCCAGCCGCTGGCGCGCGTCGGCGAGCGCCTGCGCGGTGGCGGTGTCGGTGACCACGGCGACAATGGGCTGGAGCGCGCGCGCCTCGCGCTGGGCCGAAATGTTGGTGACGAACAGCGCGAAGGCGAAGACGATCAGCGGCGCGAGCAGGAACAGGATGAAGGTGCGCGACCAGACGGTGGCCACGAAATCACGCCGCGCGACGACCCAGGCGGAGTCCCACAGCCCCATCATGCCGCGATTTCCATCGCGGCCGCGCCGTCCGGCCCGTCGCCCATTTCACGCGCCGCCGCCTCACCGGCGATCGCAACGAAGGCGTCGTGCAGGCCCGGCCGCTCGATCGACAATTCCTCGATCCCGGCGCCACCGGCGATCAGCGCCTCGAGCAACGGCTCGATGCCGGCCGCGGGCAGCTCGAACTGCCACGCACCGCCGACCTGGGCGGCATCGGCGGGCAGGGCCGAGCGCCAGGCCCCTTGCCGCGCGCGCGTGCGCAGCCGCACCACCGGGCGCAGCCGCTCGCGCGCCTCGGAGACCAGCCCCTCGAAGCCGATCTGCCCGCCGGCGATGATGGCGATGCGCTCGCACAGGCGCTCGGCATGGTGGATGACGTGGGTCGAGAAGATGATCGTCGCGCCGGCCGCCGCCTCCTCGCGGATCATATGTTCGAGCCGGCCCTGGTTGATCGCGTCGAGGCCGGCGAAGGGCTCGTCGAGCACGACCAGTTTCGGCTGGTGGACGATCGTCCCGAACAGCTGGATGGTCTGCGCCATGCCCTTGGAAAGCGACTTGATCGGCTTGTCGACATAATCGCCGAGGCCGTTCTCGCGCAGCAGGATTTCCGCGCGCCTGCGGCCGACGTCGAGCGGCAGGCCACGCAGCGCGCCCATGAAGGCGATCGCCTCGCGCGTCGCCATCGCCGGATAGAGGCCGCGTTCCTCGGGAAGATAACCGACCAGGCGCGCCGCCTCGAGCGGGTGATCGAGGCCGAGCAGGGTGCGCGCGCCGCGATCCGGCTCGATGATGCCGAGCAGCATCCTGAGCGTTGTCGTCTTGCCGGCGCCGTTCGGGCCCAATATGCCGTAGATGGTGCCCTGCGGCACGGCGAGGTCGATGCCCCGCACCGCGGGCTTGCCGTCGAACGACTTGCATAGGCCCTTCGCCTCGATCGCCAGACCGGCTGACACTCGCGCTATTCTACCCCCGTACGAAGTAAATCCGCTAAAGCGGAGAATATGTTGGAAAGCAAGCAAAAGCTAAAGGACGAGATCAGGCGGCAAGCCAAAGAACTCGGCTTTCACGCATTCGGAATCGCGCCGGCGACGGCGGCGCCGCGCGCGGGCGAGCGACTGCGCGCCTGGCTCGCCGAGGGTTGCCACGGCGAGATGATCTGGATGGAGGATACGGCCGAGCGGCGCTCCTCGCCGGCCGGCCTGTGGCCGGAGGTGCGCAGCATCATTGCCCTCGGCATGAGCTACGCGCCGGCCGACGATCCGCTCGCGCTCGCCGCGGCGCGCGAGCACGGCCGCATCTCGGTCTACGCGCGCGGCGCCGACTATCACGACCTCGTCAAGAAGGCGTTGAAGGCGCTCGCGCGCCGGCTCGTCGAGGCGGCGGCCGGCGTGGACCTCAAGGTCTTCGTCGACACGGCGCCGGTCATGGAAAAGCCGCTCGCCGAGGCGGCGGGGATCGGCTGGCAGGGCAAGCACACCAATCTCGTCAGCCGCGCCGACGGCAGCTGGCTGTTTCTCGGCATGATCTACACGACGCTGGAGCTGCCGCCCGATGCGCCGCACGCGATGCGCTGCGGCAGCTGCCGCGCCTGTCTCGACGCCTGTCCGACCAGCGCCTTCCCGGCGCCGTTCCGGCTCGATGCGCGGCGCTGCATTTCCTATCTCACGATCGAGCACAAGGGGCCGATCCCGCGCGAGCTTCGCGCCGCGATCGGCAACCGCATCTACGGCTGCGACGATTGCCTCGCCGTCTGCCCATGGAACCGCTTCGCCAGCGCCGCCCGCGCCAACCGCGCCTTCCTGCCGCGCGCCGAGATGGTGGGCCCGCAACTTGCCGATCTGCTCGCGCTCGACGACGCCGGCTTCCGCCGCGTCTTCGCCGGGTCGCCGATCAAGCGGATCGGTCGCAATCGCATGGTCCGCAACGCCGCGATCGCCGCCGGCAACAGCGGCGATCGGGCGCTGATCGCGGCGCTCACCCCGTTGACCGACGACGCCGATCCGGTGGTCGCCGAAGCCGCCGCCTGGGCGATCGCGCGGCTCAGCGGTGACGGCGGCTGAGCGCGGCGACGCACGAGGCGCGATCCATGTCGCGCCCATCCGGCAAGCGCGCATCGACATGGGTGACGATCGGCTGGCCGCCGTCGCGCCGGGGATAGAGATAGGCGTCGAGCACGCAGGCCGGCCCGATGAATTGCAGCTTGCGAGCCGGGCCTTCCCGCGCGTCGAGATCGGGCTCGCCGAACTGCGCGACCAGCGCCGGGGCGGTGCGCCCGATCACGCTCTCCAGGCCGCGCTCGGGATAGGCCCTGGGCGCCGGCGGCGGCGCGAGCGGTCCGCCCGGCGGCGGCGCCGCGGCGCGGGGGACGCAGGCCGACAGGGCGAGCGCGCCGATCAACATCCCCGCCCTGCGTCTCACCACCATGTTTCCCCGTCCTTGCCTTCGTCGCACCGAATCAGGAAATGCGCGCGGCGGCAAGGCGGACGATCGCCGATCGCCACCGGGCCGCCGCCGCGCCTCCCCTCGCCAGGCCCCGCCGGACGGGCTAGGACGCGGTCATGACGATGCCGCCCTTCCACCTCGCCTTTCCGGTCCATGATCTCGCCGCGGCGCGCGCCTTCTATGGCGACCTGCTCGGCTGCCGGGAAGGGCGCAGCGCCGCGCGCTGGGTGGATTTCGACTTTTTCGGTCACCAGCTCGTCGCGCATCTCGCGCCGGGCGCGACGCCGGGCGCGCACGAGAATGCGGTCGACGGGCACGACGTGCCGGTGCCGCATTTCGGCGCGGTGCTGGCGATGGAAGACTGGCGGCGGCTGGCCAGGCGCCTGCGCGCCGCCGGTGTCGATTTCGTGATCGAACCGACAGTCCGCTTCGCCGGCGAAGTGGGCGAGCAGGCCACGATGTTCTTTCGCGATCCTTCCGGCAATGCGATCGAGATCAAGGCGATGAGGAATCCCGGCCATCTGTTCGCCCGCTGACCATGCGGGACGGGCGGGAATGGCTCGCGATCAGTAATCGTTTCGGATCGGGCCAGCCGCCGGCCCATTTGTTCTTGCGACTCGCCTGAAGCGTGAACCATTATCCCCCCTGAAGGGGGGATAAGTGACGCTGCCCGCGGAATTGGTGGTGGCCGCGCAATTTGCGTTGCAGGAACTGACGCTGTTCGCGGCCTTTGGCTTTCTGCTGCTCGGCATCGGCGACTTGGCCGTCGACTTGCTCTGGATCGGCATCCGGCTGCGACGAAGGCTGCGGCGCGGGCCGTCGCACGACACGCTCGCCCCTCCCGCGACGCCGGGGCCGATGGCGGTCTTCGTTCCGGCCTGGGACGAATCGGCGGTGATCGGTGCGATGCTCGATCATGCCATCAGCGCCTTCGGCGATGCCGATTATCGCCTCTATGTCGGCTGCTATCCCAACGATCCCGCGACGATCGAGGCGGTCGAGGCGCGCGCCGGGCCACGCGTGCGCTGCGTGACCGGGTCGACGCCGGGACCGACCAGCAAGGCCGATTGCCTCAACCGGCTGTGGGATGCGATGCGCGTGGACGAGGCGCGCGCCGGCCGCCGCTTCAAGGCGGTGGTGCTGCACGACGCGGAGGACATCGTCCATTCGGCCGAGCTGCGCCTGTTCGATTCGCTGGTCGAGCGCTTCGATCTCGTCCAGCTCCCGGTGCTGCCGCTGATCGACCGGCGGTCGCGATGGATCGGCGCGCATTACGCGGACGAGTTCGCCGAGGCGCATGGCAAGGAGCTGGTCGTGCGCGAGGCGCTCGGCGCGGCGGTGCCGTCCGCCGGGGTCGGCTGCGCGATCGCGCGCGACGCGCTCGACCGCATGGCGGCCGCCTACGGGACGCCGTTCGACCCGGCCAGCCTCACCGAGGATTACGAGCTTGGGCTGCGGCTCGGCGCGATGGGTCGCCCGGCCACCTTCGTGCGCGTTGCCGCCGGGCCCGGCCGGCCGAGCGTCGCCACCCGCGGCTATTTCCCCTCGCGCATCGGCGCAGCGGTCAACCAGAAGGCGCGGTGGATGGTCGGCATCGCACTTGCCGGCTGGGACCGGCTCGGCTGGGCCGGCGGCTTCACCGAGCGCTGGATGCGGATGCGCGATCGCCAGTCGCTGCTCGCCGCGGTCCTGCTGCTCGCCGCTTATGGCGCGCTCCTCCTGTGGACGGCGCTCGCTTTGGTGTGGCTCGCCGGCGGGCCGCCGCCGCCGTCGCCCTCGCCGGGACTGGCGCTGCTGCTCTCGATCAATCTCGGCCTGCTCGGCTGGCGGCTCGCGATGCGCGCCGGCTTTGTCACCCGCGCCTATGGCTGGCGCGAGGGATTGCGCTCGCTGCCGCGCGTCGTCGTCGGCAACGCGATCGCGATGCTCGCGGCGCGGCGCGCGCTGATGCTCTACCTCATGCTCCGCCGGACCGGCGCCGCGCCCTGGAACAAGACCGCGCACGTCTTTCCGCGCGAGTTGCCCGCCGAATGAGGCGCGCCGCCCCGCCGCTGCGCTTTCTCGGCGTCGTGCTCGGCGGCTGGGTGTGCCTGCGCATCCTGACGCTCGCGCCGGCCTGGTGGCCGGGCGACACCACCGCGGTCGCGACGCCGTCCGCGTCCGCCAGGCGCGCGCCAGCGCCGCCCGGGGAGCCGGCACCGCTTGCGCCCCGTCTCGCGGCCGCCCCGCCATCCGTCTCGCGCGATGCATCGCTCGCGGCGCGACCGCCGGCCCTCGCGTCCGCGCCAGCCGGCGCCGCCGCCGATGCCGCTCGCGCGATCGCGGTGGAGTGGCCATCGGTACCCGCGCCAGCGCCCGCCCTGGCGGCGGCCCCGCTTCGCGACGACAACGACGACAACGACGACAACGACGATGCGCGGCTGCTTCCCGCCCTTGCCGGGCTTGCGCCGGAGGCGGCGCGGACCGATCGCTGGCGCGGCGCGGCCTGGCTGCTGCTGCGCGGCGGCGACAGGCCGGCGGCGCTCGCGCCCGGCGGCACGCTGGGTGGCTCCCAGGCGGGCGCGCGGCTGCTCTTTCGCCTGAACGACGATCCGGCGCGCCCGCTCGCCGCGAGCATGCGCCTCTACCTGCCGCTCGGGCAGCGGCCGGGCGGTAGCGAAATCGCGGCCGGGCTCGACTGGCGGCCGCTCCAGGCCGTCCCCGTTCACCTGCTCGCCGAGCGGCGCCAGCGCGTCGGGCGCGACGGGCGCGAAGCCTTTGCGCTGACGCTCTACAGCGGCCGCCGATTCGCGCTGACCCGCGCGGTGACGCTCGACGGCTATGCGCAGGCCGGCGTCGTCGGCCTGCACCGCCGCGACCTCTTCGTCGACGGCAGCGCAAGGCTCGCGGCAGGGGTCGGCCCGGTGGAGATCGGCGCCGGCCTCTGGGCGGCGGCGCAGCCCGGGCTGCGCCGGCTCGATGTCGGGCCGAGCGCCGCGATCCGCCTGCCCGATGCCGAATCCCGCCTCCGCCTGGTCGCCGACTGGCGCTTCCGGCTGGCCGGAAATGCCGCGCCGGACAGCGGCCCGGCGCTCACCCTCGCCAGCGACTTCTGACGCCGCGCTGCGCGCTTCCGCGCCCGCCGAATAAGGGCTAGGGTCGCGCGCCGATGGACATCTACCTCCCGATCGCCGGCTTGTCGGTCAACGCACTGGTGATCGTCGGTCTCGGCGGCCTGGTCGGCCTGCTGACCGGCATGGTGGGGGTCGGTGGCGGCTTCCTGATCACGCCGATCCTGATCTTCTACGGCATCCCGCCGGCGGTCGCGGTCGCCTCGGCCAACACCCAGATCACCGGCACCAGCATCTCGGGCGTGCTCGCTCATCGCGGCAAGCGCGGCGTCGACGTGCAGATGGGGCTGGTGCTGATTGCCGGCGGCATGTTCGGCTCGCTCGCCGGCGGCTTCGTCTTTCGATGGCTGCAGCAAGGCGGCCAGATCGATACCGTCATCTCGATCCTCTACGTCCTGCTGCTCGGCAGCATCGGCATCCTGATGGCGCGCGAGGCGGCCCAGGCGCTCGACATCCTGAAGCCGCCCGCAGGTGGCGCGCGGGCGGCGCCGCGGCGCCATCACCCGCTGATCGCCTCGCTGCCGCTGCGCTGGCGCTTCTACCGCTCCGGGCTCTACATTTCGCCGCTCGCGCCGCTCGGCCTCGGCTTCTTCAGCGGCATACTCGCGGTCCTGCTCGGCGTCGGCGGCGGCTTCGTGATGGTGCCGGCGATGATCTACCTGCTCGGCATGTCGGCGCAGGTCGTCGTCGGCACCTCGCTCTTCCAGATCCTGTTCGTGACCGCGATCACCACCCTCGTCCACGCGACGACGACCAGGTCGGTGGACATCGTGCTCGCGGTGCTGCTGCTGCTCGGTTCGGTGATCGGCGCGCAGGTCGGCGTCCGCCTCGCGCAGAAGATGAAACCCGAGCTGCTGCGCATGATCCTCGCCATCGTCATCCTCGGTGTCGCCTTCCGGCTCGCGCTCCAGCTCGGCTGGCGGCCGGAGGAGATCTATACGGTGCAGCAGCTGTGAGGGGGCGCCTTCACGCCCTGCTCCTCGCGCTGGCGGCACCCCTGCTGCTCGGGGCGGCCCAGCCGCGGCTCGTGCCCGACGTGTCGAACCGCAATGTCGAGATCCGCTACAGCTTCGCCGGCGAGCAGCTGCTGCTGTTCGGCGCGATCATCTATCCCGACGGCCGGCCGCCGGAGGGCGCGACCGACATCGCCGTGGTGCTCAAGGGTCCGGTCGAGCCGATCGTCGTGCGCGAGAAGCGCAAGGTCGCCGGTATCTGGATGAACGTCGGGCGGGTTCGCTTCCGCTCGGCGCCCGCCTTCTACGCGGTCGCCTCCTCGCGCCCGCTCGACCGGCTGGTCGACGATCGCATGGCCGCGATCTACGAGCTCGGGCTCGACAATCTCCAGCTCTCGCCGAGCGGCGGGGTCGACGTGCGGACGATGCGACGCTTCGCCCAGGGCCTGATCGACCTGCGCCGTCGCAACCAGCTCTACGCCGAATATCCGCACGGCGTCGAAATCAGCGAAGGGGTGCTCTACCGCGCACGCATCACGATTCCGGCGCGGGTGCCGGTCGGCACCTATACCGCCGAGACCTTCCTGATTCGCGACGGCCGCATCCTCGCCGCCGCGACGCGTGAAATCCGCATCGAAAAGCTCGGCTTCGAGCGCTTCGTCGCCGATTCCGCGCAGCGCTGGTCGCTCGCCTACGGCATCACCGCGGTCACGATCGCGCTCTTGCTCGGCTGGGCGGCAAGCGCCCTTTTCCGCCGCCGCTTCGCCTGAGCGCCCGGGCGAACCGAAGTAATCGCCAAGAAAAGGTCGCGCCGAAGAATACGACTTATTTACTGCTCGGCGGCTAAATCGCATCCATTCGGCTCGTGGGCGGAGAGGGAGGTTTCATGACCGATGCGATGAACGTGCACGACTTCCCGGAGTCGCCCGACGCGGCCGACGGACCGGTCCATTTCAGGCCGCGGCGCGGGCTGCGCGCCCGGCACGAAGCCATCGGCGAGGTCGTCGAGATCGGCGGCAGCGGCGCACGGGTCGAGATTTCGGGCCGTCGCCTCGCCGAGCTCGCCTCCGATGGCGATCCCAGCGTCGCCATGTCGGGCCAGGTCGGCAGCCAGATCAAGATCGACGGCGGCCAGCGCTGGCTGCTCGCCAATGTCCGCCACCTCAAGCTCACCGACCCCGAGGCCGGCGCCGTCACCGCGGAAATCGACTTTCTCGGCGAGGGCGACGAGGATCCCGCGACCGGCCGGCTGATCAACTTCAGGCGCGGCGTCACCACCTATCCGATCCCGGGCAGCCGCGCCTATCCGGTCACCGGCGACGACCTCAAGCAGATGTTCGCAGCCGACGAGCGACCCCATATCGAGGTCGGCACCGTCTACCCGACCCGCGACGTGCGCGGCGCGCTCTATGTCGATGCGCTGCTCGGCAAGCACTTCGCGCTGCTCGGATCGACCGGCACCGGCAAGTCGACCGCCGCGGCGCTGATCATGCACCGCATCTGCGCGCTCGCGCCCGAGGGCCACATCGTCATGATCGACCCGCACGGCGAATATTCGGCCGCCTTCAAGGGCCATGGCGAAATCTACAATGTCGACAATCTCGCCATGCCGTACTGGCTGATGAACTTCGAGGAGCATTGCGAGGTCTTCGTCACCAGCCAGGGCGCCGACCGGCAGCAGGACATGGGCATCCTCGCCAAGTGCCTGCTGCAGGCGCGCGCGAAGAACCGCGCCGCCGAGGGGCTCAACAAGCTCACCGTCGATTCGCCGATCCCCTACGCACTGTCGGACCTCACCAACGCGATCACCCAGGAGATGGGGCTGCTCAACAAGGCGACCGACACCGCGCCCTATATGCGGCTCAAGACCAAGATCGACGAGTTGAAGTCGGACCCGCGCTACCAGTTCATGTTCTCTGGCATGCTCGTCGCCGATTCGATGAGCGCCTTCATCGGCAAGATCTTCCGCCTGCCGGCGCGCGGCAAGCCGATCTCGATCATCGACGTTTCGGGCGTGCCCTCCGACATCGTCGCGGTCGTCGTCGCGGTGCTCTCCCGGCTCGTCTTCGATTATGCGATCTGGTCGCGCAGCGAGGTGCAAAGGCCGGTCCTGCTCGTCTGCGAGGAGGCGCACCGCTACGTGCCCTCGGACAAGACCGAGGGCGGCCAGGCGGTGCGCAAGGTGCTCGAGAGGATTGCCAAGGAAGGCCGCAAATATGGCGTCGCCCTCGGGCTGATCACGCAGCGCCCGTCCGATCTCGCCGAGGGCGTCCTCTCGCAATGCGGCACGATCATCTCGATGCGCCTCAACAACGATCGCGACCAGGCCTTCGTCAAGTCGGCGATGCCCGAGGGCTCGCGCGGGTTCCTCGACGCGATCCCGGCCTTGCGCAACCGCGAGTGCATCGTTTGCGGCGAGGGCGTGTCGATCCCGATCCGCGTCTCGTTCGACGACCTCGAGCGCGACCTCAGGCCGGCCTCGTCCGACCCGCTCTTCTCCGAGCTGTGGCGGCAGACCGGCGATGAGGAACAGATGGTCGCCCGCGTCGTCAAAAGGTGGCGGGCACAGGGACGCTAGCCCGGATCGACCTGCAAGCCACCTCCGCCTGACGCTCTCGCTCCCCGCCGTCGAATCCGGCGCCCGGGCCGTCGCGGCGAGGGTGGTCGACCGCGCGGCGCGCTCAGCTCCCTTCGAGCCGGTCGCGGATACGCGCATGAATCTCCTCGGCCTCCGGCGTCAGCAGGTCGCCGAAATCCTCGACCTCATAAAGCGGACGGATCTCGATCTCGCTCGGCCCGGGCATGGGATTGGGGCAGCGCTTCACCCAGGCGACGGCTTCGTCCATGTCCTTGACCTGCCAGAGCCAGTAGCCGGCGACCAGCTCGCCGGTCGCGGCGAAAGGCCCGTCGATCACCGTGCGGCTCGACCCGTCGAACCGGACGCGCTTGCCGGCGCTGGACGGCTTGAGGCCGTCGCCCGCGAGCAGGATGCCGGCCTTGACCAGCTCCTCGTTATACTTGCCCATCTCGACGAACATCGCCTCCGTCTCCGGCGAAGGCGTCATGCCGGCTTCGCTGTCCGCGGTCGCTTTCACGAACACCATCACGCGCATGTCCCGTCTCCTCTCCTCTGGCTCGTCGCGGCCGACGGCCGGCCCCTCGTCCCGACGACGAACGGGTATCGGCGCGATCGACATGCCGCTCGAAACGGATTTCGGGAAAGCGAAATGCGGCCCGGCGCCCGGGGCTTGCGCCGGTCCCGCCGTCGTGGCGCGATTCAGCGCGCGACGGCGCGCTGGCCGCCGCCGCCCGCCGCCAGGACCCGATCGCCGGTCGGCGTCGCCAGCAGGCCGCGCAGGCGGTCGCGGAAGTTCGCCAGGTCGCGGCCCGAAAGCTGCGTGCGCGTCGAGAAACGCACCGACATCGGATCGACCCGATGGCCGCCCCGGAACACCTCGTAATGAAGATGCGCTCCGGTCGCCAGGCCGGTGGCGCCGGCATAGCCGATCACCTGGCCGCGATGGACACGCTCGCCGGTGCGAACCGCGAAGCGGCTGAGATGCGAGTAGGAGGTCACGAGCCCGCCGTCATGGGCGAGCTTCACCTGGTTGCCATAGCCGCCGGCCCGGCCAGCGCGGACCACCCGGCCATCGGCGGCCGCGACGATCGGCTGGCCGTAGGTCGCGTGGAAATCGGTGCCGGTGTGCATCCGGGTGAGGTGCAGGATCGGATGGAAGCGCCGCCCATAGCCCGAGGTGACCCGTCCCGGCACCGGCCGCAAGAGGCCGCCCGTGCGCCGGCCGACCCCGGCCGCGTCGAACCATTGGCTGGCGCCGCCCACCGACCACTGCATGAGCCTGAGATCGCGGCCGCGATCGCGCTGCAGCCCCGCATAGAGCAGGCCGCCGGTTTCGGTCTCGCCGGTTTCGGCGCGGCGATGCTCGATGATGATGTCGAACCGGTCGTCGGCCTTGAGATCGGAAGGCACGCTGATCTGCGTTGCGATCGCGCGGATATAGGACTGGATGATCCGCGCCGGCACGCCCGCCGCGCGCGCCGATCGGTAAAGGCTGGCGCCGACCCGTCCCTGGATGCGCAGCGGGGTGTCGTCGACGGCGATCGGGATGCGCTTCAGCCGCAGCGCACCCCCGGCGCGCTCGATTTCGATGCTGAGGTCGAAGCGCGCCCGAAAGGCGAGCCTTTCGAGCGGCCGCGGCACGGTGCGATCGGGCCGCCGGCCGAGGGTGAGGTCGAGCGTCGTACCCGCCCGGACACCGCCGTCGGGCAGCGCCTCGGCGATCATCGCCGCCACCTGGCCCGCCTCAGCGCGGCCGACACCGGCGCGGGCGAGCGCGCTGGCCAGGCTGTCGCCGCGCCCCAGCGTCGCGCTGAGCTCGACGATCGGCCGCTCCGGCGGCTCGGGCAGCGGCACCACCGCTTCGGTCGGCGCCATCCGGCGACCGGTATCGGCGCCATAAGCGAGCGGCGCGATGCCGGTGACGCGCAACTGCTCGAACTGCGTGTCGGCCAGCGGTGGCTCGCCGACCCCCTCGATCGGCGCCAGCGGCGGCGCCAGCGACCAGGCGGCGTAGCAGAGCCCGAGGCAGGTGAGGAGGCCGCGGAACCATTCGCCGGAGCCGATCCGCTGGCCGAGATCGACGACGAGCTCGAAATCGCCGACGCGGCGGCGCTGGCCGTTGCCGCGCCGGCCGAAGACGGGCGCGGGCGCGGGCGCGAAGGCGGCGCCGGCGAACCGGAGCGCGGCGGCGCCGCCGGCCATCGTGTCCCGCCGCTCGTCGATCCGATACAAGCCCCGTCCCCGCGCGCCCCAGTCCATCCCGCCGCGCACCCGCTCGACAGGTGGCAAGGACTGTGAAGAAAAGGGATTAAAGTCAAATTACCCAATCGAATCGCGGAATCGGCGTGCGACGAACCGTAGCTCGCACGGGCCAGGGCGAGTCGCCGCCAGCGATGCCCGCCGGGTTGCTTTCGCCGCTCGCGGCGCCGATCTAGGGGTCATGTGCGACGATGCCGCCGGCAGGCTCAGGGCCGTGCTCGGCCCGACCAATACCGGCAAGACCCATCTCGCGGTCGAGCGGATGTGCGGCCACTCCTCCGGCCTGATGGGGTTCCCGCTGCGGCTGCTCGCCCGCGAAATCTACGACCGCATCGTCGCGGCCAAGGGACCGGGGCAGGTCGCGCTGCTGACCGGCGAGGAGAAGATCCTGCCCGATCGCGCGCGCTGGTTCTGCTGCACGGCGGAGAGCATGCCGACGGATCGCGATTTCGCCTTCGTCGCCCTCGACGAGGCGCAGCTCGGCGCCGATCCCGAGCGTGGCCACGTCTTTACCGACCGGATGCTGCGCGCGCGCGGGCGCGAGGAGACGATGATCCTGGGCTCGGAGAGCCTCAAGCCGATCGTGCGGGCGCTGCTGCCCGGGGCGGAGATCGTCGCGCGGCCGCGCTTCTCGACGCTGAGCTATGCCGGCCCGGCCAAGCTCTCGCGGCTGCCGCCACGATCGGCAATCGTCGCCTTCTCGGCCGAGCAGGTCTATGCCGTCGCCGAGATGCTGCGCCGGCTGCGCGGCGGCGCGGCGGTGGTGATGGGCGCGCTCAGCCCGCGCACGCGCAATGCCCAGGTCGCCATGTACCAGGCCGGCGAGGTGGATTATCTGGTCGCGACCGACGCGATCGGCATGGGCCTCAATCTGGACGTCGGCCACGTCGCCTTCGCCGGGCTCGGCAAGTTCGACGGCGCGCGCCGGCGCCGGCTGACGATCGCCGAGATGGCGCAGATCGCCGGCCGCGCCGGGCGCCACCAGCGCGACGGCACGTTCGGCACGCTCGCGCTCGAGGGCAAGCCGCTGGCCGAATTCCGTCCCGAGGAGATCGACGCGATCGAGACGCACCGCTTCGCCCCGCTCGATCACCTTTTCTGGCGCGAGAGCAGGCTCGACTTCGCCGGCGTCGACGCGCTGATCCGCTCGCTTGAGCGCAAGCCCGCCCTGCCGAGCCTGCGGCCGGCCCCGGAGGCGGTCGACCTCGCCGTGCTCCGGCTGCTCGCCGCCGATCCGCTGGTGCGCGCCCGCGCGCGCGGGGCAGGGCAGGTGGAGCGATTGTGGGCGACCTGCGGGCTGCCCGACTTTCGCAAGACCGGGCCCGAACGCCATGCGCGGCTCGTCGCCCACCTCTTCATGCATCTGTCCGACGGCAGGGGGACGATCCCGCACGATCTGTTCGCGCGCGAGGTGGCGCGGCTGGACAATGTCCAGGGCGACATCGACACCCTCGCCGACCGGCTCGCCGGCATCAGGACGTGGGCCTATATCGCCCAGCGCGCCGACTGGCTCGACGATCCGGCGGCGATGGCGGCGCGGGCGATGGCGGTCGAGGAAAAGCTCTCCGACGCGCTGCACGAGCGGCTCACCCAGCGCTTCGTCGATCGGCGCACCTCGCTGCTGATGCGCGATGTCGGCAAGGGCGCGACGGCGCCGGTCGCAGTCGACGCCGATGGCGAGGTCAGCGTCGGCAGCTTCGCGATCGGCCGGCTCACCGGCTTCGCGTTCGAAATCGATCCGTCGGCGCGGCACGACGATCGCAAGCGGCTGCTCGCCGCCGCCGAGCGCCGACTCGGCCATGAATATGAAAGGCGCGCCGCCGCGCTCGCCGCCGACAAGGACGCGCATTTCACGCTGCGCACCGATGCCGGCGCGCCGATCGCGCTGCTGTGGCGCGGGCACGAGGTCGCTCGGCTGGCGCCGGGCAAGAACCTGCTCAGCCCGCGCGTGCTGCTCGACCGGCGGCTCGATGCCGTCTCGCTTGAGGGCCGCGCGCGCATCGTCGAGCGGCTCACCGAATGGCTACGCGGCCGGATCGAGGCGCGGCTCGGCCCATTGCGCGCCGCCGGTCACGCCGGGCGCGATCCGGCGGCGCCCGCGGCGATGCGCGCGCTGCTCGCCATGCTGGTCGACGAAGGCGGGATCATCGCGCGCGACCGCGTCGAGGAGCCGCTGGCCTCGCTCGACCGCGCCCAGCGCCGCGCGATGGCCCGGCTCGGCATCACGATCGGCGCGCTCGACCTGTTCATGCCGGCGCTGCTCAAACCCGAGGCGGCGCGCTGGCGCACCGCCTTGCGCGCCATCGCCGCGGACGCGCCGATGCCCGCGCTGCCGCCGCCCGGCCGGGCGGTGCTGCCGACCCCGCCTGATCCGGCGCTGCTCACGCGGATCGGCTTTCGCGCGGCCGGGCCGCAGATGATTCGCGTCGACGTGGCCGAGCGGATCGCGCGGCGCGCCCACGAGGCCCGCGCCGGCAAGGCGCGGGAGGCGGTGGACCCCGGCTTCGTGACCTCGCTCGGCCTCGCGCCGCGCGCACTCACCCGGCTGATGCACGACATCGGCTTTCGCCGCGGCGAGGAAAGCGCGACCTGGTTGTGGCGTGGCCGGCCGCGACGACGCGCCGCGCGCGAGCGCGTGAAGCCCGGCGGCGCCTTCGCCGCGCTGGCGGAGCTCAAGCGTGGCTGAGAGCCTGCGGCTCGACCGCTTCCTGTGGCACGCGCGGATCGCAAGCACGCGCTCCGTGGCGCGCTCGCTCGCCGAGGGCGGCCATGTGCGGCTCGACGGCCGCGTCGTCGCGCGGGCGCACGCGCCCGTGCGCGTCGGCAGCATCCTCGCTTTCGCGCACCACGGCCGGGTGCGGGTGCTGCGCGTCGAGGCGCTGCCCGCGCGTCGCGGCCCGCCGGCCGAGGCCCGTGCCCTTTATTCCGAATTGACGAGCGAAGCCGCCCCCGCCTAGGGACGGGCGGGGGAAGAAGAGAAAGCACCATGACCTACGTCGTTACCGATGCCTGCATCCGCTGCAAATATATGGATTGCGTGGAAGTCTGCCCCGTCGACTGCTTCTACGAGGGCGACAACATGCTCGTCATCAATCCGAACGAGTGCATCGATTGCGGCGTGTGCGAGCCGGAATGCCCGGCCGAGGCGATCCTGCCCGATACCGAGAGCGGGCTCGAACAGTGGCTCGAACTCAACGCAACCTACTCGGCCGAATGGCCCAACATCACCCGCAAGCGGGACACCTACCCCGATGCCGACGAGCACAAGGGCGAAGAGGGCAAGTTCGAGAAATATTTCTCGCCCGAGCCGGGCGAGGGCGACTGAGGGACCCGGGAACCGCGCGGGTTCACGGCCCGTTCAAGCGCCCATGCCCAAGTCCCCCGCCATGTCCAGGTCACGCGCGCCGTTGATCCGCGCCGTCGCGCTCGCCCTCGCGGCGCCGCTCGCTGCGCTCGCCTTGCCGCAGGCGGGCGTCCAGGCGCAGTCGGGTGGCCTCGCCCAGGTCCAGGCCCATCTGCGCGCGATCAGCACGATGACCGCGCATTTCGTGCAGACCGGGCGCGGCGGGCAGACGCTGTCGGGCACCCTCACGCTGAAGCGCCCCGGCAAGATCCGCTTCGATTACGGCCGCAGCGCCAACATGCTGGTCGTCGCCGACGGGCGCGCGCTGCACTTCATCGACTATGATGTCGGCCAGCATCAGCGCTGGCCGATCGGCGATTCGCCGCTCTCGGTGCTGCTCAATCCCGAGCAGGACCTCGCCCGCTTCGCCCGGGTCGTGCGCAATGACGATCAGGTGCTGATGATCGAGGCGCGCGATCCGCGCCGGCGCGAATATGGCGCGATCACGCTTGCCTTCGCCAAGGTATCCGGCGCGCCCGGCGGGCTCGTCCTGCAGGGCTGGAATCTGGTCGACGCCCAGAGCCACCTCACCACCGTGCGGCTCAGCGGCCAGCGCTTCAACCAGCCCGTCGCCGAGAGCGCCTTCCGCTTCCGGGAACCGGCGCGCCGGGCCGGACCGCGCGGCTGACCCTACCCGGGCCGAACGCCCGTTCATCGGCGCGACAGGTCGCCCGCTCTAGATTCGACCGTGCAATTGCGCGGATGCTGCGCCCGGGTTTTCCCCCCTGTTGCCCGGCCGCGTCCAAGCGATTGACCTCGCGTAGCAACGCTTGGTGGGCCCTCGCTCCACGCCCCCGGAGCGGGGGCCCTTTACGTCGCGAGACGAAGGTGGCGAAGCGCCCGCGGGCTCGCTACATCGCCACCGATGCCGAACCTCAAGATCGCCTCCTGGAACATCAATTCGATCCGCGCCCGCACCGCCATCGTCGAGCGGTTCCTCGTCGAGGAGGCGCCCGACATCCTCTGCCTGCAGGAAACCAAGGTCCGCGACACCGAATTTCCCGAAGGCCTGTTCCGGCGGCTCGGCTACAACCACCTCAAGATCTGCGGCCAGCCGATGCATCACGGCGTCGCGATCGTTTCAAAGGTGCCGGTGCGCGAGGATGACCGGATGGACTGGCAGGCGAACGGAGAGGCGCGTCATGTCGGCGTGAGGCTCGACTGCGGCGTGAGGCTCGAAAACGTCTACGTGCCGGCCGGCGGCGACATCCCCGACCGGGCGCTCAACCCCAAGTTCGGCCAGAAGCTCGACTTCATCGAGCGGATGACGCGCTGGTCCGAGCAACTGCGCCAGCCGACGATCATCGTCGGCGATTTCAATGTCGCGCCGCTCGAATGCGACGTGTGGAGCCACCGGCAGCTGATCAACGTCGTCAGCCATACGCCGATCGAGGTGGAGGCGCTGACCCGGTTGCAGCAGAGCAATGACTGGATCGATCTCGGCCGCCATTTCCACCCCGCGCCGCGCCGGCTGCACACCTGGTGGAGCTATCGCTCGCCGGACTGGACGAAGAATGATCGCGGCCGCCGGCTCGACCATATGTGGGCGACGAAGGACGTCGCCCGGCAGGCGCGCGCGCATCATGTTCACGAGGCCTGCCGCAGCTGGACGCGACCCTCCGACCACGTCCCGATCGTGACGGAATTCGCGCTTTGAGCGGGGCGCGGGACGTCGCCCGCGCGATCGACGCGGCCCGGCGTGGCTGGCCGCTCGCGATCGACGACTTCGCCTTCCTCGCGATCGAGACGGCCGACGCCGCAGGGCTCGCCGCCTTCGACGAGGGCGAGGCGGCCGACCTGCTGGTTTCCGGCAATCGCGCCGCGACGCTGAAGCTCACCAACCAGCGCGCCGCCGAGCCGGGCGGGCCGGTGCTGATCCGCCGCCAGCCGTGGATCGATCTCGACGTGGCGGTGGCCATCGCCGACCCCAGGTTCGACCTGTCGAAGCCGCTCAAGGGTCCGTTCAGCGCCGTGCCGCTGGCATCGCCCGCGACCGCCGAAGCGGCGCTGAGGCTCACCCGGCTGGCCGGGCTGCTGCCCGCCTGGTTCGTGCGCCGCGCCGGCCCAGTCGAGGCGCGCGTCGCCAGCGATGACGTCATGACGTATGGCGGCGGCGCCGGCCTTCGCGTGGTCGCGCGCGCGAAGCTGCCGACCCGGTTCGCCGAGCAGGCGGAGATCGTCGCCTTCCGCTCGGACGACGACACGGCCGAGCATGTCGCGCTCATCATCGGCACGCCGAGCGACACGCCGCCGCTGGTGCGCGTGCATTCGGAATGCCTGACCGGCGATGCGCTCGGCAGTCTCAAATGCGATTGCGGGTCGCAGCTCGCCGCCGCGCTCACGGCGATCGCCGGCGTTGACTGGGGCATCCTGCTGTACCTGCGCCAGGAGGGGCGCGGCATCGGCCTCATCAACAAGATGCGCGCCTACGCGCTGCAGGACCAGGGATTCGATACCGTCGACGCCAATCTGCGTCTCGGCTTCGCCGATGACGAGCGCGACTTCACCGTCGCGGCGCGGATGCTGGAGCAGCTGCCGCGCACCCGCATCCGGCTGCTCACCAACAATCCGCGCAAGGTCGCCGCGCTCGAGGCGAGGGGCATCGAGGTGGTCGAGCGCGTACCGCTCAAGGTCGGCGAAACCCCGCACAACCGGCGCTACCTCGCGACCAAGCGCGACCGCAGCGGCCACCAGCTCTAGGCGAGCGCGAGCAGCGCCGCGACATCCTCGAAGCTGTGCGCGACATACTCGACGCCGAGCGCGCGCAGGCGCTCGGCATGGCCGTCGAGGCAGTGGCGCCCGGCGGCGAGACCGATGACGGTGCCGCCGCTGGCGAGCGCGCCGGTGACGCCGACCGGCGAATCCTCGATGATCGCGCAGCGTTCGATCGGCACGCCGAGCGCATCGGCGGCGTGGAGATAGAGGTCGGGCGCGGGCTTGCCATTGGCGACATGTTCGCGGCCCGAGAAGATCATGTCGCCGAACGCGTCGCCGAGACCGAGATGGACGAGATGGCCACGAATCCAGCGAGTCGAGCTCGACGATGCGATCGCGCGCGGCAGCGCGCGCGGCAGGCGGCGCACGAAATCGACCGCGCCCGCCACTTCCTCGAGCCCCTCGGCGAGCGCGCGCGCATCCTCGCGGGCGCGCTCGCCCCTGAAGCTCTCCGGCAGCGGTCCGCCGATCCAGCGCTCGATCGCGGCGATGAAGTCGCGGCCCGCCAGCCCCATGAAGTGGCGCATCGACTCCTCGATGCTGGTCGGCCGGCCGATGCTGGTGAGGAATTCGGCGATCTGCCGGTTGCCGGCATATTCGCTTTCGACCAGCACGCCATCGAAGTCGAAGATCAGCGCGTCGAAGCTCATTCGCGCGCTCCGAACAGGGCGGTGCCGACGCGCACGTGCGTCGCGCCGCACGTCACCGCCGTTTCATAATCGGCCGACATGCCCATGCTGAGCCCGGGCAGGGCGTGGCGCCGCGCAAGCTTCGCGAGCAGCGCGAAATAGGGCGCCGCCTCCCGGTCCGCCGGCGGGATGCACATCAGGCCGGCCAGGGCCAGCCCGGCTTCGCGGCAGCGCACGAGCAGGTCGGGCAGCTCCGCCGGCGTGCAGCCGCCCTTTTGCGGCTCCTCCCCGACATTGACCTGGACGAAGCAGAGTGGCCGCCGGCCGGTCCTGGCGGTCGCCTTGCCGAGCGCCTCGACCAGCGAGGGACGGTCGACCGAGTGGATCACGTCGAACAGCCGCACCGCCTCGTCGGCCTTGTTCGACTGGAGCCGGCCGACGAGGTGCAGCCTGAGATCGGGCTGCGCCGCGCGCAGCGCCGGCCACTTCGCCTGCGCCTCCTGCACCCGGCTTTCGCCGAAATCGCGCTGGCCGGCGGCGATCAGCGGCCGGATCGCCTCCACGGCATGCGTCTTGGAGACCGCGACCAGTGTGATCCCTTCCGGGTTGCGGCCCGCCTTCCTGGCGGCTTTGGCGATGGCGGCGCGCACGGCGGCGAGCCGCGCGGACGCGGATACATGGGTCATCGCCGCTGCTATAGGTAGCGCGATGAACCACTTCCACCCCCTCCCGCGCCAGTGGCTGATGACCGACGAGCGCATGGGCGACGGCCTGCTCGCGGCGCTCGATCGCCTGCCGCCGGGCGGCGGCATCGTGTTTCGCCACTACCGGCTCGGCGAGGCCAAGCGGCATGCCCTGTTCCGGGCCGCAAGGGAAAGGGCGCGCGCGCGCGGCCAGATGCTGCTGCTCGCCGGGAGCGCGGAGCAGGCGCGCGCCTGGGGCGCCGACGGCAGCCACGGCCACGGCGCCGGCGCGGGCTTCAGAAGCGCGAGCGTGCACGATCTCGCCGAGCTGCGCGCCGCGGCGGCGGCGGGCGCCGGCCTTGTCTTCATTTCCCCTGTTTTCGCCACCCGCTCGCATCCGGGAGCGACCCCGCTCGGCGTCGACGGCTTCCTCGCGCTCGCCCGGCAGACCCGCTTGCCGGCGATCGCGCTCGGCGGCGTCAGCGCGGCACGCGGCGCCGGGCTGGTCGCGCGCGGTGCCTACGGCTGGGCGGGGATAGACGCCTGGCTCGGCGAGCCGGGCTGAGCGGCGATCAGAAGTGGAAGGCGGTGCCGATATAGACCGCCTGGCTGTCGCGCCGCTGGTCACGGGCGAGCGGATCGATGCGGTCGCGCGAGATGCGGTAGCGGGCGCCGGCGGTCAGATCGATATGGCGGGTGATCGAGAAGGCGCCGCCGACGTCGAGCGAATAGATTTCGTCCGGCGCGATCAGCCGCCGCGTGCCCTCGGTCCGCTCGGCCGCGACGGCGACCCGGCCGGTGATCCGGCGGGTGGCGCGATAGCTGACCCCGATCTGAGCGGCCTCGCTGCGGCCCGGCACCGCGCCGGCTTCGGATTCGACGATATCGCCGGAAACGGCGAGGCGGCGCCAGCCGAGCGTCAGGCCGAGATTGTAGTTGCTCGGCGTGATCATCGTGACCGGCGAGCGCATCGCCTCGGTCGCCGGGCTGCGCACCGCGTCGGTCGGCGCGGCGCGGTGCGGCCGCAGTTCGAGCCGCCGGCTCCGCTGCCCCTCGCGGCCCCCGGCCGGGGTGAAGCGCATATCGTTGACGTTCATGCCGCGCCGGGCCAGCGCGGCCGCCAGCCGCGGGTCGGTCACCGCCGGGGTGAAGGCATCGACAAGGCCGAGATCGTCGGCGCCGCCATCCCGCTGCGGCGTCGCGCGGGTCGCGCCGGAGAGCGCCAGCGCCGGGGCGAACAGAAGCGAGGCCGCAATCAGCGTCCCGCTACCGATAGCCACACTGGTCCATGCCCTCTTCACGGCACTCGACTCCCGATGGTCCGCATGTAGTGCGAAACGAACGGCTTGCCTAGCGAGTCGCCCGCGGCGCGCAAGATGAATCGTTTCCGCCTGTTGCATCTTTCCCACAACCGCCGGCCCCGACGGCGCCAACACAGTGCTTGCCGGGCGCGCGCGCCCCTCTATAACGACGCAGTCACCATGACCGGACCTCATTCAAGGACATCCTGATGGCGCGCCATTTCTCTGTCGGCATGATACTCGCCGGAGCCGTCTGTCTGGCCGGCTGCCAGGCCATCAGCAGGGACCTCGACCGCACCTTCCACCCGAGCCGCTACGGCCACGGCCAGGCGCGCGCGGACCTCGCGGCGCGCGAGGTCACGACGATCGGCGTCAACGCCTATCTTTGGCGGGCCGCGCTCGACACGCTGTCCTTCGCGCCGCTCGCCCAGACCGATTCGAACGGCGGCGTGATCTCGACCGAATGGTATTCGAACCCGAACAATCCGAACGAGCGGGTCAAGGTGACGGCGATGATCCTCGACCGCGACCTGCGCGCCGACGCGCTGCGCGTCACCGCGGCGCGCGAAACGCTGGTCAGCGGCCAGTGGGTCGCCGCGCCGGTCGCCGCGGCCACCGTCCAGCGGCTCGAGGAGATCATCCTCACCCGCGCCCGCGACCTGAGGCGCGAAAGCAGCGTCCGCTAGACCACGAAGGGTTTTTCCGCCGCGATGGCCTCGCGTTTCAATCCGCTCGCCGCCGACGCACGCTGGCAAAAGGTGTGGGAAGAGGCGGGCACGTTCCATGCCTCCGATTCCAGCAATCGGCCGAAGGCCTATATCCTGGAGATGTTCCCCTATCCCTCGGGGCGCATCCACATGGGCCATGTCCGCAACTACACGATGGGCGACGTGCTCGCCCGCTACCGGCGGATGAACGGCATGGAGGTGCTCCACCCGATGGGCTGGGACGCCTTCGGCATGCCGGCCGAAAACGCCGCGATGGAGCGCAAGGTCCACCCCGCCGAATGGACGCGGGCGAACATCGCGACGATGCGCGCCCAGCTCAAGCGGCTCGGCTTCGCGCTCGACTGGAGCCGCGAGTTCGCCACCTGCGATCCCGCCTATTACGGCCACGAGCAGGCGCTGTTCGTCGACCTGTTCGAGGCGGGGCTCGTCTATCGCAAGGAGAGCGAGGTCAACTGGGATCCGGTCGACATGACCGTGCTCGCCAACGAGCAGGTGATCGACGGACGCGGCTGGCGCTCGGGCGCGCCGGTCGAGCGCCGCAAGCTCGCGCAATGGTTCCTGAAGATCACCGATTTCGCCGAGGACCTGCTCGCCGGGCTCGCGACGCTCGACCAGTGGCCCGAAAAGGTCAAGCTGATGCAGGAAAACTGGATCGGCAGGAGCCGCGGCATGCGTTTCCGCTTCGCTTACGAGGCGACCGAGCCGGGCGACATCGACACGATCGAGGTCTTCACCACCCGCCCCGACACGATCTTCGGCGCGAGCTTCGTCGCGGTCTCGCCCGATCATCCGCTGGCGCGGCAATATGCCGCGCGCTCGTCCGAGGTCGCCGATTTCATCGCGCGCTGCAAGCGGGGCGGCACGACCGCCGCGGAACTGGAGACCGCCGAGAAGCTCGGGCTCGAGATCGGCGGCGCGATCCACCCGCTCGATCCCGACTGGGAGCTGCCGGTGTTCATCGCGAACTTCGTCCTCATGGACTATGGAACCGGCGCGATTTTCGGCGTCCCCGCGCACGACCAGCGCGACTATGAGTTTGCGACCAAATACGGGCTGGAGATCAGGCGCGTGGTCGCGCCGAGCGCCGCCGACGCGGACCGGCCGATCGAGGGCGAGGCCGAGCCGGGCGACGGCATCCTCGTCAATTCGCACTTCCTCGACGGCAAGACGGTCGAGCAGGCGAAGGCGGCGGTGATCCAGCGCGCCGAGGCCGAGGGCTGGGGCGAGGGCACCACCGCCTGGCGGCTGCGCGACTGGGGCGTCTCGCGCCAGCGCTACTGGGGAACGCCGATCCCGATCGTCCACTGTCCGTCGTGCGGCGCGGTGCCGGTGCCGAAGGACCAGCTGCCGGTGCTGCTGCCCGAGGACGTCACCTTCGACGCGCCGGGCAATCCGCTCGAGCGTCATCCGACCTGGAAGCGGGTCGATTGCCCGCGCTGCGGCGGCGAGGCCAGTCGCGAGACCGAGACGCTCGACACCTTCGTCGATTCCTCCTGGTATTTCATCCGCTTCGCCAGCCAGCCCGGAGACCGGCCGTTCGACAAGGTGGCGGCGGAGGCCTGGCTGCCGGTGGACCAGTATATCGGCGGCGTCGAGCATGCGATCCTGCATCTGCTCTACGCACGCTTCTGGACGCGGGCGCTGCAGCGGCTCGGCAAGATCGACCTGGCCGAGCCGTTCCGGGGCCTCTTCACGCAGGGCATGGTGACCCATCGCACCTATCGCGACGAGGCCGGCAACTGGCTCCTGCCCGAGGAGGCCGAGGCCGCGCGCGAGGCCGGCGGGACGGTGATCGCCGGGCGCGTCGAGAAGATGTCCAAATCCAAGCGCAACACGGTCGATCCCGAGCCGATCATCGACCAGTACGGCGCGGACGCGGTGCGCTGGTTCATGCTCTCCGACAGCCCGCCCGAGCGCGATCTCGAATGGAGCGAGGCGGGGATCGAGGGCGCGTGGCGCTTCGTCCAGCGGCTGTGGCGGCTGGTCGAGAACATCGGCGAGGCCGAGGGCAGCGATCTCGCGCTCGACCGTGCGCTGGCGCGCGCCATCGCCGGCGTCGCCGAGGATATCGAGTCGCTCTCGTTCAACAAGGCGGTCGCGCGAATCTACGCCGTGGTGAATGCGATCGAGAAGGCGCCACCCTCGGCCTCGCGCGCGCGGGCGACGCGCACGCTGGTGCGCCTGGTCGCGCCGATGATGCCGCATCTTGCCGAGGAAGCCTGGGCGGCGATGGGCGAGAGCGGCCTGGTAGCCGACGCGCCCTGGCCGGAACATGATCCGGCGCTGCTGGTCGAGGACGAGGTCACGATCGCGCTCCAGGTCAACGGCAAGCTGCGCGACACGCTGAAGGCGCCCAGGGGCAGCCCGCGCGAGGCAATCGAGCAAATGGCCATCGCCAACGCCCATGTGCAGCGGATCCTGGCCGGCGCCGAGCCGAAGAAGGTGATCGTCGTGCCCGATCGACTGGTCAACATCGTCGCATGAAGGGCGCGGCCGCCCTCGCCGCCGCCTTGCTGCTCACGGGCTGCGCGCTGCGGCCGCTCTATGCCGGCGGTGCCGAAGGGCCGGTCGCGCAGTCGCTGCGCGGCGTCGCGGTGGCGCCGATCGCCGGGCGCGGCGGCTGGCTGGTCCGCGGCGCGCTCGAGGACAGGCTCGGCCACGACCAGGGCAGCGCGCCGCGCTACCGGCTCGAAGTCGAGCTCGACGACAATATCGCCGGCTTCGGAATCCGCTCGGACGACGCGGTGACTCGCGAGCGGCGATCGCTGCGTGCGCGCTATCGCCTGGTCGAGGCAGGGCGCGGGACGGTGGTGCTCGACGCCACCGCCGGCTCGGACGCCGGCGTCGATGTCGTCGGCTCGGAATATGCGACGGTCGCGGCCGAGCAGAGCGCGCTCGAACGGCTGGCGACCGAGGTGGCGGACCAGATCGTCGCGCGGATCGCGCTCTACACGACCCACGCCGGCGAGGCGCCCGAGCGGCGGTGAAGGCGAAGCTGCCCGAGTTGCAGCGCGCGCTCGCCGATCCCGGCGCGATCCGGCTCTTCCTGCTCTACGGCCCGGACGACTCCGCCAGCCGCGCGCTCGCCGCCCGCCTCGGGGCGGCGATGGCGGAGGGCGCGGAGCGGATCGACCTCACCGGCGCGCAGCTGCGCGAAGACCCGGCGCGGCTCGCCGACGAAGCCGCGGCCATATCGATGTTCGGCGATCGCCGCTGGATCCTGGTCGAGCAGGCGGGCGATGAGATCCTGGCGGCGGTGGAGGCGCTGCTCGCGGCGCCGGCGGCTGGCAATCCGGTCGCGGTCGTCGCCGGCGCGCTGCGCAACAGCTCGGCGCTGGTCAAGTGCGTCACCGCCGCGCCGAACGCGATCGCTTTCGCGAGCTATCCGCCAAGCGAGCGCGACGCGGCGCGAATCGCGGTCGAGACCGGGCGCGCGCTCGGGCTAGCGCTGCGCGACGACGTCGCGCGACGCGTCGCCGAATCCTGCGCGGGGAATCGCGACCTGATTGCGCGCGAGCTCGAGAAATATGCGCTCTATCTCGACGCGGCACCCGGCGATGCGCGGACGCTCGACCATGACCTGCTCGAACTCATCGGCGCCGATGCCGGCGGCGGCGAAGGCGCGCTCGCCCGGCTCGTCGACAGCGCGCTCGACGGCGATGCGGCGACGCTGGACGCGGAGCTCACCCAGTTGCGCGGCGTTGGCGTCGAGGGCATCGCGCTCACCCGCCCGCTGCTGCGGCGGATGGCGCTCCTTGGCCGGCTCCGGGCCGAGATGGAGGCGGGCAAGAGCGCGGGCGCGGCCGTCGCCGCCGCCGGCAATGCCATCTTCTGGAAGGAAAGGGACGCGATTCAGCGACAGCTCGGCCGGTGGCGGCTCGACCTCATCGCTCGCTCGATCAGCCGGCTGATCGACGCCGAGCGGGCGGTGATGGGGCGGGTGGGGCCGATCGCGGCCGAGGCCGAGCTGCTCGCCATCTGCCGCCAGGCCGCGCGGCTGCGCCCCTGACCTTCAGAATTTCCCGCCGCTGAGCCGCTGGCAGATCATGTCGAGCTGTTCGAGGCTCGAATAGCTGAGCGTGACCGTGCCGCTCTTCGGGCTGTGCCTGATCGCGACCTTGAGCCCGGTCATGTCGGCGAGCTGGCGTTCGAGCGCGGCGATGTCGGCATTGGCGTCCTTGTAGCCGATCGGCAGCGGCCGCTGCCGGGTCGGCTTGCCCGACTGGACGAGCCGCTCGGTCTCGCGCACCGAGAGGCCGCGGCGGACGACCTCCTCGGCGAGCCCTTCGGGGTCGGCGGCGCTGACGAGCGCCCGCGCATGTCCCATGCTCAGTTGGCCCGCCCCGACCATGACCTGCACCTGCGCAGGAAGATCGAGCAATCTCAACATGTTGGCAACATGACTGCGCGACTTGGAGACGATTCGCCCGAGCGCCTCCTGGGTGTGGCCATAGTCCTCGAGCAGCCGCTTGTAGGCCTGGGCCTCCTCGATCGCGTTGAGATCCTGGCGCTGGATGTTCTCGACCAGCGCGACCTCGAGCGTCTCTGCGTCGGTGAATTCGCGCACGATCGCCGGGATTTCGTGGAGCCGCGCCTTCTGCGCCGCCCGCCAGCGTCGTTCGCCGGCGACGATCTGAAAGCGATGGCCGTGCGGCCGCACCACGATCGGCTGGATGACGCCGCGCACCTCGATCGAGGCGGCGAGCTCGGCGAGCGCCTCCTCGCGGAAGATGCGGCGCGGCTGGCCGGGATGCGGCTCGATGCTGGCGATCGGGATGCGCCGCACGTCGCCGGCCGCAGCCTCGCCCTTCACCGATGTTTCACGTGAAACCTCGCCGAGCAGCGACGAGAGACCGCGGCCGAGCCCGCTCGGGCGGCGTTTCGGCTCCTCGCTCATGCCGCCTCCGCCGGGCGCGGCAGCCGCGCGATCAATTCGCGGGCGAGCGCGATATATGCTTCCGATCCGGGACAGCGATGGTCGTAGATCAGGGCAGGAATGCCATGGCTCGGCGCCTCGGACAGGCGCACGTTGCGCGGGATCACCGTCCTGAACACGATGTCGCCGAGGCAGGCGCGCACGTCATCCTGGACGAGCCCGGAAAGATTGTTGCGTCGGTCGTACATCGTGAGAGCGACGCCGAGGATCGACAGCGCGGGATTGAATCGCTCGCGCACGCGCTCGACCGTCTGGAGCAGCTGGCTCAGCCCCTCGAGCGCGAAGAATTCCGCCTGGAGCGGCACCAGGATCGAATGCGCCGCAACCAGTGCGTTGACGGTGAGCAGCCCGAGCGAGGGCGGGCAATCGATCAGGCAGACATCCCAGCGACCGCCCGGAGCGGTATCGAGCGCGCAGTCGAGCTGATGGGTTCTTCGTTCAAATTCAATGAGTTCGATCTCGGCACCCGACAAATCGACCTTGCCGGGAACGATGTCGAGGCGGGGCACCTGGGTCGAGACGACAACCTCCTCGAGCCGGGCTTGCCCGGTCAGCAGCTCGTAGGACGAACAGTCGCGCAGCGCATGGCCGATGCCGAGCCCGGTCGAGGCGTTGCCCTGCGGATCGAGGTCGATCAGCAACACGCGCGTGCCGGTGGCGGCGAGCGCAGTGGCGAGGTTGATCGCGGTGGTTGTCTTGCCCACACCGCCCTTCTGGTTGGCGACCGCGATGCGGATCATCGGCGCTTTCCCCTGGCCCTGTGGACGCCGTCGGCGACAATGATCTGCGCGTCGGCGTCGGTCATGCTCGCATGGAGCTCGAATCGACCTTGCCACGAAGGATCGAGTGCTTCCAGTTCGCATTGGGCATTTCGACCCTTGGGAAGCACCCACCGACTCTTTCTTGTGGACAAGGCTGTGCCAAGTTCGAGCAATTTGCCGAGCGGCGCGAAGGCGCGCGCGGTGATTGCGTCGAACGCGCGCGGCGGGACGCGCTCGACCCTGGTCGGGATGATTTCGACATCCACTCCCATCGCCGCCGCCGCCCGGCGGAGAAAATCGACCCGCAGCCGCCGCGCCTCGATCAGCGTCACGGGGCCCCGCTGGAGCGCGGCGATGACGAGGCCGGGGAAGCCGGCGCCCGAGCCGAGATCGACCCAGGTCGCCGCCGGGCCCGGCGCGAAGGCCAGGAGCTGCGCGGAATCGGCGATATGGCGCCCCCAGAGCGCGTCGAGGCTCGCCTTCGATACCAGATTCTGGTGATCGCTCTCGGCGCGCAGCAGCGACGCGAAGGCGTCGAGCCGCGCCATAGTTTCACGTGAAACATCGAAGCGGGCCGCGACCCAATGGCGGGCCTCGTCCTCGGTCATCAGGCCGCCTCGCGCCGGCTGTGGACGAGGATCGCCGCCAGCGCGGCCGGCGTGATGCCGCGCACCCGCGCCGCCGCGCCGATCGTCGCCGGCCGCGCGCGCGACAGCCGCTCGACCATCTCGTTCGACAGCCCGGGCACGGCCCGATAGTCGAGCCGGGACGGCAGCGGCGCCGACTCCTCCGCCCGCAGCCGCGCGATCTCTTCCTCCTGGCGCGCGACATAGGGCGCGTAGCGGTGATCCTCGATCGCCTCTTCGACGCGGCGCGCCGGCAGCCCGGCGAGCGCCGGGACGAGGCGGAGGACGGAGGCCTTGTCCACCTCGGGAAAGCGCAGCCATTCGCCGAGCGCGCGCTTCGCCTTGTCCTTGCCCACCGGCGCCCCGGCGGCGCCCAGCTCGGCGCCGGTCGCGACGCGCGACAGCAGATCCTCGATCCGCGCGCGCTGCGCCCGCGCCGCCTCGAAATGCCGCCGTCGCGCCGGACCGACGCAGCCGACCGCGATCGCCTTTGGCGTGAGTCGGGTCTCGGCATTGTCGGCGCGCAGCCGCAACCGGTATTCGGCGCGCGCGGTCAGCATCCGGTAGGGCTCGGTCACGCCCTGGAGCACGAGATCGTCGATCATCACGCCGATATACGAACCGGCCCTGTCGAACAGGACGGGCGGACGGCCCTGGGCCCATGCGGCGGCGTTGAGCCCGGCGACGAGGCCCTGGGCCGCCGCCTCCTCATAGCCCGTCGTGCCGTTGATCTGCCCGGCGAGATAGAGGCCGTCCATGTCCCATACCGCCAGCGTCGGCTCGAGCGCGCGCGGATCGACATGATCATATTCGACTGCATAGCCCGGCTGAAGGATCTCGGCGCGCTCGAGGCCGGCGATTGAGCGCACCATCGCGAGCTGGACATCCTCGGGCAGCGAGGTCGAGATGCCGTTGGGATAGATCGCGATGTCCTCCAGACCCTCCGGCTCCAGGAAGACCTGATGACCGTCGCGGTCGCCGAAGCGATTGACCTTGTCCTCGATCGACGGGCAATAACGCGGGCCAACCCCGCTGATCGCGCCCGCGAACAGGGGCGAGCGGTCGAGGTTCGCGCGGATGATGTCGTGCGTCCTCTCGTTGGTGCGCGTGATCGCGCAGAAGAGCTGCGGTGCGGCCCGGCCGGGACTCATCGGCGACATCGTCCAGTCGTCCCGGTCCGATTCCTGCCGGTCGAGCGCGGCCCAGTCGATCGTACGGCCGTCGAGTCGAGGCGGCGTCCCGGTCTTGAGCCGGGCGAGCGGCAGACCGAGCTCGCGAAGCTGCGCCGCCAGCGCCGTCGCCGCGCGCTCGCCGACGCGGCCACCCGCCATGCTGGTCATGCCGAAATGGAGCTTGCCGCCCAGAAAAGTCCCGGTCGCCAGGATCACCGCCTGAGCCGCGAGCACGCGCCCGCCCGCCAGCTCCACGCCGGCAACCCGGCGCCCCTCGAGCCGCAGCGCCGAAGCCTCGCCCTCGATCACGGTCAAGCCGGGCTGGGCGTCGATCATCGCGTGGATCGCCGCCCGATAACGTCCGCGGTCGGCCTGGATGCGCGGGCCGCGCACCGCCGCGCCCTTGCTCGCGTTGAGCATGCGATAGTGAATCGCGGCATGATCCGAGGCACGCGCGATCAGCCCGTCAAAGGCATCGACTTCACGGATCAGGTGGCCCTTGCCGAGCCCGCCCATCGCCGGATTGCACGACATCGCGCCGATCTGCGCCCGGCTGAAGGTGACGAGCGCGACCGATGCCCCCATGCGCGCCGCGGCGGCCGCCGCCTCGACGCCCGCATGGCCGCCGCCCACCACGATGATGTCGAACCGGTCGCTCACGGCGCGCGGCTCTAGCGCATTTGTTTCACGTGGAACAATGGCGGCGCTCATTTGCCGATGCAGAAGCGCCCGAAAAGCGCATCGAGCATGTCCTCGACCCCGGCCCGCCCGGTCACCCGGTCGAGGGCGAGCCGCGCGAGTCGCAGCGATTCGGCGACGACCAGCGGATCGGCTGCCGCCGCTCCGTCGCGCAGCCGCGCGACCACATCGGCCAGCGCCGCGCGGTGACGCGCGTTGAGCGCGACCTCGCCTTCTGCCGGGAGCAAGCTCGCGGCGCGGGCGCACAGGAGCTGCGCGAGGCGGGCGAGGCCTTCGCCAGTCACCGCCGAGACGGCGAGATCCGTCTGCGATGACGGCGGGCCGAGATCGGCCTTGGAATGGATCCTCATCGCGCCCTCCGGCGCTTCGTCCGGTGGCCCCAGCCACAGCACGATATCGGCGGCGGCCAGCGCGGCGCGGGCGCGGGCGATGCCGATCGCCTCGATCTCGTCGCCGCCTTCGCGCAGACCCGCGGTGTCGACCAGCACGAACGGCATGCCACCGATCGCCACCGGCGCCTCGATCAGATCGCGGGTCGTCCCCGCCACTGCCGAGGTGATCGCTGCGTCGCGGCCGACCAAGGCATTGAGCAGGCTGGATTTTCCGCTGTTCGGCGGGCCCGCGATCGCGACCCGGACGCCGTCGCGCAGCCGTTCGGCGCCGGGGCGGGCGAGCCAGCCGCCAATTTCGTCGGCGAGGGCGGCCAGGCCATCCGGAAAGTCGTCTGGCGCAACATCGCCCTCGTCGGCGAAGTCGAGCGTCGCCTCGACCCGCGCCGCCAGGTCGAGCAGCGCCCGCCGCCACAGCTCGACCTGGCGCCCGAGCGCGCCGCCCGCGAGCATCAGCGCCGCGCGCCGCTGCGATTCGGTTTCTGCCGCGAGCAGGTCGGCGAGCCCCTCCGCCTCGGCAAGGTCGATGCGGCCATTCTCGAAGGCGCGCCGGGTAAACTCGCCCGCGGCGGCGGGGCGCAGCCCCGGCATCGCGCCAAGCGCGCGGGTCACCGCCGCCACCACTGCGCGCCCGCCATGCAGGTGCAGCTCGACGACATTCTCCCCGGTCGCGCTCCGTGGCCCGGGGAAGCGAAGAACCAACGCGTTATCAATAACTTGCCCGTCCGCTCGCAGCGTCGCCAGAGTGGCGCGGCGCGGCTCGGGCAGGCGTCCCGCAAGCCGGCGCAGCGCGGCGTCGGCTTCCGGGCCGCTGAGCCGCACCACCGCGATCGCGGCTGGCGGTGCGCCGGAGGACAAGGCGAAGATCGTGTCGATCAGCTGCTCTTGGCGCCGATCTGGCCCAGCATCTGCCGCCACAGGTTCATGCCCGCTTCGTTCATCGGTCCCCAGGCCTTCATCATCTCGCCGAACATCTCGGCGCTCGCCCCCTCGCTCACCGCCTTGTGCATCTTCTCGACATAGGCCTGGTGCACCGCCGAGAGGTCGGGGAGGCCGAGGAAGCGCCGCGCCTCCTCCGGCGTGCAATCGATGTCGAGGCTGACCTTCATCGCAAAACCCTCCCTGTTCCCTGGGTCCGCCAATGTCTATAGGCCCGGCAGGGTCGGAAATGGAGGGAGTCGATGAGCTGGATTGAGATCGAGACGCTCGCGCGGGACGGCCGCTTCAAGGCCTGGTGCGCCGAGCCCGAGACGACGCCGCGCGGCGCGATCATCGTGATCCAGGAGATTTTCGGCGTGAACGAGGGCATGCGTCGCAAGTGCGATCATTGGGCCACGCTCGGCTATCTCGCCATCGCGCCGGACCTGTTCTGGCGCATGACGCCCGGGATCGAACTCGATCCCGACCGGCCCGAGGAGTTCAAGGCCGCGCTCGACTATATGGGCAAGTTCGATCAGGATCAGGGCGTCCGCGACATCGAGGCGACCATCCGCGCCGCACGCGCGCGGCTTTCGCGGGGCGGCAAGGTCGGCGCGGTCGGCTATTGCCTCGGCGGCCGCCTCGCCTACATGACCGCGGCGCGCACCGACATCGACGCGACGGTCGGCTATTATGGCGTGATGCTCGACCAGCTGCTCGGCGAGAAGCACGCCATCGCGAAGCCCCTGATGCTCCATGTCGCCGGCGCGGATCGCTTCGTCCCGCCCGAGGCGCAGAAGGCGATCCACGCGGGGCTCGATGATCATCCCAGGGTGACGATCCACGATTATCCGGGGATGGACCACGGCTTTGCGACCGAGATGGGCGAAAGGCGCCGCGACGAAGCCGCCAGGCTCGCCGACAGCCGCACCGAGGCCTTCTTCGGCGAGCATCTCGCCTGAGCGACCTGCCGCGCGCCGCGCGGCGGTTCAGGCCGCGTTGGCGATGATCGGGATGACGCCGGTCTCGTCGCCGATCAGCCCGTCGTGGATCATGCGCAGCGCCACCCAGAGGATGACGGCAAGGCCGATCCAGCCGATCCAGCGATAGCGGTCGATATATTTGGCGATGAGATTGGCGGCGAGGCCCATCAGCGCGACCGACAGGACGAGGCCGGTGACGAGCACCCAGGGATGCTCGCGCGCCGCGCCGGCGACGGCGAGGACATTGTCCAGGCTCATGCTGACATCGGCCAGCGCCACCGCCCAGGCGGCGCCCCAGAAGCTCTTGGCCGGGCCGACCGCGGCGGACTCGTGCGCCACCGTGGTCGGATCCTCGGGCTGATGGCGCAGCTCGCGATACATCTTCCAGGCCACCCAGAGCAGCAGCAGCCCGCCGGCGAGAACGAGGCCGACGACCTGCAGCAGCTGGGTCACGATCAGGGCGAAGGTGATCCGCAGCAGCAGCGCCGCCACGATCCCGATCATGATCACGCGGTGACGCTGGGCGGCCGGCAGGCCGGCGGCAAGCGCGCCGACGACGATCGCATTGTCGCCGGCGAGGACGAGGTCGATCAGAACGACCTGGGCGAAGGCGGCGAGCGACGCCGCGGAGAAGATTTCGGCGAATTCCATCACCAGCGATCCGTGCGACGAAGTCGGGAGCGCCGCAACCCCGATCGACGATCCGCCGCCGGGCCGGCCGGCCGCTCGGGAGCGGTGAAGGCGTGCATCGCGCCGTACCCCGCGGCTACTGGTTCATCGAGGCGAAGAAGTCCTCGTTGGTCTTGGAATCCTTCATCTTGTCGAGCAGGAACTGCATCGCATCGACAGTGCCCATCTGCATGAGGATGCGGCGCAGCACCCACATCTTGCTGAGCGTCGCCTGGTCGACCAGCAGTTCCTCCTTGCGCGTGCCCGAGCGGCCGACGTCGAGCGAGGGAAAGATGCGCTTGTCGGCGACCTTGCGGTCGAGCACGATCTCGGAATTGCCCGTGCCCTTGAACTCTTCGAAAATGACCTCGTCCATCTTCGAGCCGGTGTCGATCAGCGCCGTCGCGATGATCGAGAGCGAGCCGCCTTCCTCGATGTTGCGCGCGGCGCCGAAGAAGCGCTTCGGGCGCTGCAGCGCGTTGGCGTCGACGCCGCCGGTGAGCACCTTGCCCGAGCTCGGCACCACCGTGTTGTAGGCGCGGCCGAGGCGGGTGATCGAATCGAGCAGGATGACGACATCCTTCTTGTGCTCGACGAGGCGTTTGGCCTTTTCGATCACCATCTCGGCGACCTGGACGTGGCGGCTCGCCGGCTCGTCGAAGGTCGAGGAGATGACCTCGCCCTTCACCGAGCGCTGCATGTCGGTCACTTCCTCCGGCCGCTCGTCGATGAGCAGGACGATCAGGAAGACGTCGGGGTGATTGTCGGTGATCGCCTTGGCGATGTTCTGCAAGAGCACGGTCTTGCCGGTGCGCGGCGGCGCGACGATCAGCGCGCGCTGGCCCTTGCCCTGCGGCGCGATGATGTCGATCACCCGCGCCGACTTGTCCTTGACGGTCGGATCGAGCGTGTCGAGCCGCAGCTTCTCGTCGGGATAGAGCGGCGTCAGATTGTCGAAATTGACGCGATGGCGCACCGCGTCGGGATCGTCGAAATTGATCTGGGTGACGCGCACCAGGCTGAAATAGCGCTCGCCATCCTTGGGACCGCGGATCTCGCCCTCGACGGTGTCGCCGGTGCGCAGCCCGAACTTGCGGACCTGGTTGGGCGAGACATAGATGTCGTCGGGCCCGGCGAGATAGTTGGAATCGGCCGAGCGCAGGAAGCCGAAGCCATCCGAGAGGACCTCGATCGTCCCCTGGCCGATGATCTCGTCGCCATGCTCGGCGCGGACCTTGAGAATCGAGAACATCAGCTCCTGCTTGCGCAGCGTCGATGCTCCCTCGACGCCCAGTTCCTCGGCCATTTCGACCAGCTCGGCGGGCGATTTCTGTTTCAAATCGTTGAGGTGCATTGGTTTTCTTCTGATGAAAGTCGCGGGATTCCGGGCGTTGGAAGCTCAGAATGTCAGGATCGTGCGGCTTGAATGCCCGCGCGGACACGGCGGACAACGACTGACGCCGCGTTATTCGCGGGCCCGATTCAAGTCAAGCGAGAGGCGAGCGGCCTCAGAACGGGCGAACGATCACCAGCACGACGATCAGGACGACCGCGATGCCGGGCAACTCGTTCATGAGGCGCAGGGTTCGCTCGGGAATGCGCGGACCGCCGCGCGCGAGCCGCTTGCCATAGCGCACCAGCCAGCCGTGATAAGCGGACAGCAGCACCACCAGCAGCAGCTTGGCGTGAAACCAGTGCTGCGGCCAGATATTGCCCACCGTCGCCAGCGTCAGGCCAAAGACCCATACCAGGATCATGGACGGCGTGATGATGATGTGGCGCAGCTTGCGCTCGCGCTCGATCCACCTGCGCTCCTCGTCGGAGCCCGGCGCCGCTTCCTGATGATAGACGTAGAAGCGCGGCAGCATGAACATCCCGGCCATCCAGAAGATGACGAAGATGACATGGCCTGCCTTGAGCCAAAGGTAGGTCACACTCAGCGCGGCTCCCAGGTCATGGATCAAGCGCGGCCTCCGAAGGCGTTCACCAACGAGAGGAGATGCTCGACATGGGCGATCGGCGTTTCCTTGAGGATACCATGCCCGAGATTGAAGACGTGCGGCCTCCCCGCCAACGCAGATAGGATGTGGCGCACCGCATTTTCAAGCGCTTCGCCGCCGGCGAGCAGCGCGAGCGGATCGAGATTGCCCTGCAGCGGTAGCTCGGCGGGCAGCGCGCGCGCCGCCCAGGCGGGATCGATCGTCTCGTCGAGCCCGAGCGCGTCGACCCCGGTCTCGGCGGCATAAGCGACGAGCTTCGCGCCCGCGCCCTTGGGAAAGCCGATGATCCTCGTATCCGGATGGCGGGCGCGCAGCGCGCTCGTGATCCGCGCGGTCGGCGCGATCACCCAGCGCTCGAACTGGTCGGGCGCGAGGCTCCCCGCCCAGGAATCGAACAACTGCACCGCCTCCGCGCCGGCCGCGATCTGGCCGGAAAGATAATCGACCGTCATCGCCACCACCGCATCGACGATCGCGCCGAAGCCGCCGGGATCGGCATAGGCGAAGCGGCGCGTCGCCGCCTGGTCGCGACTGCCCTGGCCGGCGACCATATAGGTCGCGACCGTCCAGGGCGCGCCCGCAAACCCGATCAGGGTGGTCGCCTCCGGCAGCGCGGCTTTCACTTTCTCCACAGTGCGATAGATCGGCTCGAGACGCGCCGGGACGCGCTCGAGCGCGGCCAGCGACCTATCGACCAGCGCGGGCGAGAGGCGCGGCCCGTCGCCAGCCTCGAAGGCGAGATCCTGGCCGAGCGCGTGGGGCACGATCAGGATGTCGGAGAAGAGGATCGCGCCGTCGAAGCCGAAACGGCGGACCGGCTGCAGCGTGACCTCGGCCGCCGCGTCGGCGTCGTTGACGAGCTCCAGAAAGCCGCCCTTGCGTTCCCGAAGCGCGCGATATTCGGGCAGGTAGCGCCCTGCCTGACGCATCAGCCAGACCGGGATTTTTCCCGGATTTCCGCCATTCAGCACGGCGAGCAACGGCTTGGTCTCAAGGTTCGTCAAGGCCGCGGCTCCGCTCTCTTCTATTTCGATTCTTTAGGATTCAATGGATGGAAGCAGATGGTTGGGTGGCGCAAAGCGGGGTTTATGGTTTCGCGCCGGATTTGCCAACAGCTTGACGGGCAGGCCCGCCGCCGCTTTCCGGCGAGTCGCGCGCGCGATCCCCGCGATTCACAAGCGGCGGCCCGGCCCTGTCCCTTGTTCGCAGTGCTGTGGACGAATCCGGGCATGGCCAGGGACGAATCCTGTCCTTGCTCCCGCCCGCAGGGTTCAGCTAGCGATTTCCCCATGCTTTTCCACAGCCTCGGAGCGCCCTCGTGACCGAGACGCGCCAGCTCCACCTGCACCTGCTCTCGGATTCGACCGGCGAGACGCTCGACATGGTCGCGACCGCCGGGCTCGCGCAGTTCGACAATATCGGCGCGGTTCGCCACCTGTGGCCGATGGTCCGCTCCGAAGGCCATCTCGAACGCGTCCTCGAGGATGTCGAGCGGCGCCCGGGCCTCGTCCTCTACACGGTCGTCAATCCGCAGATTCGCCGCGCGCTCGAACAGCAATGCCGGCGACGCCGCATTCATGCGGTATCGGTGCTCGATCCGGTGCTCGACGCGCTCGCCGCCGTGAGCGGCGAGCCGGCCAAGGGCCGCGCCGGGCGCCAGCATGCCCTCGATGCGGCCTATTTCGCGCGAGTTGACGCGATCCAGTTCACCATCGCCCATGACGACGGCGTCGGCCCGGAAAACTGGGAGGAAGCGGACATCGTTCTCGTCGGCGTCTCGCGCACCTCGAAGACGCCGACCAGCATCTATCTCGCCAATCGCGGCTACAAGGTCGCCAACGTGCCGCTGGTGCCCGGCTCGCCGCCGCCGCCCACCTTGTTCGGGCTCGCGCATCCGCTCATCGTCGGCCTCGCCACCAACAGCGACCGGCTGATCCAGATCCGGCGCAACCGGCTGCTCTCGCTCAACCAGGCGCCGGAGACCGACTATGTCGATCTCGAGGCGGTCCGCGCCGAACTCGCCTTCGCCCGGCGCATGTTCGCCGACCATGGCTGGCCGGTGATCGACGTGACCCGCCGCTCGATCGAGGAGACCGCGCTCGCCATCGTCAAGCTGCTGGATGAGCGGCGCGAGCAGGCGGGGTGACGCTTCGCCTCGCCTCGAAGAGCCAAACGCGGCGACGATTGCTCGCGAGCGCCGGCGTGCCGTTCGAGCCGGTCGACGCGCCGTTCGACGAGGAGGCTGCCAAGCGCGAACTGGCCGGAGGCAGCGCGCGCGAGGTCGCGGCGCGCCTGGCGGAGATGAAGGCGCGCGCGGCCGGCCCGGGCCTCGTGCTCGGCGCCGATCAGGTGCTCGAGCTCGACGATGGCGCGATCCTCGGCAAGCCCGGCAGCCGCGAGGAGCTGGCGCGCCAGCTTCGCCGGATGCGCGGCGGGACTCACCGTCTCCATGCCGCCGCGGCGATCGCCGAGGACGGCGCGATCGCGTGGCGCGCCTGCGAGAGCGCCGCGCTCACGGTGCGCGCCTTCGGCGACGATTTCCTCGCCCGTTATGTCGAGGCGGAATATGAGGCGGTGCGCTGGAATGCGGGCGGCTATCGGATCGAGGGGCTGGGGGTGCAGCTATTCGAACGGATCGAGGGCAGCCATTTCGCGATCCTCGGGCTGCCGCTGCTGCCGCTGCTCGATTATCTGCGCGCGCGCGGGCTGGTCGAGTCGTGACCAGGGCGCCCTGGGCCGAGGTGATCGGCGATCCCGTCACGCAATCGAAATCGCCCGCAATTCACCGCTTCTGGCTGGCCGGGCTCGGCCTGCCCGGCGCGTTTCACGCGACCCGCGTCACGCCGGCGCGGCTGCCGGCCTTTATCGCCGCGCGTCGGTCCGAGCCGGGCTGGCGCGGCTGCAGCGTCACGATTCCGCACAAGCAGGCGGTGATCGCGCATCTCGATGGCCTTGCCGCCGCCGCCCGCTCGGTCGGCGCGGTCAACTGTATCCATCGCGACGGCGACCGGCTGGTCGGCGCCAACACCGATGTCGACGGCGTCATGGCGGCGATCGACCTGCATCGCGCCACGCTTCGTCGCCCGGTGCTGATCGGCGCCGGCGGGGCGGCGCGCGCGGCGCTGGCGGCGCTTCGCGCGCGCGGCGTGAAGGAGCTTGCGATCTTGGCGCGCGACCGGGCGGCGGCGGCGCGCCTTGCCGGGGCGTTCGGGCTATCGGCGCGGGCCTTTTCGCTGGACGAGAGCGATCGCGCGCTCGCCGGGGCGGATTTTGTGATACAGGCGACTCCGTTGGGGATGCAGGCCATGCCGCCGGTGCCGGCCGTCCTGCTTGACGCGCTCGCCGGCCTCGCCGCGGGCGCGGTCGTCTTCGACATGGTCTATGCTCCGCTCGAAACGGAGCTGCTCAGGAGGGCTGGTGCCTTGTCGCTGCGAAGGGTGAACGGGCTGGTGATGCTCGTCGGGCAGGCCCGCGCGGCCTTCCGGCTCCTTTTCGGAGCCGAGGCGCCGCCGGACGAGGCGGCGCTGATGGCGCGGCTGGCGTCATGATCGTGCTCGGCCTCACCGGCTCGATCGGCATGGGCAAGTCGACCGTCGCGCGCATGTTCGCCGACGAGGGCGTGCCCGTGTTCGACGCCGACAAGGAGGTGCGCGAGCTCCAGGGGCCGGGCGGCGCGCTGGTCGCGCCGATCGAGGCGGAATTTCCCGGCTCGACCGGACCGGAGGGCGTGAAGCGCGCGGTACTGGCCGAAATGGTGCTGCACGACCGCGCCGTGCTGGATCGGCTCGAGGCGATCGTGCATCCGCGGGTCGCGCAGGCGCGCGAGGCGTTCCTCGAGGAGCATCGCGACGCGCCGCTCGTGGTGCTCGATATCCCGCTGCTGTTCGAGACCGGCGGCGACAGGAGCGTCGACAAGGTCGCGGTCGTCTCGGCCGATGCCGACGTCCAGCGCGCGCGCACGCTCGCCCGGCCCGACATGACGCCGGAAAAATTCCTGCGAATCATGATGCACCAGTTGCCCGACGCCGAGAAGCGCGCGCGCGCCGACTTCGTCATCCCGACCGACGGGCCGCTCGAGGAGACGCGCGCGGCGGTCCGGCAGATCGTGGCTTGCCTGTCCGGCGCCGGCGACTAATCAGTAGGCCGCAATGCGCGAGATCGTGTTCGACACCGAGACCACCGGCCTGTCGCCGGCAAATGGCGACCGGCTCGTCGAGATCGGCTGCGTCGAGCTGGTGCACCGCGTCGAGACCGGCCGCACCTTTCACGCCTATTTCAATCCGGGCCGGCCGATGCCGACCGAGGCCGAGGCGGTGCACGGCCTCTCCGACCGGTTCCTCGCGGACAAGCCGCGGTTCGAGGAGCTGGTCGAGGATCTGCTCGACTTCATCGGCGACGCGCCGCTGGTCGCGCACAATGCCGGGTTCGACTTCGCCTTCATCAATCACGAGCTCGGCGGCTGCGGCCGCGCCGCGTTGTGCGAGAGCCGGATGGTCGACACGCTCGCCCTCGCGCGGCAGAAATTCCCCGGCGCCAAGCACAGCCTCGATGCCCTGTGCGCGCGCTTCGGCGTCGATCGCTCGATCAGGATCAAGCACGGCGCGCTGATCGACGCGCGATTGCTCGCCCAGGTCTATGTCGAGCTCACCGGCGGACGGCAGATCGGGCTCGGGCTCGTCACCGAGACGATCATCGTCGAAACGCGCCGCGAGGAGCGGATCGCGGTGCCGGTCGAGGCGCGCCCGCCGCGGCCGCATGCGCCGTCGGCCGAGGAGCTCGAACGGCACGCCGCGTTCGTCGCGGCGATGAAGGACCCGATCTGGCATCGCCTGGCTTCCGGCGGTTGACCCGGGATGGCGCCGCGCCCACATGGCCGGCGTGACGAGAGACTGGAGCAGTTCAATGGACATCCGGGTTTCCGGGCATCAGATCGACACTGGCGAGTCGCTTCAGGCGGAGGTGGACAGGCGGCTGAGCGCGATCGCCAGCAAGTATTTCTCCCGCGCCATCGCCGCCCAGGTCACGTTCGGCAAGGGACCCTATGAGCGCAGCTTCACCTGCGACATCGTCGCCCATGTCCCCTCGGGCGTGGTGCTGAAGGGTCGCGGCACCGCCGCGACCGCGCCGCTCGCGTTCGACCAGGCGGCCGAGCGGATCGAAAAGCAGCTCCGGCGCTACAAGCGGCGGCTCAAGGATCGCTCGCCACAGGCCCAGATCGCGCAGCAGGCGGTCGCCGAGGCGATCGACGCCGCCTACACCGTCTTCGCGTCGTCCGACGAGGAGGAGGAAGCGCCCGATCATCCGCCGGTCGTCGCCGAGACGCGGGTGGACATCCCGACGGCGAGCGTCTCCGATGCGGTCATGCAGCTCGACCTGCGCAACACCACCGCCCTCCTGTTCCGCAACAGCGCGTCGGGCGTGCTCAACATGGTGTACCGACGCGACGACGGTACGATCGGCTGGGTCGAACCACAAAGCTGACCGCCCGGCGCGCAGCCCTTCCTTCCAGCTTGACTCGGGTCCATGATGGCCCGGCCGGTGGTGCCATGACCAACCTTACGGAAATCCTTTCCAGCGAGGCGATCGACGCCGACCTGGCGGCCGCGAACAAGAAGAGCCTGTTCCAGCAGCTCGCGGCCGCGGCGGCGAAGTTGACCGGCCTTGCCCCGAAGGCCATCGTCGCCGCGCTCAACGCGCGCGAGAAGCTCGGCTCGACCGGCTTCGGCAACGGCGCTGCGATCCCGCACGGAAAGCTGGCCGGGATCGACCGGGTGTTCGGCTATTTCGTCCGGCTCGACAGCCCGATCGACTTCCAGGCGGTCGACGGCCTGCCGGTCGATCTGGTCTTCCTGCTGCTCTCGCCGCCCGACGCCGGCGCCGACCATTTGAAGGCGCTGGCCAGCGTCAGCCGCACCTTCCGCGACCAGCAGATACTCGCCAAGCTGCGCGGCGCGCGGTCAAAGGACGCGATCTATGCGCTGCTCGCCGGCACCGAGGCCCTGCATGCCGCCTGAGTCGGGCGAGGCCGCGCATTTTCGCGCGCTCGAATCGCTCTACCTCGCCGCGCCGATCAACCGGCTGTTTCGCTCCCGCCTCGAAATCGTCGCGCCGGGCGAATCGCGGATCGGCTTCGAAGTGACTCCCGAGACCTTCCACGCCGCTGGCGCCGCGCACGGCACGCTCTATTTCAAGATGATGGACGATGCCGCCTTCTACGCGTGCAATTCGCTGGTCAGCGACCGGTTCCTCCTGACCACATCGTTCAACCTCGTCTTCACCCGTCCGCTGCGGATCGGCACGGTCACCGCCGAAGGGCGCTGGATCAGCGGCCGCAAGCGGATCTATGTCGGCGAGGCGCGCCTGGTGACCGAGGACGGCGAGGAATGCGCCCGCGGCACCGGCACCTTCATGCGCTCGCACATCCCGCTTTCGGGTCTCGACGGCTATCGGGGCGGGGAATGAGCGCGCGCCTCGCCGGCGACGTGCTCGTCTCGGCGCTGATTCGTCTCGCCGAACGGGCGGGCGGCTTCGGCGCGGTGCTCGCGCGCGGCGAGGCCGGCAGCGGGGCGGTCGGAGTCGTTCTTCTCGAACGGGGTGAAAAGCCACGCTTTTTCGAGCGCTTACTGGCGCCGGACGGCTGCTATCATTGGGTTGCTACGATCGAAGGCATTGATAACAAAGAGGAATTTTCTGCCAGGCTCGCGCGCCGTCGGGCCCGGGATCCGGATTTGTGGCTCGTGGAACTGGATATCGCAGCATCGGACCGGTTCGCCGATGAAATGAACGCGTTCGATTGACGCGGCGGCGGGCGGGCCGTAGCCCCGCCCCAGCCCGGCTGACGGGTGAGGCAGCGGGGGCCGACTGCGACCCAGGTTTCGGGGACGGCCACGCGAGACGGGAGGCGATCGGGGCGGCAGGGCGCCCGGCGTAGGATCGATCGACCGCACGTAACCGGTTCTGAATGCGAACAGTTTTTCGCGCGACCGCGACGGCCGCGACGGCTCTGATCGTGCTCGCGGCGGCCGGCTTCGCCGGTCCCTCCACCGCTTCGGAAGCGGATGGCACGGCCGCCATTTCCTATACCGAACACGCATCGAGCGGGCTCGAGTCGCCGATGCTCGGCCTCAACGAGGCCGAAACGACGCGCATGACGCCGGCCGACGGGTTCGTCTCGCCGGCCCCGGTCGCGGCCCACGCCGCGGCGCGCGCGACGCCGATCCCGTTCGCGGCCGAGGTCGACGACGAAAGCGGCGCGAGCGCTCGCTCGCTCGCCGAGCTGGTCGCCGACTATGCGGCGGGCGAGGCGCCCGACGAGGAGACCGATTGCCTGGCGCGCGGCATCTATTACGAATCGAAGGGCGAGCCCCTGGAAGGCCAGCTCAGCGTCGCCGAGGTAATTCTGAACCGTGCCCGGTCCGATCGCTTTCCATCGACCATCTGCGGCGTGCTGCGCCAGCCCGGACAATTCTCCTTCGTCCGGCGCGGCGTCATTCCGCAGCCCCCCAGGCGGTCGCGCCATTGGCGGGTCGCGGTCGCTATCGCCCAGATCGCCATGACCGAGCTCGCCGAGGGACGCGCGCCGGGCGCGCTCTTCTTCCACGCCCGCTCGGTCCATCCGAACTGGCGGCGCGAGCGCGTCGCCACCATCGGCAATCACGTCTTCTACCGCTGAACCCTCGCGTCGGCGGCAGGAATCGGCCCGCTTCCTCGTGCCCGGGAAGCGGGCCCTTTTTTGCCGGGCTTTTCCGCGTTCCCGTTTCATTCTAGCGTGGCGCGATGAGCGCCCGACTCGTGCCCGCCGCCGCCGCGCTTGAAGCGCCGCTCGCCGCGCCCGATGTGGCGCGCGGCGTCGCCCGGCTGTTCTTCCGCCAGGATCTCTATGCGATGTGCGAGGTGCCATTGCCCAACGGGCGGCGCGCCGACATGGTCGCGATCGATTCCAGGGGCACGCTCACCATCGTCGAGATCAAGGTGTCGCGGGCCGATCTGGTCGGCGACGGCAAGTGGACCGACTATCTCGATTACTGCGACCATTTCTTCTGGGCGGTGCCAGTGGGCTTCGCGCTCGATCCGTTCGACGATCCCGCGCGCGGGCCGGATTGCGCCGGGCTCATCGTCGCCGATCGCTACGACGCGGCGATCGTCCGCCAGGCGCCGGCGCGTCCGCTCGCCGCGGCGCGCCGCAAGGCCGAGACCCTGCGCTTCGCGCGCCGCGCCGCGCGGCGGCTGCTCGGCGGGCTCGATCCGGGGCTGGAGGGCCTCGATTAGGCTCGATGACCCGATCGGCGAGCGCCGGATGTTCGCGAATGGATGGCGTCATCCCGGCGTTCGCGGGACGACGCCGAAGCGGCCGCTTCGCCGGCAAGGTCCGGTCGGGCGCGGAAGCTAATCGGGCGTCGCCGCCGCCGGCGCCTGGTCGTCCTCGCTCGGCGGCCGTCGCAGCACCTGGAGGATGGCGGCGGCGCGGCGATCCTGCTCGGCATAGTCGATCGCGGAATAGCCCGAGACATTGTCGGTCTGGTCGGGATCGGCGCCGCGCGCGAGCAGCACGCGCACCACCGGCAGGCTGTAGCTGCGCACCGCGAACATCAGCGGCGTTTCGCCCTGGGCATTGCCGAGATTGGGGTTGGCGCCGCGCTCGAGCAGCACCTCGGCCCCGTCGCGCCAGCCGATCTGGGCGGCGATGATCAGCGGCGTGACGCCGTCATCGTCCTGGATGTCGGGCCGCGCGCCGTTCGAGAGCAGGTAGCGCAGCCAGGTCAGATCGCGCCCGCGGGCGACGATGTGGAGCGCGCCCTCGCCGCGCTCGCCGCGCACGTTGATGACGGTCGAGCCGGGGCCCTGGATCATGCTCTGGACGGTCGCGCCGTCGCGCGATCGCACCGCCTTCAGGAAGGAATAGCCTTCGGAATAGCCCATTTGCCCGGCCACCGGCGCCGCAAGGACGGCGACCAGCGCGGCAACGAGCAAGCCACGGGTCCTGCCAGCCATGTCTCGCTATGTCCCCTTGCCCAAACGACTTGATCCGCGCGGTTTAGCAAAGCAAGGCTGCTCTTGCCATGAATGAAAGGGATTTTTCGCCGGCGCGCGCGTGGCGCGTCCCGCTCGCGGCGCTCGGCCTCGCGCTCGCGCTGCCGCTCGCCGCGTGCCAGCAGGCGGCCGAAGCGCCGCCGCTCGCCGGCGCCACGATGGGTGGCCCGTTCACGCTCACCGACCAGGACGGGCGGCGGGTTAGCGACCGCCAGTTCGCCGGCAAGTACCGGATCATGTATTTCGGCTACAGCTTCTGCCCGGACGTGTGCCCGACCGATCTCGCGCTGATCGGCGCGGGCCTGCGCCGTTTCGAGGAGGAGCATCCGGCGCTGGCCGCGAAGGTCCAGCCGATCTTCGTCACCGTCGATCCGGCGCGCGACACCCCGGAGGTGCTCAAGCGCTACGTCGCCGCCTTTCACCCGCGCCTGATCGGGCTGACCGGGACCGAAGCGGAGGTCGCCCGGGTCGCGCGCGAATATGCGGTCTATTTCAATCGCGAGCCGCCGGGACCGGGCGCGCCCGCCAATGCCTATCTGGTCGATCATTCGCGCACGATCGTGCTCTACGGGCCGGACGGCAAGCCGATCGCGCTCTTGCCCGAGGACCAGGGGCCGGATGGCTTCGCGCGCGAGCTCGCGCGCTGGGTGCGATGAGGCCGCGCTTCTGGGAGCTGCCGCTCGAGGCGCTCGACCACGCCGAATGGGAGGCGCTGTGCGACGGCTGCGGCAAATGCTGCCTGCACAAGCTCGAGGATGCGGACAGCGGCGAACTCTACCCGACCAACGTCGCCTGCCGCCTGCTCGATCGCCATAGCTGCCGCTGCACCGATTACCGGCGGCGCAAGGCGCTGGTGCCCGATTGCGTGAAGCTCGACGCGAAGCGCATCGGCGCTATCGACTGGCTGCCCTCGACCTGCGCCTATCGGCTGCGGCGCGAGGGCAAGCCGCTGCCGCGATGGCATTATCTCATGTGCGGCGACCGCGAGGCCGTGCACGAGGCGGGCATGTCGGTGCGCGGATGGACAGTCAGCGAGGATGAAGTGGGCGATCTTGAACGTCACGTCGTCGACCGCCTCCTCTGAGGCGCGGATCGGCGACGTTCCGGTGACGCTGCGCGTCTCGGCGCGGGCGCGGCGGCTGCGGCTGCGCGTCGATCCGCGCACCCGCGCGGTGCTGCTGACGATGCCGCGGCGCACCTCGCGCCGTGCCGCGCTCGCCTGGGCGGCCGAGCATCGCGCGTGGCTCGAGGCGACGCTCGCGGCGATGCCCGAAGGGCTGCCGATCGTGCCGGGCGCGCGGCTGTCCTATCGCGGGCGCGAACTGGTCGTCGATTGGGCGCCGGATCGCCCCCGCCGCATCGAGCTGGCGGCGGACAGGCTGATCGTCGGCGGCGCGCGCAAAAGCCTGCAGGGGCGCGTGCTGCGCTGGCTGAAGGCGCAGGCGCTGGCGCTGCTCACCGAGGAGACGCACGAATTCACGGCCAGATGCGGCGTCATGGCGTCGCGCGTCGGCGTTGGCGATCCGGTGTCGCGCTGGGGGAGCTGCGCAAGCACCGGCGCGCTGCGCTACAGCTGGCGCCTCGTCATGGCGCCCGACTTCGTCCGCCGCGCCACTGTCGCGCACGAGGTCGCGCACCTGGTGCACATGAACCACGGGCCCGCGTTCCACGCGCTCGTCGCCGAGCTGTTCGGCGCGGACCCGACCCCGGCGCGCGAATGGCTGCGCCGCGAGGGCGGCCGGCTCCACCGCGTCGGTCGCGGCGGCTAGCGGTCGCCGAGGCTGTCCTCGCCGCGGTCGCGGTCGGGTGGCAGCAACTGGCGCGGCGGGCGCTGTGGCCGCGGCGGGGGCCGGTCGCGCCACGCTTCGTCGGGCCGACGCGGCGGCGGCGCGCGACGGTTGGTGGCGTCCGGTGCCGGCGGCAGCATCGAATCGAGGGTGCCGAAAATGTCCTCGTCGGCCGGCGGCGGATCGAGCGGCATGCCGTTCTCGTCGACCAGCGGCGCGGGTTCGCTCCCGTCTTCGCCCGGCGGCGCCAGCCAGAAATCCTCCTCGGGCGGCATCTGCCAGTCCGGCGCCGAGGCGTCGGTCGGGAACGGCTCGGCCGGCCGGTTGGCGACCGCAGCGACCATGAAGTCGTGGAAGGCCTGCGCCGGCGCCCGCCCGCCATAGAGTCCGCCGACGACCCGCGAATCATCGCGGCCCATCCACACGCCGGTGGTGATCCCGCTCGAAAAGCCGATGAACCAGCCGTCGCGGTTCGACTGGGTGGTACCGGTCTTGCCCGCGGTCGGCCGGCCGAGCCGGGCGTTGGTGCCGGTGCCATGCTCGACCACGGCGGCGAGCAGGTCGGTCATCTGCGCGGTGACCCAGGGCGGCAGCAGCACCCGGTTCTCGGCCGGCGGATGGCTGTAGAGCAGGGTGCCGTCCATCGTCGTTACTCTTCGGATGCCATAGGGCGCGACGGCGATGCCGCCGCGTGCGACGGTGGCATAGGCGCGGGTCATGTCGATCAGCCGCACGTCGGCGGTGCCGAGCGCCATCGACGGATAGGTGCTGATTCGCGTGCTGATGCCAAGCCGCCGCGCCATGTCGGCGACGGCGCGCGTGCCGACCTGCTGGGCGAGCCGGGCCGCGACCGTGTTGATCGAATAGGCGAAGGCGGCGCGCAGCGGCACCGGCCCGACATAGCGGCCATTGTCGTTGCGCGGGCTCCAGCCGTCGATCGTGATCGGCTCGTCGACGACCATCGTTTCGGGGCGATAGCCCGCTTCGAGCGCGGCGAGATAGACGAACAGCTTGAACGCGGAGCCCGACTGGCGCGTCGCCTGGGTCGCGCGGTTGTAGGTCGACTGGACGTAGTTGCGGCCGCCGACCATCGCCCGGATCGCGCCGTCGCGGTCGAGCGCGACCAGCGCGCCCTGGGCGCCGCGCGGCGTGTCGGCGTTGATCGCGCGATCGGCGGCGCGCTGCAGGTTGATGTTGATCGTCGTCCACACGTCGATCGGCTGGCTGGCCTCGTCGATCAGGGTGTCGAGCTGCGGCAGCACCCAGTCGGTGAAATAGCGGATGCTGTCCTGGCGCTCGGGCGGACGGACGAAGGCGATCTCGTCCGGATCGGCGGCGGCCGCCGCCGCCGGGCTGATCGCGCCATTGTCCACCATCAGCCGCAGCACCACCCGGGCGCGGCCGCGCGCCGCCTCGGCATCGGCCGTCGGCGCGTAGTTGGAGGGCGCCTTGACCAGGCCGGCGATGATCGCCGCCTCCGACAGCGAAAGCTCGGTCGCGCCATGGCCGAAGAAGCGGCGGGCGGCGGCGTCGATGCCATAGGCGCCGCCGCCGAAATAGACGCGGTTGAGATAGAGTTCGAGAATCTGGTCCTTCGAGAAGCGCCATTCGAGGGCGAGCGCGAGAATCCCCTCGCGCACCTTGCGGGCGAAGCTGAAATCGTTGTTGAGGAAGATGTTGCGGGCGAGCTGCTGGGTGATCGTCGAGCCGCCCTGCGCCCAGTGGCCGCGGCTCAGCCGGACCGTCAGCGCGCGCGCGATGCCGATCGGATCGACGCCGGGATGGTAGCGGAAGCGGCGATCCTCGGTGGCGATCAGCGCGACGCGCATCGTGCGCGGAATTTCGTCGTAGCGCAGCCACTGGCCGAAGACCGGCCCCATCGACTGGATGATCGTGCCGTCGTCGGCGCGCACGCGGACCGTCTGACCGAGATTGGCGCGCCGCTGCAGCTCGACGAAGCTCGGCAGCTGGTTGACCGCCACCGCCACCGCGACGCCGAGCGCGACCCCGCCGACCACGGCGACATAGAGGCAGACCTTCAGAAAGCCGACGATCGCCCGGCGCAGGCGGGATCGGGAAGCGGCATTGGCCATGGCGGCTCACGGATAAAGAGGGCGAGTCATCGCGGCAAGCACAAGCGCGCCGCGCCTTAACCAGGGCTGGCCATCGCGACGCGTGCGCCCTTGCGATTGGCGCGGAACGGCGCCTACAGCGGTATCGCAAACGGGGAGCGCGCGATGAACGACAGCAGCAGCGTCAAATTTTCCGAACAGGAAGCGCTCGATTTTCACAGCCATGGGCGGCCCGGGAAGATCGAGATCATCGCCTCCAAGCCGATGGCGACGCAGCGCGACCTCAGCCTCGCTTATTCGCCCGGCGTCGCGGTGCCGGTTCGCGCCATCGCCGACGATCCCGCCGCCGCCTATGATTATACCGCCAAGGGCAATCTCGTCGCGGTGATCTCGAACGGCACCGCGATCCTCGGCCTCGGCAATCTCGGCGCGCTCGCCGCCAAGCCGGTGATGGAGGGCAAGGCCGTCCTGTTCAAGCGCTTCGCCGATGTCGATGCGATCGATCTCGAGCTGGCGACCGAGGATGTCGACAAGTTCATCGCCGCGGTCGAGCTGCTCGAGCCGAGCTTTGGCGGCATCAACCTTGAAGACATCAAGGCGCCGGAATGCTTCATCATCGAGCAGACGCTGCGCGAGCGGATGAAGATCCCGGTGATGCACGACGACCAGCACGGCACCGCGATCATCAGCGCGGCGGGGCTGATCAACGCCTGCTACCTCACCGGGCGCGAGCTCAGGGACATCAAGGTGGTGGTGAACGGCGCCGGCGCCGCGGCGATCGCCTGCACCGCGCTGATCAAGGCGATGGGCGTGCCGCACGACCAGGTGATCATGTGCGACCGCAAGGGCGTGATTCACGAGGGCCGCACCGAGGGCATGGACCAGTGGAAGTCGGCGCACGCGGCGAAGACCAGCGCGCGCACGCTCGCCGAGGCGCTCAAGGGCGCGGACGTCTTCCTCGGCCTCTCGGCCGCCGGCGCGCTCGAGCCCGAGATGGTGAAGGCGATGGCGGACAAGCCGATCATCTTCGCCATGGCCAATCCGGATCCCGAGATCACGCCGCCCGAGGCGCGGGCGGTGCGGTCCGACGCGATCGTCGCGACCGGCCGTTCGGACTATCCGAACCAGGTCAACAATGTGCTCGGCTTCCCGTTCATCTTCCGCGGCGCGCTCGACGTGCGCGCGACCGCGATCAACGAGGAAATGAAGATCGCCGCGGCACGCGCGCTCGCCGAGCTGGCGCGCGAGGCGGTGCCGGAAGAGGTCGCCGCCGCTTATGGGCGCACGCACAGCTTCGGCCCGGACTATATCATTCCCGCCCCGTTCGATCCCAGGCTGATGGAGGTGGTGCCGGCGGCGGTCGCGCGGGCGGCGATCGAAAGCGGCGTCGCGCAGCGGCCGATCGCCGACATGGACGAATATCGCACCCGGCTGCGCTCGCGGCTCAACCCGACGACGTCGGTCCTCAGCCTTGCCTATGAGGCGGCGCGCAACAATCCGAGCCGCGTCCTCTTCGCCGAGGGCGAGGAGGACGTCGTGCTGCGCGCGGCGGTCGCCTTCCGCGATGGCGGCTATGGCATTCCGATGCTGGTCGGCCGCGACGACGTCCACGATCGCCTGCGCGCGCTCGGCGTCGATGATCCCGAGAGTTTCACGGTCTTCAACAGCCGCAACTATCCGCGGGTGCCCGAGCTCGCCGACTTCCTCTACCAGCGGCTGCAGCGGCGCGGCTATCTCCACCGCGAGGTGGAGCGGGTGGTCAACCAGGATCGCAACATCTTCGCCGCCCTGCTGCTCGCCGCCGGCGAGGCCGACGCGATGATCACTGGCGTGACGCGCACCTATGCGCAAAGCCTTCGCCAGATTCGCCGCGTGCTCGATCCGCAGCCCGGCGTGACGCCGTTCGGCATCCACATCCTCGTCGGCCAGTCGCACACCGTCTTCATCGCCGATACGACCGTGACCGAACGGCCGAGCGGCGCGCAGCTCGCCGAGATCGCGATCCAGACGGCGGGCGTGGCGCGGCGCATGGGCCACGAGCCGCGCGTCGCCTTTCTCTCCTATTCGACCTTCGGCAATCCCGAGGGGACGTTCCTCGAGCGGATTCGCGACGGCGTGAAGGAGCTCGACCAGCGCGACGACATCGATTTCGAATATGAAGGGGAGATGCCGCCGGATGTCGCGCTCAACCCGGCCTTGCACAAGATCTACCCGTTCAGTCGCCTGACCGGCCCGGCCAACGTGCTGGTCATGCCCGGACTGCAGACCGCCAACATATCGGCCAAGCTGCTGAAGGAGCTGGGCGGCGAGGCGATGATCGGGCCGCTCCTGGTCGGCATGGAAAACAGGGTGCAGATCGCGGCGATGACCGCGACCGCCTCCGATCTCGTCACGCTGGCGGTGCTCGCCGCCGGCCAGATCGTGCGCTGAACGCCGCCGCCGGCGCGGCTATTGCGGATTGTCCGGCGTGTAGCCGCCCTGGCCGATCTGGCCGACCGCGCCGATATTGCCGAACAGCTCATCGAGCAGGCCGCGCTCGGTGCCCGGCACCGGCGTGCGGCCGTCGGCGGGGCGGATGTTCTGCACCAGCTCCATGCCGGTGCGCTCGACCCGCTGGACATTGCCCTGCTCGTCGAAGCGCACGTGCAATATGCTGGTGTTCACCGGCCGTGGCATGCGGAACGCGAAGGCGTGCGAATCGCGCGAGACATAATACCAGTCGCGCTGGTCGAACTGGCCGGTGAAGGTCGGCCGTCCGAGCGTTCCGCGCACCGAATCGCGATTGTCGACGCCGGGCTGGATCGCCTGCGCGAGCGTCGGATCGAACAGATAGCCCTGGTGCGTGCGCAGCGGCGCGCAGCCGGCGGCGAACACCGACCCGCCGAGCAGTGCGGCGAGAAAGACACGAGTGCCGAGCGACGAGCCCATCCGAATCTCCTGAATGCCCGCCCGGCGCGCGGCCGGGGCGGACTTGACGCAACCGCACCAATATGAACATCGCCACAGTGGCGCAAGCCGCGCGCAGCACAGAGGAAATCTTGTCCCTCCTCCACCGCATCTTCCGCACGGCCGATCCCCGTGACACCTGGCGCCGGCTCTACGACGCGATCGTCGCGCGCGCCCGCGATCCCTTCTGGTATCGCGAGGGGCAGGTGCCGGACACGATCGACGGCCGTTTCGACATGATCACGGCGCTGACCGCGCTCGTCCTGCTCCGCCTCGAGGCGCTCGGCGAGGAGGGGCGGGCGCCGGCCGCGCTGCTCACCGAGCTCTTCGTCGCCGACATGGATTCATCGCTGCGCGAGATCGGCATCGGCGAATATGTCGTCGGCAAGCATATCGGGCGGATGATGAGCGCGCTCGGCGGCCGGCTCGGCGCGCTGCGGGCGGCGGCGCCGGATGGCGATCTCGGCCCGGCGGTCCGCCGCAACATCTTTCGCGAATCGCCGCCATCCGACGCCGCGGTGGCGCTGGTGAGCGAGCGGCTGGCCGGCTTGCGCGCCGGGCTCGACGCGCTGGCGCTGGCGGACCTCGCCGAGGGCCGGCTTTCGTGAGCGCGCTGGAATTTTCCCGGCCGGTCGCGCTCGATTCGCTGGGCGGCGCGGCGCGGCAATTCGCATTCGAGGCCGACGAAGCCGAGCGCGCCGCGCTCGCCCGCCGCTTCGGCCTGCTCGCGCTCGACGCATTGTCGGTCGAGGCGCAGCTCGCGCGCGAAGGACGGGAGGTGCGCGCAACGGGCCGCGTGCGCGCGCGCTCGACGCAAGGCTGCGTCGCGACCGGCGCGCCGGTGCCGGCCGAGGTGGACGCCCCCTTCGACCTCGTCTTCCAGCCGCTCGTCGAGGGCCGCCCCGACGAGGAAATCGAGCTCGGCGAGGCGGAGCTCGACATCGTCTTCTACGAAGGCGGCGCGATCGACCTCGGCGAGGCGGCGGCGCAGACGCTCGCGCTCGCGCTCGACCCCTATCCCCGCGCCGCCGATGCCGACGAGGCGCTTCGCGCCGCCGGTGTCAGGAGCGAGGAGGAAGCGGGGCCCTTCGGCGCGCTCGCCAGCCTGAAGGACAGACTCGGCGGGCCGGATCGCGCGTCCTGAGCCAGGGTTCGTGGGCGCGCCCGGCACATTGCTTCGCCAGATTGCCGGCCGGGGATCAGAACGGCCGGTCGCGGATCAGAACGGAATGTCGTCGTCGAGGTCTTCGCTGAAGCCGCCGCCACCGCTCGCCGGCGACGAGGCCGGCGTGCGCGTGCCGCCGCCGAAGCCGCCCGAGCCTTCATGGCCGCCGCCATAATCGCCGCCGCCACCGCCGCCGCCTCGGCTGTCGAGCAGCACGAGCTCGCCCCGGAAGCGCTGGAGCACGATCTCGGTCGTGTAGCGATCCTGCCCGTCCTGCCCCTGCCACTTTCGGGTCTGGATCTGGCCCTCGAGATAGACTTTCGAGCCCTTGCGCAGATAGTTCTTGGCGACGCGGCCGAGATTCTCGTTGAAGATGACGACGCGGTGCCATTCGGTCCGCTCCTGGCGGTTGCCGTCCCGGTCCTTCCACGTCTCGGACGTGGCGACGCGCAGCTCGACGACCTCGCCGCCGCTGTTGAGGCTGCGCACCTCGGGATCGGCGCCGAGGTTGCCGACCAGAATGACCTTGTTCACGCCCGCCATGGTTCGTCTCCTGCTGGGGCGATGCCATAAGCGATCGGCGCGGGCGCGCCAAGCGCTCAGGCGGAGGCGGTTGCCGCGTCGCCTTCGGCCGCCACTCGCGCGCCGCGCCGATCGGCGACGACATAGCCGGTGACGAGCAGCGCGATCATCGCGATCTGCGCGGCGACGCTCTCCAGCGCCGGGTAGACGCCCAGCATCTCGATCCGGGGCATCCATTCGAGCGGCCTGATGCCGATGAAACCCGCCTCCTGGAGCGCGGCGACGCCCTTGCCGATCAGCACCACCGCGAGCAGCGCGATCAGGAGCGCGCTGTAGGCGAAGAACTTGCTGATCGGCAGCCGCCGGCTGAAGCGCAGCATCGCCCAGGCGACCACGACGAGCACCGCGACCGCGAGCAGGAAGCCGCCGAGCAGCGCCGTTCCGTGCCCCTCCGCGCCGAGCGCCGCGTAGAAGATGATCGTCTCGAACACCTCGCGATAGACGGCGATGAAGGCGAGCGCGAACAGGAACCAGCCCGAGCCTCTGGACAAGGCGCGATCGAGCTTCTCCTTCACGTAGCGCTGCCATGCGCCGGCCTGGGCCTTGCCGTGCATCCACACCCCGACGAAGAGCAGGATGAACGCGGCGAGCACCGATCCGAAGCCTTCGGTCATCTCGCGGCTGGCGCCGCTGATCGTGATGAAGCGCTGCGCCACCCACCAGGTCGCCGCACCGGCGACGAGCGCGATCACCCAGCCGGCATTGACCCAGCGCAGCAGCGGCCGGCGATCGGCCTTGATGAGGAAGCCGACCATGGCGATGACGATGAGCAGGGCCTCCAGTCCCTCGCGCACGAGGATCGCGAAGGCGCCGACGAAGGTCGAGGCGCGGTCGGACGCGGACGGCGCCAGTGCGGCCTCGGCGCGTTCGAACAGCGCCTGGATGCGCGCGGCGCGCGCGGCGACGTCCTCGGCCGGCGCGCTGCGCGCGATGGCGGCGCGCAGTCCGCCCATCTCGCGCTCGACCGCCGCGACCAGCGCGCCGTCGCGCGCGGAGAGCACTGCCTCGACCGGCTCGAACCCGTCGAGATAGGCGCGCAGCGCCAGCTCGACCGCGCCGGCGCGATTGCCGTCGCGATAGGCCGTGACCGCCTGCGCCAGCAACGTTCGCGCGGGGCCCAGCGGCGTGTCGCCCGGCGTCCGGCCGATCGCGTCGGGATGGGCGCGAAGATAGGCATAGACGGCCGCGGCGCGCGCGGGCCCGATCTCGCGGGCGAGTTCGGCCGGCGTGAGCGCGACGAAGCGCTGGAGATCGGGGATCCGCGCGCGCAGGTCGGCATCGCTTTCCCACAGCTGCTCGCCCTCGGCGACGAGCTGGTCGGGATGCGAGAAGCGGGCGATGTAGAAAGCCAGCGCCCAGCGATCCTGCGCGGGCAAGTAGCCGAAGCTCGTCATCGCCGTGCCTTCGAGGCCCTGGCCGATCACTTGGTAGTAGGCGAACAGGCTGCGCTGGGCGGCGCGGTCGCGGTCGGTGAAGGCGATCGGCGGCGGATCGATCTGGCGCGCCAGCTCGGTGGCGGCGTCGCCGTCCATGCCGTGGCAGCTCGCGCAGCTCTCCGCATAGAGCACGGCGCCGCGGGCGAGATCGGGCGGCGAGGCGGGCGCGAGCGGCACCGGATAGGCGGCGAGCAGCCCGTCGCCGAGCGCGCGGGCGCGCCGTTCGATGTCGGCCGGCGGCGCCTTGGCGTCGATCGCGCGGGCCAGCGCCTCGCCATCGGCGATGAGGCGCGCGCGCGTCGGCTGCTCCGGAAGCCCGCGGAGCCGTTCGACGACCGAGGCCGAAAATTCGCGCATTTCGGCATATTCGGCATCGTTGATGATCCGGCCGTCCGCCACCGCGCCGGCATAATCGACGCCGAGATAGTCGATCAGCCGCCAGGTCGTCTGCACCTGCGCCGCAGTGTCGGCGCGGGCCGGCGATGGTGCGAGGGCGAGGAGCGCGAGCATCAGCGCGCACAACAGCGGCGGCAGGCGAACGAGATGGATCGGCATGACTCCCCCGACGGGTCGAACAGGCATAAGCGGACTAACCCCGCTGCGACTGATTATCAATAGCGGCAGATCCCCGATTCAGACGACGGGATAGCGCAGCCGGCCAAGGAAGCGGCTGAGCGAGGGCATCTGCATCGACCGCTGGCGCCAGCGCGCCTTCGCCTTTTCGAAGCTCATCACCCCTTCGATTCGGCGATCGAGGAAGGCGCGGGTTTCGCCAAGGTCGTCGCTGGCGTCGTCGAGGAAGACGAGCGTCGTCGCGCCGTGGACGCCGGCGAGGATGGCGCGCTTGGAATAATGGTTGAAGTCGGTCGCGCTATCGCCCGCGAGCCGCCACATCCGGTCGGCCGCGCGCCAGGCGAGCCGCGCCGCGATGAGCGAATTGGTCGGCAGGGCGAGCACGGCGAGCGCGCGGCGCAGCGCCTCGCGATGCGGCCGCGCGCGCTCGATATGGAACAGGACAAGCGCGCGAATCCGCTCGCGAATCTTCATCCCCGAGATCCGCTCGGGCGGAAAGGCGGCGGCCATCGCGCGATCGATCGAATCGAACCAGGCCTCGATCATCTGGACGGCGCCGCCGGGAAAGGCGAGCGCGGCGCGATCCGCCGGGACACCAAGCTCGCCCGCCGCCGCGGCGAGCGCCCGCCGCGACCAGCCATCGAAGGCGGCGTGGTTCGGCAGCAACGGCGCCAGCGCCGCGCGCAACTCGTCGAGGGTCATCTCGAGCGGGTCGGTCATGATCTTCTCAATGGGCCTCGGGCGGCGTGCTGGCAACCCTGCGGTTGGGCAGCCGGATCAGCACCAGCGCCGCGCAGATCAGGAGCGCGCCGCCGATGTCGGCGCCGGCGAGGTGCTCGTCGAACACGGCCCAGCCGACGATGGCGGCGGTGACCGGCTGGGTCAGGAAGCACAGGCCGACGACGAGCGGCGGCTGATGGCCCATCGCGTAGACGAGCAGCCCCTGGCCGACGAGCTGGCTGCTGATCGAGAGCAGGATCACCGGGGTCCAGGCGTCGGGCATCACCTGCTCGCCGAACTGGTGCGCGAAGAAGAGGAGCGGCGCGGTGCCGACGACGGTGGCGATGGCGAGCACTGGCAGCGGCGCCATCGTCTGGCGCGCCTGGTCCACCGCGATCAGGTAGAAGGTGTAGAAGGTGCCGGCGAGCAGCGCGAGCAGATCGCCGGTGAAATGTTCGGGCGAGAGCTCGAAGCTGCGGCCGAGCAGCAGCGCCGTGCCGATCACGGCGAGGGTGAGCGCCGCGGTCTGGAGGCGGCCGGGGAGGCGCCGGACCAGGACGAGGCCGTAAATGACGAAGAGGAAGCTTGCGAAATTGCCGAACAGCGTGGCGTTGGCGAGCTTGGTCCTGAGGATGCCGCCGTGCCAGGCGGCGAGATCGGCGGCGAAGAACAGGCCGCCGACGATGATCGCGAGGACCAGCGGCCAGCGCGGCAGCGGCTTGCCGCCGCTCTGGCGCCAGGCGATGAAGGCGAGCAGCGGCGCCGCCAGCGCCAGCCGCCAGAAGCCGGCGGCGACCGGCCCGATATGGCTTTCGGTGCGCGCGAGGCGCACCAGCCACGGGCCAAGCGCGAGCACGAGATTGGCGAGCAGCAGGGCGGGAAAGGCAAGGCGCTGGGTGGCGGACTGGTGCATTTCGTTTTGAAACCCTTATATCCAGCCGCAGCGACACCGAACCAGTGAGGAATTGCCATGCCGTCACTCTTCGACCCGATCAAGCTCGGCGCCGTCGACGCGCCCAACCGGATCCTGATGGCGCCGCTGACGCGCGGCCGCGCGACCCGCGACCATGTGCCGACGCCGCTGATGGCGACCTATTACGCGCAGCGCGCCGCCGCCGGGCTCATCATCAGCGAGGCCACCGGAATCAGCCAGAGCGGGCTCGGCTGGCCCTATGCGCCGGGGCTGTGGACCGGCGAGCAGATCGAGGGCTGGAAACGCGTCACCGCCGCCGTCCACACGGCGGGCGGGCGCATCTTCGCGCAGCTCTGGCACATGGGCCGGCTCGTTCACCCGAGCCTCGGCGGCGCGCAGCCGGTCTCCGCCTCGGCGACCACCGCGCCGGGCCAGGCGCACACCTATGAGGGCCGCCAGCCCTATGTCGAGGCGCGGCCGTTGCGGCGCGACGAGATCCCGGCGCTGATCGACGACTATCATCGTGCCGCGCGCAACGCGATTCTCGCCGGCTTCGACGGCGTCCAGCTCCACGCCGCGAACGGCTATCTGATCGACCAGTTCCTGCGCGACGGCACCAATCGCCGCGACGACGAATATGGCGGGCCGATCGAGAATCGCGTGCGGCTGCTGCGGCAGGCCACGCAGGCGCTGGTCGATGCGGTCGGCGCCGAGCGGACCGCGGTGCGCCTGTCGCCCAACGGCGACACGCAGGGCGTCAACGACAGCGACCCGGTCGCGACCTTCACCGCCGCCGCTGCGGCGCTGGACGAGATCGGCATCGCCTTTCTCGAGCTGCGCGAGCCGGGCTTTGAGGGCACTTTCGGCCAGGCCGACGTGCCGCCGGTCCATCCGCACATCCGCAAGGTCTTCAGGGCGCCGCTGGTGCTCAACTCTGACTATGACCATGCGCGCGGCCAGGCGGCGCTCGACGCCGGCGCGGCGGACGCCATCGCCTTCGGCCGTACCTTCCTCGCCAATCCCGACCTGGTCGAGCGCTTCCGCCGCGGCGCGCCGCTCACCCCGGACGATCGCGCGACCTGGTACACGCGTGGACCGGAAGGCTATACGGACTATCCGACGCTAAAGGCCGAGGCGGCATAGCGATCACCGCCGGATCCAGAAGGCCAGGCCCGGGCATGAGGGCCGCGGGGGGAATCGGAGGGCGCGACGATTCCCGAGCGCCCGGCCCTCTGCCCGAGGGGAGGGACGCGCCTTCGATGTCGGTTCGCCTCAGCCGGCGAACCGGTCGCGCAGCGCGAGCAGGGCGAGCGCCGCCTTCGCGGCCTCGCCGCCCTTGTCCTTGCGCGCCGGATCGGCGCGGACGAGCGCCTGAGCCTCGTTCTCGACGGTGAGGATGCCATTGCCGATGGCGAAGCCGTCGAGGCCGAGCGCCATCAGGCCGCGCGCGCTTTCGCCGGCGACGATCTCGAAATGATAGGTCTCGCCCCTGATCACGACGCCGAGCCCGACATAGGCGTCGAAGCGGCCGCACTCGCCCGCCGCGGCAATCGCCGCGGGCACTTCGAGCGCGCCAGGAACGGTCACCGTCTCGTGGCTGTGGCCGGCCGCCTCGATCGCGGCGCGGGCGCCCGCCAGCAGCAGGTCGTTCAGATGCGCGTAATAGCGCGCCTCGACGATCAGGAGATGCGCCACGATCAGTCCTCCGCGCCGGGAATCGGCCGTTCCTCGACGATGGCGAGGCCGTAGGCGTCGAGCGCGACCGGAATATGATGGCTGTTGGTCAGCAGGATCATGTCGTGGACGCCGAGCGCGGCGAGGATCTGCGCGCCGACGCCATAGTCCCGCAGTTGCGCGCCGTCCGGGGCCGGCACCTCGCCGCTGCGCACCTTCAGCGCCATCGACAGCGCGCCCGGGGTCGGCCGGTTGATGACGACGATCGCGCCCGAGCCGTGCGCCTCGATCTCCTTCATCGCGCCCTCGAGCAGGCCGCCGCGCGGCCCGGCCTCGGCGAAGGCGTCGGCGAGAAGGTTGAAGGCGTGCATCCTCACCAGGGTCGGCCGCTCGCTGTCGATCACGCCCTTGACCAGGGCGAGCTGCTCGAACCCCGTGGTCTTGTTGAGAAAGGTCTTGGCGATCCAGGCGCCACCCCAGCGGCTCTCGAAGCGCGCCTCGGCGGTCTGCTCGACGACCCGGTCCATGCGCAGCCGGTAGGCGATGAGATCGCGGATCGTGCCGATGCGCAGCCCGTGCTGGCGGGCGAAGCCGATCAGCTCCTCCATCCGCGCCATCGTGCCGTCGTCGCTCAGTATCTCGCAGATCACGCCGGAGGGATTGAGCCCGGCGAGCCGGGCGACGTCGACCGCCGCCTCGGTATGGCCCGCGCGCACGAGCACGCCGCCGTCGCGCGCGGCGAGCGGGAAGACATGGCCGGGCGAGACGATATGCTCGGGCCCCTTCGCGGCGTCGATCGCGACCGCGATGGTGCGGGCGCGATCGGCCGCGGAAATCCCGGTCGTCACGCCCTCGCGCGCCTCGATCGAGGTGGTGAAGGCGGTTTCCAGCTTGGCGCCGTTGTTGCGGCTCATCGGCTCGAGCCCGAGCCGATCGACCCGCTCGCGGGTGAGCGCGAGGCAGATCAGCCCGCGGCCGTGCTTGGCCATGAAGTTGATCGCCTCGGGCGTCGCCATCTGGGCCGGGATGACGAGGTCGCCCTCGTTCTCGCGGTCCTCGTCGTCGACGAGGATGAACATGCGGCCGTTGCGCGCCTCGTCGATGATCTGCTCGGCGGTCGCCATCACGTCGCGATTGCCCGCCGCGAGAAACCGCTCGAGCTTGAGCAGGGTCTCGGCGGTCGGGTTCCAGTCCGGCTCGGTGACGCTGCGCAGGCTGTTCGGATGGAGCCCGGCCGCGCGGGCGAGGCCGGCGCGGGTCATCTCCCCGCTCCCGACGATGTCGCGAACGCGATCGATCAGGGATATGCTCATGGCGCGCGCCGTATCACATCATAATGTGACGAATCAACTCGGAAATCACATCGCCGTGTTTCTGGCGGCGAGCATCCGGTCGAGATAGCGGGCGAGAATGTCGATCTCGACATTGACCGCGCGGCCGGCGGCGATCCTGTCGAAGGTGGTCCCGGCGCGCGTGTGCGGGATCAGGTTGATCGAAAGGAGCGCGCCGTCCTCCGCCCGGTCCGCGACCTCGTTGACGGTGAGCGAGACGCCATCGAGGGCGACCGATCCCTTGGCGGCGATGTAGGGCGCGATGGGTCGCGCGACCGCGACCGCGATCCTGGTCGAATCGCCGACCGGCTCGACCGCCTCGACCGTGCCGACGCCGTCGACATGGCCGGTGACGATATGGCCGCCGAGCTCGTCGCCCACCCTGAGCGCGCGTTCGAGGTTGAGCCGGCCGCCCTCGGCCCACATGCCGGGGGCGGTGCGCGCCCTTGTCTCGGCCGACACGTCCACCGCGAACCACCCCTCGCCCTTGTCGACGACGGTGAGGCAGACGCCCGAGCAGGCGATCGAGGCGCCGAGATCGACCCCGGCCATGTCGAAGCCGCAGGCGATGCGCGCGCGCAGGTCGCCGCGCTGCTCGACGGCCTCGATCCGGCCGATATCGGTGACGATTCCGGTGAACATCAGCGCACCCGCACGTAGTCTTCGCGAAGGTCGCTGCCAAGCGCCCGCGTGGCGATGCGCCGCCAGCGGCCGTGCGCGTCGTCGAGCCGGGCGAGGCCGATGTCGGCGATGCCAGGCCGGCCGACGCCGATCAGGATCGGCGCGCGATAGACGACCAGCCGGTCGACCAGGTCGGCGGCGAGGAAGGCGGCGGCCGCGCCAGCGCCGCCCTCGACCAGTAGGTCGTTGACCGCGCCGAGCGCCGCGATCGCCGGCGGCGAGGCGATCCGCGTCCAGCCCGCCGGCGCTGCGCCCCGCGTCAACAGCGCCCGGCCAGGGGCGCGGGCCTCGAGGCCGGGGAGGCGCACGTCGAGCCGGGGCGCGTCGGCGGCGAACGTGCCGCGCCCGACAAGGATCATGTCGGCGCGCGCGCGCAGCAGGTGCGCGTCGGCGCGCGCCTCCTCGCCGGTGATCCAGCGGCTCTCGCCCGAGGCGAGCGCGATCCGCCCGTCGATCGACATGGCGAGCTTCAGCGTGACGCGGGGCCGGCCGCGCCGGATGCGCCCCAGGAAGCCCGCCATCGACTCGGCCGCCCCGGCGGCGCCGATGCCCGCTTCGACGGCGATCCCGGCCGCCTCGAGCCGGGCGATGCCCTCGCCATCGGTGCGCGGGTCGGGGTCGCCCAGCGCGACGACGACCCGCGCCGGCCGCGCCGCCACGAGGAGGTCGGCGCAGGCCGGTCCGCGTGTGCTTTGGTGCGCGCAGGGCTCGAGCGTCACGTAGACGGTTGCGCCCTTGGCCTTCGCGCCGGCCTCGGCGAGCGCCATCGCCTCGGCATGGGGCCGTCCGCCCGGCTGGGTCCAGCCGCGGCCGACGACGGCGCCCTCCTTCACGATCAGGCAGCCGACATGGGGATTGGGCGCGGTCCGGCCGCGGCTACGCTCGCCGAGCGCGATCGCCGCCGCCATCCAGCGTGCGTCGTTCAAATGCCCATCCGGTTGAGGCTCTCATCGAGCCGCTGGAATGCGGCCCGCTGCTGCTCGCGCGCCGCGTTGATCCTGGCGAGATCGGCCTCCTGCCGGGCGCGGATCTCGGCGAGGCTGCGGCTTGCCGGCCAGCTCTCGACGTAGATGATCTGCTCGCGCGGGACGATGCCGAAACGGGTGTCGACTATGAATGCGGCGACGATGGCCGCCGGGATCAGGAGCGCGAGAATGGCCGCGACCCATTGGTGGCGGGGACGCGTCCGCCAGAAGCCGCGCAGATCCTGCCAGAGCGCGCGCGGCGAGGCGGGCCGGGGGAGGGGCATGAGCATGGCACCCAGGATAGTCGCGCCGCGCGCGCCGCGCCACCCTTCGCGGACGAAATCAGCCTGCGCCCGTATGCGGCCCTCGCGCGCGGGCCGGGCGTCGCCGGCGGCGTGGCTGTCAGGCGTCGGCGGCGGCGCGGAGCCGGGCGATCGCCTTCTCGCGCCCGATCAGCGGCAGCAGCGCCGCCATTTCCGGGCCGCTGTCGCGCCCGGTGAGCGCGCGGCGCAGCGGATGGAATAGCGCCTTGCCGCGACGCCCGCTCGCCGCCTGGAGCGCGGCGACCAGCGCCGGCCAGGGCGAATCGGTCCAGTCGAGCTGCGCCGCTACCGCCGCCGCTTCCGCCAGGAAGGCGCGGTCCTCGCCCGCCGCCGGCGGCTCGATGCGCCCGTGCAGGATCGCCCACCAGTCGCGCGCCTCGGCCACCTTGTGCAGGTTCGGGCGGATCGCTTCCCAGTCGGCCGCGACCATCCCCTCGGGGAGGCGGTCGCGCACCCGCTCGAATGAAAGCTGGTGGACGATGCGCGCGTTGAGCGCCGCCAGCTCCCCCATGTCGAAGCGCGCCGGCGCGCGTCCGAAGGTGGCGAAATCGAAGCCCGCAGCCAGCGCGGCCGGGTCGGCGAGCGGCTCGACCGGCAGGCTGGTGCCGATCCGCGCCAGCTTGGCCCGCAGCGCCTCCGGCTCGATCCCGGCTGCCTCGATCGCCTCGCGGCCGAGCGAGCCGAGTCGCTTGGACAGCTTGCCTTCCGCGCCGACCAGCAGCGCCGCGTGGGCGAAGGCGGGGGGCGCCGCGCCCAGCGCCTCGAACATCTGGAGCTGCAGGCCGGTATTGGTGACGTGGTCCTCGCCGCGCACGACGTGGGTCACGCCCATCTCGATATCGTCGACGACGCTGGGAAGCATGTAGAGCCAGCTCGCGTCCGCGCGCCGGATCACCGGGTCGCCGAGCAGCGCCGGATCGAGGCGCTGCGGCCCGCGGATGAGATCGCGCCATTCGATCGGCCGCGCGTGATCGAGCCTGAAGCGCCAGTGCGGCCGCCGGCCTTCCGCCTCGAGCCGCGCGCGATCCGCCTCGTCCAGCGCCAGCGCGGCACGATCATAGACCGGCGGCAGGCCGCGGCCGCGGCGGACCTTGCGCTTGAGCTCGAGCTCCCGGGCGGTCTCATAGGCCGGGTAGGCACGCCCCGTCTCGACCAGCCGCGCGAAGGCCGCCTCGTAGCGATCGAGGCGCGCCGACTGGCGAAATTCGGCGTCCGCCGCCAGGCCCAGCCAGGCAAGATCGTCGCGGATCGCCGCCACGAACCCTTCCTCGCCGCGCGCGCGGTCGGTGTCGTCGATCCTCAGCAGGAAGCGCCCGCCATGCCGCCGCGCCCACAGCCAGTTGTGGATCGCGGTGCGCATGTTGCCGACATGGAGCCGGCCGCTCGGCGCGGGCGCGAAACGGGTGACGACGGGGGCGGCGGCCATGGCGTGGCTCTATTCGCGATGGCTGCGCGCGGCAACGCTCTTGCCTTCGTGCCTCGCGCCCGCCACAGCTTGCGCCATGAAATTGCTTTCGGGAAACTCGAACCTGCCGCTGGCCGAGGCGATCTCGCGCTACCTCGAGGTGCCGCTGACGCGCGCCAATGTGCGGCGCTTCGCGGATGAGGAGATCTTCGTCGAAATCCTCGAAAATGTCCGCGGCGAGGACGTGTTCGTCGTCCAGTCGACCTCCTATCCGGCCAACGACAACCTGATGGAGCTGCTGATCTGCATCGATGCGCTGCGCCGGGCCTCGGCGCGGCGGATCACCGCGGTGATGCCCTATTTCGGCTATGCGCGGCAGGATCGCAAGCCCGGCCCGCGCACGCCGATCTCGGCCAAGCTCGTCGCCAACCTGCTCACCACCGCGGGGGCGAACCGCATCCTTTCCGTCGATCTCCACGCCGGGCAGATCCAGGGCTTCTTCGACATCCCGACCGACAATCTCTTCGCCGCGCCGGTGATGTCGGCGGACATTCAGGCGCGCTTCAAGGGCAAGCCGATCACCGTCGTCTCGCCCGATGTCGGCGGCGTTGTGCGCGCGCGCGCGCTCGCCAAGCGGCTCGACAATGCGCCGCTCGCCATTGTCGACAAGCGCCGCGAGCGCCCCGGCGAATCGGAGGTGATGAACATCATCGGCGATGTCGACGGGCGCTTTTGCATCCTCATCGACGATATCGTCGATTCGGCCGGCACCTTGTGCAACGCCGCGGCGGCGCTGAAGGAAGGCGGCGCCTCGGGCGTCGCCGCCTATTGCACGCATGGCGTGCTCTCCGGCGCGGCGGTGTCGCGGGTCGAGGGCTCGGCCCTTTCCGAGCTGGTCATCACCGATTCGATCGCCGCCTATGAGGCGGCCGAGGCGAGCAAGCGCATCCGCCTGCTCACCATCGCACCGCTGCTCGCCGAGGCGATCAAGCGAATTGCCGACGAAAGCTCAGTGTCCAGCCTGTTCGATTGATTCGCTTCGCGGGAGACGAAGCCGGGATGGCCGAACGAGGGATACCTTGTGCCTGGCGATGTAACCTGTTAAACGGGTTATATGCCCGCCGCCGGACCTTTCCCATTCATCGCGGGGTGCCTGTCCTTGTGTTTCGTGGACACGCTGGGCGGACGCGGCGGCGCGCCGGTCGAGCGGATCGGCGATCGGGAAAACTTCGCCCGCTGGCTGCTGGCGGCAGGGCTGGCGCCGGCCGATGTGCTGCCCACGCAGACGGATATCGAAGACGCATGGGCGCTGCGTGAGGCGATATACCGCGCCGCGCGGGCAGTAATGCTCTCGGGCGCCCCGGCAGAGGCGGACATTGCGCGGATCAACGACGCGGCCCTGGCGGCGCCACCACGGCCGCAATTCTCGGCCTCGGGCATGCGATTCGTGGCCGATGCACCTGTCGCGGCCGCCTTTTCAGCGATCGCGGCGGACGCGATCGCGACGCTGGGGAAACCGGGGCGGCTGCGCGAATGTCCCGAATGCCGGATGCTGTTCCTTGATACGTCCCGGCCGGGGCGGCGGCGCTGGTGCTCGTCCGCGGCCGGCTGCGGCAATCGCGCCAAGGTGCGCAATCACCGCGCCCGCAAGGCCGCAATGGGAGAAATGCAGTGACTGACAAGCGCGTGGTCTTCGACTTCGAGATCGATTTCTCGAACGGCGGCGGGATCCAGGGCCAGGATTTCCGGCTCGATATCGACGGCGACGACATTTCCGATGCGGCACTGGCCGCGCATGTCATCGCTGATCTGCGCCTGCTGATGGTCGGCGCGGTCCGGATCACCCGCAAGGCGATCATCGCGGAACGACACAAGCGGGCGCCGGCGCCGAAAGCTCACGTGGAAGCGGCGGACCGCGGCCGGCTGGTCGATCTCAGCCATGTGATCGAGGACGGGATGGTGACCTACAAGGGGCTGCCTGCGCCGATCATCTGCGACTGGCTGTCGCGTGAAGCCTCCCGCCAAAGCTATGCGACGGGCACCGAGTTCCAGATCGGCAAGATCGAGATGGTCGCCAATACCGGCACGTATATCGACACGCCGTTCCATCGCTATGCCGACGGCGCCGACCTCGCCTGCGTGCCGCTCGAGCCGATCGCCAACCTGCCGGGGCTGGTCGTGCGAGTGACGGGGATGGAGGGCCGTGCCATCGACTGGACCCATTTCGCCGCCAACGAGGTGGCGGGCCGGGCGGTGCTGGTCCACACCGGCTGGGACCGTCACTGGCGGACCGACGCCTATTTCGAAGGCCATCCCTTCCTGACCCGCGAGGCGGCCGAATATCTGCGCGACAACGGCGCGGTGCTGGTCGGCATCGATTCCCTCAATATCGACGACGTTTCGGGCGGCGAACGGCCGGTCCACTCCGTCCTGCTCGGCGGCGGAATCCAGATCGTCGAGCATATGACCGGGCTGGGGCAGCTTCCGGAAACCGGCTTCCGCTTCTTCGCGACGCCGCCCAAGGTGAAGGGCATGGGCACCTTCCCGGTGCGCGCCCACGCGATCGTCGACTGAGAGGGAGTGCGCGGGGCAGCGTTCGCCGCCTTGCCTTTGGCTACGCGGCTTCGGCGCTCCCAATGACGATTCATTTCGAAGGGTCTGAGCTCGCGCCTGGCCCTTGCGTTTTCGGCGGCCGCCTCATATAGGCGCCGCTCTTCCGCATCCGTGGAAACGAACCGCCCGGCCATCAAGGGCTGCCGTGGCTGTTCACGAATGTCGCCAAGCGCGATCGAAAGGAGACGAAATGCCCAAGCTCAAGACCAAGAGCGGTGTGAAGAAGCGCTTCAAGCTCACCGCGACCGGCAAGATCAAGCACGGCGTCGCCGGCAAGCGGCACCGCCTGATCAGCCACAATGCCAAATATATCCGCCAGAACCGCGGCACCGAGGTGCTCGCCGACGCCGATACGGCGCGGGTGAAGCTCTGGGCGCCCTACGGCCTGAAATAAGGAGGTTCTGAACGATGGCACGCATCAAGCGCGGCACGACCACGCGCGCCAAGCACAAGCGCATCCTGGACCAGGCGAAGGGCTATTACGGCCGTCGCAAGAACACGATCCGCATCGCCCGCCAGGCGGTCGAGAAGGCCGGCCAGTATGCCTATCGCGACCGCAAGGTGAAGAAGCGCAGCTTTCGCGGCCTGTGGATCCAGCGCATCAATGCCGGCGTCCGCGCCGAGGGCCTCACCTATTCGCAGTTCATGCACGGGCTGAAGCGCGCCGGCATCGAGCTCGACCGCAAGGTGCTCGCCGATCTCGCGATGCACGAGGGCGACGCGTTCAAGGCGATCGTCGCCCAGGCCAGGGACGCGCTGCCCCGGGGCTGAGCGCTCCCGCGCAACGGAGCAGGGGCGCGGCGGAGCCGAGGCGCGCCGCGCCCCGTGCCGTTCAGGCGAGCAGATCGTAGGCCGGCAGGGTCAGGAATTCGGCGAGCGATTCGTCGGTGACGAGGCGCGAGAAGATCGTCTGCGCCTCCTCCAGATGCGGCTCGCCGAGCGCGACGAGGCCCGCCATCTCCTCGGCCAGGATCGCGTCGAAGCGCGCGCGCGTCAGCGCCTCGCCGTCGGCGAGCGGCGCGGCGAAACGCAGCCACTGCCAGAGCTGGGCGCGACAGATTTCGGCGGTCGCCGCGTCCTCCATCAGATCGTAGAGCGGCACCGCGCCGCGCCCGCCGAGCCAGGCGGCGATATAGCGGATGCCGACGCGGATGTTGCCGCGCACCCCGTCCTCGGTCCGTTCGCCCTCGTGAAGGCGAAGCATGTCCTCGCGCGTGACGCCGCTGTCGGCCAGGCGGTCGAGCTGGTTGGGGCCGGCGAAGGCCTGCTCGAACACCTCCATGGCGACCGGCACCAGCGCCGGATGGGCGACCCAGGTGCCGTCGTGGCCGTTCGCCGCCTCGCGCCGCTTGTCGGCGCGCACCTTCTCGAACGCCGCCGCATTGGCGGCCTCGTCGCCCTTGACCGGGATCTGCGCCGCCATGCCGCCCATGGCGAAGGCGCCCCGGCGATGGCAGGTCTCGATCAGCTTGAGCGAATAGGCGGCGAGGAAATCCCGATCCATCGTCATCGCCGCGCGATCGGGGGTCAGCCGCTCCGGCGCACCGCCGAGCCGCTTGATGTAGGAGAAGATATAGTCCCAGCGGCCGCAATTGAGCCCGACGATATTCTCCTTCAGCGCATGGAGGATCTCATCCATCTCGAAGGCGGCGGTGATCGTCTCGATCAGCACCGTCGCCTTGATTGCGCCGCGCGCCAGGCCGAGCCGCTCCTCGGCGAAGGCGAAGACGTCGCTCCACAGCGCCGCCTCCTCCATGCTCTCGAGCTTGGGGAGATAGAAATAGGGCCCGGAGCCGGCGTCGAGCGCGGCCTTCGCATTGTGCCAGGCATAGAGGCCGAAATCGAACAGGCCGCCGGCGATCGCCGCGCCGTTCACGGCGAAGTGGCGCTCGACGAGGTGCCAGCCGCGCGGGCGGACCATCAGCACCGCCGGGTTCGCCTTGAGCGCGTAGTGCCTGCCGCTCGCCGGATCGTCATGGGTGAGCGCACCCCGCCAGCGGTCGCGCAGGTTGCGCTGCCCCTCGATCAGATTGGCCCAGGAGGGCGCGGTCGCGTCCTCGAAATCGGCCATGAACACGCGCGCGCCGGAATTGAGCGCGTTGATCACCATCTTGCGGTCGGTCGGCCCCGTGATCTCGACGCGCCGGTCGAGCAGGTCGGCGGGGATCGATCCGATGCGCCAGTCACCCTCGCGAATCGCGCGGGTGTCGGCGCGAAAGTCGGGAAGGTCGCCGGCGTCGAATCGCCGCTGGCGCGCGGCGCGTCCGGCGAGCAGCGCCCTTCGCCGGGAGTCGAAGCGATCGTGCAGCTCGCCGAGAAAGGCGCGCGCCCCACAAGTCAGCATGTCGTCCGCCGCGACCATGACCGGCGCCGTAGCCGGTTCGGCGGACGCGGCCAATGGCGCCCCGCTCATGGCCGCGCGCCTTCCGTCACGATGGCGAAGTGCGTCGTCGCCGGCCGCGTGCCCGGCGCGCGGGTGAGCCGCGTCCATTCCACGCGCGCCTCGCGTTCGCACTCGAACGGGCCGGCCAGCCGCTCGGTGCCGGGGCGGAGCCGGCGCCGCGCCATGTCTTCATATTCGCCGCCGATCACCCAGTAGCGGTTCATGGCCTGCCTCCTCATGCCGCCCGCTCGAACTGGGCGGCCTCGGTCGATTCGGCGAGCGCCACCGTGGCGGCGGCGCCGCCGGCGATGGTCTGTGCGACGAGATCGAAATAGCCGGTGCCGACCTCGCGCTGGTGGCGCGTCGCGCTGTAGCCCGCGGCCTCGCTCGCGAACTCGGCCTGCTGGAGGTCGGAATAGGCCGCCATGCCGCGCTCCTTGTAGCCGAGCGCCAGTTCGAACATCGCGTGGTTGAGGCTGTGGAAGCCGGCCAGCGTCACGAACTGGAACTTGTAGCCCATCGCGCCGAGCTCGCGCTGGAAATGGCGGATCGTCGACTTGTCGAGCTTCGCCTCCCAGTTGAAGCTGGGCGAGCAGTTATAGGCCATCGGCTTGCCGGGAAAGGCCGCCTGGATCGCCTCGGCGAAGCGCTTCGCGTCGTCGAGGTGGGGATGGCTGGTCTCCCACCACAGCAGGTCGGCATGAGGCGCGAAGGCCAGCCCGCGCGCGATGCAATGGTCGATGCCGGTGCCTTCCTTCAGGCGAAAGAAGCCCTCGCTGGTGCGCTCGCCGGTCAGGAAGGCATGGTCGCGCGGGTCGATGTCCGAGGTGATCAGCTTCGCGCTCTCGGCGTCGGTGCGCGCGATGAGGATCGTCGGCACGCCGCAAATGTCGGCCGCGAGCCGCGCCGCGATGAGGTTGCGGATGTGCGCCTGGGTCGGGATCAGCACCTTGCCACCGAGGTGGCCGCACTTCTTCTCGGCGGCGAGCTGGTCCTCGAAATGGACGCCGGCCGCGCCCGCCTCGATATAGGCCTTCATGATCTCGAAGCAGTTGAGCGGGCCGCCGAAGCCGGCCTCGGCATCGGCGACGATCGGCGCCAGCCAGTCGCGCCTGGCGCCGCCCTCGCCATGCTCGATCTGGTCGGCGCGCTGCAACGCGCGATTGATCCGCCGGCACAGTTCCGGGCCGGCATTGGCCGGGTAGAGCGACTGGTCGGGATACATGGCGCCGGCGGTGTTGGCGTCGGCCGCGACCTGCCAGCCGGAAAGATAGATGGCCTCGAGCCCGGCGCGGACCATCTGCATCGCCTGGTTGCCGGTGACGGCACCGAGCGCGCGCACCGGCTCGTCGCGCTGGAGCAGGGTCCACAGCCGTTCGGCGCCGCGACGCGCGAGGCTGTGCTCGATCGCCACAGAGCCGCGCAGGCGGGCGACGTCGGCGGGCGTGTAGGGCCGCTCGATACCTTCGAAGCGGCCGGCGGCGGCGGGGATCAGGTCGAAAAATTGGGTCATCGTCGTTTCCGTCGCGGCTTGGGGTGCGCCGGCGAGAAAACAGATCGCGCGGCCGGACGCAGCCCCCAAAAGGGTCGCGGTGTCATGTTCCGACTTGTGACAATTGTAAGGTTATGACATCGTGACGAGATGGTGGAACGCAAGCTCTATCTCGGCGGCAGGCTGCGCCGCCTGCGGCGGGAACTGGGCCTCAACCAGAGTGCGATGGCGGCCGAAATCGGCATTTCGCCCTCCTATCTCAATCACATGGAACGCAACCAGCGGCCGGTGACCGCTGCCGTCCTGCTCCGCCTCGCCGAAGCCTATGACGTCGATCTGCGCGCCTTCGCGGCGGAAGGCGGCGAGGATGTCGGGCCGGCGCAGCTCGCGGAAATCTTCGCCGATCCGCTGTTCGCCGATCTCGCGGTGCCGCGCTACGAGCTGGTGGAGATCGCCGACAACGCGCCCGCCGCGGCGGCGGGGATCGCGCGACTCTATGCCGCGCTTGCCGAGGCGCGCCGGCGTCCGGCGGGATCGGAGGCGACCGGCGGCGAGCGCGGCGCGCTCAGCCCCGCCGCCTGGGTGCGCGACCATATCCAGCAGCAGCGCAACCATTTTCCCTATCTGGAGGAGGCGGCCGAGACCCTCGCCGGCGCGCTCGGCGATCCGCTGTCGATCGCCGAGCCGCTGCGGCGTCGGCTGAAGGACGGCTTCGGGATCGAGACGCGCGTCGTTCCCCCGGACGTGATCGAGGGCGCGAGCCAGCATTACGACATCCATCGCAAGCGCCTGCTGCTCTCGGCGCTGCTGCGCGCGGAGAGCCGCACCTTCGCGCTCGCCTACCAGCTCGCGCTGATCGAGTTCCGGCCGCTGCTCGAGCGGATGGTCGAGGCCGCCGCCCCGCCCGATGCGGCGGCGGCCCGGCTGCTCCACATGAGCCTCGCCAATTATGCGGCGGGGGCGATTATGATGCCCTATCAGCCCTTCCTCGAGGCGGCCGAGCGCGACCGCCACGATCTCGATCGCCTGTGCGGTGCGTTCGGCGCCAGCGTCGAACAGGTGGCGCACCGGCTGACCACGCTCAACCGTGTCGGTGCGCGCGGCGTCCCCTTTTTCATGCTGCGGGTCGACGCGGCGGGGAACATCTCCAAGCGCTTCGCCGGCGAAAGCTTCCCCTTCAGCCGGTTCGGCGGCACCTGCCCGCGCTGGAACCTGCATCGCGCCTTCCAGACCCCCGGCCGGGTCCTGACCCAGATCGTCGAGACTCCCGATGGCGAGCGCTACTTCACCATCGCCCGGACGGTCGAGCGCTCGGTGCGGCTCGATCCCCGGGAGGACAGCCAGCTCGCCATCGGGCTTGGCTGCGATCTTCGGCACGCCGCGCGCCTCGCCTATGCCGACGGCCTCGCCCTCGCCGACCCCGCCGCCACGCCGATCGGTCCGGCCTGCACGCTCTGCCCCCGCGCCGGCTGCCCGCAGCGCGCCGCCGCCCCCGCCGGCCGCACGCTGGCGGTGAGCGAGCAGCGCAAGTCGATCTCACCCTTCCCGTTCGTCTGATTTCACCGGCCGCGTCGCGGCCCATTGCCAATCGCGCTCCGGCGCCACAGAGTGGCGCGATGACATCGCTTATTCTCACCTTGGCGCTGGGCCTGGCGCTCGCCCAGCCTTCGCCTGACGCCGATGCGGCGCCGGGCGACGCGCTCGTCGATCGCTTCATCGCCGCGCTGCCCACGCCGCGGGCCGGGCCGGATCCCGCCTCGGTCGCGGCACTCGAGGAGCTCAATCCGGGACGGCGCGACGATATCGTGGCGGTGCTTTCGGACTATGAGGAGTGCGGCGACGCGCTCGCCCGTGTGCAGTTGCGGCGCGTTGCGCACGCGCTGGGCGCGCGCAAGGTGACGCAGCTCGTCCGCTTCTATGAGGGCGAGGATTTCCGCACCTTCGACCGGATCGCGGCGCAGCCCGAGGCGGCGCTTTCGGCGGCCGACCGCGCCGAGCGGGACCGCATTCTCGCCGCCTATCCGCTCGCCGACTTCGTCCAGGCCATGGGACCGACCGGTCCGGCTTTCGACAGCGAGGCGGCGATCGCCGGCATCGAGCGCTGCATGACGGCGCGCGACGCCGCGCTCGCCGGCCGCAACCTGCGCTCGTCCGCCGACTGACGCGGCCCGCCGGGGCGCGCCGATGTCCGCCCTCGGCACGGGCTGCGATGCCAGACGGCTTCAATCCGCGCCCAAAGTCATTTAGGGCCGCGGCAGGATGAACGACGATAACGACGATCTCGACAGGATGCAGGCCGACTGGCTTGCCCGCATCGACGCGGCGGCGGATCTGCCGGCGCTGGAGACGGCGCGCGTCGCCGCGCTCGGCAAGCAGGGCGCGGTGACGGCGCTGCTCAAGACGCTCGGCGCGATGAGCCCCGGGGAGCGGCAGGCGCGCGGCCCCGCAATCCACCGGCTGCGCGAGGCGGTGAACGAGGCGATCGCGGCGCGCAAGGCGGCGCTGGAGGACGAGGCGCTGGCGCAGCGGCTGGCGCGCGAGCGGCTCGACATGACGCTGCCGGTCGATGCCGGCGCGCGCGGCACCGTTCATCCGGTGAGCCAGGTGATGGACGAACTGGCCGAAATCTTCGCCGATCTCGGCTTCGCGGTCGCGACCGGGCCGGAGATCGAGGACGACTGGCACAATTTCACCGCGCTCAACATCCCCGAGACGCACCCCGCGCGGGCGATGCATGACACCTTCTATTTCAATCGGCTCGACGAGGCGGGGCGGCCGATGCTGCTGCGCACCCATACTTCGCCGGTGCAGATCCGCGCGATGCAGGCTGGACAGCCGCCGATCCGCATCATCGCGCCCGGGCGCACCTATCGCTCGGACAGCGACGCCACGCACACGCCGATGTTCCACCAGATCGAGGGGCTGGTGATCGACCGCGACATCACGATGGCGCATCTCAAGTGGACGCTGGAGACCTTCCTGCGCGCCTTCTTCGAGCGTGACGACATCGTGCTGCGCCTGCGTCCCTCCTATTTCCCGTTCACCGAGCCGTCGGCCGAGGTCGACGTCGGCTACACGATCCGCGACGGCCGGCGCGTGCTCGGCGGCGGCGAGCGCTGGATGGAACTGCTCGGCTCCGGCATGGTCCACCCCAGGGTGATCGCCAATTGCGGGCTCGATCCCGACGAGTGGCAGGGCTTCGCCTTCGGCTGCGGCATCGATCGGCTGGCCATGCTCAAATATGGCATGGATGACCTGCGCGCCTTCTTCGACGGCGACGTGCGCTGGCTCAAGCATTACGGCTTCGGCGCGCTCGACGTGCCGACGCTGAGCGGAGGGGTGGGCGCATGAAGTTCACCCTGTCCTGGCTGAAGGAGCATCTCGAGACCGATGCCTCGCTCGACGCGATCGTCGAGAAGCTGACCGCGATCGGGCTCGAGGTCGAAGGCGTCGAGAATCCGGCGGAGCGGCTCGCCCCCTTCACCATCGCCGAAGTGCTGGCCGCCGAGCCTCATCCGGGGGCGGACAAGCTGCGCGTGCTCAGCGTCGATGCCGGCGCCGGCGCGCCGGTCCAGGTCGTTTGCGGCGCGCCGAATGCGCGCGCGGGGCTGAGGGGCGTGTTCGCGCCGCCGGGCGCCTTCGTGCCGGGGAGCGGCATCACGTTGAAGGTCGCCGCGATCCGCGGTGTCGAAAGCCGCGGCATGATGTGCTCCGCGCGCGAGCTCGAGCTCGGCGAGGACCATGCCGGCATCATCGAGCTGCCCGGCGACGCGCCGGTCGGCGCCAGCTACGCCGCCTGGGCCGGGCTGGACGATCCGGTGATCGACGTATCGGTGACACCGAACCGGCAGGATGCGATGGGGGTTCGCGGCATCGCGCGCGATCTCGCTGCCGCCGGTCTCGGCACCTTGAAGCCGCTCGCGATTCCCGAGGTTTCGGGACGCTTCCCCTGTCCGATCGAGATCCGCACCGACGATCCCGATGGCTGTCCCGCCTTCTACGGCCGCGTCGTGCGCGGCGTGCGCAACGGCCCGTCGCCCGAGTGGCTGCAACGGCGGCTGAAGGCGGTGGGGCAGCGGCCGATCAGCGCGCTGGTCGATCTCACCAACTACATCATGCTGAGCTACGGCCGGCCGCTCCATGTCTACGATCTCGCGAAGCTGAATGGCGCGCTGGTCGCGCGGCGGGCGAAGGATGGCGAGGAGCTGGTCGCGCTCAACGGCAGGACCTACCGGCTCGATCCCTCGATCACCGTCATCGCGGACGATGAGGCCGTTCACGACATCGCCGGAATCATGGGGGGCGAACATTCGGGCGTGACCGAGGCGACGACCGACATCGTCATCGAATGCGCCTATTTCACGCCGGAGCATATCGCGCTCGCCGGGCAGAAGCTCGGCCTCGCCTCCGACGCACGTGCGCGCTTCGAGCGGGGTGTCGATCCGGCCTTTCTCGATGCCGGCCTTGCGCTCGCGTCAGGGCTGGCGATCGAGCTGGCCGGCGGCGAGCCTTCCGAGGTCGTTCGCGCCGGCCGCCCGCCCGAGGCGATCCGTGCCGTCGCCTACGATCCCGCCCGCTGCGCGCGGCTCGCCGGGGTCGGGATCGGCGAGGACCGCCAGCAGGAGATCCTCGAGCGGCTGGGCTTCGCGGTGACGCGCGGCCGTCCCTGGCGGGTCGCGGTGCCGTCATGGCGTCGCGACGTCGACGGCGCGGCCGACCTCGTCGAGGAGGTGATCCGGATCGAGGGGCTGGAGCGAATTCCCTCGACCCCGCTGCCGCGCCTCGACGGGGTTGCGAAGCCGACCGCGACCCCGATGCAGAAGCTGGAGCGTCGGCTGCGCCGCGCCGCCGCCGCGCGCGGGCTCGACGAGGCGGTGACCTGGAGCTTCATCCCCGAGAACGAGGCCGGCCTGTTCGGCGGCGCCGCCTGGACGATCGCCAACCCGATCAGCGAGGAGATGCGGGCGATGCGCCCCTCGCTGCTCCCCGGCCTGCTCGCCGCGGCGCGACGCAACCTCGCGCGCGGCGTCGACGGTGTGCGCCTGTTCGAGATCGGCCGGCGCTATCTCGCCGACGGCGAGCGGCTGACGCTCGGCCTCGTCCTCGCCGGCGACAGGGGCCGCGACTGGCGGCGCGGCGGCGGCGCATTCGATGCCTTCGACGCCAAGGCCGAGGCGGCGGCGCTGCTCGCGGCGGCCGGCGCGCCCGCAAATCCGCAGGTCCAGGCCGAGGCGACGGCCGGCGTCTATCATCCCGGCCGCTCGGCCCGCTTCAGCCTGGGGCCGAAAACCGTGCTCGCCGAGTTCGGCGCGCTCCATCCCCGGCTGCTCAAGGCCTTCGATCTCGATTCGGCGGTCGCGGCCGAGATTTTCCTCGATGCCATCCCGTCGCGCCGCGCCGGCGGCGGGATGCGCGCGGCCTATGCGCCGCCGGCACTGCAGAGCGTCCGGCGCGATTTCGCCTTCCTTGTCCCCGACGAGGTGCGCGGCGGCGACCTGCTGCGGGCGGCGCGCGGCGCCGACAAGACGGCGATCGTCGATGCGCGGCTGTTCGACGTCTTCACCGGCGCCGGCGTGCCGGCGGGTCACAAGTCGCTGGCGATCGAGGTGACGCTGCAGCCCGGCGCGAGGAGCTTTACCGACGAGGAGCTGCAGGCGATCGGCGACCGGATCGTGGCCGCGGCGGCGGCGCTCGGCGCGACGCTGCGCGCCTGATCACTGGGTCTGGACGAGCGTATCGTCGACCACCCAGCGGCCGTCGAGCCAGGCGACGATCTCCCGCGCGCCCGGATGATCGAAGGCGGCGTAGCGCGCCCGCAGCCGCTCGCGCCGCTGGCCCAGCCGATCGAGCCCGCGATCCTGGAGGACGAGCAGGTCGCGCTCGATCTGGCCGGCGAGCGCCTCGCCCAGCACGAGCCGCGCCGCCCGCGCGAAGGCGGTGGCATATTCGTAGCGCTCGCCCCGCGCGTAGCTTTCGGCCAGGGTGAGCGCGGGAATCCGGCTCAGCACCGGCTGCGAGGCGACATTGATGCCGTGCGCGGCGATCATCGGCGCGATCGTGGCCGGTCGGCCGGTGACGCCGCGAAGGTGGAGGTGGGCGGACATCACCGCGCCGTCGTTCACCGGATAATTGTCCCACAGGAAGGGCTTGCGGCGAATCCGTTCGGCGAGGCGGGCGAGATGGCCCGGCGTGAACTGGCGCGCGCACACTTCCTCGCCGGTCCACATGATCTCGATCGCCGGATCGAGCAGCCGGCCGATCGTCTCCAGATAGTGCGCCGGCCGCGCGCCGAACGCGACGTCGAGGATCGGATCGTCGGAATAATAGGTCGGACAGAAGATGATCCGGCTCGCCTTGGTCCGCCCGGCGGCGAAATCGACGATCGCCGCCTGCCGTTCGGCGATGTCGGCGCTGTCGCCGCGCATGTCGTCGAACAGGATGGCGAGATCATCGGGGTCGAGCTGGTCGATCTCGGCGAGCTTGCGCGCGAGCGGCTCCTGCCAGTCGCGCCCACCGTGAAGGTGCAGCTCGAACGGGCTGAGCCCGATGCCGAAGCGCACGCTCTCGCCCCGGCAGAAGCGGGCGAAATCGCCGAGGCGCGCCATCTCCCGCTCGGGCCAAGGCTCGCGCCAGCGGCGGCGCAGGTGCGCGTCGGCCTTGGGTGCGTAGAGGTAGAAGCGGTAGCCGCGCGGGCCGAGGAAGGCGACCGCGTCGCGCCGCTCGGCCCAGCTCCACGGCAGGCCGAAGAAGCCCTCGATCAGGCCGAGTTCGACCGTCACCGCCCGCGCTCCAGCGCATTGATCGCGTCATGGACGCGCGCCTCGATCTCGGCGCGCTCGAGGCCGGGCGGGATCGGCTCGCCAAAGCGCATCGTCACGATTCCCGGCCGCTTGGCGAAGCGGCGGCGCGGCCACAGCCGGCCGCTGTCGAGCGCGACCGGAACGACGGGGAGCCCGAGCGCGCGGTAAAGGCCGGCGAAGCCGGGCTGGAGCGGCGGCGTCGCGCCCGGTGCCACGCGCGTGCCCTCCGGGAAGATCAGGATCGGCCGGCCTTCCCGGATCGCGGCCTGCGCCGCGCGCATCATCTGCCGCAGCGCCCTGGCGCCGCCCGAGCGGTCCACCGGAATCGCGCCATAGGCGGTGACGATGCGGCCCCAGAAGGGGATGCGGGCGAGCTCGCGCTTCAGCACCATCGCGGGCTCGTCGAGCATCAGCACGATCTCGATCGTCTCGAACATCGACTGGTGCTTGACGGCGACGAGCGCCGCGCCCTCGGGCGGGCTTCCCTCGACGCGGCTGCGGATGCCGAGAATGTGGGCGCAGCACCAGCGATGGTAGCGAGCCCAGGCGTGCGCCCAGCCGCGCGCCGCGCGCTCGCCGAACAGGCTGATCGGATAGGCGAGGAATACCGCGACCGCCGTCCAGCTGTAAAAGGCGAGCGCGTAGAGCGTCGAGCGAACGAAGTTCATCAGATACCGACCAGATCGGCGGCCCGCCCGAGCAGGTACTTGTTATATTCGGAGAAGATCGGGCCGAGGCTCGGGCTTGTCTCCACCGCGTCGGGCAGGATGACGAGGTCCGCGTCGACGCGCTTGCCCAGCTCGTGGCGCGCGCGCGCCATGTGCAGGTCGTTGGTGACGAGCCGGATCGAGCGGACATGGTGCCGCGCCGTCCAGCGCGCGACCTCGTCGGCGTTGGAGCGCGTATCGAAGGCCTCGCGGCCGAGCGTCACGCAGCAAGCCATCAGGCCGGGGCGGACGCCATAGATACGCTCGAGATCGCTCGCGCGCACGCTGCGGTCGACGCCGGAAATCAGCAGGCGCGGCGCCTGGCCGCGCTCGAGCAGGTCGAAGCCGCGCTCAAGCCGCCCGGTGCCGCCGGTCAGGACGACGATCGCGTCGGTGCGGCGATCGGCGGCCGGGCGCGCGAGCAGCACCGCGAAGGCGGCGAAGCCCAGCATGTAGGCGAGCAGCACGAGCGCAACGAGGCGGACCAACCAGCGCATCACAGCATCCGCCCCAGTGCCCGAAGAATGGTGATTCGCGCTACCAGCATCGCGAGCAGCACGCCGAAGGCGGGGAGCGCGACCAGCGCGCCCCAGGCGCCGGGCGGCAGCGCCGCCGATCCGAGCAGATCCGATCCGAGCGCCGCCGCCTGGCGGCCGAGCAGGATGAGCACGACGCCGGCGAGGATGAAGCCGACCAGCCCGCCGAAGAGCGCGTCGAGCGCGATCCGCCGCTGGAAGAGGCGCGCGACCTGAACGTCGGTCGCGCCCATCAGGTGGAGGATCTCGATCGTCTCGCGATGCGTGTCGAGCGCGGCGCGCGCGGCGAGCACGACGGTGGCGGCGGTGGCGCCGACCATCAGCACGACGAGGCCGATGGCGAGCCATTGCAGCGCCGCGATCAGCCGGGCGAGCGGCGCCAGCCACCGGGCATTCTCGTCGACCCGCGCCGCCGGCGCCGCCGCGACCACCGCCTGGCGCAGCCGGTCCACGGCGGCGCCGTCGCCGGAGCCGAGGTCGACGTCGACCAGCGCCGGCACCGGCACGTCGCTTTCGAGCCCGCCCGCGCCGATCCACGGCTCGAGCAGCGCATGGACCTCTTCCTCCGGCACGATCCGGACCGATCCGACGCCGGGCAGGCGACGCGCCGCCGCCGCGGCGGCCGCGGCCTGGGCGGCGCGCGCAGCCGGGTCGGCCTCGACCACCTGCACCGTCACTCGACCGCCGAGCTGGTCGTCGAGCCGCGCCGCGGCGCTGCCGAGGCCAAGGCCGGCGGCGGCGGCGAGCACGGTCAGGAACATCATGATCGCGATCACCCAGGGCATCGGCCCCGCCATCCGCCCCTCGGGCAGCAGGACGCGCTCGGCGGCGCCGAAGCGGCGGGAGCCGCCCCTCATGCGTCGGGCCTCTGCGGCGGATGGCGCAGCGCGCCGGTCGGGTCGGCGAGCTGGCCGCGGTCCAGCCGCAGCATCTCGGCGCGCTGGACGCGGGTCAGCAGGTGCAGATCGTGGGTGGCGATGATGACGGTCGTGCCCAGCCTGTTCAGCGAATCGAACAGATGGAGCAGCCGCTTGGCCATTTCGGGATCGACATTGCCGGTCGGCTCGTCGGCGACCAGCAATTCGGGCCGGCCGATCACCGCGCGCGCGATCGCCACGCGCTGCTGCTCGCCGCCGGAGAGCGTCGCCGGCCGGGCGTTGGCGCGGTCGGCGAGGCCGACCCAGCCGAGCATCTCGCTCACCGGATCGTGCAGGTCCGCCTCGGCGACGCCCGACACGCGCAGCGGCAGCGCGACATTGTCGTAGGCGGAAAGGTGCGGCACCAGCCGGAAATCCTGGAAGACCACGCCGATCCGGCGGCGAAAGCCCGGCAGGCGCGCGCGCGGCATGGTGACGATGTCCTCGCCGAACAGCCGGATCAGCCCGCGGCTCGGCCGCTGCGCGAGATAAAGGAGCTTCAGGAGCGAGGTCTTGCCCGCGCCGGACGGGCCGGTGAGAAAGTAAAAGCCGCCTTCCTTCAAGGCGAAGGTGAGATCGGACAAGGTCTCGGCGCCGGTGCCGTAGCGCAGCCCGACGTTTTCGAACTGGACGATCGAACCGCTGGCGTTCAAGACGCTCCCCGTCGCACGAAAAAGGCCCCCGGCCACGCCATGCCACGGGGCCGGAGCACGCGTAAAGCCCGCGCTGAAGCGCGCAGAAAACCGCGGACTCTTGCCAGACGCGCGCATGGCATGTTTAGAGTCGCCATGACAAAGGCAAGGGCATAGCCGATGATCCTCACCTGCCCGTCGTGCCAGACCCGCTACGTGGTTCCGGACGGCGCGATCGGACCCGGCGGGCGCAGGGTCCGCTGCGCCGGCTGCAGGCACAGCTGGTTCCAGGAGGGCGTTGCCGCGCCGGCCCCCGGCCCCGCGCCGGAAATGGCGGCCGTGGCCGCGGCAACGCCGCCGCCGGCGCGCGCCGCCGAGCCCGCCCCCCAGCCGGCTCCCTTCGCGCGCGAGGAGAGCGAGTCCGAGGCCGGGGAGGAGGGTTCATTTCTCAGCCCGCGGCCCCGGCGCAATCCGGCGCGGCGCTGGACGATCGCGGCGATCGGCTTCGCGCTTGTCGTCACCGCGTCGGCGCTGGCGATCAACTATCTCGGCCTGCCCGCCTTCGCCGAGCGCTGGCTGCCGGCGGACGAGGCGGCCGACGCGCTCGCGCTCACCGGCACCGGCAGCCGCAGCCGGCTGGCCAGCGGCAACGAGATGCTCGAGATCAGGGGCGAGATCGTCAACCGGACCGACGAGACGCAGCGCGTCCCGCAGATCCGGGCCCAGCTCAAGGACGCGCAGGGACGCATCGTCTACAGCTGGTCATTCTCTCCCCCCGCCGCCGAGCTCGGCCCGCGCGCGCGCGTCACCTTCAACAACGCCAATGTCGATGTGCCGCGCGGCGGCGAGACGCTGACGCTGAGCTTCGCGCCGCTGCGCTGACGCGGCTTGTTGTCGCGCCCGACGCGCCCCGATAGAAGCGCGACGGAGCAAGCGAGGCGAGCGGCGATGCGGATCGGAATCCTTACCGGCGGCGGCGATGTGCCCGGCCTCAACGCGTGCATCCGCTCGGTCGTGCTCTCTGCCGACGATCTCGGCTGGCAGGTGACCGGCTTCCGGCGCGGCTGGGAAGGCGTGATGGCGATCGACCCGGCCGACCCGGGGAGCATCGCCGCCAACAGCGTCCTGCTCGATCGCGACACGGTGCGCGGCATCGATCGCACCGGCGGGACGATGCTCCACACGTCGCGCAGCGATCCGCGCACCCAGCCGGACGGCGACCGGACGCCGCACGTGCTCAACGTGCTCGAACGGCTCGGCATCGACGCGATGGTGACGCTCGGCGGCGACGGCACGCTGCGCTTTTCCGCGCACCTCTCCGCGCAGGGCGTGCCGGTGATTTCGGTGCCCAAGACGATGGACAATGACGTCTTCGGCACCGACTATTGCATCGGCTTTTCGACCGCAGTCAGCCGCTCGGTCGAGGCGATCAACGCGCTGAGGACGACGATCGAGAGTCACGAGCGAATCGGGGTGATTGAGCTGTTCGGGCGGCGCAGTGGCGAGACGGCGCTGCTCGCGGGCTTCCTCGCCCAGGTCGATCGCACCGTCATCGCCGAGGTGCCGGCGGATCTCGACGTGCTGCTGCCGCTCCTTGCCGAGGACAAGGCCTCCAATCCCGATCATTATGCGATGTGCGTCATCTCCGAGGGCGCGAGGATCGCCGGTGACGATGGCGGCGAGGGCGACATCGCCAAGTCGGCGATCGCCCGCGCCGAGAGCGGCATCGGGCAGCGGCTCGGCCGCGAGATCGTGGCGCGCACCGGCAGCGGCGTCGTCGTGCAGGAACTCGCCTATCTGATGCGCGCGGGCGCGCCCGACGCGATGGACCGGATGGTCGGCTTCGCCTTCGGCGGGCTCGCGGTCCAGCTCATCCAGCGCGGCGAGCACGGGCGGATGGTGACGCTGTCCGACGGCAATTACGGCCACGTCCCGATCAACACCCTGCTCGAGGGCAGCAAGTCGGTCGATGTCTCGGCGCTCTACGACCGCGCGAGCTATCGCGCACGCCTGATGCGGGTCGAGGGGATGCCGATGTTCCTCTATTGAACGGCTGGGGCGTTGCCTTCGCGGAACGGCGCTGCTAGAGGCGCCGCTTCCTACCGGACCGGGTTTTCCCGGGGGGCACGTGCGGTCGTGGCGGAACTGGTAGACGCGCAGCGTTGAGGTCGCTGTGGCCGAAAGGCCGTGGAAGTTCGAGTCTTCTCGACCGCACCATGAATCGGGAAGTCGCACCGAAGGCGCGGCTGCAATGTCGGTGGGACATTGCGCCAATTCATCCTTGCGGCATCACGAATCCGGCAGTGCCCAGTCGATCGGCTTCATGCCCCGTGATTCGAGGAAGGCGTTGGCCTTCGAGAAGTGGCGGCAGCCGAGGAAGCCGTTATGGGCCGAAAGCGGCGAAGGGTGCGCGGCCTTGAGTACGAGGTGGCGGCCCGAATCGACGAAGGCCGCCTTGCGCTGGGCATAGGCGCCCCACAGCATGAACACGACCGGCTCCGCCTTGTCGTTGACGAGGCGCACGATGGCGTCGGTGAAGCGCTCCCAGCCCTTGCCCTGATGCGCCGCGGCGCGGCCCATCTCGACGGTGAGCACGCTGTTGAGCAGCAGCACACCCTGCCTTGCCCAATGTTCGAGGAAGCCGTGGCCCGGTCGCGCGATGCCAAGATCGCTGGCCAGCTCCCGGAAGATGTTCTCGAGGCTCGGCGGCACCCGCACGCCGGGGCGGACAGAAAAGCACAGGCCGTGCGCCTGGCCGACGCCGTGATAGGGGTCCTGGCCCAGGATCACCACGCGCACCGCGTCGAGCGGGGTGAGGTCGAGCGCGCGGAAAATCTCGCCGCCCTTCGGGAAAATGCGCGCGCCGCGCGCCTTCTCGGCGACGAGGAAGCGCTTGAGCTCGGCCATGTAGGGCGCTGCGAATTCGCTCGCGAGCGGCCCCTTCCAGCTCTCCTCCAGCCTGATTGCGTCGCTCATCGCCCGACCATGAACGGGGCGGGCGGATTCGCCAAGCCATTGCGGATCGCGGCGCGCTCGCGCACAAGGCTCGTCCGTGGCGCAGCAGGACAATTCGGGGCGAACCCGCGCGCTCGGCTTCTGGCTGTGCCTGGCGTTGGTCGTCGGCAATTTCATCGGCTCGGGCATCTACCTGCTGCCTGCCCAGCTCGCGCCCTATGGCTGGAACGCGCTGTGGGGCTGGATCGTCACCATTGCCGGCGCGATGTGCCTCGCCTTCGTCTTCGCCCGTCTCGCCCGCGCGATGCCGGACGCGCCCGGGCCTTACGCCTATGTCGAGCGCGCGTTCGGCGCGCTGCCCGCCTTCGTCGTCGCGTGGAGCTACTGGATCTCGATCTGGGTCGGCAATGCCGCGATCGCGACGGCCGCGATTTCCTATCTCTCCGATTTCCTGCCGGCGCTCGCCGCGCCTGGCGTGTCGGCCGCGGCGACGATCGCGCTGGTCTGGCTGCTGACCCTGATCAACTGCGTCAGCGTGCGCGCCGGCGGCGCGGTGCAGGCGGCGACGGTGGTGATCAAGCTGATTCCGCTCGTCGTCGTGATCGTGATCGCGGCGCTGCTCGTCGGCGGCGGCGCGGCGCGCCCGTCCATACCCTATCGCGCCGCCGACATCAGCCTGCCGGCGATTGGCGCCGCCGGCGCGCTCACCCTGTGGGCGATGCTCGGGCTCGAATGCGCCGCGGTCGCCGCGCGGCGGGTCCGCGATCCCGGCCGCAACGTGCCGCGCGCGACCCTGATCGGCACCGCCTTCGCGGGGCTCGTCTACCTGCTCACCTCGACGCCGATCACGACGCTGCTGCCGCTCGAGGCACTCGCCGCCTCGAACGCGCCCTTCGCGCTGTTCGTCGGCCAGTACTGGAACGCGGGGGCGGCGGGCCTCGTCGCGCTGTTCGCGGCGGTGAGCGCGGCCGGCGCGCTCAACGGCTTCATCCTGCTCCAGGGGGAGCTTCCGCTCGCCATGGCGCGCGACGGTACGTTCCCGCGCTGGTTCGCCGCCGTGTCGTCCCGCCAGATCCCGGTGCGCGCGCTCCTCCTTTCCAGCCTGCTCACCTCGCTGCTCATCGCCGCCAATGCGAGCCGGACGATGGCCGGCCTGTTCGCCTTCATGGCGCTGCTGGCGACCTCGGCGAGCCTGGTGCTCTACCTCGCCTGCGCGATCGCGCTCCTGCGCCTGCAATGGACCGGGCGGATCGTCCGCTCCGTGCCGGCGGCGCTGATCGCCTGGGCCGGCGTCGCCTATGCGCTGTGGACGTTGCGTGGCGCCGGGACGGAGGCGACCGGCTGGGGCAGCGTGCTGCTCATCGCCGGCATCCCCGTCTATCTGGCGATGCGCGTCACCAATGCGCGGGCGGCGCGGCGCGGCGTGTCTGCGGGATGATCCGCCGCAGCTTGTGCGCGAAGCTTCGCAGGCACACTTCGCCCTCGCCGAGCGGGCCGGGCGTGTAGAAGGACGAGCCCATGCCTTGCTGGACGCGTGCGACCAGCGCGGTGTCCTCGGCATTGACCTGCCGGTTGATCCGCCAGTTGAGGTAGCGCGCGGCCTTCATCCGGCGCCGCGACGGCTCCGGTATTTCGGCGTCGGGGAGCGCGTAGGCGATCTCGCGGATCAGCGTTTCGGTCGGCGAGACCGGGACGAAATGCATGAAATCGACCTGGTCGGGATAGATGTCGAAGACGACGTTGGGCCACAGCTTGAAATAGAGCCAGGTCCGGTCCGCGCCTTCCGGCAGGAAATGCTGGTAGGCGCGCTCGGAAAGGCTGGCCGAGGGCCGCGTGGCCAGCTCGCCGCTCATCCGGTCGACATGCGCGCCCGCCTCGATCCGGTAGCTGCCGCCGAACAGGCGGGCGAGGCCGGGATGGGCGACGTCGATGTGGAGCCCGTCCGAATAATTGTCGGCGATGTTCTTCCAGTTGACCGGGCGCGGGCGGAGGGTGATCCGCCCCAGCGCGCGCAGCGCCTCGAAGCGGCGGGGCGCGATCTCGTGCTCGTAAGGGGCCATCATCTCGGCGACGCTGGGGCCACCGCTCGCCAGCCGCACGAACAGGAAGCCGTGCCAGCTTTCGATCTCGATCACGATGAGACCCCAGTCGGCGACGTCGAGTCCGCGATAGGTCGCGCGGCGCGGCACCGCGACCAGCCGGCCGTCGGTCGCGTAGGTCCAGGCGTGATAGGGGCAGGTCAGCCGCTTCGCGCAGCCCGATTCGCCATCGACGAGCCGCGCGCCGCGATGGCGGCAGACATTGGCGAAGGCGCGGGCGATTCCGTCCTGCCCCCGGATCACGATGATGCTCTCGCCGAGCAGCTCGAGCGTGCGCCAGTCGCCGGCGCCGGGAATGTCGCTTTCGTGGCAGACGATCTGCCATGACGGGCGGATCACCCGCTCCATTTCAACCTTGAAATAATCCGCGTCGTGATAGACCCAGCCGGGCAGGCTGAGATTGTCGAGGTCCGTCGCGGGAAGTGGCGGGCGGGCGGCGTCGGGCATGGTCGCGCCATAGCACGGCCGGGCGGATCGCGGCCACCGCCGGCACCCGGCGCCCGGCACCCGGCGCTTCACGGTCGGCCATTGCCGGCCAGGGGCCCAGGCCCTAGTCCGTTGGCATGGCGCGGGAGGACGGCACGAAGTCGGGCGAGACGGCCTCGCCGATGATGGCGCAATATCTTGCGCTCAAGGCGGAGGCGGGCGATTGCCTGCTCTTCTTCCGCATGGGCGACTTCTTCGAACTGTTCTTCGAGGACGCCAGGATCGCCGCCGCCGATCTCGACATCGCCCTGACATCGCGTGGCACGCACGAGGGACAACCCGTGCCGATGTGCGGCGTCCCGGTCCATGCCGCCGAATCCTATCTCGCGCGGCTGATTCGCGCCGGCCGGCGCGTCGCCATCGCGGAGCAGGTCGAAAGCCCCGCCGAGGCGAGGAAGCGCGGTTCGAAGGCGCTGGTGAAGCGCGCGATCGTGCGGGTCGTGACGGCGGGCACGCTGACCGAGGAGGCGCTGCTCGATTCGCGCGCGACCAACTGGCTCGCCGCTGTGGCGAAGGTTGGCGAGCGTTACGGCATCGCCGCCGCCGACATCTCGACCGGGCGATTCGAGCTGGGCTCCGTCGCCGCGGGCGCGCTCGACGCCGAGCTGGCGCAGCTGGGCGCGGCGGAGATTGTCTCCAGCGCCGGTATCGCCGGCGCGCGCGAATGGACGGCGGGCTTCGACAGCCTCGCCGCCGAGCGCCGGCTGAAGGAGCGGTTCGGCGTCGCGACGCTCGACGGCTTCGGCACGTTCGACCGGGCGAGCCTGTGCGCGGCGGGCGGCCTGCTCGCCTATCTGGATGAGGTCGCGCGCGATTCGCTTCCTTTCCTGCGCCCGCCGATGATGGTCGCGGCGAACAATCGCATGATGATCGACGCGGCGACGCGCGAAAGCCTGGAGCTGACCCGCTCCGCCGCCGGGGCGCGGGCGGGAAGCCTGCTCGCCAATGTCGATCGCACCATCACCGGCGCCGGCGCGCGCCTGCTCGCCGCTGACCTCGGCGCGCCCCTGCTCGACAAGGGCCGGATCGAGGCGCGGCTCGATCTCGTCGCCGCCTTCGAGCGCGACGGCGCCTTGCGTGACTGGCTGCGACGCGAGCTGCGCGCGCTGCCCGACATCGGCCGCGCGCTCGGCCGGCTCGTCGCCCGGCGCGGCAGCCCGCGCGATCTCGGCCAGCTGCGCGATGGCCTCGACGCGGCGCGGCGGCTGCACGACCGGCTGGCGCGCGAGAGCGAGCCGCCGCCCCTGCTCGCCGAGCTGCTGCCCGGGCTGGTCGGCCATGGCGCGCTGGTCGATCTGCTGCGCCGGGCGCTGGTGCCGGCGCCGCCGATCGACACCTCGCAGGGAGGCTATATCAGCGAGGGCTATGATGCCGCGCTCGACGCGCTGCGCGCCACCGGTGGCGACGGGCGGCGCGCGATCGCCGCGCTCGAGGCCCGCTACCGCGCCGAAACCGGTATCGCGAGCCTCAGGATCCGCCACAACAACGTGCTCGGCTACCATATCGAGGTGCCGGCGAAGGCGGCGGACAGGCTGATGGCGCCCGAGTCCGGCTTCACCCACCGCCAGACGCTCGCCGGTGTGGTGCGCTTCAACGCGCCCGATCTGCACGAACAGGCGATGAAGGTCGCCCAGGCGGGGGCTCACGCGCTCGCTGCCGAGGCGGCGCATCTCGAGGAGCTGACGCAGGCGGCGCTGGCCGCGGCCGAGCCGATCGCCGCCACCGCCGACGCGCTCGCCCGGCTCGACGTCGCCGCCGCGCTCGCCGAGCGCGCGGTGGAGGGGGGCTGGTGCCGGCCCCGGCTCGATGACCAGCCCTGCCTGGAGATCGAGGGTGGACGCCATCCGGTGGTCGAGGCCGCGCTCGCGCGGGACGGCGCGCGCTTCGTCGCCAACGATTGCCGGCTCGACGAGGCGGCGCGGCTGTGGCTGGTCACCGGGCCGAACATGGGCGGCAAGTCCACCTTCCTGCGGCAGAACGCGCTGATCGCCATCCTCGCCCAGGCGGGGAGCTTCGTTCCGGCGACGCGGGCGCGTCTCGGGCTGGTCGACCGGCTGTTCAGCCGGGTCGGCGCGTCGGACAATCTCGCGCGCGGCCGCTCGACATTCATGGTCGAAATGGTCGAGACCGCCGCCATCCTCGCGCAGGCGACGCCGCGAAGCTTCGTGATCCTGGACGAAGTCGGCCGCGGCACCTCGACCTATGACGGCCTCGCCATCGCCTGGGCGGTGATCGAGGCGATCCACGATCAGCTGCGGTGCCGCTGCCTGTTCGCGACCCATTATCATGAGCTGACCCGGCTCGCCGAACGGCTCGATTCGCTCGCGCTGCGTCATGTGCGCGCGCGCGAATGGAAGGGCGAGCTCGTGTTGCTGCACGAGATCGGCGAGGGGCCGGCCGACCGCAGCTACGGCATCGCCGTCGCCAGGCTCGCCGGCCTGCCGCCGCCGGTGATCGCGCGCGCCCGCGCGGTGCTGGCGAAGCTCGAGGAGGGCCGCGCTGCGACCGGCGGCATCGCTGCGGGGCTCGACGACCTGCCGCTCTTCGCCGCCGGGACAGAGGCTGAGCCCGCGCCCGTCGATCCGCTGCGCGCGGCGCTCGACGCGGTCGAGCCGGACAGCCTCAGCCCGCGCGAGGCGCTCGATCTCGTCTATCGGCTGGTCTCGCTCAGGGACGCCTGAGCACGGCGCTGACGGGACGTCCGGCGCAGCCACGGGCCGGTGACGGTCCTGGCGGTGCATCCAGGGCGGGTGACGCGGCGGCGATGACGGCCTATCCCGGTCGCCATGGCCAGCCGGTTGGAGACGATTCCCCATCGCCGCGCGATCGTTGACAGGCGCGCGCTCGACGAGGCGCTGGCGACCAGCGACCGCGCCGGCGCGGCGAGCCTGCTGCGGCGAGCGCTCGCCGACGGCCGCGCCGAAATCGCGCGCCGCCTCGCCGAACGGCCCTATGCCGGCTCCGAGACCGCCGCCGCCTATGCCTTCCTTACCGACCAGGTCACCAGGCTCGCCTTCGATCATGTGACCCGGCGGATGTATCCGCTCGCCAACCCGACCACGTCGGAGCGGCTGCTGCTGATGGCGGTCGGCGGCTACGGGCGCGGCGAGATGGCGCTCCATTCCGATGTCGATCTCGCCTTCGTCACGCCGTGGAAGCAGACGCGCTGGACCGAAAGCGTCACCGAGGAAATCCTCTACCTGCTCTGGGACCTGGGGCTGAAGGTCAGCCAGTCCTCGCGCAGCATCGACGAGATGGCGATGATGGTGGCGCGGGACCAGACGGTCCTCACCGCGATCCTCGAGGCGCGCTACGTCTGGGGCGACGAGTCGGTCTATGCGGAGGCGCGCGCGCGCTTCTGGGAGCGCGTCGGTCCGGCCGAGATCCGCGCCTTCGCCAAGCAGAAGCTGGACGAGCGCGAGGCGCGCCACCAGCGCATGGGCGACAGCCGCTACGTCGTCGAGCCCAATGTGAAGGAGGGCAAGGGCGGCCTGCGCGACCTCCACACGCTCTACTGGATCGGCAAGTTCGCCTACCGCCTGCGCGCGGCGAGCGACCTCGTCGGCGCGGGGCTGCTGACCGCGGCGGAGTGGCGTGCCTTCCACCGCGCCGAGCGCTTCCTGTGGGCGGTGCGTTGCCACCTGCACGTCATCGCCGGCCGCGCCGAGGAACGGCTGACCTTCGACTTCCAGAGCGAGATCGCGCGGCGGATGAACTATGCCGATCGGCCCGGCAATGCCGCGGTCGAGCGCTTCATGCGCCACTATTTCCTCAACGCGAAGACGGTGGGCGACCTCACCGGCGTCTTTCTCGCCCATCTCGACGAGCGGTTCGCCCGGCGCGGCCAGCGCTACCTTTCGCTGCCGCGGCTGCGCCGGCGCCCGCGCAAGCTCGAGGGCTTCATGCTCGATCGCGGGCGGCTCGCCGTGCCCGACGAGAAGTTCCTCGCCGAAAGACCGGTGCGGCTGATCCAGATGTTCGCGCTCGCCGACCGGCACGGGCTCGAAATCCACCCGATGGCGATGCGTGCCGCCGCCGCCGACGCCAGGCTGATCAATGCCGCGATCCGCGCCGATCCCGAGGCGAACGCGCTGTTCCTCGACATCCTCACCTCGCCGCGCGACCCGGAGACGGTGCTGCGCTGGATGAACGAAGCGGGCGTGTTCGGCCGCTTCATTCCCGATTTCGGACGCGTCGTCGCGAAGATGCAGTTCGACATGTACCACCATTATACGGTGGACGAGCATACGATCCGCGCGATCGGCCTGCTCGCCAGGATCGAGCAGCGGCGGCTCAAGGACGAGCATCCGCTCGCCACCGCGCTGTTCAAGCATGTCGCATCGCGCCGCGTGCTCTATGTCGCGGTGCTGCTGCACGACATCGCCAAGGGACGCGGCGGTGATCACAGCGAGCTCGGCGCCGAGCTCGCGCTGTCGCTCTGCCCGCGGCTCGGCCTCGATCCGGCGGAAACGCAGACCGTGGCGTGGCTGGTGCGCTGGCACCTGCTGATGTCGGCGACCGCGCAGAAGCGCGACCTCGCCGATCCCAAGACGATCCAGGATTTCGTCGAGCGGGTGAAGAGCCTCGAGCGCCTGCGCCTGCTCTATATCCTCACCGTCGTCGATATCCGCGCGGTCGGGCCGGGCACCTGGAACGGCTGGAAGAGCGAGCTCCTGCGCGAGCTGTTCGAGGCGGCCGAGGAAAGGCTGCGGCTCGGCCACAAGGAAACGGGCCGCGAGGCGCGGGTCGCGGCGCTGAAGGACGAGGTGGCTGCCCGCCTCGGTTGGCAGGCGGCACGCTTCGCGGCCGTCGCGGGCCGGCTGCCGGACAGCTACTGGCTGGCCGAACCCATTGACGCGATCGAGCGCAACGCACGCCTGCTCGACGGCATCGGACCGGCTGATGAGCCGGAGCGGGTCGACACGGCGGTGCTGCCGGCGCTCGAGGCGAATCTGGTGTCGGTGCTGGCCCGGGACCGGCCCGGCCTCTTCTACCGGCTCGCCGGCGCGATCAGCCTCGCCGGCGGCAATATCATCGACGCGCGCATCCACACGACGCACGACGGGCTCGCGCTCGACAATTTCCTCGTCCAGGGCGCGACCGGGGGGCCGTTCTCCGACCGGCGGCGGTTGCGCCGGCTGGTCGAGGAAGTGAGGCGCGCGATCGCCGGCCAGGAACCGGCGCTCGCGCGGCTCGGCGCGCGCGCGCCGGCGCTGCGCCGGGCCGAGGCCTTCACCGTGGCGCCCGCCATCTTCGTCGATAACAATGCCTCGAGCCGCTACAGCGTGGTCGAGGTCAACGCCCGCGATCGCGCCGCCCTGCTGTGCGAACTGGCCCGCGCGATCACCGAATCGAAAGCGCAGATCCGCTCCGCCCATATCGCCACCTATGGCGAGCGCGCCGTCGACGTCTTCTACCTCACCGGGCCGGACGGCGGGAAGATCGAGAGCGCGCCCCGGCTGCGCGCGCTGAAGGCACGCCTGCTGAAGGCCGCGGCCGGCGGCACAGTCGGGCGCCGCGAGGCGGCCTGAGCGCCGAGGCGGCAAAGAAAGGCCCACCGGCTGGCGCCGGCGGGCCTCCCTCGCCCCCCTTAACCTCTCCCCGAAGGGAAAGGCGGCCTGACCGTCGGTCCGCCTAGAAGCGGAAGCGGCCGGTAATGCCGAAGGTCCGCGGCTCGGCGAGATAGCTCGAGAAGAGCTGGTTCGCCGTGGGCGTCCCGAAGCTGACGATCTGGGCGCGGCTGTTCGCGCCCTGGAAGGGCGAGTTGAACGCCACCTGCTGGTAGTCGACGTTGAACAGGTTCTGCGCCCACAGCTCGATCGACCAGCGCTGGCCCGGCCCGCGGATGCCGACGCGCGCGTTGAACAGCGCGTAGGAATCCTGCTCCTTCTCCGGGAACAGGTCCGATCCGGTATTGTAGTCGGAGGTCAGCCGGCCATCGATGTAGAACAGCGCGGAAAGATTGGTGCCCGGAATGTCCGGCGTCCAGCCGAGCGAGCCGGTCACCGTCCATTTCGGCGCGTTCGACATGTTGTCGCCGGGCAGCAGGAACAGCGCCGGATCGAGCGGGATGCCGGTATCGCGGCCGACCAGGTTGTGGCGATAGCGCGTGTTGGCATAGGTGAGGCCGACGGTCGCGGCGAGGTTGCGGGTCGGATAGATCGCCGCCTCCGCCTCGATACCGGTCGAGACGACGCCGGCGCGCACGTCGCCCGGCGCGCAGGCGCCCGTCGTCGCGCTCTGATCGCGGTCGGCGCCGCCAAGATCGGTGCTGCAGCTGTTGATGTTCTGGACCAGGAAGACCGAGCCGTTGAACGTGTTGAGCTGGAAGCTGCTGAACAATTGCCGGAAGGCGGCGACGTTCAGGGTGACCCGGCGGTGGGTCAGCTTGAAGCCGACCTCATAGGCGTCGACCTCCTCGGGATCGAACTCGAGGTTGGTCACCGCCGCGGCGGTCGGGAACGGCCCGATCTGGCCGCCCAGGGCCGAGCGGTCGAGGTTGAACCCGCCCGCCTTGTAGCCGTGCGAATAGCTGGCGTAGATCAGGAGGTTCGGGTTCGGCCGCCAGGAAACGACGCCGGTGCCGGTGAATTCTCCCTCGCTGCGACGGTCCTCCAGCGTCAGCCCGTTGAGCTCGGAGCTCGAATTGCCCTGGCAGGCGAGCACGAGCAGGCCGCCGAGCAGCGCCTGGGCATTGGGGTTGGTCGTGGTCGCCAGCGCGGGCAGGAGCTGCGCGCGCTGCGCCGGGCAGAAGACATTGTCGTTGTTGAAGTCGGCGGAGAAGTCCTTGGTCTCGTGCGTGTAGCGCACGCCGACCGTCAGGCTGAGCTGGTCGGTGATGTTGAAGATATTGTGGGTGAACAGCGCCCAGTTCTCGCTGTCCTGGAAATAGTTGGCGTTGCGGTCACCGACATCGTTGACCTGGCTGAGCCGGTTCAGCCCGGCGATGATCGCCGCGGCGTCGGTGCCGGTCGCGTTCAGGGTCGGGAAGGCGGCGGAGATGAAGCCGATGCCGAGCGGGCTGAGGCAGCCCGGCGCGGTGGCATCGCGCAGCGCCGGATCATCGTTGCCGGGCGCGGGGCCGCCGAAGGCCGGCGGACGCGCGATGTTCGAGACGATCCGGCAGGCGGCGAAGGCGCCATATTGGTTGCCGAACCGCAGATTGTCGCGAAGGTGCAGATCCTCGCTCGCATAATAGCCGCCGATCAGCCAGTCGAGGAAGCCGAAGGCGTTGCCCTGCAGCCGCACCTCCTGCGAGAAGGTGCTGAAGCGCCGGAACGAATTGCCGTCGTCGTCGCGGTAGAGGATGTCGACATCGCCATAGTCGACGTCGCCCGGCGCCTCGGACTTGTAGCGGCGATAGGCCGTGATCGAGGTGAGGTTGGCGCCGCCCAGGTCCCAGTCGATCTGGCCGGAAAAGCCCCAGTCGGTCGTCAGCCCCTGGAAGGAGCGGTTGGGCGAAACCGAGAGCCGGCGGTTGTAGGGATCGCCGGCGGACGGGAAGGTGCCGCCCAGCGCCTGCATGATCGAGACGATCCGGTTGGTGTCGCGGACCGCGAAGTCGCCGGGCGTGCCCGGCGTCGGATCGAAGGTCTCGTCGAGCCCGACAAAGACCGCGCCGCAGCAGGATTCGTTGCGCCGCGTGTAATCGCCGATCAGGCGGATGCGCAGCGAATCGCTGGGCTCGTAGAGCAGCTGGCCGCGGGTGAAGAAGCGGTCGCGATCGTTGACGCGGCTCTCGGTGCGCCCGACCGGGTTGACGACCCGGTAGAAGCCGTCGCGGCGCGTGTAGACGCCATCGAGCCGGAAGGCGAGCTCCTGCGTGAGCGGCCCGGTGATCCCGCCGGCGGCGCGCACATAATCGTAATTGCCATAGGTCAGCTCGGCATTGCCGCCGAACTGGAAGTCCGGCGAGCGCGTGATGATGTTGATCAGGCCGGCCGAGGCGTTGCGGCCGAACAGGGTGCCCTGCGGGCCGCGCAGCACCTCGATCCGTTCGACCTCGCCGAGTTCGTTGAGGCCGATGCCGGAGCGCGAGCGATAGACGCCGTCGATGAACACCGCGACCGAGCTTTCCAGGCCGGGATTGTCGCCGACCGTGCCGATGCCGCGCACGCGCGCCGAGCCGTTCGCCTCGGTGCCGGTCGAGGAGACGAGCAGCGACGGCGCGAGCTGGTTGAGCTGGCGAATGTCGGTGGCGCCCGAATTCTGGAGCTGGTCGCTGCTCACCGCCGAAACCGCGATCGGCACGTCCTGGAGGACCTGGCGACGGCCCTGGGCGGTGACGATGATGACCTGGCCCTCGCCCCCCTGGGCCTCGGCGCCGGTGGCGCCGCCCTGGTCCTGGCCGGGCGTCTGATCCTGTGCATGAAGCGGCGTCGCCGCCGCGAGCGCCGCAATGCCAGCCGACAGCAACCAGATGCTCTTCATGATTTCCCCTCTCCCAAACGTCCTGTTTGGGGGAAGGCTAGCTCCAATATGTCGTTTCGGCCAAAGAAATCCCTTGGTTTCCCGCCAAGTTTGAAGGGCTTATTGCAAAAGCGCAACATAATGGTTTCAAGAAGAAACCAAATCGACCGGCCTTCCGCTACGGAAAGCTGACTTTCTGCGAGCTTGCGAAAAACCGGCGGAGATGCACGCCGGGGCGGGAGCCGGGCGACCGGCGGCGCGGACACGTCCGCGCCACGAATCAACGCGGCGCGAGCACCATCAGCATCTGGCGCCCTTCCATGCGCGGATGCTGTTCGACCTTGGCGATCTCGGCGACATCGGCCTGCACGCGCTGGAGCAGCCGCATGCCGAGCTCGCCATGGGCGAGCTCGCGACCCCGGAAGCGCAGGGTGACCTTCACCTTGTCGCCCTCGCCGATGAAGTCGTTCACCTTCTTCATCTTGGTGAGATAGTCGTGGTCGTCGATGTTCGGACGCATCTTGATCTCCTTGATCTCCTGCGTCTTCTGGGTCTTGCGCGCGAGGTTCGCCTTCTTCTGCGCCTCGTACTTGTATTTGCCGACGTCCAGATACTTGGCGACCGGCGGATCGGCGTTCGGCGAGACCTCGACGAGGTCGAGCCCGGCCTCGGCGGCCTGCTCGATCGCCTCGGCGGTGAGCATGATGCCGAGATTCTCGCCATTCTCGTCGATGACGCGCACGCGCGGCGCGGTGATGAATTCATTGAATCGGGGGCCGCTGAGCGGCGGGGCGACGGGGCGCCGGTTCAAAGGCGGACGTATGTTCGACTCTCCTGTGGCCAAAGGGCCCCTTCACCTAGTGAATTGCGCGAAGGATTGAAAGATGCGGCGATCCGCGCCGGCAAAATTCGCGGCGCGCCGTGGCGGCGTGCCTCGTCGCCCGCCGGTCGTGGTCAGCGCAGGTCGGGGGGGACCGCTTCGGCGGCGAGGCGCGCGATGACGGCGTCGAGACCGATCACCTCCTGGCGCGCGCCTTCGCCGAGCGGGCGCAGCGCGATCGTGCGCTCCTCGGCCTCGCGCTTGCCGACGACGAGCAGGTAGGGGACCTTGGCGAGGCTGTGCTCGCGCACCTTGTAGTTGATCTTCTCGTTGCGCAGGTC
>JBDZVR010000045.1:0-13974 GCA_040255785.1 Sphingomonadales bacterium
CCGCGCGGGCCTCGGCTTCGCGACGGGCGAGCGCCCGCGCCGCCGCCGACCCCTGGCCGTCGTAGAGCCGCGGCGCCGGCCCCTGGAAGCGCTGTTGCCGCCAGCGCTGGAAACGCTGCGCCGCCTCGGCGCGGGCCTGCCGTTCCGCCGCACGGCGCTCGCGCTCGGCCCGGTCGGCGCGCTGGCGCTGGCGCGCCTGCTGCCATTCGGCCTGGCGCTCGCGCGCGCGCTCCCAGTCGCGCCGGGCATCGGTGACCTGGCGATGATGGCGTGCCCAGCGCGTCGCCGCCACCGCGCGGCGATTGTCGCGCCGCGCCGCCTCGCGCAGCGCGTGGGCGCGGGCGTAGTAGCGCGCCGCCGCCACGGACCGGCGCCGCGCCGCGTCGCCACGGATGTAACGGCCGCCGGAATCGTAGACCGCGATCAGCCGGCCGCCGCGATAGCCGTAGCTGTAGGCGGGATCGCGGACCAGGAAGGGTTCATCCGCGCCCGGCCCGTAATAATAATAGCGGTAGCCGTCATCGATCGGCTCGGCGAAGACGCGATAATCGTCCACCGTCTCCCAGCCCCAGGGCGCGACGCCACCATAATCGAAGGCATAATCGGGTGGCGCGTCGCCGATCAGCTCGAGCAGCTCGTCGGCGCGGGCAATGGGCACATAGCCTTCCTCGGTCGGCGGCGCCGGCTGGTAGGCGACTGGCGTCGCGGCGGGCAGCGCCTCGACATCGGGCGCAACTGCATCGCCGACCTCGTCGTCGACGGGCGGCAGCGCGCCGGCTTCGGCCAGCGTCTCGTTCCCGGCAAGAGGGTCGGCGAGCAGGCCATTGTCGCCGGCCTGTTGCTCTCCGCAGGCCGCCAGCGCGAGCGCGATCCCGAGCGCGGTGGCGCCGCGGATCCTTCGGGTGGACATGGCCATGGCATCACTCCTCCTTCAGGTATCGCGCACCAACGCGACCCGGACGGGGATTGTTGCAAGTCGCGGCTGAACGCGCCGTGGCGCGGCCGTTCATGCTGGAGTCGGGCGACCGCGCGTCCTCGCCGGATCGGCGTGGAACGGTTGTCGCGCCCGCGCGTCATTCGGCGGAGAGGCGAAACGGGGAGTGACGATGCGGCCGGTGGCAGTGCTTGGCGCGATTCTGGCGGCATCGCTCGGCGCGTGCGGGGAGCGCGCCCACAATTCCGCGTCGCGGGCGGATGTGCCGGCGATCGCCTCGCGGCCCGCGCCGGCCGGCCCGGAAGGCGAGGTCGCCACGCGTCCCGAAGGCGCGCGCGCCGCGCCGCGCGCCTGCACCTCGGAAATGGGCGATGGGGCGACGAGCCTGGTCGCACTCTGCCGCGCCGTCTCGCCGGCCACGCATCCGCCCTGCAACGCCGCGAACAGCTGCGCGATGATCGAGGAGGAGATCGCGCGCGGCTGCGCCCTGATCGGCGACGGGGCGGAGCGGCCCGCCGGCTGCGGGCCGGCCGCGCGCAGCCCCGAGGCGGCGGTGGCGACAGTGCGGCGCTATTATCGCGCGCTCGCCGCGCGCGACTACGCGACCGCCCATGCCCAATGGGCCGATCGCGGCGCGGCGAGCGGCCCTGGCCAGCAGGGCCTTGCCGCCGGCTTCGCCCATATCCGCGCCAGCCGCCTGACGATCGGGCCGCCGCGCGACATGGAGGGCGCGGCCGGCTCCTCCTTCATCACCGTGCCGGTCAGGGTGGAGCGGGAGCTCGACGACGGCACCCGCCAGCGTTTCGCCGGCGCCTACACCCTGCGCCGTGTCAACGACGTGCCCGGCGCGACGCCGGACCAGCTCCGCTGGCGGATATGGTCCGCCGCGCTGCGCCCGGCGCGCTGAGCCTCGCGGGCCGGATCGATCGCCGCGCCCCGGGCAGGGGCGATTCGGGGGTGCCTCCTTGTCCACGCCGGTCGGCGCGCCCATGTTGGAAATGCCGCGTTGACCGCGTCCCCGCCCTCTTGTAGCTAGCGAACAAATCCGGAACAGTCGCCCTTATGCTGACCCACATCTCCGTCCGCGGCGCGCGCGAGCACAATCTCAAGGATGTCGACGTCGACATTCCGAAGGGCACGCTCACGGTGATCACCGGCCTGTCGGGCTCGGGCAAGTCGAGCCTCGCCTTCGACACCATCTATGCCGAGGGACAGCGGCGCTATGTCGAGTCGCTCAGCGCCTATGCGCGGCAGTTCCTCGAGATGATGCAGAAGCCCGACGTCGACCATATCGAGGGGCTCTCGCCGGCGATCTCGATCGAGCAGAAGACGACGAGCCGCAACCCGCGCTCGACGGTCGCGACCGTGACCGAGATCTACGATTATATGCGCCTTTTGTGGGCACGCGTCGGCGTGCCTTATTCGCCGGTCACCGGCGAGCCGATCGCCGCGCAGACGGTGAGCCAGATGGTCGACCGGGTGATGGCGCTGCCCGAAGGCACGCGGCTCTACCTGCTCGCGCCGGTCGTGCGCGGCCGCAAGGGCGAGTATCGCAAGGAGCTGGCCGAATGGCAGAAGGCCGGCTTCACCCGGGTACGGATCGACGGCCGGTTCCACGACATCGAGGACGCACCCGCGCTCGACAAGAAATACAAGCACGACATCGAGGTGGTCGTCGATCGCCTCGTCGTTCGCGAAGGGATCGAGACCCGGCTCGCGGATTCGCTCGAGACCGCGCTCAAGCTGGCGGACGGGCTGGTCTATCTCGACCCGGCCGACCCCGCCGCCACCGGCTCCCCCGGCGGCGAGGATGCGCAGCATGTTAAGGGAGCCGACGCGCAAGGGCCGAACGCCGCCGTCGTCGAGGCCGCCGGCGCGGATGCCTCCTCGGCGCGCACGGGCGTCGCCAGGGCGCTGGAGGAGGCGGCGGAGCGCAGCGGGCGGACGGTGCTCTCCGATCACGCGCCGCCGGGCCGCATCATCTTTTCGGAAAGGTTCGCCTGCCCGGTCTCCGGCTTCACCATTCCCGAGATCGAGCCGCGGCTGTTCAGCTTCAACGCGCCGCAGGGCGCCTGCCCGGGCTGCGACGGGCTCGGCGAGAAGCAGCTCTTCGATCCGGCGCTGATCGTGCCCAACGAGAATCTCAGCATCCGCAAGGGCGCGATCGTCCCCTGGGCGCGCTCCAACCCGCCCAGCCCCTACTACATGCAGGTGCTGGCCAGCCTCGCGCACGAATTCGGCTTTGATCTCGACACGCCTTGGAAGGACCTGCCGGCGGAGATCCACGACATCATCCTTGGCGGCACGAAGGGCCGCCCGGTGACGCTGCGCTTCATGGACGGGCGCAAGGCCTATGAGGTGGTGAAGCCCTTCAACGGGGTCATCGCCAATCTCAACCGCCGCCTGCTCCAGACCGAGAGCGCCTGGATGCGCGAGGAGCTGGCGAAATATCAGGCGGCGCAGCCCTGCGAGCTGTGCCACGGCGCGCGCCTGCGGCCCGAGCCGCTGGCGGTGAAGATCGCCGGCGAGCATATCAGCCAGGCGACGCGTCGCTCGGTGCGCGAGGCGCGCGAATGGTTCTCGACCCTGTCCGGGAAGCTGACGCCGACGCAGCAGGAGATCGCCCGCGCGATCCTGAAGGAGATCAACGAGCGGCTGGGGTTCCTCGACAATGTCGGCCTCGACTATCTCAATCTCGACCGCACCAGCGGCACGCTCTCGGGCGGCGAAAGCCAGCGCATCCGCCTCGCCAGCCAGATCGGCTCGGGCCTCTCCGGCGTGCTCTACGTGCTCGACGAGCCCTCGATCGGGCTGCACCAGCGCGACAATGACCGGCTGCTCGTGACGCTCAAGCGGCTCAGGGATCTCGGCAACACCGTGCTCGTCGTCGAGCATGACGAGGACGCGATCCGCCAGGCCGATCATATCATCGACATGGGCCCCGGCGCGGGCGTGCGCGGCGGCGAGGTGGTCGCCGCCGGCACGCTGGAGGAGGTGCTCGGCAACGAGCAGTCGCTGACCGCGGACTATCTCACCGGCAGGCGCAGCATCCCGCTGCCCGAACGGCGTCGCGCCGGATCGGGAAAGACGCTGACGCTCGCCGGCGCGCGCGCGAACAACCTCAGGGGGGTGACGGCGCGCATCCCGCTCGGCACCTTCACTTGCGTCACCGGCGTGTCGGGCTCGGGCAAGTCGAGCCTCGTCATCGACACGCTCTATGCGGCCGCGGCGCGCCAGCTCAACGGCGCCAGGATCGGCGCGGCGAAATATGACGCGCTCGACGGGCTCCATTATCTCGACAAGGTGATCGACATCGATCAGTCGCCGATCGGCCGCACCCCGCGCTCCAACCCGGCCACCTATACCGGCGCCTTCACCAACATCCGCGACTGGTTCGCCGGCCTGCCCGAAAGCCAGGCGCGCGGCTACAAGCCCGGCCGGTTCAGCTTCAACGTCAAGGGCGGCCGCTGCGAGGCGTGCAAGGGCGACGGCCTCATCAAGATCGAGATGCACTTCTTGCCCGACGTCTACGTCACCTGCGACGTCTGCAAGGGCCAGCGCTACAATCGCGAGACGCTGGAGGTGAAGTTCAAGGGGAAGAGCATCGCCGACGTGCTCGACATGACGGTCGAGGACGCGGTGGAGTTCTTCAAGGCGGTGCCGCCGATCCGCGACAGGATGGCGATGCTCGCGAAGGTGGGCCTCGGCTATATCAAGGTCGGCCAGCAGGCGACGACGCTGAGCGGCGGCGAGGCGCAGCGGGTGAAGCTTGCGAAGGAGCTGAGCCGGCGAGCCACCGGCCAGACCCTCTACATCCTCGACGAGCCCACCACCGGCCTGCATTTCGAGGACGTGCGCAAGCTGCTTGAGGTGCTGCACGCGCTGGTCGAGCAGGGCAACACCGTGGTGGTGATCGAGCACAACCTGGAAGTCATCAAGACCGCGGACTGGGTGATCGACCTCGGGCCCGAGGGCGGCGACAAGGGCGGCGAGATCGTGGTGGCGGGGACGCCGGAGCAGGTCGCTCAGGAACCTCGCTCCTATACCGGGAACTATTTGAAGGATATTCTGGCGAAATCGGACCGGGCGGAATCCGGACCGGTGGCCAAGCGGACGAAGGCAGGGGCGAAGGTATCGAAGCGGGAGCGTGAAGCGGCAGAGTGACTTGTCGCCACCGCAAATGGATGAGCGCGCGCGGGCGCTGATCGATCGCGCCGCCGGCGCGCGCATTCTCTTAGGCCCGCAACGCCGCCGCGTGCCTTGGCGGGACAAGTCCGTGTCGATTGGCCATTGCTCCGGAACCGTGCTAAACTGCCGCCATCGCCGGCTTCATCCTGTTTGTGAGCCCGCCGGCGACTGAGAGACCTGCGGGGGTTCGCCCCCGCTTCGATCCGCGGCATCAGGCCGCTCGTGTGCTCCCGCTTGCTGGCAAAGGAGCCACGTCATGGACGTCGAACCGCTGGAAACGCTGAACCACCTCATCCATCGCGAGGGCGAAGAGCGGGCGCGCGCGGCCGGGGCGGCGTGCGATCGCTCGCGCCGGGCGCACGTCGCGCTCGCCGGCCTGTTCCGCGACCGGATCGAGGCGCGCCGCCGCGCCGTCGCCGCCGTCACTCGCGCGACGCGGACGGCGGACCGCTGAGGCGATGGCGACGCGCCTGGTCATCGCCTGGCTGCTGATCGCGCTGCTTGGCAGCGGCGCGCTCGTCGTCGTGTGGCGCGTCGCCACCCGCAATGCCCGGCGTTACCGATGGGGCTTGCGGCCCCGGCTGCCGATGCGCGAACGCTGGCTGGGGCCGGGGCCGCTGCCCCCGCCCGCACCGCCCGGGGAGCCGCCGCCCGCCTGAGTTCGTCAACCCCCAACCCGAAACCGGCGGGGCCAATCCCGGCCGCGCCGCCCAGAAAGGAAAAGTGCGTCATGCCCATCGGCAAGGTCAAATTCTTCAATACCCAGAAGGGTTACGGCTTCATCACCAACGAGGAAGGCGGCAACGATGCCTTCGTCCATATCAGCGCGGTCGAACGGGCCGGGATGGACACGCTCGTGACCGACCAGCGCCTGTCCTATGACCTGGAGCAGGACCGGCGCGGCAAGACCAGCGCGGTGAACCTCCAGAACGCCTGAGGCGTCGGCGCGGGAACGCGCCGGCGATGTGGCGGCAACGCGCCCGTCCGGCGACGCGCCGGGCGGGTCGCTTGCGTTCGGCCGGCGCCGGACCCGGGATCGGCTCGGCGCTTGCGCCCGCCGCCTCAGGCCGTCGCCGCCTCGTCGCTATCGTGCCAGTCGCGCCGCAGCGTCCGCGCCGCGATCAGCGCGAGGCCGGCCGCGAGCAGGTAGAAGGCGAGGCATCCCACCGTCGCGTAGCGGAGCGACTCCACCCCATATTCGGCGGCGAGGCGATCGGAGAGCGCACCCATCAGCAGCGGCCCGGCGCCGAGGCCGAGCAGATTGTTGATGAACAGGAAGCTGCCCGATGCGGTCGCCCGCATGTGGACCGGCACGAGCTGCTGCACCGCCGTCGTCACCGGCCCGAGCCAGAGGATATTGAGCGCGTTGGGGATGAGCAGCAGCGGCCAGGCGATCCAGGGCGACGTGCTCATCAGCCCGAGCGCGAAGGTGGGGCAGGTGATCAGCCAGGCATAAGCGGGCAGCTTCGCATACCAGCCGCGGTCGCCCTGGCCGAGCCGGTCGGCGAGCCAGCCGCCGGCGAAGACGCCGATCGTCCCGCCGATCAGCAGCAGCGCGCCCATGAACTGGCCGGTCGCGATGATGTCCAGGCCGAAGCTGCGCATCAGCACCGATGGCGTCCACAGCGCGAGGCCATAGCCGCACAGCGAGCTGAACCCGCTCGCGAAGGAGAGCAGCCAGAAGCTCGGCTTGCGCGCGAGCAGGGGGAAGACGGCGCTCAGCGGCGCGATCGCGGCGCGCTGCCGCCGCGGCTTGTCGCGCACGATCCAGACGAAGATCGGCGCGACGAGCAGCCCGAGCACGCCCATCGTGACGAAGGCCGCGCGCCAATCGACCAGCTCGGCGATATAGGCGCCGACGATGGTGCCGCCGCCGAGGCCGATCGGGATGCCGAGCGAATAGATGGCGAGCGCGCGGGCGCGCCGCTCGGGCGGAAAATAGTCGGCGACCAGGGCGTAGGAGGGGGCGACCCCTCCCGCCTCGCCGACGCCGACTCCGAGCCGGTAGAGGTAGAGCGACCAGTAGCCGGTCGCCGTGCCGCACAGCGCGGTGAAGCCGCTCCACACGGCGAGGCTGCCGGCGACGACCGCGCTGCGCCGCGTCTTGTCGGCGAGCCAGGCGAGCGGCAGGCCGAGCAACGAATAGAGCATCGCGAAGGCGAGGCCGCCGATCGCGCCGAATTCGGTGTCGCTGAGCCGCAGCTCCTGCTTGATCGGCGCCGCGAGGATGCCGAGGATCTGGCGGTCGAGGAAGTTCAGCGTGTAGACGACGAGCAGCAGGAAGAGGACGAGCCCCGGAGACGCGGTCCTCCCCCCGCTGCGCGCCGCGTCCGTCACCTGAAGTTCACGCCCACCGACAGGAAGACCTGCCGCGGATTGCCGTAATAGGCGGTCAGCACGCCCTCGGCTCCCAGCGTCGGGATGAGCTGGCCGGTCGGCGTGCGCAGGAAGTCGCCGCTATCCGGGTTCTGGGCGAGGAAGTTGTAGCCCGCGACGACGTAGCGCTTGTTGGTGAGGTTGCGCCCGTGGAGGCCGACCTCCCAGACGCCATTGTCCGAGCGCCAGACCAGGTTCGCGTCCCACAGCGCGAATCCCGGCTGGTCGAGCCCCGGCGTGCGCAGCTCGAACTGCTGGCTCGACGAACGGTAGGAGATCGTCGTGTTGGCATTCAGCATCCCTCCCGCCACCGGCGTGCCATAAGCGAGCGTCCCGCTTAACGTCCATGCCGGCGTGTTCTGGATGCGCCGCTCATCGGCGACATTGATGCCGCGCGCGTCGATATAGGTCTTGTAGTCGGCGTTGAGATAGCCGAGCGACCAGGCGAAGTTCAGCGAATCGCCGTCATTGGCGAAGCCGCGTGCGAGCAGCGCGTTGCCCTCGAACTCGACGCCCTCGAAGCGCGCCTTGGCGGCGTTGGTGGTGATGCCGATGAAGGTCTGCTGGCCGTTGAGCACGGTGCCGACCGAGCCCGGGATCTGGACGTCGCTGTAATCGGCGTAGAAGGCGGCGAGGCTGAAGCGCACCCGCCGGTCGAAGAGCTGCGCGTGCCAGCCGAGTTCGTAGCTGTCCACCGTTTCGGGATCGAACGACATGAAGTCGAACAGCTCCTGCGCATTGCAGACGCCGCCGCTCGCGTTGAGGCAGGCGGTCGAAACGCCGCGCGGGTCGAAGCCGCCGCCCTTGAAGCCGCGCGAATAGCTCGCGTAGATCATGTTGTCGTCGTTCGGCCGGAAGCTCACCGAGGCGCGCGGCGTGAACTCGTTGAACGTCGCCGTGCCGGTGAAGTCGGACTGGGTCAGCAGCAGCGTCCCCGGGCCGCCGAAATAGGGCGAGCCGCCGCCGACATAGACGCCGCGGTTGATCACCGAATGGCGCTGGTCCCAGGTGTAGCGACCGCCGACCGAAACGCTCCATTGCGGGGAGAGATCATAGGTGAAGTCGCCGAAGATCGCCCAGGTCTCGGTGTCGACGTCGCCAAAGGTGAGCGCGGTGACCGTGCCCGGCAGCCGCACGTCGAAGATCGTCCGCGCCTTGGCGTCGAGATAATAGGCGCCGAGCAGGCCATTGAAGCCGCCGCGATTGTAGAGGAGCTGCAGCTCCTGCGAGGTCTGGCTGTTGATGTAGATGGCCGGCACGTCGACATCGACCGCGGGCAGCGCGTCGAAATCGATCGGCGAATTGCTGCGGTCGTGCCGGTAGGCGGTGATCGAGCGCAGCGTCACATAGTCGCTCGGCCTGAACTCGGCATTGAGGCTGGCGCCCCAGGCGCGGACCTCCTGCTCAGGATCGAGCAGGCCGCCGCGCGAATCGTAGACGTCGTCGAGCACCGGCGCGCCGGTCACGAGGCCGGGGATCAGCCGGTGGCCGCCGCGCGGGTTGCTGTTGTCCTGGGTAAGGTCGCCCGAAAGGCGCACGAAGACATTGTCCTCATTGTTGACCTCGAGCGACAGCCGCCCCGCCCAGATGTCCTTGTTGTAATTCTCGTCGCCGGTCGTGATGTTGTCGCCGAAGCCGCCGCGCGAGAGCCGCGCGATCGAGCCGCCGAGCCGCACCGAATGATCGCCGCTGACCGGCGTCGAGCCCGAGACGACGAGATCGGCCTGGTCGTAGGTGCCGATCCGGCCGCGGATCGAAAGCTCCGGCGTCGCGGGCATGCGCCGGGTGACATATTTGACGGCACCGCCGATCGTGTTGCGGCCGTAGAGCGTGCCCTGCGGGCCGCGCAGCACCTCGATCCGCTCGACGTCGTAGATGTCGAGCACCGCCGCCTGCGGGCGGTTCAGGTAGACGTCGTCGAGATAGATGCCGACGCCTGCCTCGAAGCCGGCGACCGGGTCCTGCTGGCCGACGCCGCGAATGAAGGCGGTGAGCGTTGTGTTGGTGCCGCGCGAAACCTCGAGATTCACATTGGGCGTGGTGTTGGTGATATCGGTAATGTCGATCGCGCCCTGGTTGGCGAGCTGCTCGCCCGAATAGGCGCTGATCGCGATCGGGACGTTGAGCAGGCTTTCCTCGCGCCGGCGCGCGGTGACGACGATCGCCTCGTCGCCATTTTCGCTGGCCTCGGTGGCGACGGGGGGCTGGTCGTCCTGCGCGGCGGCCGGCGTGGCGGGCGCGGCGATGGCGAGCGCGGCGAGCGCGGTGCTGAACAGCCAGGCGTTACGGGTCTTCATGGCGCGGGTCTTCATGGCGTGTCTCCTCAAGATGCTTCCGGCAGGGCGGCGCGCGATCGCGACAGGCGCGCCGCGAATTCCTCGATCGTGCGGTTGAACAGGGCGGGTTCCTCGAGATGGGGGGCGTGGCCCGATCCCTCGAAGCGGATGGCGCGCGCTTGCGAAAGCGCGGCGACGAGATGGTCGGCGGTGTCGGCGCCGTAGAGCTGGCTCCTCGCGCCGTGGACGATCAGCGTCGGGTGGCGGATGCGCTCGAGCAGCGCGCGCACGTCCTGGCCGACCAGGCTGGCCCAGACCGCGCCGATCGCCGCCGCCTCGTTGGCGGCGAACTGGTCGGCCACCCATTGGGCGAGCGCGCGCTGGTCACCCGCCACGGGCTGGGCGAAGATCGCCGTCCCGGCGTTGCGCGCGAAACCCTCGAAATCGTCCCGGATCGCCCGGCTGCGCGCCTCGCAGGCTTCGCTCGACAGGCCGAGATCCCATTCGTCGTCGTTGCGCACCCGCGCCGTCATGTCGACGACGACGGCGCCGGCGAAGCGATCTCCGGCGGCAGAGGCGAGCACGTGCCAGAGCACGGTCGCGCCGAGCGACCAGCCGACTCCGATCGCCTCGCGCAGGTCGAGTGCCGCCGCGAGCTCGGCGACGTCCATCGCGATTCGCTCGACGGTCAGCGTCGCCAGCGGCGCGCGCGAGTCGCCATGGCCGCGCAGGTCGATCGCGATGAGCCGGAAGCGCCGGGCGAGCGGCGCCTGCGCGGCGAAGAAGCCGCCATGCGCCATCAGCCCCGGCAGCAGCACGATCGGCGTGCCGCGCCCGGTGTCGCGATAGGCGATGCGCGCCCCGTCCGAAGCCGTGAATTCAGCCATCCCGCTCCCCGCCCGGCGCGTGCGCGGCGCCGGCTGTGGCGGTTGGCATGGCGTTACGTGAAACTTGAGTCAATATTCATATTCGGCCTCGCGCGCGCTTCCCGGCGCGGTGTTGCCGCCGCGCCGCACCGGCCGGGCCAACGCGCTTGCGCTCAGTTGAAACTCGGTTCAGGTTCAGCGACGGACGGGAGAGGCGAATGAACGACATGGGGCAGGCCGCGGTATCGGCCGACAAGGCGCCGCGCACCGAGCGCGGACGGCGCACCGTGCGCAAGCTGCTCGAGGCGGCGGCGCGGGAATTCGGCGAGCGCGGCTTTCACGAAGCGGCGATCACCGGCATCACCGGCCGTGCCGGCGTCGCGCTCGGCACCTTCTACACTTATTTCGAGAGCAAGGAGGAGCTGTTCCGCGCGCTGGTGCGCGACATGAGCCACGCGGTGCGCCAGCATGTCGCGGAGGCGGTGCGCGAGGCCGGCGACCGCATTGCCGCCGAACGGATCGGCCTCGCCGCCTTCATCGCCTTCACCCGCGAACATCCCGAGCTCTACCGGATCATCGAGGAGGCGCAGTTCGTCGCCGAGGACGTTTATCGCGAGCATTACCGCTCGTTCGCCGCGGGCTATGCGCGCAACCTCGCCGCCGCCCGCGCGCGCGGCGAGATCGCCGACGGGCCGGACGAGCTGCGCGCCTGGGCGCTGATCGGGATGAGCGTGTTCCTCGGCATGCGCTACGGCATCTGGGACCGGGATCTGTCGTCGCGCGAGGTCGCCGATCTTGCGATCGACCTCGTGTCCGAGGGATTGCGCGCGCGATGATCGCCCGGATTCCCGATCTGCTCGCCAAGCGCGCGCGGCTCTCGCCAGGGTCGATCGCGCTCGAGGAGGCGGCGACCGGGCGGACCGCGAGCTATGCCGAGCTCGACGCCCGCGCCTCGGCGGCGGCGGGGCTGCTCGCCGCCCGGGGCGTGGCGCCGGGCGATCGGGTCGCGATCCTGTGTCGCAACCGCATCGCCTTCTTCGAGCTGCTGTTCGCCTGTGCGCGGCTGGGCGCGATCCTGGTGCCGCTGAACTGGCGCGCGCCGCCTGCCGAGCTCGACCTCCTGGTGGCGGACTGCGCGCCCGCGCTGCTCGTCGTCGGCGCCGAGGACGCCGCGACCGCGGCCGCGCTCGCCGATCCTCCGCCGGCGCTTGCGCTCGACGGCGACTATCCGGCCGCGCGCGATGCCGCCGCGCCCCATGCTCCCCGCGCGCTCTGGCCACCGGACGGAATCTGGTATCTCATCTATACGTCGGGGACGACCGGGCGGCCGAAGGGCGTCATCAAGACCTTCCGCATGGCGCTCGCCAATTATGTCAACATCGCCTCTGCGGCGGGGATCGGCGCGCGCGACACGACCGTCACCTTCCTCCCCAATTTCCACACTGCCGGGATCAACCTCCACGCGCTGCCGACGCTGATCGCGGGCGGGCGCGTGATCCTGCTCCCCTGCTTCGATGCCGACGCGCTGGTCGCGCTGCTCGAGGTTCGGCGGATCGACACCTTCTTCGCGGTGCCGACCGTCTACCAGGCGCTGCTCGCCCATCCCGGATTCGCCGCCGCGCCGCTGGAGCGCGTGCGCCACTGGGGCTGCGGCGGCGCGCCGCTGCCGGATGCGACGGCCGCGTCCTGCCGCGATCTCGGCATCCGCGTGTGCAACGGCATGGGGATGACGGAAACGGGGCCGACCGCCTTCCTGATCGACCCCGCCGACGCGTGGGACAGGATCGGTTCGGTCGGCAAGCCGCAGCTCCTGTGCAGCGCGCGCATCGTCGACGAGGCAGGACGCGAGGTGCCGGACGGAGAAGTCGGCGATCTGCTCTTCGCCGGGCCGGGCGTGACGCCGGGCTATTGGCGCGACGAGGCGGCGACGCGCGCCGCCTTCACCGCCGACGGCTGGCTGAGGAGCGGCGATCTTGCCCGGCGCGATGCGGACGGCTTCTATTTCATCGCCGGGCGACGCAAGGAGATGTTCATCTCGGGCGGGGCGAACGTCTATCCGGCGGAGATCGAAAATGTCCTCGCCGCGCATCCGGCGGTGGCGGACGTTGCGGTGATCGGTGCGCGCGACCCGAAATGGGGCGAGGTCGGCCACGCCTTCGTCCAGCTCGCCCCGGCGGCGGCCCGCCCGGATGCGGCCGCGCTCGATGCCTTCTGCCGGGCCCGGCTCGCGCCCTACAAGGTGCCGCGCCGCTTCGACTTCGTCGCCGATTTCCCGCGCACCCCGGCCGGCAAGATCCAGAAACACCTGCTCGCCTGAATGACGGGCACCGCCCTGGCTGAGCGCCGCCCCCGCGACGCACATGCCCAAAGACGGAAATCCGCCGCCGGCGCGATAAAATGGTCGGGGAGAGAGGATTCGAACCTCCGGCCCCTGCCTCCCGAAGACAGTGCTCTACCAGGCTGAGCTACTCCCCGACCGAAACGCGCGGCCCGTGATCGTGTGACATGGGCCGGCGGGGCCGGGCGTCTATAGGGAGCGGGCGAGCGTTGATCAAGCCGCTCAATCGGCCGCCGGCGCATTGGGCGGCGCCGGCGCGTCCGCCGCGGCGCGCTGGCCGGCCGGCAACTCGATCCGCTGCTGCCGCCGTGCCTGCTCGAGCGCGGCGGGGAGCGTCGCCAGCACCGAAAGCAGCAGCACCGCGACGATCGCGACGACCAGGCCGAGCGGCGAGGTGCCGCCCCGCGCCCGCAGATGCGCGATCGCCCGCGCGCGATCCATCGTCGCGGCGCCGGCGACGAGCCGCTCGATTCGCCGCCGATACCAGAGGTTGCCGAAGCCGCCGGTGACGAAGGAGGGCAGAACGAGGAGCAGCGCGCCCGCCTTGAACAGCGTCCGGTTGGCGGGATCCGCCATCATCGCGCCGGAGACCACCCAGACGATGCCGAGCAGGATCGCCGGCCCCCGCATCTTGCGGAACGCGAACCAGAAGACGTTGAGAATGCAGGCCGCCCAGTTCCAGTTATAGGATTTGCCGGTCGCGTCCATCCGCCGCCAATGAGCGAGATAATAGGCCTGGTTCGTCCCGATCGCCGCCTCGATCAGGCTCGTGTCCGCAGGCAGCGGGCGCTTGCCCGGCAGCGAAGCCGCCGTGGGCGGCGAGGGCGGGGCGGGGGGGCTCGCGGCCATGAAGGAGGGCTGCGCCGCCGCCGCGGCCGCCGCGACCGGCTCCGGTTCGGCCGGCGGCGACGCGTCGTTTGCGCCGGGCCCGCCCGCGACGGTGGCGGCGAGCGAGTCGGCCAGCGCCGAGAGGGCGGTGTCGCGGTCGGCGCCGAA
>JBDZVR010000016.1:0-61157 GCA_040255785.1 Sphingomonadales bacterium
AGCGCCAGGCGCAGCAGGCCCGCGCGCAGGCCGCGCGGCAGCGGGCGCAGGCGCAGCAACGGGCCCGCCAGCAGCGCGAGCGCGATTCGGCCGTGTCGAACCGGCAGGAGCCGAATCTTCGCCTGCGAATCCCCTGACCTCTGGACCGGGAGGCGGCCGGGCGCGGGCGACCGCCGCGCCCGGGCCCTTCCCTCGCGCAACGAAAATGCTCTAGGCGTGGCCGATCCCATCCCGAAGGAGCCTTTCATGCGTCTGATCGCCGCCCTCGCAATCGCGCTTGCCGCCCCCGCCCTGGCGATGATGCCCGCCACCGCGCACGCGGGCGACGAGATCGCGCCGGTCCTGACCGGCGCCGACGCGGTCGACAGCGCGAGCTTCGCCCGGCCGCATGAGGCCCGCGTCACCCATGTCGCGCTCGATCTCGCCCTCGATTTCGAGGCGAAGCGCGTCTCGGGCACGGCGACGCTCGACATCGAGGCGCGGCCCGGCGCACGCGAGATCGTCCTTGATTCAGACGGCTATGAGGTCGAATCGGTCGCTGATGGGCAAGGCCGCGCCCTCGCCTACGCCTTCGGCGAGGGCGACGCGCGGCGCGGCCGGCCGCTCACCATTCAGATCGGCGAGGCGCGGCGCATCGTCATCCGCTACCATAGCGGGCCGGCGGCGGCGGCGCTGCAATGGCTGCGGCCGGACCAGACCGCTGGCGGCCGCCATCCCTACCTGTTCAGCCAGGGCCAGGCGATCCTCAACCGATCCTGGATCCCGACCCAGGACAGCCCCGGCATCCGCCAGACCTGGGAGGCCAGGATCACCGCGCCCGAGCCGCTCAAGGTCGTCATGTCCGGCGAGCGGCTGACCCCCGAGGGCGAGCCGGCCGGGCCGGGGCGGCGCGCCTATCGCTTCCGGATGACCCATCCGGTCGCGCCCTATCTGATCGCGATCGCCGCCGGAAATCTCGAATTCCGCGCGATCGGCGCGCGCACCGGCGTGTGGAGCGAGCCCGAGACGGTCGCCGCCAACGCCCGCGAGCTCGACGCCGCCGAGCGGATGGTCGAGGTCGCCGAGCGGCTCTACGGCCCCTATCGCTGGGGCCGCTATGACATGATCGTGCTGCCGCCGAGCTTCCCCTATGGCGGCATGGAGAATCCGACGCTCACCTTCCTCACGCCGACGATCATCGCCGGCGACAAGAGCCTCGTCGCGGTGATGGCGCACGAACTGGCGCACAGCTGGTCGGGCAATCTCGTCACCAACGCGGTGTGGCCGGACGGCTGGCTGAACGAGGGCTTCACCTCCTATATCGAGAACCGGATCATGGAGGCGCTCTACGGCCACGAGCGCGCGGCCGAGGAGGAGGCGCTCGCCTGGGACGAGATGCAATCGGCGCTGCGCGAGCTGGGCGCCGACGCGCCGGGCACCGCGCTTCACGCCCCCGACGATGCCGACGGCAGCAGCGGCATCACCTATGACAAGGGCGCGATCTTCCTGCGCACGATCGAGCGCACCGTGGGCCGCGCGGCGTTCGACACCTATCTGCGCGGCTATTTCGATCGCCACGCCTTCCAACCGATGACCTCGGCGCGCTTCCTGGCCGATCTGCGCGCCAACCTGATCCGCGGCGACGCCGAGCTCGAGCGCCGGCTCCAGCTCGACGCATGGGTCTATGGCACCGGCCTTCCCGACAATGCGGCGCGGCCCGATCCGGCCGCCTTCGCCGATGTCGATGCGGCGACCCGCGCCTTCGTCGCCGGTGGGCCGGCCTCGGCGGTGCCCTATGGCGAGTGGAACTGGGCGGAGCGGGTGCGCTTCCTCCAGCACCTGCCGCGCCAGATGAGCCGCGACCGGCTCGCCGCGCTCGACGCCGACTTCCACCTTTCCGATTCGGGCAACAGCGAGACCCTGTTCGCCTGGCTGCGCCTCGCGCTCGCGAACCGCTACGAGCCGGCGGTGCCGGCGGCCGAGCGCTTCCTTGCCGGCATGGGCCGCGCCAAGTTCGTCGTGCCGCTCTTCCGCACATTGATGGACGACGGCGAATGGGGCGAGCCGATCGCCCGGCGCATCTATGCCCGCACCCGCGATTCCTATCACAGCGTCACCAGCGGCGCGGTCGATCGGATCATGGATCGCGCGCGCTGATTCGCCGGGGAGGTGCGCGGCGCGGCGCGGCGCGCCGGGCCGAGGATCAGCGCTGGCCCGCCGGCGGATTCACCCAGGGCTCGAACGCGCCGCCCGGCACCGCCGAGGCGACCGGGCTTTCCGACCCGTCCGCCGCGACCGAGGAGACGCCGAACACCCAGTCGTCGACGCGGACGCGCGGAAGGACGACCTCCCAGCCGCATGCGCCAACGGCATTGCGCGCGCCTTCGGCCGGATCGCCGGGGTGGGCGCAGGCCATCTGCGCCCCCTCGCGAAGTGCTTCGCCGCGTGCTTCCGGCGTGCGCTCGAAACCGACTCGCCGCGCGTGCTCCCATTGGCTCGCATCGGTGCGTCGCCAGCGCACCACATAACCAGCCGCGCCCGGGACCGCATCCCAGGCCAGCGTCGTGTCGGTGCTCACCGCCCCTTCCACCGTCGGCGCGGGCGGCGCAGGCGCGCGGGCGAGCGCCGCGATGGCGGCGATGTTGAGCTGGGTGACTTTCCGCAGATAGGGAAAGTCCATATGGTCGATCGTGTCGCCATAGACGACGCCATTCTCGGTCCTCAGATCCTGGTGCTGCCAGTTGTAATTCTCGACCGCGACCGAGAAGCGGATGGCGGGATAGCCGAGGCGCTGGAACGGAATATGGTCGCCGCCGCGGCCGAAGCGATCGGTGCGCCAGATCTGGCGCACGTCGAGGCCGACCGCGATCTCATCGGCGATGCCCGCGACGAAGCGCGAGAGGTTGCGCGAGGGCGAATCGTTGAAGCCGCCGCGGCTGCGCTGCGCGGCGATCAGCTCCGGCGTCGCATCAGCGCGCACGCCTTCGGAAAGCACGCGCACGTGGGAATCGTCGCACAGCCCGTCCGCGCCGCACGAATTGCCGATGATGTCGTTGTTGAAAACCGCCTCGATCCGCCAGCGATGGTCCCTGGCATATTGGGCGAGGATCGTGCTGCCGTTCAGCCCCTGCTCCTCGCCGGAGACCGCCGCATAGACGATCGTCGCCGGGAAGCGATAGCGCGAGAGCACCCGCGCCGCCTCCAGCACCGCCGCGGTGCCGGAACCGTCGTCATTGGCGCCGGGCGCGTCGGCGGTCGCGTTCATCACGTCGCTGACGCGGCTGTCGATATGGCCGGTGATGACGATGACCCGGGTCGGATCGGTGGTGCCGCGCTGGATCGCGACCACATCCTCGACGATCGTCGGCGCCGGGATGCGGGCGTTGGTGACGGTGTCGGACGGGCGCACGATTTCGAGGCAGCCGCCGCAGGCGTCGGAATGGCGACGGAACTCGGCCTCCGCCCAGTCCAGCGCCGCGCCGATGCCGCGCTCGGGATCGTCGCGCGCCGACAGCGTGTGGCGGGTGCCGAAGGCAACGAGCCGCTCGACGGTCGCGCGCAGCCGCTCGCGCGATACCTGGTCGGCGATCTCGCGCAGGCTCGGCTGCGGCGTGGACCCGGGCGTGGCCGCGGGCGTGGCCATGGGCGCGGCGGCGGTGGCTGCGAGCGCGACGGCGGCCAGCGGCAGCGTCTTCATGCGCGGACCACCTCCTGTTCGATCGCGCCGAAGATCGAGCGCCCGTCGGCATCGTCCATCCAGATGCGCACCCGGTCGCCATGGCGCAGGAAGGGCGTCGAAGGCTTGCCGTCGAGGATCGTCTCGACCGTGCGCAACTCGGCGAGGCACGAATAGCCGCGCCCGCCGCGATCGACCGGCCTGCCCGGCCCGCCGCCCTCGTCGCGATTGGAGACGGTGCCCGAGCCGATGATCGAGCCGGCGCCGATATTGCGCGTCCTGGCGAGGTGGGCGACGAGCGTGCCGAAATCGAAGGTCATGTCCTCGCCGGCGTCGGCGCGGCCGAAGGGGCGGCCGTTGAGATCGACCTTGAGCACGCCGTGCAGCTTGCCGTCCCGCCACGCCTCGCCGAGCGCGTCCGGGGTCACGAACACCGGCGAGAGGGCCGAGGCAGGCTTCGACTGGAGAAAGCCGAAGCCCTTGGCGAGCTCGCCCGGAATGAGTCCCCGCAGCGACACGTCGTTGACGAGGCCGACCAGCCTGATGTGGCTGAGCGCCTCCTGGCGGCTCACCCCGCGCGGCACATCGTCGGTGACGACGACGATCTCCGCCTCGAGGTCGCAGCCCCAGGCCTCGTCGGCGAGCGGGATCGGATCGCGCGGCGCCAGCATCTCGTCCGATCCACCCTGGTACATCAGCGGATCGGTCCAGAAGCTTTCGGGCATTTCGGCGCCGCGCGCCTGCCGCACCAGCGCGACGTGGTTCACATAGGCCGAGCCGTCGGCCCACTGGTAGGCGCGCGGCAGCGGCGCGTCCGCCTCACGCTCATGGAAGCGCTCGCGCGGCACCGCCTGGTGGGCAAGGTCGGTGGCGAGCAGGCGGAGCCGCGGCTCGGCCTCCGCCCAGTCGTCGAGCGCGGCCTGAAGCGTGGGGGCGATGTGGCGCGCATCGGCGCACCAGGCGAGATCGTCGCTGACGACGACGAGGCGACCGTCGCGACCGGATTTCAGGGATGCGAGTTTCATTCGCCCCCTTTCGACCGGGTGCCGGCCGAGATCAACCCAGCAGGCGCGCCTGGTTCGCCGCGACCACGCCGACCAGCCAGTCCACGAACGCGCCGACGCGGGGGCTGCGCCGCGTGTCGGCATGGGTGACGAGCCAGAAGGAGCGCGTCACCACCACCTCGTCGAGCAAGCGCGCCAGCGCGGGATCGGCGTCGCCCATGAAGCAGGGCAGCACGGCGATGCCGGCGCCGGCGGCGACGAGATGATGCTGGGCGTTGATCGAGGTGCTGCGCAGGCGCGGCTCGAGCCCGGGCGTGATCTCGGCAAGGTAGCGCAGCTCGGCGGCGTAGAGCAGATCGGGGACGTAGCCGATCAACGACAGCCGCTTGAGATCGGCGCGGCTTTCGACCGGGCCGTTGGCGGCGAGCCAGTCCTTCGCGGCGTAGAGCCGCAGCCGGTAATCGGTGAGCTTGCGCGTGAACAGCGGGCCCTTGCGCGGCCGATCGAGCAGGATCGCGATGTCCGCCTCGCGCCGCGAGGGATTGAGAAAGCCCGAGGAGGCGACGAGATCGACGGTGAGGCGCGGATGCGCGGCGGCGAACGCCGGCAGGTGCCGCGCGACGAACCAGCCGCCGAAGCCTTCCGAGACCGAGATTCGCACCGTCCCGCCGAGATGCGCGCCCTCGCCGGGACTGGCGACGATCTCCTCGGCCTCGCGCGCCATCGATTCGGCGCGCTCGAGCAGGCGCTCGCCCGCCTCGGTCAGCGCATAGCCGTCCTTGGTATGCTCGAACAGGGTCTGGCCGAGCGCCGTCTCCAGCCGGCGCACGTGGCGGCCGACCGTGGTCGCATCGACGCCGAGGCGGATCGCGGCGCGATGCAACTGCCCCGCGCGGGCGACGGCGAGGAAGTAGCGCAGGTCGTCCCAGTTCACAGGTCGTCCCGGTTCATGTGCCTGCGAATATGCAGGCATGGCCTGCATGTCTATTGCTTGCCTGCACTTGTGCGCCGGCGCATAGCTCGGGGCGATCCACAGGAGAGACGCCATGCGCAATATCGATCATTTCATCGCGGGCGCCCCGATGGCCGCGGGCGAGCGGCAGGGCGACGTGTTCGACCCCAATAACGGCATCGTCCAGGCCAGGGTCGGCTTCGCCGGCGCGGCCGAGCTGGAGCGGGCGGTCGCCGCCGCGCGCGAGGCGCAACCCGCCTGGGCCGCTACCAATCCGCAGCGCCGCGCCCGCGTCATGTTCCGCTTCAGGGAGCTGGTCGAGCAGCACATGGAGGAACTGGCGCTGCTGCTCTCATCCGAACATGGCAAGGTGATCGCCGACGCCCGCGGCGACGTGCAGCGCGGGCTCGAGGTGATCGAGTTTTCCTGCGGCATCCCGCACGCGATGAAGGGCGAATATACGGTCGGCGCCGGTCCCGGCATCGATGTCTATTCGCTGCGCCAGCCGCTCGGCATCGTCGCCGGGATCACGCCGTTCAACTTCCCGGCGATGATCCCGATGTGGATGTTCGGCCCAGCGATCGCCTGCGGCAACGCCTTCATCCTGAAGCCGAGCGAGCGGGATCCTTCGGTCCCGGTACGGCTCGCCGAGCTGATGAAGGAGGCCGGGATGCCCGACGGCATCCTCCAGGTCGTCCACGGCGACAAGGAGATCGTGGACGCGATCATCGAGCATCCCGACATCAGGGCGATCAGCTTCGTCGGCTCGTCCGACATCGCCCAGTACATCTATGCCGGCGGCACCGCGCGCGGGAAGCGCGTGCAGGGCTTCGGGGGAGCGAAGAACCACGGCATCGTCATGCCCGACGCCGATCTCGACCAGGTCGTGAAGGACATTGCCGGGGCCGCCTTCGGCAGCGCCGGAGAGCGCTGCATGGCGCTTCCCGTCGTCGTGCCGGTGGGCGAGAAGACCGCGAACGCGTTGCGCGAAAAGCTCGTCCCGGCGATCCAGGCGCTGCGCGTCGGCGTCTCGAGCGATCCCGAGGCGCATTACGGCCCGGTGGTCAGCGCCGCGCACCGGGCGCGGATCGAGCATTATATCCAGCTGTGCGCCGAGGAGGGCGGCGAGCTGGTGATCGACGGCCGCGGCTTCCAGCTCCAGGGGCACGAGAACGGCTTCTTCATCGGCCCGACCTTCTTCGACCATGTCAGGCCGGGCTTTCGTTCCTACAAGGACGAGATTTTCGGCCCGGTCCTCCAGATGGTCCGCGCCGAGACGTTCGAGGAGGCGCTGCGCCTGCCGAGCGAGCACGAATATGGCAACGGCGTCGCGATCTTCACCCGCAACGGCCACGCCGCGCGCGAGTTCGCGGTGCGCGTCAATGTCGGCATGGTCGGGATCAACGTGCCGATCCCGGTGCCGGTCGCCTATCACACCTTCGGCGGCTGGAAGCGCAGCGGCTTCGGCGACATCGACCAGCACGGGCCGGAGGGCGTCCGCTTCTGGACCAAGAACAAGAAGGTCACGCAGCGCTGGCCCGACGGCTCCGTCTCCGGCGAGAACGCCTTCGTCATCCCGACCATGGGCTGACGCGCGCCTTGTCGCGCGACCGTCGGGAGGGCCGTCGCCCTCGGGACTTCATGAACGCCCGCGCCCGCTCGTCCCGGCAGCTCGCATTCATGGATGCCGAATCAGGTTCAGCGTGACGCGTCACCTCGCTAAGGGGCAAGCATGACCAGCCAGTTCGACCTCACTGACGAGCAGCGCCAGATCCAGGAGACGGCGCGCCAGTTCACCGAAGCGAAGATCACGCCCCACGCCGCCGAGTGGGACGAAAAGCACATCTTCCCGCGCGAGACGATCCGCGCGGCCGCCGCGCTCGGCTTCGGCGCGATCTACGTCTCCGAGGCTTCGGGCGGGATCGGGCTCGGCCGGCTCGAGGCGGCGCTGATCATGGAGGCGATGGCCCATGGCTGCCCTTCGACCAGCGCCTTCATCTCGATCCACAACATGGCGAGCTGGATGATCGACCGCTTCGGCGGGCAGCGCGTGAAGAGCAAATATCTCCCCTCGCTGGTGACGATGGAGCGGATGGCGTCCTATTGCCTGACCGAGCCTGGCTCGGGCTCGGACGCCGCCGCGCTCAAGACCCGGGCGGTGAAGGAGGGCGACCATTATGTCGTCACCGGCACCAAGCAGTTCATTTCCGGCGGCGGCGAGAACGAGCTCTATCTGTGCATGGTCCGCACCGGCGAGGAGGGTCCGAAGGGCATTTCCTGCCTCGTGGTCGAAAGGGACATGCCGGGCGTCAGCTTCGGCGCGCGGGAGCGCAAGCTCGGCTGGCATTCGCAGCCGACCGCGCAGGTGATCCTGGACGGGGTGCGCGTGCCGGCCGAAAATCTGGTGGGCGCGGAGGGTGAGGGCTTTCGCATCGCGATGATGGGCCTCGACGGCGGCCGGCTCAACATCGGCGCCTGCAGCCTCGGCGGCGCGCAGCGCTGCCTCGACGAAGCGATCCGCTACACCAGGGAGCGCAAGCAGTTCGGCCAGCCGATCGCGGATTTCCAGCACACCCAGTTCACGCTCGCCGACATGGAGACCGAGCTGCAGGCGGCGCGGATGCTGCTCTACACGGCGGCCGTGAAGGTGACCGAGAACGCGCCGGACAAGACCAGGTTCGCCGCCATGGCCAAGCGCTTCGCGACCGACACGGGCTCGGCGATCGTCGATCGTGCGCTCCAGCTCCACGGTGGCTATGGCTATCTGATGGACTATCCGATCGAGCGCTTTTGGCGCGACCTTCGCGTCCATTCGATCCTCGAGGGCACCAACCAGATCATGCGCGTGATCATCGGGCGGGAGCTCACCCGGCAATGAGCGACGTGCTCACACTGGTCGAGGGCAAGGCCGGCCGCATCCGGCTGAACCGGCCCAGGGCGATCCATGCGCTGACCACCGCCATGTGCCGAGCGATGACCGACGCGCTCGTCGCCTGGCGCGACGATCCGGCGATCGAGGCGGTGTTGATCGACCATGGCGAGGGGCGCGGCTTCTGCGCCGGCGGCGACGTGCTGATGCTACGCGAGAGCGGCGTCGGCGACGGCCGCGAGGCGCGGGCCTTCTTCAGGACCGAGTATCGGCTGAACCATCTGCTCTTCACGTATCCCATGCCGATCGCGGCCTTCATGGACGGGATCACGATGGGCGGCGGCGTCGGCATTTCGCAGCCGGCACGGTTCCGTGTCGCGACGGAGAATACCCGCTTCGCCATGCCCGAGACCGCGATCGGCCTGTTCCCGGACGTCGGCGGCGGCTGGTATCTTTCGCGCCTGCCGGGGCGCACCGGCCCCTATCTCGCGCTCACCGGCGCGCGCATGGACGGCGCCGATTGCCGCTATCTCGGCCTTGCCACCCATTATATTCCCGCCGAGCGGCTGGAGGAGGTCAAGGCGCGGATCGCGCAGGCGCCCGACCGCATCGAGGGCATCCTCGGCGAGGCTTCCGGCGATCCCGGCGCGGCGCGGATCGAGGAAGCGCTCGGGCGGATCAACAAGGCCTTCGCCTCGGACCGGTTCGAGGACGTGCTCGCCGCGCTCGCCGCCGACGAGAGCGAGTGGGCGCAGCGCGAGCTCGCCTCGCTGCGCACGAGGAGCCCGCAGGCGTGCAAGGTGTCGCTGCGGCTGCTCGCCGAGGGGTTGGAAATGCCCGACTTCGCCGCCGAGATGCGGCAGGAATATGCGGTCGCGGCGCGTGTCGTCGCGCGGCCCGACTTCGCCGAGGGCGTGCGCGCGCTGCTCGTCGACAAGGACAATGCGCCGCGCTGGAACCCGGCGACGCCGGAGGGCGTCACCGACGCGCTGCTCGACGCCATCTTCACGCCGCTGCCCAAGGGACAGGAGTGGACACCATTATGAGCTACGAAACGATCCTGGTCGAAACGCGGGGCGCCGTGACGCTGGTCACGCTGAATCGGCCGCAGGCGCTGAATGCGCTCAACTCGACGGTGCTCGCCGAGCTGATCGACGCCTTCGCCGCATTCGACGCCGATCCAGGCCAGCGCTGCCTGGTGCTGACCGGCTCGGAAAAGGCCTTCGCCGCCGGCGCCGACATCAAGGAGATGTCGGGCCAGGGCTTCGCCGACATGTACGCGAGCAACTTCTTCGCCGGCTGGGAGAAGGTGACGGCGACGCGCAAGCCCTGGATCGCGGCGGTCGCCGGCTATGCGCTGGGCGGCGGCTGCGAGGTCGCGATGATGGCGGATTTCATCATCGCCGCCGACAATGCGAAGTTCGGCCAGCCGGAAATCAGGCTCGGCGTCACCCCCGGCATGGGCGGCTCGCAGCGGCTCACCCGCGCGATCGGCAAGGCCAAGGCGATGGAGATGTGCCTGACCGGGCGGATGATGGGCGCCGAGGAGGCCGAGCGTTCCGGTCTCGTCGCCCGCGTCGTTCCCGCCGCCGATCTCGTCGCCGAGGCGCTGAAGACCGCCGAGGCGATCGCCGGCATGGCCCCGCTCGCCGCGATCGCGGCCAAGGAGATGGTCAACGCCGCCTTCGAAACCGGCCTGGCGCAGGGCATATTGTTCGAGCGCCGCCTGTTCCACGGCCTGTTCGGCAGCGAGGACCAGAAGGAGGGGATGGCCGCGTTCGTGGAGAAGCGCGACGCCGCGTGGAAAGGGAAGTGACGAAACGAAGGGCAATCCGGTTCGGCGCCGGACTGCCTCGCTCCGCCCGCCCCGTCGAGCTTCGCCAGGGCGCTGCGCGCCTGGGCGGCCCGCCCTTCTTCCCGCAAGGGAGAAGGGAGCAACTGGAGAAGGAAGACCATGGCACGGATCGCATTCATCGGGCTCGGCAACATGGGCGGCGGGATGGCCGCGAACCTGGCCAAGGCGGGGTATGAGGTCATCGCCTTTGATCTTTCGGAAGCCGCGCTCGCCAGGGCCGCGGACCGGGGCTGCCAGCGCGCCGGATCGGCGGACGAGGCGGTCGCGGAAGCGGAAGCGGTCGTCACCATGCTTCCCGCCGGCCGCCACGTCCGCGATGTCTATGCCGCCGGCGTCATCGGCAAGGCGCCGGCCAGCGCCATCCTGATGGATTGCTCGACCATCGACGTCGCGACGGCCCGCGACGTGATCGCGCAGGCCGCGGCCGCCGGCTACGAGATGGTCGATGCCCCCGTCTCCGGCGGCATCGCCGCCGCCGAGGGCGGCACGCTGACCTTCATGGTCGGCGGCACCGACGCCGCCTTCGCGCGCGCGCGCCCGCTGCTGGAGGCGATGGGCAAGGCGGTGATCCACGCCGGCGACGCGGGCGCCGGCCAGGCTGCGAAGATCTGCAACAACATGCTGCTTGGCGCGACGATGATCGCGACCTGCGAGACCTTCGCGCTGGCCAGGAAGCTGGGGCTTGACCTGCGGACCTTCTACGACATCTCATCCAAGGCCTCCGGCCAGTCATGGTCGATGACCAGCTATTGCCCCGTCCCCGGCGTCGGCCCCGAAACGCCGGCTGACCGCGACTATGAGGGCGGCTTCGCGGCGGCGCTGATGCTGAAGGATCTCAGGCTCGCCATGGAGGCGGCGCGCGCCGCCGACGCCTATACGCCGATGGGCAGCGAGGCGGAGGAGCTCTACACCCGCTTCGCCGAAGGGCTCGGCGGCGGCGGCAAGGATTTCTCCGCGATCATCAGGATGATCGACGATAGCTGGACGCCGCCCGCGGGCAGCACCGCACCCGCCCCGCCGCCGGGCATCAAGATCGGCGATTGAAGCGGCGCGCGGCGCGGCGCGGTCAGTCTCCCCGCGCCTCTTCGGCCGGGCCGTCACCCTCGACCAGCCGGGCCGAGCCGATCTGGTTCTCGACCCCGATCATCGTCGCGTCGGGCACGCTTCGGTCGAGGATAATGCACGGATCGCGATAGCGCGTGCGCGCGCAGATCTGCCAGCGGTCGCCGGGGTGGACGGCGATGCTGCGGATCGGCCAGTCGGTATGGACCCGCGAGGATGGCGACTCGACCTCCCAAAGATCGCCGTTGTAGTTCGTTGCGCGGTAGAGATTGAGCCTGGTGTGAAACGTTTGCGGCGTCGGCACGCGCTGTTCCTGCTGAGCCGCGGCGCCGGTGGCAGTCGCCGCCGCCAGCGCGACGAGCGCGATCGTCCTCATCGTCTTGATCATCGTATCGCCCCTGTTCGATGATTGCCGGATGCGGCGACATTCCCGCGCGTCGCCGGCTTTTGCAACCCCGGCGCGGTCAGGGCCCGGTGAGCGCGGCGAGCGCCGCCTGCCATCCTTCCTGTCGCCGGGAGCGCGTTGACGCGTCCAGCGCCGGCGCGAAGCGCCCGACGCGGCCGCGCATCGCCGCTGCCTCGGCGAGCGAGGCGAACAGGCCGCGGCCGACCCCGGCCAGCATCGCCGCGCCGAGCGCCGTCGTCTCGATGAAGGCCGGCCGCTCGACCGCGATCGCGAGCATGTCGGCCAGATCCTGCGCGAGCCAGTCGTTCGCCGCCATGCCGCCGTCGATCCGAAGGCTCTCCCACGGCGCGCCATCGGCGGCGAAGGCGCGCATCAGGTCGAGCGTCTGGTAGCTCTGCGCCTCGAGCGCGGCGCGAGCGACATGGGCGCGCGTCGCCGCGAAGCTGAGGCCGGTGAGCGCACCCTTGACCTCGGGCCGCCACCAGGGCGCGCCGAGCCCGGCCAGCGCCGGCACCAGATAGACGCCGCGTGTGTCGGGAACCGAGCGCGCCAGCACCTCGGTCTCCGCCGCCGATTCGAGCAGGCCGAGCGAATCGCGCAGCCACTTGACGAGGCTGCCGGCGACGAACACCGAGCCTTCGAGCGCATAGGCCCGGCTCGCGCCGATCCGCCAGGCGATGGTGGTGAGCAGCCGGTGCGTGGAGGCGCGTGCCGTCGCGCCCGTGTTGGTCAGGACGAACGCGCCGGTGCCATAGGTCGCCTTGGTGTCGCCGCTCGACAGGCAGGCCTGGCCGATCGCCGCCGCCTGCTGGTCCCCCGCCATGCCGGCGATGGGAACCGGCGCGCCGAACAGGTTCGTCTCGCCGATCGCGCCGGCGCAATCGACGATCTCGGGCAGCGCCGCGCGCGGCACGTCGAACAGCGCGCACAGCCCGTCATCCCAGCGGCCCGAATGAATGTCCATCAGCGCGGTGCGCGCGGCGTTGGTCGCGTCCGACACGTGCAGCCCGCCGGTCAGCTTGAACACCAGCCAGCTTTCGACCGTGCCGACCGCGAGATCGTCGCCCGCCGCCGCGACATCGCTCCAGTTGGCCCGCGCCCAGGCGATCTTCGACGCACTGAAATAGGGATCGAGCAGGAGGCCCGTCGTCGCCTGCAAGGCCGGCTCGTGGCCGGCCTCCTTCAGCCGCGCGCAATCGGCGGCGGTGCGCCGGTCCTGCCAGACGATCGCCGGCGCGAGCGCGCGTCCCGTCCGCTTCGACCAGAAGACGATCGTCTCGCGCTGGTTGGCGATGCCGATGGCGGCGATGCCGCGACGGCCCTCGGCCAATTTGCCCGCGCAGGCGAGCGTTGCGCGCCAGATTTCCTCGGGGTCATGCTCGACCCAGCCGGGCCGGGGATAGGACTGGCCGAGCTCGCGCGCCTCGAGCCCGAGGCACGTCCCGTCCAGCGCGAACAGCATCGCGCGCGTGCTCGTCGTCCCCGCGTCGATGACAAGGATCGTCTCGCCGGCCATGCGCTCCCTCTCCCGCGCGCATCGTCCCTTCCCCGCCGCCTCGGCGCAAGCCGGAATCTCCCCGTCCGCGTTGACGCGGGAAAGGAAGGGAGATTCCGGCGTCGCCCGAATGGCGCTAGAGAGGCGAAATGGACCTCGACGACCAGCTCCGCCGCTATTTCGGGACCGCCGATCTCGCCGCCGTACCGCCGCCGGCGCTGGCGGCGGGGATCGAGCATATGCAGGTCGATCTCGGCCTCGAACAGGACCGCGCCCGCCGCTTCGCGCTCTGGGCCCTGCTCCACATGCTCGGCGCCGCGCCCGATCTCGACGTCGCGTTCGGGGACGAGGCGGACCGCGAGGCGGCGCGCAGCTTCATGGATCTGGCGGAGAGCCGATCCGGGGATGTGGAGGACGGGCACGCGACAACCCCGAAATAGCCGGGCCTCGCCCGAACGGGCATGACGCCGGCACCAGCATCAAGCCCGCCCGGAATCGCGCCGGCTATCCTCGCCGCGGCGGCGATCGCGACGGCATCATGGCGAGTCCCGCCTTCGCCAAAATCACGCTATGCACCCGCCCATGGACAGCTTCGATCTCCTCGTCATCGGCGGCGGTATCAACGGGTGCGCGATCGCGCGGGACGCGGCCGGGCGGGGCCTGAAGGTGCTGCTGGTCGAGAAGGACGATCTCGCCAGCCATACCAGCTCGGCCTCGTCCAAGCTGATCCACGGCGGGCTTCGCTATCTGGAGCAATTTGACTTCAGGCTGGTGCGCGAGGCGCTGCGCGAGCGCGAGATCCTGCTCAGGACCGCGCCGCATCTCGTCCGCCCGCTGAAGTTCGTGCTGCCCGATCCGCCGGGCGGGCGGCCCTGGTGGATGATCCGCGCCGGGCTCCTCCTCTACGATCTGCTCGCCGGGCGCGGCAGCCTGCCCTGGTCGCGCGGGGTCGGCAAGGGCGACGAGGCGCTGCGCGCGCCGCTGAAGCCCGGGCTGAGACTCGCCACCTATTGGGACGCGGCGGTGGACGATGCCCGGCTGGTCGTGCTCAACGCCGTCGATGCGCGCGAGCGCGGCGCCGAGATCGCGACGCGCACCGAATTCCTCCGCGCCCGCCAGGAGGAAGGGCGCTGGATCGCCGAGCTTTCGGGCGGTCGCGCCGTCTCGGCAGGCATGATCGTCAATGCCGCCGGTCCCTGGGTCGCCGAGTTGCTCGCGCAGCGGCTCGGCCACGCCGGCGCGAGCCGCGTCCGCCTCGTCAAGGGCAGCCACATCGTCGTCCCGCGCCTCTACGAAGGCGACCATGCCTATATCCTCCAGCAGGACGACGGCCGCGTCGTCTTCGCCCTCCCCTATGGCGAGTTCAACCTGATCGGCACGACCGACGTGCCGGTCGAGCGACCGGAGGACGCCCGGATCACGAACGAGGAGATCGCCTATCTGTGCGCGGCGGCGAACGCCTATTTCATCCGCCGCGCGCGCCCCGAGGACGTGATCTGGTCCTATGCCGGCGTACGCTCGCTCCACGACGACGGCGCCGCCTCGGCGAAGGACATCAGCCGCGACTATCACCTCGCGATCGAGGCGGCCGACGGCGCGAAGCTGCTCTCGGTCTTCGGCGGCAAGATCACGACCGCGCGCGCGCTCGCCACCGAGGCGCTCGACCTCATCGGCGCGCGCGGGCTCAAGTTCACCGCGAGCGAGCCGCTGCCCGGCGGCGGCGTCACCCACGGCTTCAACGCCTGGCTGGAGGAGATCGGGCGCTGGATGCCGGCGCCGATGCTGGCCCGCCTCGGCCGCGCCTACGGCACCCGGCTCGACCGCCTGCTCGACGGTGTCGAAAGCCTCGCCGACATGGGTCGCCACTTTGGCGCCGACCTCTACGAGCGCGAGGTCCGCCACATGATCGAGCACGAGTTCGCGCGCACCGCCGAGGACGTGCTCTGGCGGCGCAGCAAACTCGGCCTGCGCCTCGACGCGGCGCAACGATCCGCCCTGGCCAGGTGGATCAGTGCCGAAGCGGGCTAAAGACCGCCATGCCGGCCATTCCAGCGAACGCCGGAATGACGGAAATCCGGTTGAACGGCTTGTGCGACCCGGCTCAGGCCGCGGCTTCCTCGAGCTCCTCGGCGGTCGGGCCCGAATCCTGGCCCTTGGCGTCGGGGTCGCGATCGACCAGCTCGATGATCGCCATCGGCGCCGCGTCCGAGGCGCGGATGCCGGCCTTGATCACGCGCGTATAGCCGCCGTTGCGGTCGGCATAGCGCGGCGCGAGCACGTCGAACAGCTTGGCGAGCTGGGCATCGTCCATCAGCCGCGCATGAGCGAGGCGGCGGTTCGAAAGGCCACCCTTCTTGGCGAGCGTGATCAGCTTCTCGACATAGGGCCGCAGCTCCTTCGCCTTCGGCAGCGTCGTCCTGATCTGCTCGTGCTTGATGAGCGCGGCCGCCAGGTTGCGGAACATGGCGATGCGGTGGCTGGAGGTCCGGCCGAGCTTGCGGCCGGCGACGCGATGGCGCATGGCTTCTTCCTTCGTTCGTCCCGGGACCGTGCAAGGTATCCCGGGCCAGGCGGCAAAGAGGGGCGCCGCCCAAGCCCCAAACGCGAAAGACGGAGCCCGCGGCTCCGCCCTCGGGAAGGCGGCGCTTTGATCGATACGCGCCGGAAAGTCAACCGGCGCGCGAGGTTGCGCCGGGCGCGCGAAATGTCGATGAAGGCCGCCCGGAACAGGGAGGCGCGGATGACGAAGGGACGCACGATCGCACGGGGGCTCATGCTGGCGGCGCTGCTCGCGAGCGTTCCCGGAACGGTGCTGGCGCAGGCGGCGCCGGTCGCGCCGGCGACGGGCGATCCGGCGAGCGCCGCGAGCTGGGCGCCGATCGACCCCGGCCGACTGTCCGCGGCGGTGCGCGTGCTCGCCTCGGACGAACTGCAGGGCCGCGCGCCCGGCACCGAAGGCGAGACGCGCACGATCGAGTGGCTTACCCGGCAGTTCGCGGCGCTCGGGCTCGAACCGGGCGGCGAGGACGGCGGCTGGACCCAGCGCGTGCCGATGATCCGCACCCAGGTGCAGGCGGGCGCGACCTATTCGATCGTCAGCCACGGCGCGACGATCCCGCTCGCGGCGCCGCGCGACATCTATCTCGGCACCGTGCGCGACACCGAACATGCCCGCATCGCCGACGCCCCGATCGTGTTCGTCGGCTACGGCGTTTCCGCGCCGGAGCGGCAGTGGGACGATTTCAAGGGCGTGGACCTTGCCGGCAAGGTCGCCCTGTTCCTGGTCAACGATCCGGATTTCGAGGCCGCTGAGAGCGATCCGGTAGCCGGCCGCTTCGGCGGCCGCGCGATGACCTATTACGGCCGCTGGACCTACAAGTTCGAGGAAGCGGCGCGGCGCGGCGCGATCGCCGCGATCGTCATCCACGAGACGGAAGCCGCCGGCTATGGCTGGAACACCGTGCAGGCGCCGGCAGGCGAGAGCTATGCGCTCGCCGACGCCGCCGGACCGACGCCGCCGCTGCTCCAGGGCTGGATACGGCGCGAGATCGCCGCCGACCTCTTCCGCCGCGCCGGGCTCGATTTCGAGGCGGTGAAGCGCCAGGCGCGCGGCGCGGACTTCCGCCCGATCGACCTCGGCGCCGCCTTCAGCGCCGACGCGGCGGTGACCGTCGAGCATATCGAAAGCCGCAACGTCATCGCCCGCCTGCCCGGCGCGTCGCGGCCCGACGAGACGGTGATGTTCGGCGCGCACTGGGACGCCTATGGCGTCGGCCCGGCGGATGCGGCCGGCAATACGATCCGCCGCGGCGGCGCCGACGACGGGCTCGGCGTCGCCGGCCTGGTCGAGCTCGCGCGCATCTTCGCGGCGGGGCAGCGGCCCGAGCGCAGCCTCGTCTTCGCCGCCTGGACCGCGGAGGAGCGTGGCCTGCTCGGCTCGACCTATTACGCCCGGCATCCGATCCATCCGCTCGCGACGACGGCGGCGAACATCACGCTCGACACGCTGCAGACCGCCGGGCCAGCGCGCGACACGATCCTGATCGGGGCGGGCCAGAGCGACCTTGAGGAGCTGCTCGCGCGGATGGCCGCGACCCAGGGGCGCACGGTGACGCCCGATTCGCACCCGGAGCGCGGCCTCTTCTACCGCGCCGACCATTTTCCGCTGGCGCGCGCGGGCGTGCCGGTGCTGCTGCTGATGGCGCTCGGCGGCGGCGCCGATCTGGTCGAGGGCGGGCGCGAGGCGGGCGAACGCTGGGTCAGCGAGTTCACCGCCAATTGCTATCATCAGCCCTGCGACGCATGGCGGCCGGACTGGGACCTGCGCGGCGCCGCGCAGGACGTCTCGCTCGCCTACCGGATCGGCGCGGCGATCGCCGATTCGGACGACTGGCCCGCCTGGCGCGAAGATTCGGAATTCCGGGCAGCGCGCGACGCCAGTTCCGCCGCGCGTCGCTGAACTTCTCGTCGCCTGACGGGCGTCGGACATTGTGAACGGCGCCGAGAATGTTACGCCCCCGTTCCCGGAATTATTACGGTAATTCGCCAATCTACTGTTGCGCGCCGGTCGGGTTCTTTATAGGAGAGCGGGCCAGGGATGGCTTGCCAGAGAGGGAGAAGTATAGTGCTTGCCAGGAAATTGACGGCCCTGCTGGCTGCTTCGCTGCTGTTCGGCAGCAGCGCGGCCGTTGCCCAATCGGCCCAGCCCCTCAGCCTCGCGCAGAGCGCGCCAGTGCGCGCGGCGGCGCCGACCGGGGATTCGAACCAGCTTTACGGCACCACGATCTGGATCGTCGGCGCGGTCGTGCTCGGCCTCGCGATCTGGGGCATCATCGAGCTGGTGGACGACGACAATAATCCGTCGAGCCCGTAGCAGCGAACGGATCGGTACGAATGGCGCCCCGGTTTCGGCCGGGGCGCTTCTTTTTTGCGCAAGGTGTTGCATGAATATGCAGCTATGTGCATAGCGCGCCAATGATTCGCGTTGCGATCCTTGGTGCGTCCGGCTTTGTCGGCGCGGAGCTGCTCCGGCTGTGCGCCGGGCATCCCGCCTTCACGCCCGCGCGCCTGTTCGGCGACAGCCAGGCCGGCGCCGCGCTCGGCGAGCTTCATCCGCACCTCGCCCTCGCCTATCCCGGCGCGCGGATCGAGCGCTTCGCGCCCGAGGCGCTGGATGGCGTCGACCTGGTCTTCGCCGCCCTGCCCCACGGCCAGTCGCAGAAGATCGCCGCCGACATCATCGCGCGCGACATCCCGTTCGTGGACCTCGGCGCCGATTTCCGGCTGAACGACGCGGCCGCCTATGCCCGCTGGTACAAGGAGGCGCACAGGGCGCCCGAGCTGCTCGGCCGCTTCGTCTATGGCATTCCCGAGCTTCATCGCGAGGCGATCCGCGCCGCCAGGGCGGTCGCCGCCGCCGGCTGCTACCCGACGACGACGATCCTGGCGCTGAAGCCACTGCTCGGGCTGATCGACCCGGACACGATCAATGTCAGCGCCGCCTCCGGCGTCAGCGGCGCGGGCAAGGGCCTGAAGGCGGAGACGCATTTCAACACGGTGGACGAAAACTTCACCGCCTATGGCCTCCTCACCCACCGCCACACCGCCGAGATGGAGATGGAGCTGGGCGGCAAGGTGCTGTTCACGCCGCACCTCGCGCCGATGAACCGCGGCATCCTGGCGACCTGCACGGCGGCGGCGAAGGGCCCGTGCGATCCGCTCGCCGTGCTCGCCGAGGCCTATGCCGGCGAGCCGTTCATCCATGTCTGTGAGCGCCCGCCCTCGGTCAAATGGACGCTGGGCTCGAACGCCGTCCACCTCACCGCGCGCTATGACGATCGCACCGGCCGGGTGCTCGCCATCGCCGCGCTCGACAATCTCGTGAAAGGTGCCGCGGGGCAGATGATCCAGTGCGCCAACCTGATGCTCGGCCTCGACGAGCGGGCCGGGCTATCGAACGTGGGAATATGGCCATGAGCGTCACTGCTGCCCCCGGCTTCGTCGCCGCCGGCCTCCACGCCGGAATCAAGCGGCGCAAGCCCGACATGGCTCTGGTCGCAACCGACGACGGCAAGCCGGTCAACTGCGCGGCGGTGTTCACGCGCAACCGCTTCGTCGCGCCGCCGGTCACGCTCGATCGCCGGCGGCTGGCCGAAAATGGCGGCGTCGCGGCGGCGATCGTCGTCAATTCGGGCAATGCCAATGCCGGGACCGGCGAGGTCGGCCTCGCCGATGCCGACGCGATGACCGCCGCGACCGCCGCCGCGCTCGGCATCGACAAGGCGCACGTGCTCGTCTCCTCGACCGGCATCATCGGCGCGCCGCTGCCGATGGACCGGATCCTGCCCGCCGTGCCGAAGCTCGTCGGGCTTCTATCGCGCGACGGCGGCAGCGAGGCGGCGCACGGCATCCTCACCACCGATCACGTGGCGAAGGAGGCGCTGGTGAAGGGCTCCACCTTCACCGTCGGCGGCATGGCCAAGGGCTGCGGAATGATCGCGCCGAACATGGCGACGATGCTGGCCTATCTCACCACCGACGCCGACGTGCCGCGCGCCGATCTCCAGCGCATCCTCCTTGAGGCGGCCGAGCGCACCTTCAACACGCTCAACGTCGATGGAGCGACCTCGACCAACGACAGCGCCTTCCTGCTCGCCAACGGTCGCGCCGGCGCGCCGGACCTCGCCGAGTTCGCCGATGCGGTCCACAAGGTCTGCGAGGATCTCGCCTGGCAAATGGCGCGCGACGCCGAGGGCATGACCAGGATGGTCCGCCTCACCGTCGCCGGCGCGGCGAGCGACGCCGAAGCGCGCGCTGCGGCCAAGGCGATCGCCGAGAACAATCTCGTCAAATGCTCCTGGTATGGCGCCGACCCCTATTGGGGACGGCTGCTCGCCGCCGCCGGTTCGGCCGGCGTCGCCTTCGAGACCGAAACCTCCGCCGTCGCCTATGGCGGCGTCTTCGTCTCGCGCGGCGGCATCGAGGTGGACCATGACCGCGCCGCCGTCGCGGCCCACATGAAGAACGAGCGGATCGACATCCTGGTCGATCTCGGCGCCGGCGGCGACGGCACCGCGCGGGTGATCGGCATCGATCTCGGCCCCGGCTACATCAAGGAAAATTCGGTGACGTCGTGAGCACCAGTCCCGCCCTTACCGCGCAGGTGCTCGTCGAGGCGCTGCCCTATATCCAGCGCTTCGCCGGCAAGTCCGTCGTCGTCAAGCTCGGTGGCGCAGCGATCGACCGCGACCTCGATCGCGCGCTCGCGCAGGACGTGCTGCTGCTCCGCTCGGTGGGCGTGCGCTGCGTGCTCGTTCACGGCGGCGGGCCGCAGGTGGACGCGATGATGAAGAAGCTCGGCAAGCAGCCGGAGTTTCGCGATGGCCTTCGCGTCACCGACGCGGAGACGCTCGACATCGTCCGCACCGTGCTGGTCGGCAAGGTGAACCGCGATCTCGTCGCAACGATCAACCGCGAGGCGGGGGACGAGCCGGTCGCGGTCGGCGTCGCCGGCGAGGATGGCGGGCTGCTCGTCACCACGCCGCGCGACCCCGCGCTCGGCTTTGTCGGCGACGTGACGCACGTGCGCGCGGGACGCCTCCACGGCCTGCTCGACCAGGGCCTCGCCCCGGTCGTCTCGACGGTCGGCGCCGACGCCTCGGGCCAGCCCTACAATATCAACGCCGACGAGGCGGCGATGGCGATCGCGGTGGCGATGAACGCGGAAAAGATCGTCTATCTCACCGCCGCGCCCGGCCTGCTCGCCGATCCCGGGGATGAAACGAGCCTGATCCAGCGCCTCACGGCGGCCGAGCTGCGCGCGCGCATCCATCACGACAGCGTGTCGGCGGGCATGGTGCCTAAGCTGCGCGCCTGCGCCGATGCGGTCGAGCGCGGCGTCCGCAGCGCCCACATCATCGACGGCCGCGTGCCGCACGCGCTGCTCATCGAAATCCTTACCGACCAGGGCATCGGCACGATGGTGAAGACGGAGGCAGACTGGTGAAGCGCGACCTGCTGACCATGGCCGATCTGGCAGGCGGCGGCGTTGCCGAGGTGCTGGCGCTCGCCGAGCGCACGGACCTCGGCGCCCCGCTCGCCGGCAAGGGCGCGGCGCTCGTCTTCCAGAAGCCGTCGGCGCGCACCCGCAGCTCGACCGAGATGGCGGTCGTCCAGCTCGGCGGCCACCCGGTCTACATCCAGAAGGACGAGGTCGGCATCGACACGCGTGAGACGGCCGAGGACGTCGCGCGCACCCTCGCCTGCTACCATTCCGTCATCGCGGCGCGGGTCATGGACCACAATCATCTCGCACGCATGTCGCAAGCGGTCTCAATACCGGTCCTCAACCTGTTGTCCGACAAGGAACATCCGCTTCAGGCGCTCGCCGATATTTTAACCATGAAGCAACTCGTCGGCCGGCTCGAGGGCCTGAAGATCGCCTTTGTCGGCGACGCCGACAACAATGTCGCGCGCTCGCTCGCCTGGGCCTGCGGCGAGGCCGGCGCCGAGCTGACCCTCGCCGCGCCGGATGGCTACCAGCTCCGGGACGCGCCGGCCTTCGTGCGCCAGGCGAGCGATCCGATCGAGGCGGTGAGGGGCGCGCGGATCGTCTATACCGACGTCTGGGTCTCGATGGGCCAGGACGCCGAGGCGGCCGAGCGGCTGCGCGCCTTCGCGCCCTATCAGGTCAATGCCGCGCTGATGGCGGCGGCGGACGACGCCTATTTCATGCACTGCCTCCCCGCCCGCCGCGGCGAGGAAGTGACGCACGAGGTGATCGAAAGCCCGAAGAGCGCGGTCTGGCGCCAGGCCGAGAACCGGATGCACACCGCCCGCGCCGCCCTCGCCTGGCTGCTGGGGGCGGGCTGATGGCGAGGACCGTCCAGCGGCGGGCGCCGGCGCGCCCGGGAGGGCGGGACCGATGAGCGGCTCGCGCGCCCGGCGCCTGCGCGCGCTCGCCGATCTGGTGCGCGGGGAGACGCTGGCCAGCCAGGAGGAGGCCACCGCGCGCCTCGCCGAGCAGGGCTTCGCCGTCACCCAGGCGACGGTGTCGCGCGATCTCGAGCAGCTGGGCGCGGTCAAGGTGAAGCGCGGCGGCGTCCTGTCCTACGCCCTGCCCGACCAGATCGGCGCGAGCGACTGGGGCGCGGGGCGGCTCGCGCGCATCCTCGCCGAATGGGTGATCTCGGTCGAGGCGTCGGGCAACCTCGTCATCCTGAAGACGCCGCCCGCCTCCGCCCATCTCGTCGCCTCGGCGATCGACGGCAGCGACCTGCCCGAGCTTGCCGGCACGATCGCCGGCGACGACACCCTGTTCCTCGCCATCCGCGACGGCCACGCGCCGGGCGCGGTGGTCCGCCGCATCGAGCGGATGATGGGGCAGGGCCGGATCGAATATGCCTGAAACCCCTCACGCGAACGGAAAGCCGATGACAAGCCAAGTGAAGAAGGTCGTCCTCGCCTATTCGGGCGGCCTCGATACCTCGATCATCCTGAAATGGCTGCAGAGCGAATATGGCGCGGAGGTCGTCACCTTCACCGCCGATCTCGGCCAGGGCGAGGAGGTGGAGCCGGCGCGGCGCAAGGCCGAGCTGCTGGGCATCCGGCCCGAGAACATCTTCATCGAGGATCTGCGCGAGCCGTTCGTGCGCGACTACGTCTTTCCGATGTTCCGCGCCAATGCGGTCTACGAGGGCCAGTATCTGCTCGGCACCTCGATCGCGCGGCCGCTCATCGCCAGGCGCCAGATCGAGATCGCGCACCAGGTCGGCGCCGACGCGGTCTGTCACGGCGCCACCGGCAAGGGCAACGACCAGATCCGCTTCGAGCTCGGCTATTATGCGCTCGATCCCGATATCCGCGTCATCGCGCCGTGGCGGGAATGGGACTTCGCGAGCCGCGAGGCGCTGCTCGACTTCGCCGAGAAGCACCAGATCCCGATCAGCAGGGACAAGCGCGGCGAGGCGCCCTTCTCGATCGACGCCAACCTGCTCCACTCCTCCTCCGAGGGGAAGGTGCTGGAAGACCCGGCGATCGAGGCACCGGAATATGTCCACCAGCGCACCATTTCGCCCGAGGAGGCGCCGGACCGGCCGAGCGTCATCACCATCGAGTTCGAGAAGGGCGATCCGGTCGCGATCGACGGCGAGCGGCTGTCGCCCGCCGCCCTGCTCGCGAAGCTGAACCGGCTCGGCCACGACAACGGCATCGGACGACTCGATCTGGTCGAGAATCGCTTCGTCGGGATGAAGTCGCGCGGCATCTACGAAACGCCGGGCGGCACGATCCTGCTCGCCGCCCATCGCGGGATCGAGAGCATCACGCTCGATCGCGGCGCGATGCATCTCAAGGACGAGCTGATGCCGCGCTATGCCGAGCTCGTCTATAACGGCTTCTGGTTCAGCCCCGAGCGCGAGATGCTCCAGGCAGCGATCGATCACAGCCAGGCCAATGTGAGCGGCACGGTCCGCGTGAAGCTCTACAAGGGCAACGTCACCGTGATCGGCCGCGAAAGCCCGCTTTCGCTCTACGACCAGGATCTGGTGACGTTCGAGGAAGGCGCGAGCGGCTACGACCATCGCGACGCCGCCGGCTTCATCCGCCTGAACGCGCTGCGGCTGCGGATCAACGCGCGGCGGGCGCGGCGGAGTTGATGACGGCGGGCGGGCGCGGCGATATTCGTGGCGCATGTCGATGAAGCCGCCGCACGCCGCCCTCGCCGCGTTCACCTCGCTCGCCGCGCTCCTGTCGGCCCTGGCCGGCCCGGCGCTGGCGGCCGAACCGTTCGTCACCGTCTCCCCTGCGCGCGGTGGCAACGCGGCCTGGTGGCTCGCGCCGATGGCGAGCCGGCCAACCGGCACGAGTGTCGCGGGCGTGCCGCTGGCGCGGATCAACGCCGCCCTGGACGAGACCGAATCGCCCTGGTGCGCCGCCGACGCGCTCGACGAGCACGCCTTCACCTCGGACGACCCCGCCATCCGCGCCGAAATCGCGGCCGACTTCGCGAGCGCGGGCGAGCTGTTCCGCGCGACGATGCGCGTGCGCCAACGCACGCTCGATGCGGTGGTCGGCAATTTCCGCGCCTGCTCGGGCGAGATCGCGCCATTCGTGCTGCTGCTCGACCGGCGCCGGCCCGAGCCGCGGGTCGTGTTCGTGCGGATGTTCACCGATTGGGGGCCGTTCATCACGCTGCGGCGCGCCGGCCAAGACCTCGCCTTCAGCTCGTGCCTGCAATGCGATCATGCGGAAATCCTCGCCTATGATCGCGGCGCGCGCCGCTTCTACTGGCGGAGCGAGGAGCCATGAGCGCGATGAAGCTCGCCATTCTCGAAACCGGCACGCCGCCGCCGGGGCTCGCCGAACGGTTCGGCACCTATCCGCAAATGTTCGCGCGGCTGATCGGCCCCGGGTTCGAGATCGCGACCTATGACGTCCAGGCCGGGACGACGCCGGTCGATCCGGCGGCGCACCAGGGCTATATCCTCACCGGCTCGCCCGCCGGGGTCTATGAGGACCTGCCGTGGATCGAAGCGCTCGCCGACTTCGTGCGCCGCTCGCGGGGGCAGAAGCTGGTCGGCATCTGCTTCGGCCACCAGCTGATGGCCGAAGCCCTGGGGGGCCATGTCGAAAAGTCGCCCAGGGGCTGGGGCATCGGCCTGCACACCTATCCCATCGTGAAGCGCCAGCCGTGGATGGACGGTGCGGCGTCGGTCTCGATCCCCGCCTCGCACCAGGACCAGGTGGTGCTGCAGCCACCGCATACCGAGGTGATCGCCTCCTCGGTCTTCACGCCTTATGCCGGCCTCGCCTGGACCGATCGCCCGGCGATTTCCTTCCAGTTCCATCCCGAATTCGATCCCGCCTATGCCAGGGCGCTGATCGAGGTCCGCCGCGACCGCCTTCCCGACCCCGACGGCGCCATCGCCTCGCTCGACGGGCCGAACGACAATGCGCGCGTCGGCCAATGGATCAGGCGCTTCCTGCTCGGCAATTCCTGATGCGGTCGATCCGTCCTAGCCCGATACGCGCCGCAGCAGCGCGTCGATGGCGGCGATCGACTCCGGCTCGTCGAGGGTCGGGGCGTGGCCGACGCGCGGGACGTTGGTGACGGCAAGGTCGGGGAGCGCTCGCCGCATCTTCGCGACGGTCGCCGCGCTCAGCAGGTCGGAAAGCTCGCCGTGGACCAGCGCGGTCGGCACCGGCGCGAGCGCGCGAAAGGCGGGCCACAGGTCGAAATCGGTGTGGGCCGGGAGCTTGAACGGCTCGGCGAGGCGCATGTCATAGTCGAAGACGACGCGGCCGGGCGGCGTCAGCTTGCACACGCGCTTGGCATAGACCAGCCACTGGTCGAGATCCCAGTCCGGGTAGCGATCGCCCTGATGCTCGGCGAGCGCGCGGGCGGCGTGGAGCCAGGTCGGCCAGTTCTGCGGCTTGCCGACGTAGGAGCGGATGTGATCGAGCCCGCGCCGTTCGATGTCGGGCCCGATATCGTTGATCAGCGCGCCGGCGATCCGCGTCGCGTCGGCCGCCGCCATCAGCATCGTGATCAGCCCGCCGAGCGACGTGCCGATCAGCACGAAGCGGCGCAGCGCGAGCTCCCGCACCAGCGTCTCCATGTCCTGGAGGTAGGTGGGCGGCACATAGCTCATCGGATCCCTGGCGTAGCCGCTCTCGCCGCGACCGCGCAGGTCGACGCAGATCACGCGCCAGGCGCCGGCGAGCCGGCTCGCAACTCCTTCGAAGTCGCGCGCGTTGCGGGTCAGGCCGGGAATGCAGATGACGGGCGGCCGGCTCGCATCGCCGGCATAGTCGCGATAGTGGAGCCTCAGCCCGTCGCTCGATTCCCAATAGCCATCGGACCAGTCCGCCATGCCACGCCCTCTCAACTGCCCGCTTCCTATCCCCCGATGATCGCGCGGGCGCAACCCGGTCCGGCCTATCGCGGCGAAACCGCGATCCTTTCGCTGGGGCCGGATTTCTACGATCCGGTCGCGCCGGCCGATTTTCCGCAAACGATCCTGCGCTTCCGTAACGACCGCGCCGCCGCCACGGTCGGCCTCGCGGGAATCGACGACGATGCCTGGCTTCGGCACTTCGGCCGCTTCGCGCCGCTGCCGGACAACCTCGCCGTGCCGCTGGCGCTGCGCTATCACGGCCACCAGTTTCGCGTGTACAACCCCGATATCGGCGACGGGCGCGGCTTCCTGTTCGCGCAGCTGCGCGACGGTTCGGACCGGCTGCTCGATCTCGGCACCAAGGGATCGGGCAAGACTCCCTACAGCCGCTTCGGCGACGGCCGGCTGACGCTCAAGGGCGCGGTGCGCGAGCTGCTCGCAAGCGAGATGCTCGAGGCGCTCGGCGTCGAGACCTGCCGCACCTTCTCGCTGATCGAGACCGGCGAGGCGCTGGAGCGCGCGGACGAACCCTCCCCGACCCGCTCGGCGGTGCTGGTGCGCCTCAGCCACGGCCATATCCGTATCGGCACCTTCCAGCGCCTCGCCGCGCTCGGCCAGGCGGACAATATGCTGAGGCTCGCCGATTATTGCCTCGCCCACTTTTTCGGCGAGCCCGGCGGCGAAACCGCGCCGGCGCGGCTGCTCGCCCGCGTCGCCGCCGGCGCCGCGCGGCTCGCCGCCAGCTATATCGCCGCCGGATTCGTCCACGGCGTGCTCAATTCCGACAATATCAACGTCACGGCGGAGAGCTTCGACTACGGGCCGTGGCGCTTCACGCCCCACTGGGACGGCGCCTTCACCGCCGCCTATTTCGACCATGCCGGCCTCTACACCTTCGCGCGCCAGCCCGAGGCGATCCACTGGGACGTCGTTCAGCTCGCCATGGCGCTGCGCGCGGTCGCGCCGGCCGAGGCGCTGACGCCGGCGCTCGAGCCCTTCCCGCACCTGTTCCGCGAGGCGCTGCGCGACGCGATCTTCGACCGGCTCGGCATCCTGCCGGGCGAGGTCGAGCAGGACATGGCGCTGGTCGCCGCCATCGAGGAGGCGCTCTCGCGCCGCCGCGTCACCATCGACCGCTTCTTCTTCGACTGGCGCGGCGGCGAGCCGCGGCGGCCGGGCGACCCTTATGACGATTTCGGCGAGGTGCGCACGCTGATCGCCGGCCGTCGGCGCGCCCCCGGCGCGCTCGACCATCCCTATTGGTCCGACCCCGGGCCCTGCTCGATGCATATCGAGGAGGTCGAGGCGATCTGGTCGCGCATCGACGAGGCCGACGACTGGTCGGCGCTCCACGCCAAGATCGCGGCGGTGCGACGGATGGGCGCGGCGCTTGAAAAATCGCGCCGATCGACCAAGAGGGAATGATGACCCTCATCTCCACCGAACCCGCGACCGGCGCCACCTTGTGGACCGGCGCCGCCGGCGATGCCGAAGCCGAGGTCGCCGCCGCGCGCGCCGCCTGGGCGAGTTGGGCCGCGCGGCCCTTTTCCTTCCGCATCGAAACGCTGCGTCGCTTCGCCAATGTCGCGCGCGGCAAGCTCGATCCCTTCGCCGACCTGATCGCGCGCGAGACCGGCAAGCCGCTGTGGGAGGCGCGCACCGAGGTCGAGGCGGTGATCAACAAGGTGGAGATCTCGATCTCCGCTTATGCCGACCGGACCGCGCAGCGCCGGCTCGACGGCGCGATGGGAACGCGGGTCGCGGTGCGGCACAAGCCGCATGGCGTGCTCGGCGTGCTCGGTCCCTACAATTTCCCGGCGCACCTGCCCAACGGGCATATCGTCCCGGCGCTGATCGCCGGCAACGCGGTCGTCTTCAAGCCAAGCGAGAAGACGCCGGCGGTGGGCGCGTTCCTCACCGGCCTCTATCACGAGGCGGGGGTGCCCGAAGGCGTGGTGCGCTGCGTCCAGGGCGGGCCGGATGCGGGCCGGGCGCTGGCGGGCAGCCCCGGCATTGACGGCCTGCTGTTCACCGGCTCGGCCCGCGCCGGTCTCGCGCTCCACCGCCAGTTCGCCGAGACGCCACAGAAGATCCTGGCACTCGAAATGGGCGGCAACAACCCGATCGTCGTCTGGGACGCGAAGGATCTCCACGCCGCCGCCGCGATCGTCGTCCAGTCCGCCTACATGACCGCGGGCCAGCGCTGCACCGCGGCGCGGCGGCTGATCGTGCGCGATGGCGACCACGAGGCGCTCGCCGAAGCGATCCTCGGCCTCATCGACCGGCTGATCGTCGATCACCCGCACGCGACGCCGGCGCCGTTCATGGGCCCGGTGATCGACAACGACGCCGCCGACCGGCTCCAGGAGGCGGTGCTCGACCTGATGGGCAAGGGCGCGCGCGCGATCCGCCGGCTCGACCGCAAGGATCCCGACAAGCCGTTCCTCACCCCCGCGCTGATCGACACGAGCGCGGTCGAGAGGCGGCCCGACGCCGAGCTGTTCGGCCCGGTCCTGCAGATGATCCGCGTCCCCGATTTCGACGCCGCGCTCGTCGAGGCCAACGCGACCCGCTACGGCCTCTCCGCCTCGCTGATCGGCGGCTCGCCGGAAATGTACGACCGCTTCTGGGCGGTGGTGCGCGCCGGCGTCGTCAACTGGAACCGGCCGACCAACGGCGCGCCCTCGACCGCGCCGTTCGGCGGCATCGGCCTGTCCGGCAATCACCGCCCGAGCGCCTATTACGCCGCCGACTATTGCGCCTATCCGGTCACCAGCTCGGAGGCCGAGTCGCCGCGGGCCAGCATCGGCGTCGGTCTCGCCGATCCGGCGGCGCGCTGAGGCGGGCGGTCAGCCCCGCATCTCGGGCAGGTAGCCTTCGTCGACCTGGTCGGAGAAGCGCGTCGTCTTCGCCTCGAACCTGAGCCTGATCTTGCCGGTCGCGCCGTGCCGCTGCTTGGCGACGAGCAGCTCGGCGAGGCCATAGGCGCGGGCCATGTCCTCCTGCCACTTGGCGAAATCCGGATGATCCTCGGCGGGCTGGCGAGCGGCGAGGTAATATTCCTCGCGATAGATGAACCAGACCATGTCGGCATCCTGCTCGATCGAGCCGGATTCCCTGAGGTCGGAAAGCTGCGGCCGCTTGTCCTCGCGCTGCTCGACCGCGCGGCTGAGCTGCGACAGTGCGAGCACCGGCACGTTGAGCTCCTTGGCGAGGGTCTTGAGGCCGCGGCTGATCTCCGAGATTTCCTGGACACGATTGTGGTCGCCGCCGCTGCGCCCGGTGCCCTGGAGGAGCTGGAGATAGTCGACGATGACGAGGCCGATGCCGCGCTGGCGCTTCAGCCGCCGCGCGCGCGTGCGCAGCGCCGCGATGGTGAGCGCCGGCGTATCGTCGATATAGAGCGGCAGCTCTTCCAGCTCGCCGGCCGCGCGCGCGAGGTTGCGGAAGTCCTGCTGGCTGATCTTGCCCATGCGCAGCGCTTCCGAGCTGATTCCCGATTGCTCGGCGAGGATGCGGGTGGCGAGCTGGTCCGAGGACATTTCGAGGTTGAAGATGACGACCGGCGCCCCGGCCCGCCTGGCCGGATCGATGCCGTCCTCTTCCTCCTGCACCCAGCGCCGCGCGCAGTTGAACGCGATGTTCGTCGCGAGCGCGCTCTTGCCCATGCCCGGACGGCCGGCGAGGATCACGAGATCCGAATTCTGCAGGCCACCGGTGCGCGCGTTGAGCGATTCGAGCCCGGTGGTGAGGCCGGAGAGGCCGCTGCGCGAATTGAGCGCCTTTTCCGCCATCTGGATGGCGAGCTTGGTCGCCGCGCCAAAGGTCTTCACCGAGCCCTCGGCGCCGCCCTCCTCAGCCACGCGGTAGAGCGCGGATTCGGCCGCTTCGATCTGCTCGCGCGGCGCGATCTCCTCGCTCGTGTCCAGCGCGCGCTCGACCATCTCGCGCCCGACGCCGACCAGCGCGCGCAGCAGCGCGAGATCGTAGATCTGCTCGGCGAAATCGCGCGCGCCGACGATGGTGGCGGCCGAGCCGGTGAGCTGGGCGAGATAGGCCGGCCCGCCGACCTCCTGCATCCGCTCGTCCGCTTCGAACAGCGGCCGCAGCGTGACCGGGCTCGCCACCATGTTGCGGTCGATCAGGCGCAGGATCTGCTGGTAGACGCGCCCGTGCAGCGGCTCGAAGAAATGGTCGGGGCGCAGCTTGAGCTGGATTTCCTCGGCGAGCCGGTTGTCGATCATCAGCGCGCCGAGCAGCGCCGCCTCCGCCTCGATATTGTGGGGCAGCGACTGGCCCGCGGGCAGGGACTCGGGATCGACGAGGCTGAACGACGGCTGGGCCATGATGCCATGCTCTGGACCTTTCGCGCGCGCGGCTCAAGGCGCGCCGCCTGTGGAGATCGTGGATGAATTGTGGCGCGGCCATGCTGCACCCGCTAACAGGAGGCATGGCCGATCCGCGCATCATCGACATTCAGCTCGACGAGCGCTCGATCCTGAAGCGCAACGCCGACATCGAGCAGGAGCGCCGGATCGCCATTTTCGACCTGCTCGACGCGAACCATTTCGACCTGCGCGGCCATGACGGGCCGTTTCGCGTCGCGCTCGCGGTCGAGGAGGGCCGGCTCGCGATCCGCGTCGCCGACAAGGCGGGCGAGCCGCTCGATACGATCCGCATCGGCCTCGCGCGGCTGCGCCGGCCGATTCGCGACTATTTCCAGATCTGCGAATCCTATTTCCGCGCGGTGCGCGGCAATAGCGCCAGGGGAATCGAGGCGATCGACATGGCGCGGCGCGGCCTTCACAACGAGGCCGCCGAGACGCTGAAGGAGTGCCTGGCCGAACGCGTCGAGGTCGATTTCGGCACCGCGCGACGACTGTTCACCCTGATTTGCGTGCTCCACATCAAGGCGACGACGACCGCGGTTGACTCGGGCTCGGCCGCGCCGCCATCCATCAGGGGATGAAGCACCTCCTCCAGATCGCCGCCCTGCTGTTGCCGCTCGCCGCCTGCGCCGGCGCGTCGCGACCCTACAACCCGGTGAGCAACGTGCGCTACAGCGCGCTCGGCGCCAGTCCCTACTGGCAGCTCGTCATCGGCGATGACCGCATCGTCATCCGCCTCGCTCCCGATCCGGGCGCCGCGCCCGAGCCGGTGGAACGGATCTTCCCGCGCACGCTGCCGCGCACCTGGGAAGGCGTCACCAGCTGGCACTCCGGGGCGGATGGCGCCGCCATCACCGTCGAGGCGCGGCCGGGACCGTGCGAGGCGAGCGGACGTGCCTGGCGCGACACGGTGACGGTGCGACTCGACGGACGCGAGCTTGCCGGCTGCGGTGGCCCGCTGCTCGCGGGGGGCGCGCGCTGATGCCGATCCTTTCCGACCGCTGGATCCGGGAAAAGGCGCTGGGCGAAGGCATGATCGAGCCCTTCGTCGAGGCGCAGCGGCGTGAAGGCTGCATCAGCTACGGCCTTTCCTCCTACGGCTACGACGCGCGCGTCGCCGACGAGTTCAAGATCTTCACCAATGTCGACAATGCCGTGGTCGATCCCAAGGATTTCGCCCGCAACAGCTTCGTCGATCGCCAGACCGATTGCTGCATCATCCCGCCGAACAGCTTCGCGCTCGCTCGCACCGTCGAATATTTCCGCGTGCCGCGCGACGTGCTGGTGATCTGCCTTGGCAAGTCCACCTATGCGCGCTGCGGCATCATCGTGAACGTGACCCCGCTGGAGCCCGGCTGGGAAGGCCATGTGACGCTCGAGTTCAGCAACACGACGCCGCTGCCCGCCAAGGTCTATGCAAACGAGGGCGCGTGCCAGTTCCTGTTCCTCCAGGGCAACGAGCCCTGCGAGGTCAGCTATGCCGACCGCGCCGGCAAATATATGGGCCAGCGCGGCGTGACGCTGCCCAGGCTGTGAGGGCGGCGCCCGGCCTGTGACGAGGCGCGCGACGCGCGGCGGGCCGCGCCCTACCCCTGCGCATCGTCGGCGAGCTCGCCCGGGCCGCGCAGGATCTTCTCCACCCAGTCGGCATAGGCGGCCATGATGCTGGCGAGAAACTGGCGGTTCCTGGCATCCTTGATCTCGCCCGCCTCGTCGAACCAGCCGGAGACGTTCGCGATATAGGCCTCCGGCTGCTGCATCATCGGCACGTCGAGAAAGACTGCCGACTGGCGCAGATGATGGTTGGCGCCGAACGCGCCGAGCGCGCCCGGCGTCACGCTGACGATCGCGCCCGGCTTCTTCGCCCAGACCGACTGGCCATAGGGCCGCGAGCCGACGTCGATCGCGTTCTTGAGCACGCCCGGAATCGAGCGGTTATATTCGGGCGTCACGAAGAGGACAGCGTCGCAGGCGCGAACCGCGTCGCGGAACGCGCGCCAGGCCGCGGGCGGCGAATCCGGGTCGAGATCCTGGTTGTAGTGGGGCAGATCGCCGATCTCGACGAACTGCATCGCCAGATGATCGGGCGCGAGGCCCGCCATCGCCTCGGCGATCCTGCGGTTGAACGATTCCTTGCGAAGGCTGCCGACAAGGACGGCGATGTCGCGATGCTGGGGCATGCCCGCTTTACGCTCCAGCGGGGCAAGCGTTCCCTCGCGCCCGCGCGCCTCACTTGCGGCCGCGGTGGCGAATGTTCGCCGGCCGGCCGCGGCGACCGATCAGGTGGCCCGCTCCGTCGCGGCGCGGCGAGCGCGGCGCACGGCCGCCCGGCGACGGCCGGTCCGGCAGCTCGAAGCGGAGGTTGCCGCTGACCGGATCGGCCTCGGCGAGGCGCAGGGTGAGGCGCTGGCCGAGCGCGTAGGCCTCGCCCGATGCCTCACCGACGAGCCGCTGGCCGGGCTCGTCGTAGCGGAAATATTCATCGCCCAGCGTCGCCGCCGGCACCAGCCCGTCGCCGCCCAGCTCATCGACGGTGGCGAAGAAGCCGAACGGCTGGACGCCGGTGACGCGGCATTCGAGCAGCTGGCCGACATGGTCGGCGAGATAGGCGGCGACATAGCGATCCATCGTCTCGCGCTCGGCCACCATCGCGCGCCGCTCATGGTTGGAGATGAGCTCGCCGGTCACCTCCATCGCGGCCGCCTCCTCGTCGGTCAGGGCGCCGTCGCCGAGGCGACAGGCGCCGACGAGCGCGCGATGAACGACGAGGTCCGCGTAGCGCCGGATCGGCGAAGTGAAATGCGCGTAGGAGCCGAGCGCGAGCCCGAAATGGCCGGCGTTGCGCGGCGCATAATAGGCCTGCGTCTGGGTCCGCAGGATCTGCTCCATGACCTGGGGCAGGACCGCCGTCTCGCCATCGCGCGCGCGTTCGATGATCCGGTTGAACATCGCCGGACGCACCACCTGGCCGAGCGCGAAGGCGATGCCGAAGGTGGCGAGATAGTCCTTGAGCGCGACCAGCTTCTCGCGCGCAGGCGGTTCGTGGACCCGGTACATGACCGGCGTCCGCTTCGCCTCGAGCGCCTTCGCGGCGGCGACGTTGGCGGCGATCATGTAGTCCTCGATCAGCCGGTGCGCGTCGAGCCGCTCGCGCGGCGCGACCGAGGCGATCCGCCCGCTCTCGTCAATCGTCACCTGGCGCTCGGGAAGGTCGAGCTCGAGCGGCTCGCGACGGTCGCGCGCCCTTGCGAGCGCGCGCCAGCACGCCCAGAGCGGCTGCAGCGACGAGCGCACCAGCGCGCGCGGCACCGGGCCCTCGCTCTCGATTTCCGGCATGTAGCACACCGGCGAGGCAACCTCGATCCGCTCCTGGCCCCGCTCGGCGTCGATCGCGGCCTGCGCGTCCTCATAGGAGATATTGGCAGCGATCCGCACCAGCGCCCGGGCGAAGCGCCACGACCTGATCGCACCGGCGGCGTCGATCCGCAGATGGCACGCGAGGGCGGCGCGCGCCTCGCCCTCCTTCAACGAGCAGATGTCCGCCGACAGGCGCTCGGGCAGCATCGGCACGACGCGGTCGGGGAAATAGACGCTGTTGCCGCGTCGCCGCGCCTCCTTGTCGAGCGACGAGCCGGGGCGGACATAGTAGCTCACGTCCGCGATCGCGACGATCGCCTTCCAGCCGCCGGGATTGGCCGGATCGTCGTCCGGCGCCGCCCACACCGCATCGTCATGGTCGCGCGCATCCGCCGGGTCGATCGCGACGATCGGAAGGTGCGTAAGGTCCTCGCGTTCGCTTGCCAGCGGCAGCTTCGCCACCCGCTCCGCCTCGGCGAGGACGGCCTCGGGAAAGACGTGTGGAATCTCATATTTGTGGATCGCGATGAGGCTGAAGCCGCGCGGCGCGAAGGGATCGCCGAGCACGGTCTCGACCCGCGCGGCGACGCGCGGCGGCCGGCCGGTCTTTTCGGCGAGCACGAGATCGCCCGGCGCCGCATCCTTCAGATCGGCGATGTAGAGCTGGCGCCGCTCCTTCTTCTCCACCGGACGCAGCCAGTGCCGCTCGCCCTCCCGGTGGACGACGCCGAGGACGAGCTCGCTCCCCTTGAGCAGCCGCTTCATCGGGTGCGCGATCCATCCGTCGCCGCCCTGCTCGGTCCGCGCAAGGATGCGGTCGCCGGGGGCGAGCGCCGGCCCCTTGCCCCGCCGCTCCATCACCCGAAGGCGCGGCGGCGGCGCCTCCGCCTCCCAGCGCTCGGGGACGGCATGGACACGCCCGGCCTCGTCGACATCGACGACGCGCAGCACCGTCACCTTCGGAACGCCGCCCATGCGATGAAAGGCGCGACCGGGGCCGGCGTCGATCAGCCCCTCGTCGCCCATGTCCCGCAGCAGCCGCTTGAGCGCGATCTTGTCCTGCCCCCTGAGCCCGAACGCCTTCGCGATCTCGCGCTTGCCGGCGGGCCTGTCGGACGACTCGATGAAGTCCAGAATCTCCTCGCGGGTGGGCAGGCCAGGAAGGCGGCTTCGCTTCATCATTCGCCCCCATGCGAGCCGCGCGCCGCCGAGGCAAGCGATCGCGACCCCAATCCGCGCCGGCCGGGCGCGATTCTCCGCGCCCGGGAGGGGACGTGGCCGCGCGAAGGGCCGGGCAGCCCGCGCGCGCTAATGCGCCGTGACGAAGCCCGCGATCGCCTCGGCGACGCCGGGGGCGAGCGGGAGATCGGGGTTCGCGTAGGTGGCGAAATTCTCCTGGCGATCGCTCGACGCCGCCTTGAGGACGTGGTTCATGCCGTCGATCAGCCGGATCGTGATTCCCTCGCGCGCGCCCTGGAGCGCCCGCGCGTCGGCGATCGGGGTCTGCAGGTCGGTGGTGCCCTGGACGACCAGGATCGGCCCGGCATAGCCGCGCGCGAGCGCGACCGGATCAACCGCCAGCATCGAGATGAGATAAGGCTGCACGCTCGGCCGGAAGAGCGGCGCGAGGGGTTCCGGCACCTGCGCCACCGTCCGCCCCGCCTCGAGCTCGGCGAGAATGCGGAACGCCTCCTCGCGGATCGGCGCGGCGCCGGGATTGCTGGCGAGCTGCTCGCGGATCACCTCGCCGACCCGTCGCCCGGTCGGCGAGACGAGGACGAGGCCGCAGATGTCGGAATCGTCCTGCGCCGCCATCAGCGCGTGCAGCGTGCCCTCGCTATGGCCAAGCAGCCAGACGCAGCGCGCGCCGGTTTCGGCCTTGAGCGCGCTCGCCCAGGCGCGGGCGTCGTCGGCGAAGGCCTGGATACGCAGATCCTCCTCGCGCGGCGCGGCGGCGGCGCTGGCGGCGATACCGCGCTTGTCCACGCGCAAAGAGGCGATGCCGTGCTCGGCGAGGGCCTCGGCGAGCAGGCGATAGGGCGCGGCGCGCACGCCGAGCGGATTGTTGCCGTCGCGGTCGGTCGGCCCGGAGCCGGCGAGGATCAACACCGGCTGCGCGCCCGCCGCCGGGCGCGCCGGCGCCAGCAAGGTTCCATGAAGCTGGCGCGGCGCGTCGCCGATCGCCAGCTCGCGCGACTGCTGCGCCGTCGCCGCGCCCGAAAGCCCGAACGCCAGCATCGCGAAAGCGGCGAGTTTCAGCATGGTCCATGTCCTCCCGCGGCCGGCATAGGTCGCGCCGCGCACCCCGACAAGCCGCCGCCGCCCTGAAGGGCCGATGCGCGCACAGCGGATTGGCACCGGCCCCGGCGTCGGCTAGGCCGCGCACATGCTGAGCCTGGCTTTCATCCGCGACAATCCCGAGACCGTCCGCAAGGCGATCGCCGAGAAGAGCGTGACGCTCGACCTCGACGCGCTGCTCGCGCTCGATGCCGAGGTGCGCGGCCTCAAGACCCGCGCCGATGCGCTGCGCGCCGAGCGGAACGCGATCTCGGACGGCTTCAAGACCGCCGCGCCGGAGGAGCGCCCGGCACTCGGCCAGAAGGCCAGGGCGATCGGCGTCGAGATCGGCGAGGTCGAGGCGACGCTCGGCGGCAAGCAGGCGGAGCTCGACGCGCTGCTGCTGCGCGTCCCGAACGTCCCCTGGGCGGGCGCACCGGTCGGCCCCGACGAGAGCTTCAACCTGGTGGTGCGGACCGAGGGGGAGCTGCCGCAGTTCGACTTCGACCCGCTCGACCATGTCGCGCTGATCGAGAAGAACGACTGGGCCGACCTCGCCCGCATCACCCAGGTCGCGGGGTCGCGCACCTATTGCCTCAAGGGGCGGCTCGCCCTGCTCGAACAGACGCTGATGCTGTGGGCGCAGCGACGGCTGGCCGAGAGCGGCTTCACCCTGATGACCGTCCCCGCCCTCGCCCGGCCGCAGGCCTTCGTCGCCACCGGCCATTTTCCAGGGCACGAGGAAGAGGCCTATTTCATGCCGGCCGACGACCTCTATCTCGCCGGCACCGGCGAGATCGCGCTGACCTCGCTCCATTCGGGCGAGATCCTGGAGGCCGACCGGCTGCCCATTCTCTACGCTGGCTATTCGCCCTGTTTCCGCCGCGAGGCCGGGAGCGCCGGGCGCGACGTGCGCGGCCTGCTGCGCGTCCATCAATTCTACAAGCTCGAACAATATGTGATCTGCCGCGACGACGAGGAAGAAAGCGCGCGCTGGCACGGCCGCCTGCTCGAAAATGCCGAGGCGATGGTGCGGGCGCTGGAGATCCCCTACCGGGTCATCGAGGCCTCGACCGGCGACATGGGCAACGGCAAGTTCCGCATGAACGACATCGAATGCTGGGTGCCGAGCCTCGGCAAGTATCGCGAGACACACAGTTGCTCGACGCTGCACGACTGGCAGGCGCGGCGCGCGAACCTGCGCTGGCGGGACGAGGACCGCAAGGTCCGCTTCGTCCACACGCTCAACAACACCGCGCTGGCGAGCCCGCGCATCCTCGTGCCGCTGCTCGAAAATCACCAGACCGCCGACGGCCGGGTGAAGCTGCCGGCGCCGCTCGCCGAGATGATGGGGAACGATTATCTCTGAGCCGGAACGGCCGCCGCTGGGACTGCTGCTGCGCGAACCGCTCGCGCTTCTGGCCCGCGGCTATCGCGCGCTTGGGCCGCTCGGCCCGCACGGGCCGCCGGGCGGCCGCAAGGTCATGGTGATCCCCGGCTTTCTTGCGAGCGACCGCACCACGCTCGGCCTCCAGCGCGCGCTCGCCCGCGCCGGCTATCGGGTCGATGGCTGGCGGCTCGGCCTCAACCGCGGCGCCACCGCCGACATACTCGACCGGCTCGCCGCGCGGATCGAGGCCTTCGGTCGCGGCGAGCCGGTGATCCTGGTCGGCTGGAGCCTCGGCGGCGTCTTCGCGCGCGAGGTCGCGAAGCTGAGGCCCGATCTCGCCGCCGCCGTGGTGACGCTGGGTTCGCCCTTTTCGGGTGATCCGCGCCGCAACAACAATGTCCGCCGGCTCTACGAATGGGTCGCCGGCCATCCCGTCGACCGGCCGCCGATCGATGTCCGCCTGGACGCCAAGCCGCCGGTGCCGACCCTCGCCCTCTGGTCGCGCCGTGACGGGATCGTCGCGATCGCGGGCGCGAGGGGTGCGCCGCACGAGAGCGACCGGCAGGTCGAGCTCGACTGCAGCCACATGGGCTTCGCGGTGAGCGCACGCGCCTATCCGGCGATCATCGCCGCGCTTCACGATCTCGCCGGCTGATCCGCACCATCGCATCCCCGCCCCGGTGACGGCGGCGCCGTGGGCGTGGAGCGCGCGCCGGCCACCGCCGCCGGGGACGCCGCCGGATCACCGCGCCGGCGTCGCCTCCTCGCCGCCCATCTGGGTCAGGAAGAAAGCATAGGCCTCGGCGATCTCCTCGAGCCGCGTCCAGCGGCCGGTGCGCCCGCCATGGCCCGCGCCCATGTTGATCTTGAGGAGCTGGAGATTGTCGTCGGTCCGCATCGCCCGCAGCTTCGCGTTCCACTTGGCCGGCTCCCAATAGGTGACGCGCGGATCGTTGAGCCCGCCGGTGATCAGCATCGGCGGATAGGCCTGGCGGGTGACGTTGTCGTAGGGGCTGTAGCTCAGCATGTAGCGGAACGCGGCCTCGTCAGTGATCGGGTTGCCCCATTCGTTCCACTCGCCCGGGGTCAGCGGCAGGCTCTCGTCGAGCATCGTGTTGACGACGTCGACGAAGGGCACGTCCGCCACCACCGCGCCCCAAAGGTCGGGCGCCTGGTTGACAACCGCTCCCATCAGCTCGCCGCCCGCCGATCCGCCCTGGATCGCGATGTTGCCGGCGCGGGTATAGCCGCGCTCGACGAGGCCGCGCGCCGTGTCGACGAAATCATTGAAGGTGTTGGTGCGGTTGCGGTTTGTGCCGTCGAGATACCAGCCATAGCCCATCTCGTCGCCGCCACGGATATGGGCGATGGCGAAGGCATAGCCGCGGTCGATCAGGCTGAGCCGATTGGTGTTGAAGGCGGGCGGCGTCGCATAGCCATAGGCGCCATAGGCATAGAGGAAGAGCCGGCCCTGGCCGTTCTTCTGGAAATCGCGCCGATAGACGATCGAGACCGGGATCTGCCGCCCGTCGCGGGCCGGCACGAACAGGCGCTCGCTGACATATTGGCTGGGATCGTAGCCCGACGGGATCGCCTGCACCTTCATCGTCTCCAGCCGGTTTTCGGCCGGGTGAAAATCGTAGACGGTGGGCGGCGTGACGAGCGAGCTGTAGACCAGCCGATAGGCCGCCGGCGCGAATTCCGGATTGTCGCCGAGGCCCACCATGTAGGTCGGCTCGGCGAAGGGGATGCGCCGCTCGCCGCCGTCATAGGCGCGCAGCCTGATCTGGTCGAGCCCGTTCACCCGCTCGCTGATCGCGAGATGGTCCCGGAACGCCGTGATGCCGCGCAGATAAACCTCGTCCGATCCGGCGATGAGCGTGCGCCAGTCGCCGGGATTGGCCGGATCGGCCTCGGCGACGCGGAAGTTGACGTGATCGTCATTGGTGAGGATCCACAGCTTGCCGTGCGCGGAATCGACCGAATACTGGATGTTCGGTCGCCGCCGCTTGATCAGCACCGGCGTCGCGGTGGGATCGTCGGCGGGAACGAAGCGAATCTCGTTCGAGCTGTTCTCGCCGGTCGAAATCAGGATGTAGCGCCGGTCCTGCGTGCGCCCGACGCCGACCGTGAAGGCGATATTCTCGGTCTCCTCGTAGAGCGTGCGGTCCTCGCTTGCCGGCGTGCCGAGCCGGTGGAAGCGGGCGCGGTAGCTGCGCCAGTTGTCGTTGACCTCGGTGAAGACGACGCCGCGGCTGTCCGCCGACCAGACCGGCTGGCCGATCGCGACCGCGCTCACCGTCTCGATATCCTCCCCGGTCGCGAGGTCCCGGATCCTGAGCTCGAAGCGCTCGGCGCCGCTCGTGTCGGTGAGCGTCGCGAGATAGCGCCCGTCGGGGCTGACCTCGAGCGCGCCGAGGCGGAAATATTGCTTGCCCGCGGCCTCGGCCGACTCGTCGTAGATCACCTGCGCCTCGCCGGCCGCGACGGCCCCATCGGCTCCGCTCGCGGCAGGCCGGCGATACCAGGTGCGATACTGCGCGCCCGGCGCGAAGGCCCACCAGTAGAGCCAGTTACCGTCACGCACCGGGACGGAGCTGTCGTCCTCCTGGATGCGGCCGCGCATTTCCTGGACGAGCGTGTCGATCAGCGGCCGGTGCGGCGCCATCGCCGCCTCGAAATAGGCGTTCTCGGCATTGAGATAGGCGAGGATGTCGGGATCGTCGACGGTCGGGTAGGAGGAGTCGCGCAGCCAGTGATAGGGATCCTCGATGGTGACGCCGTGGCGCTCGAACGAATAGGGCCGCTGCTCGGCCACCGGCGGGGCGGGAAGGTTGGCGGTCATCGTTCCTCTCGAACTGGTCGGATTCGTCATGGTCGGCTGCGCCGCGAGCGGCGCCGCAAAGGCAAGGCATAGCAAGGCGATGGCGCGCATGTCGTTTCTCTCCCTCGCGCGCGCAAGGCTGGCGCGCGCTCCCCTTCGGCACTATCTGGCTTGCGTAACCCCAGCCATCGGAAAACGCCATGTCCAGCCATGAAGACCGACTGAAGGCCTTGCGCGAGCAACTGAAGGCCGACCGGCTCGACGGTTTCGTCGTGCCGCTGACCGACGAGCATATGAGCGAATATGTCGGCTCCTATGCGCAGCGTCTCGCCTGGCTGACCGGCTTCAAGGGCTCGGCCGGATCGGCCGTGGTGCTGCCCGAGGAGGCGGCGATCTTCGTCGACGGTCGCTACACGCTGCAGGTCCGCGCGCAGGTCGACGGCAGGAACTGGTCCTACCAGTCCGTTCCCGAAACCAGCGTCGCCCAATGGCTGAAGGAACATGCGCCCGATGGCGCGCGGATCGGCTACGATCCCTGGCTGCACACCACCGGCTGGGTCGATCAGGCGCGCGCCGCGCTCGCCGAACGCGGCGCCGAGCTGGTGGCGGTAGGCAGCAACCCGATCGACCGCATCTGGGCCGACCGGCCCGAGCCCTCGCGCGCGCGGCTCGTTGTCCAGCCCGATGCGCTGGCCGGCGAGACATCGGCCGCCAAGCGGCAGAAGCTCGCCGACTGGCTGAGGGCGAACCGGGCCGACGCGGCGGTGATCGCCGCGCTCGATTCGATCGCCTGGACGTTCAACGTGCGCGGCCGCGATGTCGAGCACACGCCGGTCGCGCTCGCCTTCGCCCTGGTCGACGCCGAAGGCACCGCCGACCTCTTCGTCGCGCCGGAGAAGATCGACGACGAGGTGCGCCAGCATCTCGGCAACGGCGTGCGCCTCCATTCCCGCGACGCGTTCGAGCCCTTCCTCGCGACGCTCGGCGGCCGGTCGATCGTCGTCGATCCCGAGCGCTCGGTCGCCGCCATCTTCGAGGCGCTGGACAAGGCGGGCGCGAAGATCCTGGCGAAGCGCGATCCCACCGTGCTCCCCAAGGCGATCAAGAACCCGGTCGAGATCGCCGGCCAGAAGGCCGCGCAGGCCCGCGACGGCGCCGCGCTCGCCCGCTTCCTGCACTGGATCTCGCTCGAGGCGCCGGCGGGCAAGGTCGACGAGCTTTCCGCCGAGGCGAAACTCGAGGAGTTCCGCCGGGCGACGGGGCAACTTCGCGATCTCTCCTTCACCACCATCTCCGGCGCCGGGCCGAACGGGGCGATCGTCCACTATCGTTCGACGCCCGAGACCAATCGCAAGCTCGAGATGAACTCGCTCTACCTGGTCGATTCGGGCGGCCAGTATCCCGACGGCACGACCGACGTGACGCGCACCGTCGCGATCGGCAAGCCGACCGCGGAGCAGAAGGATCGCTTCACCCGCGTCCTCAAGGGGCATATCGCGATCGCGACCGCGCTGTTCCCCGAGGGCACGCGCGGTTGCCAGCTCGACAGCTTCGCGCGCCAGTATCTCTGGCAGGCCGGGCTCGATTATGCCCACGGCACCGGCCATGGCGTCGGCAGCTTCCTTTCGGTCCACGAGGGGCCGCAGCGCATCTCGCCGGCGGGGAGCGCGCAGGCCGGCGGCGACGAGCCGCTGCGCGCGGGCATGATCCTTTCCAACGAGCCCGGCTACTACAAGACCGGCGAATATGGCATCCGCATCGAGAATCTGGTGCTCGTCGTGCCGCGCGAGGCCGAAGGCGCGGAGAAGCAGCTGCTCGGCTTCGAGACGCTCACCTTCGCGCCGATCGACCGCAACCTGATCGCGCTCGACATGCTGAGCGACGCCGAGCGCATCTGGGTCGATTCATACCACCGCAAGGTGCTCGAGATCGTCGGCCCGCAACTCGACGGCGCGACAAAGTCCTGGCTCGAGGCGCAGTGCGCGCCGCTCGCCTGAGCCGGCTCAGGCCTCGTTCTTCCCGGTCTTTTCGCGGGTCGCGCGCGCCTGCGCCTTGCGGCGCTTGAGGTTCTCCCTGAGCGCCGTTGCGAGCCGCCTCGCCCGATCGTCCTCCGCCTTGGTCATGCCGACCGCCTTGACATAAGGCCGCGCCAATGGCCATAGCGCCGCGGCCCGGCGAGCCCCGTCTCCCCCAAAGGGCGGCGGGGCGCGGAGCGAAATTGGTAGTGCTGCTGTAGCTCAGTGGTAGAGCACTCCCTTGGTAAGGGAGAGGCCGAGAGTTCAATCCTCTCCAGCAGCACCATTCCCGTTGATGGCACCAGGCGATCGCCGGGCCCGGATCGAGCGCGGCCGGCGCGACGCTGCAACCGGCATTGCCGCCACCGGCCTGCCAGCCGAACCAGGCGATCGGGCACACAAGGCCGCGGGGCCAGGCACGCCCGGCCGATCCATCGAGCTACCTTTTCCCGCGCCCCCCGGGCGCGTCAGCCGCGGGCGGCCTGACGTGCCTCGCGCTGCGCCGCCTTGGCCGCGAACAGGTCGGCCAGCTCGCGGTGGCGGCGGCGCGCCTCCTGCGTCACCGAGATCTTGGCGCGCAGTCGTTCCTCGGCCGCGCGGCGACTATAGTAACGATAGTCCGATTCCATCGTCGCCTTCCCATCGACTCGGGATGGTTAACATAAGCGTTCGCGTGGATCGACCCCCGGAAGGGACAAAAACCGCCCGAAATCAGGCGCCTCGCCGGCCCCGCGCGATCACCATTTCGAGCACCGCCGGGTGGAGCGGATGGGCGAAGGCGCAGCCGATCACGCTCTTTTCGACCCAGACGACCTGGGCGGCGCGCGGCTCGATCCCCGGCAGGCGCAGCCAGACATCGTCGCCCGCCTGGATCTGCAGCGTCGTCGCCGCGCGGAAGCCCTCGACCGAAAGATCGAGCACGTGGACGGGGACGCTGGTCGCGCCGCGCTGGCGAAGCCCCGCGCCGAGATCGACTTCCAGCCGCCGTGACCGGCGCGCGATGGTCCGCCCCGTTGGCGCCGCCATCGACAGCTCGCCGTGGATCAGCGTCGGGCCGTGCTCGAAGCCAGCGGACCAGGCGTCGAGGAAGTTCACCGCCGCGTGCCACCGCCGCCCGGCGGGGCGCCAAGGCCGACCGTTGCGCCCCATGCCTGGGCGAGCCGCCGCTGGCGCACGGTGAGGCGATCGGGAATGTGCCGATAGCGATAGGGATCGTCGCTCGGCAGCCCCTTGCCGAGCCGGACGAGCAGCTCGTCCGCGTCGATCTCGGCGTCGAACTGCAGCCCGGCGCGCCCGGCGCCGGCCCAAGCGACCCGCGCCGGCACCTCGATCCCGCCACGGATGAAGACGACCGCGCTCCCCACCGCGAGCGCCGCCTTGCACTCGATCAGCGCGCCCTTGGCGGACAGATCGCGAAGCCGCACGTCGATCTCGCCCTTGGGCGTGCGCAGCCGCGCGGCGAGCAGCACCCGCGCGCGCTTGCTGGCCCGCTTCCCGGCCTCCTCGGACTGCACGCTCATCTCGATGCCCACATTGTCTCCTTTCCCGGCCCTCGATCGCTACACCAGCCATGGCGAAAATTCGGTAAACGCCGGCCCCCGCCCCGGCCCCGCCGAAGATCGGTGTTGACGCGCCCCTGCGGCGGCTTATGGCGCGGCCATGCGTTTCTTCTCGGACAATGCGGCGGCCGCCTGCCCCGAGGCGCTCGCCGCGATCACCGCCGCCAACCGGCTCGACACCGCCTATGACGGCGACGAATGGAGCAAGCGACTGGACGGCGCGATGTCCGATCTGTTCGGCCGCGAGGTCGAAGCGCTCTGGGTCGCCACCGGCACCGCCGCCAACAGCCTCGCGCTTGCCGCGCTCTGCCCTTCGCACGGCGCGATCCTGTGCCACCGCGACGCGCATATCCAGAACGACGAATGCGGCGCGCCGGAGTTCTTCACCGGCGGCGCCAAGCTGCTCACCGCCGACGGCGCGGGCGCGAAGCTCACCCCCGATGCGCTCGCTGAGATCACCGCCACCATCCGCGACGATGTCCACCAGGTGCAGCCGCACGCGCTTTCGATCACCAACGCGACCGAATACGGCCTCGTCTACACGCCCGGGGAGACCGCCGCGCTCGGCGAGTTCGCGAAGGCGCGCGGGCTCGGCTTCCATGTCGATGGCGCGCGCTTCGCCAATGCCGTCGCCCGCCTCGGCTGCGCGCCGGCCGAGCTGACCTGGCGGGCGGGCGTGGACGCGCTCTCCTTCGGCTTCGTCAAGAATGGCGGGCTCGGCGCCGAGTGCCTTGTCTTCTTCACACCGGGCCTGGCCCGGGCGACGCGCTATCGCCGCAAGCGCGCCGGCCACCTGTCCTCCAAGGGCCGCTATCTCGCCGCGCAGATCCTCGCGATGCTCGAGGGCGACGTGTGGCTGCGCAACGCGCGCGCGGCGAACGAGGCGGCGGCGCGGCTCGCCGAGGCGGCGGGCAACCGGCTCGTCCTGCCGTGCGAGGCAAATGAGGTCTTCATCCGGGTCAGCCCCGAGGAAGCGGCGGCGTTGCGCGCGCAGGGGTTCGATTTCTACGATTGGGGCGTCGGCGAGGCACGGCTGGTAACCAGTTGGGACAGCGATCCAGCCCATGTCGCCGCGCTCGCCGCGGCGATCGCCGCGCTATGACCCAGGCGGGCGGCCGCCCGCGCGATCCGAAATTGCTCGCCGCCTTCCTGTTCGTCACGCTCGTCTGGAGCTCGACCTGGATCGTCATCAAGGGCCAGCTCGGCATCGTCCCGCCGGTCTGGTCGGTGAGCTACCGCTTCCTGATCGCGGGCGTGGTGATGATGGCGCTCGCCCTTGCCGCGCGCAGCCCGCTCGCGATCGGCCGCGAGGGCCAGAAGCTGGCGGCGATCCTGGCGCTGCTCCAGTTCGTGCTCAACTACAATTTCGTCTACGCGGCCGAGACCTTCATCAGCTCCGGCCTCACCGCAGTCGTCTTTGCGCTGCTCGTCGTGCCCAATGCGGCGCTGGCCTGGCTGTTCTTCGGCGAGCGCGTGTCGCCCCGCTTCATCCTCGGCTCGGCGGTGGCGATGGCGGGCGTTGGCCTGCTCTTCCTCAAGGAATGGCGCGAGGCGCCAGCGGGCGCGAACGACGCCCTGTTCGGGCTTGGCCTGACCTTGCTCGCGGTGCTCGCCGCCTCCTGCGCCAACGTGATGCAGCTCATGCCCTCGATGCGCGGCCGGCCGATCGCCGGCGTGCTCGCCTGGGCGATGCTCTACGGCGGGCTGGGCGACGGCCTATTTGCGCTGGCGATCCACGGCCCCCCGACCTTCGACCCGCGCCCCTCCTACTGGATCGGGCTCGTCTATCTCGGCGCGATCGCCTCGGCGCTCGCCTTCTGGGTCTATTATCGGATCATCCGCATCATCGGCCCGGCCCGCGCCGCCTATTCGAGCGTGCTGATCCCGATCCTCGCGATGGGGCTTTCGACCGCGTTCGAGAACTATCGCTGGTCCCCGCTCGCCATCGCCGGTGGCGTGCTCGGCCTGGTCGGCCTCGTCGTCGCGCTGTCCGGCCGCGCACCTAGCGATCGCGCGGCCGCCGCCTGAGCGCCTCGACCTCCCGCTCGCCGAGCTGGCGCATGGCCACCACCGGGCAGCGATCAAGCTGGCCGAAGGCGTTGCGCGCAATCACCTCGGCGTCGGTGGCCGAGCAGATCCAGCTCGATCCCGAGCGCGAGCGGATGCCGACCCGGAAGTTGAAGTCGACATCCGGGCAGGTGCCGAGGATTTCGAGCCGGTAATAGCGATTCCCGCCGACCCGCACGTTGATCGCGTCGCGCCCGGCGGCGCTGAAGTCGGTCGCCGAGCGGACGTTGAAGCACTGCCGCCCGCGCGGCCCGTCCGCCGCCGCGCGCGGACCCGGCTCGGGGGCGCCGCAACCGGCGAGCAGGAGGGCCGCCGCAAGCGCGATTCCGATCCTCGTCATGGCGATCTCCACCTCGATCTTCCCGCACAACGCATGTGTAACGAATTGGTTGAGTCAATTCCTCCCGGGGGACGGGGAGCGACCAGCGGCAATTGGCGTGGGCCGGGCCGCGACCGGCGTCGGCGGAACGGGTCCGCCCGCGATTGCTTGTGCGCTCCGTGAAGCCTAGATCGGGACCATGCTCGACGTCCAGAAAGCGACGGGCGCGCCGCCCGTCATCCGCCGCGAGGACTATCGCCCGCCCGACTGGCTGGTTCCCGAGATCGCGCTCGACATCGAGCTCGACGCCGAGCGCACGATCGTGCGCGCGTCGCTCCGGGTGACGCGAAACGGCGAGCACGAGCGCCCGCTCGTGCTCGACGCCGACGTCGGCGCGATCCGCCGCGTCGCGGTGGACGGCGCGCGCGTCGACTACAGCCTTGCCGATGGCAAGGTGAGCGTCGCGATCGCGCCCGACGCCGCGACGGTCGAGACCGAGGTCGAGATTTCGCCGCGCAAGAACACCCAGCTGATGGGCCTCTACGAATCGAAGGGGATGCTCTGCACCCAGTGCGAGGCGGAAGGCTTCCGCCGGATCACACCGTTCCCCGACCGGCCCGACGTGCTGTCGCGCTACAGGGTGCGGATGAGCGGCAGCAAGGCGCGCTACCCGGTGCTGCTCGCCAACGGCGATCTCGTCGGCTCGGGCGAGGGCGAGGGCGGCGTCCACTGGGCCGAATGGCACGATCCCTTCCCCAAGCCATGCTATCTGTTCGCGATGGTGGCGGGCGATCTCGTCGTCAATCGCGACAGCTTCACCACCATGTCCGGCCGCGAGGTCGCGCTTGGCATCTGGGTGCGCGAGGGCGATCTGCCCAAGACCGCGCACGCCATGGCGAGCCTCAAGGCGGCGATGAAGTGGGACGAGGATGTCTATGGTCGCGAATATGACCTCGATATCTTCAACATCGTCGCCGTCGATGACTTCAACTTCGGTGCGATGGAGAACAAGGGCCTCAACATCTTCAATTCGCGCTACATCCTGGCCGATCCCGACACCGCGACCGACGCCGACTACGACGCCATCGCCGGCGTCGTGGCGCACGAATATTTCCACAACTGGTCGGGCGATCGCGTCACCTGCCGCGACTGGTTCCAGCTCTCGCTGAAGGAAGGCTTCACCGTCTTTCGCGACCAGAGCTTTTCCGCCGACATGGGGAGCCACGCGGTCAAGCGGATCGAGGACGTGCGGGTGCTGCGCGCCGCGCAATTCCCGGAGGACGCCGGCCCACTCGCCCATCCGGTGCGGCCCGATTCCTATATCGAGATCTCCAACTTCTACACCGCGACGGTCTACAACAAGGGCGCCGAGCTGATCCGGATGATGCACACCATCCTCGGCCCCGAAAAGTTCCGCGCCGGCACCGATCTCTATTTCGCGCGGCACGACGGGCAGGCGGTGACCTGCGAGGACTTCGTCAGGGCGATGGAGGATGCGAGCGGCATCGACCTGTCGCACTTCCGGCTCTGGTACAGCCAGGCGGGAACGCCGCGCGTGAAGGCGCGGCTGGTGCGCGAGAACGGCGCGGTCGGCCTCGCGCTCGAACAGGAGGTGCCGCCGACGCCGGGCCAGCCGGTCAAGCGGCCGATGCCGATCCCGCTCAAGGTGGCGCTGCTCGACGCGGCGACGGGCGAGGCGACCGACGAGCGGCTGATCCTGTTCGACAAGGCCCGCGAGGAGATTCTGCTCGCAGGCGCGCCGGACAGGCCGGTGCTCTCGATCAATCGCGACTTCTCCGCGCCGATCATCCTTGAGACCGATCGCGGTGCGGCTGATCTCGCCTTCCTCTCCGCGCACGACGACGATCCCTTCGCCCGCTACGAGGCGATGCAGCAGCTCATGCTCGACACGCTGATCGCGGCGATCGAGCGGGGCGAGGCAGATCACGCCCCGGTGATCGAGGCCGTGCTGCGGACGCTGACCGATCCGCATCTCGACGCGGCCTTCATCGCGGAAGCGGTGCTGCTGCCGAGCGAGTCGCTGATCGGCGACCGTATGGCGAAGGTCGATCCCGAGGCGATCCGCGCCCGGCGCGAGGCGCTGCGCACCGACCTGGGGCGGTCGCTCGAAGCATCGTGGCGTGATGCCTATGCCGCGCACAAGGCCAACCGCTACGAATATAATCCGGCAGCGAAGGGCGCGCGGCGGCTCAAGACCATCGCGCTCGGCTATATCGACGCGGGCGGCGCCGCCGACTCGCCGGCCATCGCCAAGCGCCAGTATGACGAGGCCGACAACATGACCGACCGCCAGGGCGCGCTCGGCGTGCTGGTGAACGGCTATTCGGCGCAGCGCGACGACGCGCTCGCCGCCTTCTACGAGCGCTATCGCGGCAACGCGCTGGTGCTCGACAAGTGGTTCACGACCCAGGCGCTCGCGACCCGCGACGACGTGCTCGACCAGGTCGAGGCGCTGGCCAGTCACCCGGATTTCACGCTCGCCAACCCGAATCGGCTGCGCGCGCTGGTCGCCGCCTTCGCGGTCAACCAGCGGGCGTTTCACGACGCCTCCGGCCGCGGCTATCGCTTCCTTGCCGACATGATCCTCGCCGAGGACGGGCTGAATCCGCAGACCGCCGCCAGGCTGGTCGCCCCGTTGGGCCGCTGGCGGCGCTTCGACGAGGGCCGCGCCGACCTCATGAAAGCCGAGCTCGAGCGAATCGTGGCGACGCCCGGCCTCAGCAAGGATGTGTTCGAACAGGCATCGAAGAGCCTGGGATAGGCCACGACATTCGCGCCGCGCCTTCCTCCTCGGGGAAAGGCCTCGCGGAGCAACGTTGACCCTGGGCACCGGGCGGCGAGCGGCCGGGCGGCCGAGGCCCCACTGTCGATGCAGGTCAGGCCCGACCGGCGTCCCTCCCCTTCCCCCCTCCACCCTCCCCCGAGGGAGAGGGGAAGTCTTGGCGTGGCCGGTTCGCGTGAGGGAGAGGCTGGTCCCGCCGACCGCCGATCCCTGCTAGCTCCCCACCCACGCCGCGACCTCGGCCGCGACCTGGTTGGCGGCGTCGTTGAGCGCGGCGGCGACGGCGGCCGGGCTTTCATCGGCGACCGGCACGCGGGCGGAAAAGCGGTTGGTGACGACCGCCTGGTCGGGACGCGACAGAGCGCATTCATAGTCGATCACCACGTCCTGCCCGTTCGGATCGAGGCCGAAGCGCAGCAGCTGGCCGCTCAGCACCGCGGTCGGCGCCTGGGTGTAGAGCGAGGGATCGAGCACGGCGAGGTTCGTGCGCGCGGCGATCGTTTCGGAGACGAGGCCACGCAGCAGGTCGGCGGGCGGCGCGACCCATTGCGCGCCGGCGAGATACTGGATCGTCGTGCCATCGACATAGACCGGCACCCGGCTGGTCGCGAGTGCGCGCGGTGTGCCCGGCGTCGTCACCGTGATCGCCTGGCCCGCCCCGGCGGTCCGCGGCTGGGCCGCTGGCCGGCTCGCCATCGGGCTCAGCGTCAGCAGCGCGTCGGGCACGCGCGCGCCGCCGAGGCAGCCAGGCAGCATCGCGAGCGCGGCGAGCGGCGCGAGAAGGCCGAAACGCTTCATCCTCATCTTCCCTCCGGTGCGGCCGGCCGGCGGCCGGGATGATAATCGGGCAGCCGCTCGCCGCCGACGACGCCGCGTATCCCCTGCTGGTCGAGCCGGTCCGAGATCGCGCGCAGCGATTCGCTCGTCGCCCTCAGGTCACGCACCAATTGCCCGACCTCGGGCAGGGTGCGCTGCGAGAAGGTCTGGATCCCGGGCCGCGCGTCGGCGACGGCGGCGTTGAGTGCCTGCATGCTCTGGTCGGCGGAGCGGATCGCATGCTGGAGATCGGTGATCAGCGCATGGCCGTCGCGGTCGAGCAGGTCGCTGGTGGTGCCGGCGAGCCGCCCGATCTGCTCCGCCGCGTCGCCCGCCTGCCGGAGCGTCGCGCGCGCCTGTTCGATCGTCGCGGTGATTTCGGGCCCGTTGCGCGCCAGGTTGCGACTGATCACCTCGACATTGTCGAGGATCGCGGCGATCGACTGCTGGTTGCGATCGGAGAGCAGCTCAGTCAGCCGTTCGGTCAGCGTCGTCACCCGTTCGAGCAGCTCGGGCGCGCTGTTGAGCAGGCTGGCGAGCGCGCCGGGCCGCGCCGGGATCACCGGATAGCCATAGGGACATTCGCTCTCCGGGTTAACGCGCGGGCAGGTGATCTCCGGCCGCGGCGGCACGGCGCGTCCCGGCGGCGGGGGCGGCGGCGGGTCGAGCTGAATCTGCGTCGGGCCGGTGAAGCCGACGGTGCGGATCGTGGCGGTCGTGCCCTCGAGCACCGGCGTCGTATCGGCGACCGAGATCCGCACGCGGATGAACTGGGGGCTGCGCGGCTCGAGGCTGATCGAGCGGATCTGGCCGACCGGCACGCCGCGGAAGGTGACGCCCGAGCCCTTCTCCAGCCCCTCGATCGATTGCTGGAAGAAGATGTCGTATGTCTTCTCGCCGCCCTCGCCGAACTGGCTCAGCCAGACGATGAACACGACGAGCGCGACCAGCATGCCGAGGACGATGCTGCCGACGAGGATTTGGTTGGATCTGGTTTCCATCAGGCCCCGGCCCCTTCGCGCTCGCTAACGGCCGCGGCGGCGCGCCCGCGCGGACCCTTGAAATAGTCCCGTATCCACGGATGGTCCAATGCGAGCAATTCCGGAATCGTTCCGACCGCGATCACCTTGCGGTCGGCCAGCACCGCGACCCGATCGCAGATCGCATAGAGCGTATCGAGATCGTGGGTGATCAGGAAGACGGTGAGGCCGAGCGCGTCGCGCAGCTCGCCGATCAGCTCGTCGAAGCCGGCGGCGCCGATCGGGTCGAGCCCCGCGGTCGGCTCGTCGAGGAACAGCAGGTCGGGATCGAGCGCCAGCGCGCGGGCGACGCCGGCGCGCTTCTTCATCCCGCCGGAAAGCTCGGCCGGATATTTGTTGCCGGCATTGGCGGGCAGGCCGCTCATCGAAATCTTGTAGGCGGCGATCTCGTCGAGGAGCTGCTGGCTGATGCCCGGGAAATATTCGCGGATCGGCACCTGCACATTTTCGGCGACGGTGAGCGTCGAGAACAGCGCCGCGCCCTGGAACAGCACGCCCCAGCGCCGGCGGATGTTCTTCGCGTCCTCCTCGTCGCGGCCGATCATCGGCTCGCCGAACACGGTGATCTCGCCCTCGACCGGGGTCTTGAGGCCGATGATCGCGCGCATCAGCACCGACTTGCCGGTGCCCGAGCCGCCGACGACGCCCAGGATCTCGCCGGCGCGCACGTCGAGATCAAGCTGCTCGTGCACGACCTGGTCGCCGAACGCGGTCTTGAGCCCGCGCACGCTGATGATCGGCTCGCCCTCCCTCACGGCCATCCGATCTGGGTGAAGAAGACCGCGAAGAAGGCGTCGAGCACGATGACCAGGAAGATGCCCTGGACGACCGCCGTCGTCGTGCGGATGCCCACCTCCTCGGCATTGCCCTCGACGAGCAGGCCCTGGAAGCAGCCGGCCATGGCGATGATCACGCCGAAGGTCGGCGCCTTGATCAGCGTCTGCCACAGGTCCGTCATCGGAATCACCTCGCGGACCCGCTGGACGAAGGTGATCGGCGTGAGATCGAGCGAAATCCAGCAGAACAGCCCGCCGCCGGCGATCGCGAGGATCGCCGCGTAGAAGCCGAGCAGCGGCATCATCAGCAGCGTCGCCGCCACGCGCGGGAAGACCAGCGCCTCCATCGGCGAGACGCCGATCGTCCGCATCGCGTCGATCTCCTCGTTCAGCTTCATCGAGCCGAGCTGCGCGGCGAAGGCCGAGCCGGACCGGCCGGCGACCATGATCGCGGTCATCAGCACGCCGAGCTCGCGCATCGCGGCCCGGCCGATCAGGTTCACCGTATAGACCTCCGCGCCGAACTGGCGGAGCTGCACCGCGCCCTGCTGCGCGATGACGATGCCGACGAGGAAGCTCATCAGCCCGATGATGCCGAGCGCGTGCACGCCGACCATGTCGAACTGCTGCACCACGGCGTTGAACCGGAACCGGCGCGGGTGCCGGAAAATGTGGCCGATCGAGATGCACAGGGCACCGAAGAAGCCGAGCAGGCCCACCAGGGTCGAGAGCGCCATCATGCTCGCTTCGCCGACCTGGCCGACGAACTGGTAGACGAGCGGCTCGGGCTCGCGGCGCACGGTCACCGGCTTGTCGGCCCGCGCGACATGCTCGATCAGCGTCTTCTGCTCCTCGGTCGCGCCGACGAGCTTCGCGCCGTGATCGCGCACCAGCTTGTGGACCAGCCAGGCGCCGACCGTGTCCATCCGCTCGACCCGGGAGAGATCGACGGTGAGATGATCGCCGGTGACCGCGGCAAGCTCCTCGTCGAGCCGCCGCGCGTGGACCATGGTGAGCGCGCCCTCCAGCCGGATGACGTCGGGATCGTCCTCGCTCGGGTTGAGATCGGGCGTGGCGCTCATGCCATCGGTAGTGCTTCAATTCCCGCCGGGCGGCAAGGCACATGGAGCATGGACATCGCCGCCGCTTTCGTGCTTGCGCGGAGGGGATGCGGCAGAAGATCGCGATCTACGACATGGACCGGACGGTCACGCGGCGACCGACCTATCCGCCATTCCTGCGCTTTGCCGCGCTCAGCCTCGCGCCCTGGCGGCTGGCGCTGCTCCCGGCAGTGGGGCTCGTGACGCTCGCTTATGGCATGCGCCTGATCGACCGCGGCCGGCTCAAGGAGGTCAACTTCCGGCTGCTGCTCGGCCGGCCGGCACCGGCGGCGCTGGAGCCGGTGATCGAGCGCTTCGCCGACCGCCAGGTGGAGACCAATATCCTGCCCGGCGCGCGCGCGCGGCTGGCAGCGGACAGGGCGGCCGGGCGCCGGCTGGTGCTCGCCACCGCCTCCTACAAGCTCTACGCCGCCGCGATCGCCCGCAGGCTCGGCTTCGACGACGTCATTGCGACCGACAGCCTCACCGATCCGCGCGGGCGCATCACCGCGACGATCGACGGCGCCAACTGCTACGGCCTCGCCAAGCTCGACATGATCGAGGCCTGGCTGGCGCGCGAGGGGCTGGAGCGCGAGGCCGTCCACATCCGCTTCTATTCGGACCACATCTCGGACTCGCCCGCGCACCGCTGGGCCGACGAAGCCTTCGCTACCAACCCGCACGCCCGCCTCATCCGCCTCGCCGAGGCGGAAGGCTGGGAAGTGCTCGAATGGCGCGACCGGCGTCGGGCGCGGCGGCGGCCGGCGCGCCCCCCGTCCAAATCCTGAGACAGGGACGCCGAAGGGCCGCAAGGCTGGCCGCGCCCGAATGCCGCAATGCCGCTGCGCCCTACACCGCCTTCAGCGCCTGGTCGAAATCGGCGACGAGATCGTCCGCGTCCTCGACGCCGATCGAGACGCGCACGAGATTGTCGGTGATGCCGAGCAGCGCCTTGCGTTCCTCGGGGACCGACAGGTGCGTCATCGCGGCCGGGTGGCTGGCCAGCGTCTCGGTGCCGCCCAGGCTGACCGCGAGATGCGCGATCTTGAGCGCGTCGAGGAAGGCGAAGGCCTCCTTCTCGCCGCCCTTGAGGTAGAGCGAGAAGGTCGAACCCGCGCCGGTGCAGTGGCGGCGGTAGATGTCCGCCTGCCGCCCCTCGGCGAGGAAGCCGAGATAGCCGACGCTCTCCACCTTGGGATGGTCCTTCAGGAACGCGCAGACCCTGGCCGCATTCTCGCCGGCGCGGGTCATCCGCAGCTCCAGCGTCTCGAGGCTGCGCAGCAGCATCCAGGCGGTGTTGGGATCGGTGATCGTGCCGATCGTGTTCCGGATCATCCGGATCTGGTCCATCAGCGGCTTGGCGCCGGCGATGCCCCCGGCGACGAGGTCGCTGTGCCCGCCGGCATATTTGGTGAGGCTGTAGACCGAAAGGTCGGCGCCGTGCTTCAGCGGCTGCTGCCAGAGCGGGCCCAGAAAGGTGTTGTCGATCGCGATCGGCGGCCGCTCGCCCTCGGCGAACAGCGCGTCGCGAACGTTGCGGACGCCCTCGATGTCGACCAGCGCATTGGTCGGATTGGCGGGGCTCTCGAGGTAGATGAGCGGCACGCGGCCAATGCCCTTCGCCTGTTCGAGCACGGCGCCGATCTCCTCCTCGGTCGCGCCGGCGGGGAAATCGCGCCACGACACGCCGAAGCGACCGAGGATGCGGCCGATCAGCGATTCCGTCGCCGCATAGAGCGGCCCCGAATGGACGACGACGTCGCCCGGCTGGACGAAGGTGAGCAGCAGGGTGGCGATCGCCGACATGCCGGAGGAGAAGCTGAGCGCGTCCTGCGCGTCCTCCCAGACGCCGAGCCGGTCCTCCAGTATCTCCTGGTCGGGGCCGTTGAAGCGGGTGTAGATCAGGCCGTCCGCGCCGCCGGGGCGCTTGCCGGTCACGCCCTCGAAGTGGCGCTTGCCGGCCGCCGCGCTCTCGAACACGAAGGTGGAGGTGAGGAAGATCGGCGGCTTCAGCGACCCTTCCGACAGCGCGGGATCATAGCCGTGGCCCATCATCAAGGTGGCTGGCTTCAGCCGCCGCCCGCCGATTTCGAGCACGTCCGGCTTGGGACGGCGGCGCGGCGTGGTGGCGGTGAACGTGGGTTTCTTCGACATGTGTCGTCTCCTTTCGGCGAATCGCGAACGATGCGTGGAGACCGGGCCCTGCCGGGATCAGGCGGGCCCACCCGGCCGCTTCATGGCGCGGCGCGGAGGGGTGAGGTCCGTTGCCCAGGCGCTCCCTAGCCCATCGCGCGACACGCGCGCCAGAGCCTTTCGCCGCGCCCTCATCCCGGCAGGGCGATCAGCGAGATCTGCCGGCCATGGTCCCGCTCGCCGCGATGGGTCGCGCGGCGATAGGAGAAGAAACGATCACTCTCGGCATAGGTATCGAGCCCAAGCGCCTCGACCCGGGTGATCCCCGCCCTGGCGAGCCGGGCGGCGACGAAGGCTTCGAGGTCGAACTGGTGGTGGCCGGGCCGGCCGGCGGCGAAGAAGCGCTCGCTTTCGGCATCGGCGGCGACGAAGCGGGCGAGGAAGGCGTCGTCCACCTCATAGCTGCGCCGGGCGATGGCGGGGCCGATCGCGGCCGCAATCCGGGAGCGCGACGCACCGAGCGATTCCATCGCCGCCAGCGTCGATTCGATCACGCCGCCGAGCGCGCCCTTCCACCCGGCATGGGCGGCGCCGATCACGCCCGCCGCCACGTCGGCGAGCAGCACCGGCGCGCAATCGGCGGTGAGGATGCCGAGCGCGAGGCCGGGGCGGTCGGCGACGATGGCGTCGGCATGGGGCCGCGTGTCGTCGGGCCAGGGCGCGGTGGCGACGATCGCGGTCGGCGAGTGGACCTGGTGGACCGTCACCAGCGCCGCGCCGGGCGCGACCGCGGCGACGGCGCGGCGGCGGTTCTCGGCGATCGCCGCACGCGAATCCTGCGAGCCGAGGCCGACGTTGAGCCCCGCGCAGTCGCCGGTCGAAACCCCGCCGCGCCGGCCGAGAAAGCCGTGCGGCGCGGCGATCGCGCGGGCGCGGATGACCTCGACGCTCACAACCGTGCCCGCATGATGATGTCCTCGTCGGCATGGTTGCCGACCATGAAGTCGTAGCGTCCCACCGGCTCGAACCCGTAGCGCTCGTAGAAGCGCCGCGCGCGGTGATTGTCGACATAGACCGAAAGGAACAGCTCGCCCGCCCCCCGCGCGCGCGCTTCGGCCAGCACCCAGCCCATCAGCGCGTCGGCGACGCCGCGGCCGCGATGGTCGACGTCGAGATAGAGCTGGCGCAGTTCCATCGCGCTGCCTTCGGGCTCGACCGGCAGCGTCGGATCGCTCACCTTGGCGAAGCCGGCGAGCCCGCCATCGTCGCCGAGCGCGAGGCGGATGCGCAGATCGCTCTGCGCCAGCTCCGCCGCCCAGGCCTCGGGCGTGAAGCGCGCGAAGAAGGCGGCAAGGTCGGCGGGATCGTAGAGATGGCCGAACACTTCCGTGAAGACGCGGCGGAACAGCTCATCCACCGCCGGCAACTCGGCCCCGGTCGCATCGCGATAGACGATGGTCACTCAAATCCCCCCGGCGCGGGCCAGTCCGGCGCGATCAGCGCCATCGTCCTGAACAGCCGGCCCATCTGGTCCGGCGCGGTGAGTCTCAGTCGCGCCGCCTCGATCTCCTCGGTCCGCGCCGGCGCCGCCCTGGCGAGTGCCGCCGCGCGCAGGCCGATGCCGATCGCGTCGAGCCAGTCGCCCTGCCCGCGCGGGCCGAAGACGCGCGCGCCGGCCGCGCGCGCTGCCTCCGCAAGCGCATGAAAATCGACATGGGCGGTGAGGTCGCGGCTCCCCGGCGCCTGCCACGGATCGGCATAGGCATGGCCGGACACCGCCTGCAGCGTATCGCCGCGCCCCGGCCGGTCGTGGCCGTAATCGATCACGATTGCCGCGCCGCCGTGGCGCGCGAGCTGGGCCGCGATCGCGGCGATGATCGCGCGCGAGGCCGGCGATTCCTCGCGCGCGACCACGCCGTCGCGGACCAGCCGGCCGCGCTCGAGGCGCACCATCAGCTCGCGACCCGCCGCGTCGAATTGCCGCACCGGCAGGGCATCGAAGAACTCGTTGGCGACGATCAGCAGCGGCGCCTCGGGGAGGCTCGAAACCTCATCGTGCCAGGTCGCGCCCGCGATCCGCTCCGCCTGCGCCGCGCGCAGCACCGGGCTCGTCTCGACGAAATGGACCCGCGGCGCGAGGCCGGCGCTTCGCATCGCCCTCAGCGCGTCGGCGGCGAGCGTGCCGCGCCCCGGCCCGAGCTCGACATAGCTGGCGTCGGCCGGGCGCCCCGCGCGCAGCCACAGGTCGGCGAGCCACAGGCCGATGAGTTCGCCGAACATCTGGCTGATCTCGGGGGCGGTGACGAAATCGCCCGCCGCGCCGAGCGGATCGCGCGTCGCATAATAATGCGCGTTCGTCGCCGCCATATAGTCGGCGACGCTGATCGCGCCTTCGGCCTCGATGCGGCGGCGCAGCTCGTCCTCAGCCGGCGGCGGGCTCATCGGCGCTCACCGGCCGGACGCGCCCCGCGCGCTTGCCGGCGGAAAGGACGAGATAGAGCCCCCCGAAAATCATCGGCAGCGACAGCCACTGCCCCATGTGCAGCCCGGTCGCCTCGGCGAAAGCGACGAGATGGGTGTCGGGCTCGCGGATGAATTCGAGGCCGAAGCGCACGAGGCCATAGCCCAGGATGAACAGCCCGACGAGCAGGCCAGGCTTGTAGCGCGCGCGCGTCCGCCAGAAGGCGTAGGCGAGGACGAGGAACAGCACGATGCCCTCGAAAAAGGCTTCGTAGAGCTGGCTCGGATGCCGCGGCGGGCCGAGCGCCACGCAGCGCCCGGCGCTGTCGAACGCCTCGCAGAAGCGCACCGCCCACGAAACGTGGGTGACGCCGCCCCACAATTCGCTGTTCACGAAATTGGCGAGCCGCCCGAAAAACAGGCCGAAGGGCACGCAGCAGGCGACGTAATCGTGGATGCGCAGCCAGTCGAGCGCGTGCTTGCGCGCCATCCACAGGATGCCGAGGCTGACCCCGATCACGCCGCCGTGGAACGACATGCCGCCATCCCACAGCCGCACGATCGCGACCGGATCGTCGAGATAGGAGAGCGGCTTGTAGAACAGCACGTAGCCGAGCCGGCCGCCGAGGATGATGCCGAGCGTGGCATAGAAGACCATGTCGTCGGCATGGCGCCTGGCCATCGGCGCGCCCGGCTGGCCAAGCAGCCGCATCAGATACCACCAGCCGACCAGGATGCCGGCGAGATAGGCGAGGCTGTACCAGCGCAGAGCGAACCCGCCGATGTGGAACAGGATCGGGCTAAGGTGAAGGTCCGTATAGGCGATCGCGGTTCCCGCGCTCAGCGTGGTCGTCAGCGTGTCGATCAAGGCTTCCCCCTTCGGGTTCGCGCCTTCATAGAAGGGGGAGAAGAAAAGGCAAAGACGGAGCGAGGAAGGGAATGCCGAGCGAACTGGACCGCAAATATGATGCCGCCGTGGCGGCGGTCACCGGCGAGGGCGGGCGAATCCAGGTCGGGCGCGACCCCGGGACCGGGCTCGCCATTGTCACCAACCTGCCGCCGACGCTGCCCACTCTCTTCGACATCTTCTGCGGCCTCCACGGCGACATGGAAGCGGTGATCGACGATGACGAGCGATTGAGCTTCACCCAGCTCAACGCCCATGCCACCGCGCTCGCCCGCGCGCTCGTCGCCCGCGGCATCGGCAAGGGCGACCGGGTCGGCATCGCGATGCGCAACTGCCCGGCCTGGATCGTCTGCTGGATGGCGGTGCTGAAGGCCGGCGGCGTCGCGACCCTGCTCAACGGCTGGTGGCGCGGCGAGGAGATGAAGCACGCGATCGCGCTCGCCTCGCCGAGCCTCATCATCGCCGATCCGCCGCGCGGCGAGCGACTCCAGGCGCACTGCACGGTGCCGCTCGTCATCCTGCCGATCGAGCAGCCGATCGCGGCCGCGATCGCGCCGCTGACGGAGGGTGCGGGCGAGGCCGATCTCCCGATCGTGCTGCCCGGGGACGACGCCACCATCCTCTTCACCTCGGGCTCGACCGGCCCGGCCAAGGGCGCCGTCTCCACCCATCGCGCGGTGACCACGGCGGTCTATGCCTATGCGATCGGGCTGGCGGCGCTGCTCGGGATCAAGGAGGCCTCGGGCGAGTCGCTGGCGCCGCCGCGCATCCTCGTCAACGTGCCGCTCTTCCACGTCACCGGCGAGGTGCCGGTGCTGCTCAACAGCTTCGTCGTCGGCCGGACGATGGTCCTGATGCGCAAATGGGATCCGGACGAGGCGCTGCGGCTGATCGAGAAGGAACGGATCACCTATTTCGTCGGGGTGCCGACGATGAGCATGGAGCTCGCCGAATCCCCCAACCGCGACAAATATGACCTGTCCACGCTCACCGACATCGCCGCCGGCGGCGCGCCGCGGCCGGTGAGCCACGTCAAGCGCTTGCAGCAGAGCTTCACCGGCGCGCAGCCGGCGCTCGGCTATGGCCTGACCGAGACCAACGCGGTCGGCTGCTCCAACTTCTGGTCCAACTATCGCGACAAGCCTGCCTCGACCGGCCGCGCGATGCTGCCGCTCGTCGAAGTGGCGATCCTGGGCGATGACGACCGCCACCTGCCCCCCGGCGCGCAGGGCGAGATCGCGATCCGCTCCGCCGCCAATATCCGCGGCTACTGGAACGACGAGGCGGCGACCCGGGCGCTGGTCACCGCCGACGGCTATGTCCGCTCGGGCGACGTCGGCTATCTCGATGAGGACGGCTATCTCTTCATCATCGACCGCAAGAAGGACATCATCATCCGCGGCGGCGAGAATATCAGCGCGGCCGAGGTCGAGGCGGCGATCTATGACAATCCGGCGGTCGCGGAGGTCGCCGTGTTCGGGATTCCCGACGAACGGCTCGGCGAGGTGCCGGCGGCGATCATCTACAGCGAGAAGGGCGGCATCGACGAGGCTGGCCTGCTCGCCTTCCTTGCCGAGAAGCTGGCGCCGTTCAAGCTGCCTGCCCTCGTCCGCTTCAGCGACGAGCCGCTGCCCAAGCTGGGCACCGGCAAGATCGACAAGATGACGCTGCGCCAGCGCTTCCGCGCGGCCGCCGGGGCCGCGACCGGCTGAGCGGACGGGCAACCGTTCCGCCGGCTCGATCATTGTCCGCGCCGAACCAGCGAAGGAAGGAGACCGTCCATGACCCGAATCGCCATTGCCGCCGCATTCGCCCTCGCCGGCACGCTCGGCGCCTGCGATTCGGGCCCGCCGCCGGCGAGAGCCAATCTCACCGAGGCCGCCGCCGAGAGCGGCAACCAGATCGCGGCGCTTCCCGAAGGGGCCCGCGATGCCGTGTTCATTCGCGCGATCCGCGATTCGGGGCAGGAATGCCAGCACGTCGACTGGTCCGAGCCCGCTGGCGAGCATCAGGGCTTTCCCGTCTGGACCGCCCATTGCGACCGGGGCGAGACCTACACGATCGTCCTCACCGGCAATGGCAACGCGCAGGTGATCAACGCGGCCGAGCGGCGGCTCGCCGACGGCCCGGCGCGGGCGAACGCCCAATGAGTCGACGCCCGCCGCTCGCCGCGGCCCTCGCCGCCGCCCTCGCCGCGAGCGGGGGCGCGCTCGCCGGCTGCGGCGAGACGGCACCGTCGAACACGACCCGCGTCGCGATCGCCAATCCGCACAACGAGCGGCTGCGGGCGCTCGATCCGCCGATGCAGCGGCTCGGGCTGATGCGGGCGATCCGCGACAACGGCAATCGCTGCCGCAAGGTGATGGCGGCGGCGGAGCAGGGCGAATATCGCAACCTCGCCCGCTGGGTGGCGCTGTGCGACGACGGCCGCCACTGGGCGATCTTCATCGCCCCCACCGGCGACGCCCAGGTCCGCAACTGCGCCGACGCCCGCCGCCTCGACCTCCCCGCGTGCCAACCCTTGCAGCCGGAGGATATCCCGAACGGGCGCCTGTAGCCCCGACGCGCGCCATGGCCCGGCCGCCCGGGCGTTCCCCTTGCCAGGGCATGCGAGGACGGTGCGGCACGTCACCGACTCAACGGCGGCTGCCCGGTCCCCAGAGACATGAACATGCCTTAGAGTCGATCTGTTTGAGTTTGAATCGCGCGAGGGATTCCCAGCGCGCCGATTT
>JBDZVR010000056.1:0-2342 GCA_040255785.1 Sphingomonadales bacterium
GCGGCCGAGCTGCCGCTCGGCGAGACGACGGGCGGGCGGCCGCTGATCCTCGCCTTCGCCGCAGGCGGCGCGCCGGGCTGGCGGCGCGCGGAGCTGATGGCGAGCTTCGACGGCGGCGCGAGCTGGAGCGCGGCGGGGCGGGCGAGCGGGCCGGCGACGATGGGCGTTACGCTCGCCGCGCTGCCGGCGCGGCCTTCGACCCTGTTCGACACCGCCTCGGCGCTCGAGATCGAGCTGCTCGGCGACGCGATGTGGCTCGAAGGCGCCGACGACGACGCGCTGGCGAACGGCGCCAATCTCGCGCTGGTCGGGCGGGAGCTCGTGCAGTTCGGCCGCGCCGAGGCGCTGGGCGGCGGGCGCTTCCGCCTGTCGCGGCTGCTGCGCGGGCGGCGCGGGACGGAATGGGCGGCCGCGCTGCACGCGGCGGGCGAGCCGTTCGTGCTGATCGAGCCGGACCGGCTGGTCGCGATCGAGGCGCCGGCGGGCGCGCTCGGCGGCGTCGCGCTGCTGAGCGCCAGCGGCGTCGGCGACGAGGGCGATGTCGCGGCGGAGGTGGCGATCGAGGGCGACTCGCTGCGACCGCCCGCGCCGGTCCACCTCGCCGCGACGCGCGAGGCGGGCGGCGACATCCTGTTGCGCTGGACGCGGCGCAGCCGCGACGGCTGGAGCTGGACGAGCGGGGCGGAGACGCCGCTCGGCGAGCAGAAGGAGGCCTATCGGCTCGAGCTTTCGGGCGCCGGATTCGCGCGCGCCGTCGAGCTCGCCGCGCCCGAATGGCGCTATACCGGCGCGGCCCAGGCCGCCGACGGCGCGAGCGCGCCGATCGACGTCTCGGTCGTGCAGCTCGGCACTTACGCGCCCTCGCGACCGGCGAGGCTGACCATCGCATGAACGGAAAGGAAACGAGGTGACCGACGCAAGCCCGCGCTTCGCGCTGCCCTTCATCGTGCCCGGCCAGGCCGCGAAGGAAGAGTTCCACAACGAGGCCCTGGCGCTGCTCGACGGCCTCGTCCACGCCGCCGTGGAAGGCGCGCCGGCCGCCGCGCCGCCCGCCGACCCCGCCGAGGGCGAGGCGTGGATCGTCGCCGCCGGCGCCACCGGCGAGTGGGCGGGGCGGGCGCATTGCCTGGCGATCCGCAGCGCCGGCGGATGGCGCTTCGTGGCGCCGGTGCCGGGGCTTTCGGTCTGGGACAAGGCGGCCGGCCTGCGCCGGGCCTGGACCGGGAGCGGCTGGAGCGACGGCGCGGTCAGCGCCGCGGCGCTGGTGATCGAGGGACAACAGGTCGTCGGGCCGCGCCAGGGCGCGGTGGCAAGTCCTTCGGGCGGAACGACAATCGACACGCAGGCGCGGGCGGCGATCGACGCCCTGATTGCGACATTAAAGTCACACGGGCTGACCGAATGAAAATGTTTCGATACGGATGCAACCGGTTCGCTGTTTCGTCGTTACGTGGCAGGACCGGCCAGCCGCGGTTCATCTTGTCGATCGACTGCGGCTTTTCGGCAACAGGTGAGGGGCGACCAGCGCTTGCGCGCAATCTCCGCTTACCGTAAGGAGTTCACGTCGTTCCCGGTAGGGACGCTGTAGAAAGGGGAAGATTTATGCGGAAGCTCGCCATTGCCGTGGCGCTGTCGTCAACCATGCTCGCGACTCCGGCTTTAGCCCGCAACGGCGCTTGGTATGTCGGCGGCGATCTCGGCGCGATGATCGTCGAGGACGTCTCGTTCGACTACGGGCTGACCCCGGTCATCTCGAGTGACCCCAACGCCCAGCTTCGGATCAACAACGACTACGGGCTCGATGGTGGCCTCTATGTCGGCTACGACCTCGGCGCGTTCCGGCTCGAGGCCGAGGTTGCCTACAAGCGCGCGAAGGCCGACGATCTCGAGACCGCGGTCGCGCTGCCCGGTCAGCCGCCCGCGCCTTCCGGCGGCCGGCTCGAGGTCGCTGGCGGCGGTCGCACGACCGCGCTCAGCTTCATGGTCAACGGCCTGCTCGATTTCGGCGACGAGGACGGGCTCAGCGGCTTCGTCGGCGGTGGCGTGGGCGTCGCCCGCGTCAGCTTCGACAATATCCGCGCCTATTCGAACGTGAGCCCCGCGCTCGACGATTCCGACACGCGCTTCGCGTGGCAGATCGTCGCCGGCATTCGCCAGGCGGTCAGCGCCAATCTCGACGTGACGCTGAAGTATCGCTTCTTCAACGTCGACAACCTTCGCACGGTGGACTTCCGCGGCTTCGAGGGCGAATCGCGGTTCCGGTCGCACAGCGTGCTCGGCGGCATCACCTACAATTTCGGCGCGCCACCGCCGCCGCCGCCGCCGCCCCCGCCGCCGCCTCC
>JBDZVR010000046.1:0-12274 GCA_040255785.1 Sphingomonadales bacterium
GGGGGAAAAAAACTCCCCATGCACCCCCCCCCCCAGACCGCCCCCGGTGGGGGGGGGGGCGGGGGGGGGGGGGGGGGGGGTGGCGCAAGGGCCCCGGCCGCCTCTCCCTGGGTCAGGCCACGGCCTGAACCGAAGCCTGCGCCTGGCCGGCGGACGGGATGGCCGGGCCAACGGCGGCGCCGATGAAGGCGATCGAGAGCAGCATGGCGCCGGTCGCGCCGATGATGGTGCGGGCGAAATTCGAAACGGTGGTCATCGTCGTTACTCCCTGCGGGCTTGTTCGAAACTTGTGCCCACCGGGAAAACAAGAGGCGTGCCAAATGGATTTTTCCGCGGATTTCCGCCAGATTCTGGAGAGATTGGGTTGTCGCGGTGGCCCCCTGTGCCGCCGCTAGTTGGGGGATTTCACCAACTCTTGGCCATGCTCCAGATCGCTGCGCCGACGGCGCTGCTTGCTGTCCGGCCGCGTCGTCTCCATGAGCTTGGCGCCGGCGAGAAAGACCGCGCCGGTGCAGGCCAGCGACAGCAGCCAGCCGCCGAGGCCCGGATAGAGCTGGCGATAGTGCGCGCCCCGCTCGACCGCGCCGAGCGCCAGCGCGTAGATGACGAGCATCGCCTCGAAGCGCGTCTTGATCGTGAACAGCCGGCCAATCCCGCGGAGCATGGCCGGCGAAAAGCAAGGGACGGGCCAGTCGCGGAATTCCGCGACTTTCGGGGATCGGGCCTTAACGATTTGTAAACCATGCCGACAGGTCGTTCCCTTTTATCTTGATAATGGTTCGCAGTAGCTTTAGCTCGGCCCCGTCTGGAGTCGCCGGAAAGGGGGTCGATCGAATGTCGTTGCTGCGTGCCATGTTGATGACGGCGGGTGCCGTGGCGCCGCTCCTGCTCGCGGACCGGGCCGCCGCCCAGGCGCTGCCGGACGACGACCAGTCGATCGTCGTGACCGCGCAGCGCACCAACCGCACCCTGCGCGACGAAGCGTCCAGCGTCGCCGTGCTGACCGGCGCCGACATCGACGCCGCGCCCGGCATGTTCAGCACCGACGACCTGCTCTCGCGCGTCCCCAATCTCGTCACCAGCAGGCCGAGCAGCACCGCCCCGGCGGTGCGCGGGATCGACGGGACCGGTCCCGCGGTCGGCGCCAACGCCTTCTTCGCCGGCACCCGGCCGCGCGTCGCCTTCCAGCTCGACGGCCGCACCCTCACCTTCAACGAGGTCATCTATCTCGATTCGCTGCTCTGGGACGTGCAGCAGGTCGAGGTCTATCGCGGGCCGCAGAGCACGCTCCAGGGCCGCAACGCGATTGGCGGCGTGGTCGCGATCAAGACGGTCGATCCGGGCTTCGATTGGTCCGGCCGCGCCCGCGCCGTGATCGGCGGCGATCGCACGCGCCAGCTTTCCGGCGCGGTCGGCGGGCCGATCGTGCCGGGCGTCCTCGCCTTCCGCCTCGCCGCCGACTATCGCGAGGAAGATGTGTTCGTGCGCTTCGCGCCCTATACGGCGCGCGCCCGCGGGATCAGCGCGGAGACGCGGCGGATCGACGATCCCTCGCAACAGCGCGCCTTCAGCCTGCGCGGGAAATTGCTGTTCACCCCGTCGAGCGACGTGCGCGCCCTCGTCACCCTGTCGCACAGCGACGGCTTCGCGCCGCAGACCGCCGATGTCGTCCGCCCGTTTTCCGCGCACCAGGCGGCCTTCCCCGATCAGCCGCGCTTCCGGACCCGCGCCGATGTCGGCATCGCCGACGTCAGCGTCGCCTTGTCCGAGGCGCTGACCTTTTCGACCTTCGCCACCGCCAGCGACTTCAAGGTGCTGCGCTTCGCCCCGATCGACGACGGCAATGCCGAGATCGACGGCACGGAATATACGATCGAGCCGCGGCTGCGCTTCCGCACCGCCGACGATCGCCTGTCCGGCTTCATCGCCGGCTACGGCTTCTTCGCGCGCCAGAACGAGGCGATCGACCTGTTCGGCGGTGGCCTCTTCCGCGACACGACCGACACCTATGCGGCGTTCGGCGAAGTGACCTGGCGGGCGACGCCCCGGATCGAGATCACATTCGGCGCGCGCTACGAATCCGAGGAGCGCGACCGCACCGGCGGGGCCGGCCCGTTCGCGATCGATTACCACGAGACATTCTCCGCCTTCCTGCCGCGCGCGACCGTGACCGTCCAGGCCAGCGACGAGGTGACGGTGGGGGCGACGGTCGGGCGCGGCTACAATGCCGGCGGCGCCGGCTTCGCCTTCAACCCGCCCTTCCCGAGCTTCGTCTACGGCAAGGAGGTGGTCACCAATTACGAAGGCTTCCTGCGCTCCTCGCTGCTCGCCAACCGGCTGCGGCTGCGCGCGAACCTCTTCTTCAATGATTATGACGGGCTCCAGCTTCCGTTCGACGTCAATCCCGATCCGGCGATCGAGGCGCCGGTGATCCGCAACGCCGAGCGCGCAACGACCTATGGCGCCGAGATCGAGGCGCGCCTGGCCGCGGCGCGCGGCGTCGAGCTCGCCGCCAGCGCCGGCCTGCTGCGCACCAGGGTCAACCGCTACGGCGATCCGACGGTCGAGGGGAACGAGCTGCCGCGTTCGCCGGCTTTCTCGCTCACCGCCGGCGCCGTGCTGACGCCGATTGCCGGCTTCGACGTCTCGTTCGACGTCCGCTATACCGACGCCTATTATTCGGACGTGTTCAACGACGCCCGCGGCAAGACCGATCCCTACGCGATCGCCAATGCGCAGCTGAGCTACCGCACCGGGCCGGTGCGGCTGTTCGCGGCGGTCACCAACCTGTTCGATTCGACCGACGTGCTGCTGCTCACGCCCGGCGAGATCCGCGCCGACGACGTCGCCACCATCTCGCGCCCGCGCCGCTTCACCGCGGGCATCGAATTCGGATTCTGAACGCGATGACCCGCCGGGGCATTAGGCGCTGGTATCTCGTCCACAAGTGGACGAGCCTCATCTGCACCGCGTTCATGCTGATGCTGTGCGTGAGCGGGCTTCCGCTGATCTTCGAGCACGAGCTTGATCACCTGCTCGGCTACGAAGCGCCGCTGGAGACGGTGGCGCCCGGCACCCCCACGCCAAGCCTCGATTCCATCATCGCCGAGGTGCGCGCCTCGCGGCCCGGCGAGGTGATGCAATATCTGTATTTCGAGGAGGACCGGCCGATCGTGACGGCCGCCACCGCGGCCAGCGTCGAATCGCCGCCCGAGGAAGTCCACCTGCAACCGGTGGACCTGCGCACCGGCGCGTTCCTGCCGGTGCGGCCGCTGCGGATCGGGATCATCGATTTCTTCTACACGATGCACGAATCGATGTTCGTCGGCCTCTACGGCACCTTCTTCCTGGGAGCGATGGGTGTCCTGCTGCTGCTCGCGATCGTCTCCGGCATCGTCGTCTATGCGCCGTTCATGCGCCGGCTCGACTTCGGCACGATCCGGCGGGGGCGCAGCAAGCGGCTGCGCTGGCTCGACATCCACAACCTCACTGGCATTGCGATCACCGCCTGGCTCGTCGTCGTCGGCGCCACCGGCGTCTTCAACACCCTCGACGCGCCGCTGGCGGCGCAGTGGCGCGCCGGCCAGCTCGCCGAGATGACCGCCCCCTATCGCGACGCGCCGCCGCTCCGGCGCCTGGGCTCGGTCGACGCGGCGGTCGCGACCGCGCGCCGCGCCTCGCCGGACATGGACGTGTCGCTGATCATGTTCCCCGGCACCTATTTCGCGCCGCCGCACCATTATAACGTCTTCATGCGCGGCCGCACGCCGGTGACCTCGCGCCTCATCAAGCCGACGCTGGTCGATGCCGAGACGGCGGCGCTCACCGACACGCGCGACATGCCGCTCCACATCCGCGCCCTGTTCCTGTCGCGGCCGCTGCATTTCGGCGATTATGGCGGGCTGCCGCTCAAGATCGTCTGGGCGCTGCTCGACATCCTGGCGATCGTGGTGCTCGCGAGCGGCATCTACCTCTGGCTCGGAAGGCGCGGCGCGGCGCTCGATCGCAGGGTGGAGGAGCTGGTCGCCGGCGGCACGATGCCCGAACCGGAGCCGGCACGATGAGCGGCCCGGCGCGCGACACCCGGCCGCGCCCGGCGACGCGGATCTTCGCGATCCCGCTGCTGCTCGCGCTGGCCAGCGGCGTCGGCCTGGTCGCGGCGCTGCTCGTCGATGGCCCGCTCGATCTCCTCTGGTCGCTCGCGGTCGCCACGCCATTGCTCGCCGTCGCCCGGGCGGCGCGCCGCCGTTCCGCCTGAAGGCCGCCATCCCGTCGCGCCACGGGCGCGGCGGGGCGGGGCGGGCGGGGCAGGCGGGCCGGCGCGGCGAACCGCTCAGCCGTCCCTGCCCTCCAGCGCGAGCAGCGCGAATGTCGCGAGCCAGTGCTCGCCCATATAGTCGCCGGCGACATGCGGCAGGCTGGCGTCGAGATGGGCGTCGGCGGCCTCCTCGGCGAGGCGGGCGAGATCCGGCGCGAGCGCGCTCGCCAGCCCCCGCCAGCACCAGGCGCGCGACAGGTTGAGGCCATCGAGATGGGCGATCTTGCCGTCCGAGCGATCGGAAACGAAGGCCGGGGTGAACAGGCTTTCCGGCCGTCGCGCCGCGAGCTCGGGCAGGAAGGCATCGAACCAGGACGCGAATTCGTCTGCGGAGAGCACGCGGCGCATCAGCAGCGCCTCGGTGAGCGCGCTCGACAGGAACTCGTCGCCGCCCGGCTCCCATGCCTGGCAGCCGCGGTCGCCGCCGAAATAGTCCCGTGCCCGCGTGCGGATCATATCGGCGAGTGCCAAATCGTTTGCCTCCGCCCAGTCGAGCGCGAGGATCATCGCGAACGCGCTGTTAAAGTGGGTGCCGACGCGGATCGGGTAGGTGAGCCGCGGCAGGTAGGAGCGGAACCGCCCGGCGAAGGCTTGCGCAAGCGGCGCCAGCGCCTCGGCCCAGGCCGCGCCCGCCACGTGCCGCTGCGCCTCGGCATGGAGCGCGAGCAGCCAGGCCCAGCCATAGGGCCGCTCGAACCCGCCGGTATAGGCGCGATCGAGATAGGCGAGCTCGCCCGCCACCTTGGCCTCGCACAGCATCGCGTCGAGCAGCGCCGTCACCCGCGGCGCGACGGGAAGGTCGGGAAACAGCCGTCGCGTCCGCAGCAGCAGCCAGTAGCCGTGGACGCAGCTGTGCCAGTCGAAGCTGCCGTGGAAGATCGGGTGGAGCGCGCGCGGGCCGAGCACGTCCTCCGGCCCCTCCATCACATGATCGAGCTTGTGCGGATATTCGCGCGTGACATGGCCGAGCGCGATGGTCGCGAAGCGGTTCGCGGCTTCCTTGGTGAGGCGATGGGTCATGCCCTTCCCCTACGTCATTCGCGGGCGGGCGAAAATCCGGCTTTGCCGGGCGGCCCGGACCGCCTTCAGCGGAAGCCGAACCAGTAGATGATGGCGATGTTCGCGATCAGCAGCGGAATGGCGGTGCCGACCTGCGCCCTGATGACGCCGTTGCGATCCTTGAGCTCGAGCAGCGCCGCCGGCACGATGTTGAAATTGGCCGCCATCGGCGTCATCAGCGTGCCGCAGAAGCCGGCGAGCATCCCGACCGCGCCGACCACCGCGGGATCGCCGCCATGCCCCTGGATGAGCAGCGGCACGCCGATCGCGGCCGACATCACCGGGAAGGCGGCGAAGGCATTGCCCATGATCATCGTGAAGGCGACCATGCCGAGTGCGAAGATCAGCACGGCGGGGAGCAGGCTGCCGTCCGGGATCGCCATGCGCGCGCCCTCGCCGACGATGGCGCCGACATTGGCCGCCGCGAAGACCGTGCCGAGCGCGGCGAGCAGCTGGGGCAGCACCGCCGCCCAGCCGATCGCGTCGATCAGCCGCCGCCCCTCCTCCAACGGCGCAAGCGCCGGCGGCTTCAGCCACAGCCCGATCGCGCCGACCGCGAGCAGCGCGCCGAGGCACAGGAAGATGTAGGTCTCGCGCTTCGGCTCGATGAGCCCGGAGGCGCCGAGCGGGGTGAACACCCAGACCAGCGAGCCGATGAGCGCGGTCGCCGGTATGATCAGCGCCGGCAGGAACAGCCGGTTGCCGTGCTGGTAGGACAGCGTCGTCCGCTCGCCCGGCCCGGTCGTCGGCGGGGCGCTGCGACCAAGCGCGCCGAAGCCCGCCAGCCCGGCGAGCCCGAGCACCAGCAGGCCATTGGCGAAATCGCCGATCCAGCTTCCGGCGAGCAGGCTCACCGCCATCAGGCCCCAGAAGGCAGCGTTGCCGAGCCGCCTGGGATTGGCGCGCTCGCGCAGGCCGAGCAGCGCAAAGGCGGCGAACATCAGCCCGACCAGCGTATAGGCCCATTGCAGCGTGATCATCGGCGCCGCCGCCGGAGCGAGCGATCGAGCCGCGAAAGCCGGACGCCATGGATGAGGAAGGCCACGATCGCGCTCGGGATCGCCCACAGCGCGAGCTCGATCGGGCGCAGGTCATAGCCCTCGCTCGCCAGCGTCGCCTGGATGAGCACGATCGAGCCGATCGCGATGAAGATGTCCTCGCCGAAGAACAGGCCGACATTGTCGGTCGCGGCCGACCAGGCCTTCACCCTCTCGCGGCTCGCATCGTCGATCTCATGCTCCTTCTCGGCGGCGGCGAGCGCCATCGGCGCGACCAGCGGGCGCACCGTCTGGGCGTGGCCGGCGACCGAGGTGAGGCCAAGCGCGGCCGTCGCCTGGCGGAACAGCATGTAGAGCAGGAGCAGCCGGCCGGCCGTCGCCACCCTGATCGAGCGGATCACGCTCGCCGCGCGCTCCTGCAGCCCGAAGCGTTCGAGCAGGCCGATCGCCGGCAGCACGATCCAGACGATCGCGATCAGCCGGTTGTCGTTGAACGCGCGCCCGAGCAGCGAGATCACCGCGACGATGTCCATGCCGGCGAGCAGCCCGGTCGCGAGCGCGGCGACGGTGACGACCAGCATCGGGTTCCACCGCTTCGCGAAGCCGATGACGACGATGAGGATGCCGAGCAGCGGAAGATAGTGGGTCATCCCGCGCGGCCCCCTTCCCCGCGCCGGGGCGGACTATCGGGCCGCTCCATAGCCCCCTCCCCCCGGCGTTTCGATGACGAACAGGTCCCCCGCCTCCATCTCCGCCGAGGCGGTGGCGGAGAGGATCTCCTCGCGGCCGTCGGCGCGGATCACCTTGTTGACGCCCGGCGCCGCGTCGCCCCCGCCGGCGAGGCCGCGCGGCGGCACGCGGCGGCGATTGGCCAGAATCGCCGCGTGCATCGGCGCGCGAAAGCAGATGTGCCGGACGACGCCGTCGCCGCCGCGATGCGCGCCATCGCCGCCCGAGCCGCGGCGGATCGCGAACCGCTCGACCAGCACCGGGAAGCGGCTTTCCAGGATTTCGGGATCGGTCAGGCGCGAGTTGGTCATGTGCGTCTGCACCGCGCTCGCGCCGTCGAAGTCCGGCCCGGCGCCACCACCGCCGGCGATCGTCTCGTAATATTGCCGCGCCGCGTCGCCGAAGGTGAAATTGTTCATCGTTCCCTGGCTCGGCGCCATCGCGCCGCAGGCGGCGAGCAGCGCATCCGTGATCGCCTGGCTGGTCTCGACATTGCCGGCGACGACCGCCGCCGGATAGCCCGGCTTCAGCATCGAGCCTTCAGGGATGCGAAGCGTGATCGGCCGCATGCAGCCGTCGTTGAGCGGGATCGGCTCGTCGACCAGCGTGCGCAGCACGTAGAGCACGGCGGCGCGGCAGATCGAGGCGGGCGCGTTGAAATTGCTGGCGAGCTGGGCGCTGGTGCCGGCGAAGTCGACGGTCGCGCGGCGTGCCTCCCGATCGACCGTGATCGTCACCGAAACCACCGCGCCATTATCCATTTCATATTTGAAATGTCCGGGCGAAAGCCTTTCGATCAGGCGCCTTACGGCCTCTTCCGCATAATCCATGACATGCGCCATATAGGCGTCGATCACGTCGCGCCCATGCGTCGCCGCGGCCCGGCGCAGCTCGGCGGCGCCGCGCGCGCAGGCGGCGACCTGCGCCTTGAGGTCGGCGACGTTGCGGTCGGGATCACGCGCCGGCCAGCGCCCGCCGGCGAGCAGCGCGCGCAGTTCGGCCTCGCGCAGGCGGCCCGCCTCGACAAGCTGGAAATTGTCGATGAGCACGCCTTCCTCGTCGACCGTGCGGCTGTCCGGCGGCATCGATCCGGGCGCGATTCCGCCGATGTCGGCATGGTGGCCGCGCGCGGCGACGTACCAGGCCGGCCCGGCCCCGGCCCCGTCGGCGAAGACCGGCATGATCACGGTGATGTCGGGCAGGTGGGTGCCGCCGCGATAGGGCGCGTTCAGCGCATAGGCGTCGCCCGGCCGCATCGTGCCCGCGCGCGCGGCGATGATCGCGCGGATCGAATCGCCCATCGAGCCGAGGTGAACCGGTATGTGCGGCGCGTTGGCGATCAGCCGCCCCTCGCGATCGAAGAGGGCGCAGGAGAAATCGAGCCGCTCCTTGATGTTGACGCTGCTCGCCGTGTTGCGCAGCGCCACACCCATTTCCTCGGCGATCGCCATGAACAGGTTGCTCATCAGCTCCAGCGTCACCGGATCGACGCTGGTGCCCATCCTGGGCGGCGCCTCGCGCGGCGCGGCGCGGGTGAGGATGAGGTTGCCGAGCGCGTCCACCTCGGCGCGCCAGCCCGGCTCGACCACCGTTGTCGCGGTCGCGTCGATGACGAGCGACGGGCCCATGATCACGTCGCCGGGCGCGAGCCGGTCGCGCTCGTGCCATGCCTCCGGCCTGGCGACCGCGCGCGCGCGCTCCTCCGGCGTCGCCGCTTGCCCGGCCGGCTCCGGGGAGGACCGGGCCGCGCCGCTCGCGATCGCCTCCACGATCGCCGTCTCGACGACCACGGGCGCGTCCGACACGAAGCCGAAGCGGGCGCGATGCGCGGCCTCGAAATCGGCGACCATGGCATCCGATACCGGGACTTCCAGCGTCGTGTCGCTCCCTTCGTAGCGCAGCGCCGCGCGCCGCCGCGCCGCGCTCACCTTCGCGCCCTGGGCGGCGAGCGCCGCCGCCGCCTCGGCCTCCAGCTCGTCGAGCGTCGCGACGAGATCGGCGCCGCCGAGCGTCCGCTGGCGCAACTCGACCATGTCGGCGAGGCCCATGCCATGGGCGCTGAGCACCCCGGCGAGCGGATGGACCATCACCCGCTCGATGCCGAGCGCGTCGGCGACCAGACAGGCATGCTGCCCGCCCGCGCCGCCGAAACATTGCAGCGTGTAGCGCGTGACGTCGTGGCCGCGCGCGATCGAGATCTGCTTGATCGCATTCGCCATGTTGTCGACCGCGATGCGGATGAACCCCTCGGCCACCGCCTCCGGCGTCATGCCCGCCGCGCCGGCGATCTCCCTCGCGCGCGCCAGCGAGGCGGCCGCATCGATCGGCTGGTCGCCATCGGGACCGAAGACGCGCGGGAAGCGGTCCGGCCGGATCTTGCCGAGCACCACATTGCAGTCGGTGACGGTGAGCGGCCCGCCGCGGCGATAGCAGGCCGGGCCGGGCACCGCACCGGCGCTTTCCGGCCCGACGCGGAAGCGGCGCCCGTCGAAGGAGCAGATCGAGCCGCCGCCGGCCGCGACGGTGTGGATCTCCAGCATCGGCGCGCGCACGCGAACGCCTGCCACCATCCGCTCGCTGGTCCGCTCGTAGCTGCCGGCGAAATGCGACACGTCGGTGGAGGTGCCGCCCATATCGAAGCCGATGACATGATCGAACCCCGCCTCGGCGGCCGTTCGCGCCATGCCGACGATCCCGCCCGCCGGGCCGGACAGGATCGCGTCCTTGCCGCGAAAGGCGCCGGCGTCGGTGAGCCCGCCATTGGACTGCATGAAGAGGAGGCGCCCGCCTCGCGGGGACGCGCCCCGACCCTGGCCGGGGCGTGCCGCCGTCGCCGCCAACCCCGCCACCACCCGGTCCACATAGCGTCGCAGGACCGGGGAGAGATAGGCATCGACCACCGCCGTGTCGCCCCGGCCGATCAGCTTGATCAGCGGCTCGACCTCGTGGCTGGCGGACACCTGGGCGAAGCCGATTTCGCGCGCGAGCGCGGCGAGCGCGGCCTCGTGCGCGCTCCAGCGCCAGCCGTGCATCAGCACGATGGCGATGGCGCGAAAGCCTTCGTCATGGGCCGCCTGGAGGTCGGCGCGCGCGCGCTTGAGGTCGAGCGGGCGCAGCACCTCGCCCCCGGCGGTGACCCGCTCGTCCACCTCGACGACACGGCGGTAGAGCGGCTCCGGCAAGCGGATGTCGAGCGCGAAGATCTCGGGGCGCGCCTGGTGGCCGATGCGCAGCGCGTCGCCGAGCCCGGCGGTGATCGCGAGCACGACCGGCTCGCCCTTGCGTTCGAGCAGCGCGTTGGTCGCGACCGTGGTGCCCATCTTGATCGCCTCGATCGCGCCGCCGCCGGCATGGTCGAGGATCGCGGTGATGCCGGCGACCGCGGCATCGTCATAGCGTTCGGGATTCTCGGACAGCAGCTTGCGCACGATCCGCCGCCCGTCGGGCGCGTGGGCGACGATGTCGGTGAAGGTGCCGCCGCGATCGATCGCGAAGGTCCAGCCGCGGGCGTTCATCGCGCCGGCCTAGCATCGCGAGGCGCGATCGGCCAACCGGCAACTTGACCGGCCGGGCCGCTTGGCCCAGCGGTTGCGCCATGACCGACGACTCGCCCGCCAAGCCCGACCCGGAGGCCGGGGCCATCGACGAAGCGCTGGATGACGCCGGCCTCGAGGAGATGGAGGAGGAGGAGGAGGAGGAGGCCGCGCCCTTCACCGCGGCCGATTTCCATGCCGTCGCGCAGAAGCAGCTCGCCTTCATGGCGGCGGAGCTGCTCGGCCAGGCGAAGCTGCCCTGGTCGATGGTCGAGCCGCTGCTCGATGCCGCGCGCGCGCTCGTCGCCGACGAGTTGCGTAAGGCAGGGCGCATCAGGCTGCACACGCTGCGCGCGCAAGGCGATTCATGGGTCGATGCCGAGGAAGCCTTTCTCGGCATCGAAATCCCCGATCGCGACACCGGCGCGCCCTGGCTGTCGGAAACCTGGTGGCTTTCCGACATCGCCACGGCAGACGGCGACCCGGACGAGGTGCGCGCGATCGTCCGCGCGCTGGAGCGAACGATCGGGCGGCTCAACGACTGGCTTGGCGAGCATGGCGGGCCCGGCGGCAAAGGGGAATCGAAACCGCCGGAGCCCGCAGACGAAGCGGGCTGAGCCCGCTCCCCCCTGCCATCGTCCATAGCCGGTCGCGGCGGCTTCCGCCAGCACGCTCGCCTCAGAAATTCCCCGTTCGTTGAAGAACATAGCCACGCTCCGACGCGGTGAAGCCGGCCGCTTCGAGCGTCGCGGCGAGCGCCGGCGTCGTCGCGACGACGCGCGCTTCGATCCGATAGTGGCCGTCCGCCGAGAGGCGCAGATCGATCCGCCCGCCGCCGGCGGCGAGCGGCAGCAGCAGCGCGTCGCCGTCGCATCGCGCCGCGCCGGCAAGGCCGGGCAGCAGGCTCGCCAGCGGCGCGGCCGGCATCGCGCGCACGTCGCCGGACGCGCTGACACAGCGGCCGGCGGCGAAGCGGACCGAGACATTGTCGAGCTCCAGCCGCTCGATCGGCGCGGGGGCGAACAGGGCACCGGCGGCGATCCGCCCGCTCGCGCGACGCACGGCGACGCCGCCGCGCGAAACCTCGATCGTGGCGGCGAAGGGACCGGCATCGGCGCGGGCGAGCGACAGGCTCACGCGACCCAGCAGCAGCGGCAGCGCGGAGAGCCGCGTGTCGAGGTCACCGAGCGCCACCGGGCCGAAGGCGGCATCGACGAGTTCGCCGCGCCATATCGTCCCCCGCGCCTCGCGCGCGGTGAGCCCCGCCTCCACCAGCCCGGTCCAGCCGAGCGCGAGCCGCAGCGGCGCCAGCACCGCCAGCGCGATCGCGAGCAGCGCGGCGAAGACCAGCCAGCGTGCGACGCGCGGCGTCATCGGCTGCCCCGCGCGCGCAGCTCGGCTTCGACGCGAACGGTGCGATCGGCCCCCGCCTCGGCGCGCAGCGCCTCGACGACGATGCCGCGCGCCTGGAGGTCGGCGAGCCAGGCGAACAGCGCCTGCGGCCGCGCCGCCTCGATGGTGAGGTGCGCGCGCGCCGGCCCCCGCGCGGTCACGCGCGCGGTGGAGAAGCCGGCGTCGGTCGCGGTGCGCGCGATGAGGCTGTCGATCGGCAGCGGCGCCGAGGCCACCGCCGCGCC
>JBDZVR010000047.1:0-11650 GCA_040255785.1 Sphingomonadales bacterium
ATTCCTCAGGTCGGGATTAGCTTAGCACCCTGTCCAAATTTCCGGGACCACCTCATCCTTCCTTCACCCGCCTCACCCTGCAACCACGCCATGAAAGCGATCGCCTGAAGCGTTTTGCCCAAGCCCATGTCGTCCGCCAGCAGCGCCCCGGGCCGACCCGTGCGAGCGTTTTGGGCCAGCCAGTTGAGACCTTCGATCTGGTGGGGCTTCAGCGATGTCTTAAGCAGAGAAGGAGGCGTTACGGCCGGTAGTGGGCCGTCGATCGCTTCTGTGAGGCCGAGAGATGCAAATTCAACCTCCTCGAAATTGTCGCGCACGACGAGAAACAGCTTTCCTTGCGTCGCGGCGTCCCATTCGGCGGAGTCACATCCTTCGCTATCTCCCTCGGCAGACAAGGTTGCCTCAGAGAAGGGAGCAAGGCTTCGTAGAGCTGCGCGGGACTGCTCCGTCACGGGAAGTGCGTCAGGCGGAGGCGTCCCGTTTTCGTCGGCTGGCTCCAGGAGGCCCGTGACGTCTGCCGTTGGCCGACCGGCCTCAGCAGCCTCCTCTAGGCGTCTGCCAACTTCGGCAAGGTGGGCGGCCGGGACTGCGAAGTAATCGTCGCCGACCCGCAAACCGAACTTCTCGGGTATCCATTTGTTCTTCTCGGACGGGACTATCCAGGGCAGAACGGGAGTCCGCCAGACGTCGACGCCTGCCACTCGCTCTGAGAACTGATCCGTCTCCAGAAAAAGGCGCTCAAGGCCGGTCCGTTCAGCGACGTCATCTCCAACCGCCTCTCGCAGTGTCCGCCGCGGGTTGAGAATGAACGCTCGCCGCTGCTCTTCTGGGGCGTCTTGCAGTCGTCGGACGACGCTGAGCGCCGGCCGAAGCATCGGGTCGATGAAGATATATTCACCGTTCCGAAGCACATAGACGGGCCGGGCCTCACGCTCCCGTCGAAACCGATCGGTTGCAAAGAGCCGCTGCGCCGATGGGCCCAAAATGCTGTCGCCCTCTTCATCCAGCGGCTGCCCCGTCTCATCGGCGTCGGCAACCGCTCTGGAGCTGAAGAGCACCGGGTCAAACTCGGTTCGCTCCGGCGTCAGGGTGTTAAGCTTGATTGAGAAGCTGGACGCGTAGTGGACCCGTAGATCCTGCAGATAGGCTTCACTCTCGACCGGAAGTGCGGGGTCGTCCGGCCAGAGTTCCCTAAGCCTCGCCAGTGCCTCAAACCGTTCCGCTCGCTCCAAGGCGCGCGCAAGCGGCTCTGCTGCTCGATAGAGCGACCACAACGGCTCCGGCACACGACGTGGCCCGGCATCGGTTTGCAGTATCGCGCCCTGCATCCTGAACCGGATCGGCTGCCCGCCGGGGCGCACCCATCGAACGAGCAAACGAAAATCATCTTCATCGATCCTGCCTTGGGCGCGAAGATCGAGAGCCAATGGGGTTGGAGGAGGAAGGCCGAGCAGGGACGCCGTCCGGGTATCCAATTTGGCCAATAGTGGGGGTGAAATCCGTAGATGATCCTCCCCGACCGAAGCTGCTTTACCGCCTTCGTCGTCGCTCGCCTCGCTGGCAGCCAGAATGTCGTTGATCGCCGAGGAAGCATCGGGCCGGGCCGCCACCCAGCCGTCGAAGGCGAGTGGCACGCCTGCCTGATCGAGTGAGACGACAATGTCGTCTCCGTCCAGACACCACTTGAAGCTGGCCTTGTGGCACTCGCCACCAAATAGCCGCCTAAACACGCTTGGGCTTCCAGCATGGCTTGGGGAAAAAGAAGGTCTTGCCTTCGATTATCTCTGCAAGACGCTTCTGCCATGCGTATGTAGAAGGGGAGGCGTGTGTACCGCTGATGGGCGCGCTATACAGAGAGCCGCAGGAATAATAGGACTGAAATAGCTTCGGCGCTCCCTTATCTCCTCGTCTCCAGACCTGGTATTTGGCATTATGACTCCAATCCACGATGGTGAGGTCTCCGATCTGAAGAATGAGGGCGGCATGGTCTGACGACTTGTCGTTCTGCTTGCCGAAAGCCGAGAAGGACTTGTCGCCGCTCTCGCTTGCTGCGCGCTTTGCCAAGCGAGCGCCTTCCTTGCCGAAGGCCACCCAGGCAGCGTCTATGCCCGGCGAGCTCCCGTCGGAGAGGAGATAGGAGGTCCAAAATGCTCGCCGGTAAGCCCACATTAGCTTTGCCTCGTGATCCGGCATCAGGCGATCGACCACATCCAGGAACTGCAGGACCGAAACCCGGGTGAGCCACCGCATGAGCACTGCGTAGGCGCCCGGCGCTGTGTCCATGACCGCTCGCCAGCGTTCAGGATGAGCCCGAGGGTCTCCACCACCGAAATGCTCAAGCATTTCGAGCAAAGCTGATTTGTGTGCCTCGCTTGGCTCGACTACCTCCCAAGGCACGAGGCTGGCTTTGACGAAGTCCGGCCAAGCTTTCTGGTAACCGAATTTTCCGGCATCATCGCGCGCCCATTCAATCAGGACGCGCTGGCCGTCCACGGCCTCCTGCCCCTGGCTCGCCATTACGATGTGACAAGCGAAGCGAAAGGCTGCCTCGACCAGGCCACCGAACCGTCTCCCTGCCACGTCCAATCCTGCCTCGGCGAGAATATTGAGAGGCTTTCCGCCGCTTGAGAGTACGCGCTTCGCGAGGAGTTCCGGCGCCCTCTTGGGTTCCAGAAGCGAAAACCTTTCGAGCCTGTCAGGCCAGTGGTCGTTCGGCCGCCAAGGCCAGCGAGAGGCAATCGCCTCAAGCTGTCCGGCAAGCGAGAGGATCATGTCGTTCTCAAGTTCGAAGCCGTCGAGATAGGCATCGATCACGGCAAAGAAGGCTGCTCTTCGCTTGTTCCGCTCGACCTGGTCGAGCAGCCCGGCGATCACCTGGGGTTCAGCGGCGAGAGGTGTGGGAGGATGGAGCACCGCTTTGCAGGCTTCGCGGAGGTCCCGTCTTGTCAGGTCAGACAGCGAGCCTGTCGAAGCACATTCGATAATACGCCGCTGAAGCTCTGCGACTTCCTCTGCGGGTATTTCCGGGCCTCCGCTCTGCTGCACCAACTTGGAAACCGCTTTGCGCAACCCAGCAGGTTCCGGCGCTCCGATCCGCATGCGTGCCGTGAGCACTTTTGGATCAGCTACGAGTCGGGCAAGATGTGTCACCGCCTCGAAATCCGCTCTTCAACAACTTCACGCGCTTCTCCAGAGTCGGGCGTCATCATGATGAGGCGCAGGTCGATGCGCCGGTTGCGCTTCTTCTGATCCTCTTCCGTCCCCGAGTCGTCCGGTACGGGACGCTGAGGGCCATATCCGCTCACACTCAGCACCGGATCGCAGCGCTCGCCTTTACGGGCACACAGCTGCACCAGGGGAGGCTCGAATTCGATCAGCGCCCGATATGTATTCGTGGCCCTCACGACCGAAAGGTCCCAATTGTCTCGCAGCGAGCCGTTGCCCCAGTAGCGATCGCTATCCGTATGGCCTTCGACATAGACGGACTCGATCCGATGCTCGGTAGAGGGGCACCAGTCGCCTCTCGGAACGCCTTCCGTGTAGCAGGGCAGCACGTCGTTCAAGGCCTCGGCCAGATGGGCGACTGCCTGCCTGCCTTCCGGCTTGAGGACCGATTGGCCGCTGTCGAACAGGATGGAGTCCGGCAGGCGGAGCACGCCATCCTGGCGGTCAAGCACCACCTCGACGCCCCTGTCCTTAAGAGTCTGCTGAAGCTGCTCCAGGATTTCGGTCCGGGTTCGGGTCGCGCCGGTCAGTTCCTCCGTCACGTCCTGGAACTGCATGGCGAAATACATGAGGAGGATGATGAACACGAAGACGAGACCGACCATGAGGTCGGTCATGGAGATGAAGTAGTTCTCCTCCTCGGCAACGAGCTCTTGAGCTTCCTCAAGGATCATTCAGCGGCCTCCCGCTGGACCCGAGTCTCGTCGACGTATTTATCAAGTGACTCCGCATAGTCCTCAAGCTGTGTGAGGGTATTGCCCAGGCGGCTCACCGCCGTAGCCATCTCGCGGTCGGTGTCCTGGGCGAACCTGCGGAACTCGGTCAGGCTGTCGCCGAGTGTCTCGGCCAGCTTCTCGGTCGCCGCCGCCAGCGCCTTGTCGACGGCCTCGAAGCGAGCGCGGTAATCCCGCCACGCCTGTTCCGCCGCTTCCTGGGTCGCACGGATGCCTTCAGCGAGCGACTTCATTTCGGCGAGCGCCGCGCTGTCGGCTGCACGATCGGCCGATACGGTCTGGGCGAGCTGGCTGGCGGCCTGGTTCACCGACCGGGCGGCATCGGCCACGGGACTGGCCGCGTTGACGAAGCCTTGTGCAGCTTCGCCCAGCGAGGAGGCCACCGTCCGGGCATTATCCGTGAGCGCGCGCATCGCGTCAGCCGTCTGGATGGCCCGTTCGCTGGTCTGCGCGAAGCCGGCGCCAGCGCGCTCGACCTGCTGAGCTGCTTCGCCCACGGCGCGGCTCAGATTGCCGGTGGTCTCTCGCAGGGCCTCTCCAGACTCCTCGATCGCGATCCGAAATGTCTCCTGGCTTTCCCGGACGCCTGAGGCGAGAGCGCCACTCACCTCCTTCTGGAGCGAACCAGCCGCCTCCGCCCCGGCATTCCTTAGGGCCTCGACAACTTCCGTCACCATGGCGATGGAGCGTCCCTGCGCCTCCTCGATGCTTGCAAGGATGCTCGCCATGGCCTGCTTCTGCGCCTCGCTTGCGGCCTCTCCCTGCTCGGTCAGGCGCGTCCCCATGCCGTCGACCTGAAGAGCGAGCCGATCAAACGCATCGCGGATATCGGACGCCGCCTTGGCGAAGTCTTCACCAGCGATACGAATTTGCTGGGCGGCGGCATCGTTTGAGCTGCCCACGGTCTGGCTGATCGCATTGAGCTGTGCGCTGAGGCCGCCAAGTGACTCGCTGAGGCCGCGAAGCTGCGCCCCGCTCACCTCCTCGATGGCCTTCTGCGCGCCTGCGCCGATACCTTGGGTAATCGCGATCATGTTGTCATTGAGCGCGCTCAGCGATGTGGTCATCGGAGCGATCGCGTGCGTGAACTGCGCGCCTATCCGCTCGGACAGTTGCAGCGCGACGTCGGTGTTGAAGAACTTCAACTGATCGCGCTGTTCGCGAAGCACATCCAGCTGCTCCACTGCGAGACGTTGCGGCGATACATAGAGCAGTCCGCGTTCGAGCAGCTGGCACAGCAGGTCAGTCTCTCGGCGCACCGTAATGGTCAGCTTGTGCTCGGCGAACCTGAGCCAGATCGACGCACCCAGCCCCGCCACGGACGCGAAGAACTTCGAGCCGGCCACGATGAGGAGGTGCTGGAGGGATTGCCTGGCGACAGCCACATCGTTTCCGACCATCCCTTGCGCAGCGGTATTGAGCGCGACGATCAGCCCGAGGAAGGTGAGGATCAGGCCAGCGCCAACGAAGATGTTGGAGGCAAATACGAGCATCGTCTGCTTGGGCGCGACGCGGCTGAAGAACGTCCCGGGCCGGTTGGTATTCCGGATCGGGACGTCGTTCTCGTCCACCATCGTTTCCTGGTACTCACGCCAGGCGAGGACGAGATCGTCAGCGCCGGGTCCATCCGTGCTCATTGCGCTCGAAACGCTCATGAAGTTGTCGGCGAAGGATTTCCGCTCGACCACGGGATCCCGATCGCTGCCCAGCGCGTCGCGGACTACCGCAATCCGCTCGCGTATGGCGGTAAGATAAGGTTTGGTCGCCCGGAAGGCGCGGTACCTGACTATGGCCGCCGCCACGAACATGACCGGCATCAGGAAGAAGGGTGCCACCCAGCGCCTGCCATAGGCGAAGTCGAGGGCACCCAGGATCAGGTCAAGAACTTCGTTCATACTTCCCCCCACGCCCGCACCCGCAGGCGTTCGCAACGAATTGCAGATAACCCCGCAGCCACGGCCCGAATTTGAGCCCCTTTCGTGTGTTTAGACAAGGGATATCGGTAAACGAGGTGACGTCATTGCCCTCGGGACGGCGGGTGGTCGCCCACCCGTCTTTAGGTCGCGCTTATCTCTCTCGCTGTAGTGGGCACTTTGTGAAGGAAGTTCTCTGGATGCTTCGGTGACCCTAAGGCTGGTCAGGCGCGTCGGTTGGCGCGAGCACCCCAGCCGGTGCGCGCGAGCCACATCTCCAGAACGCGCGAGTCCGCTCCGAGGGGCAAGCGTGCTGGTTGACGGACGCTGGGAGCAAGTTTGGAACTGGACGCCTGGGCGACGCCTTTCGCGCCTGCCGCTCCCGGTTCGGCCGTCTGTCCTACATTGCACCGATATGGTTCATTATGGAACCTGCAACGAACCAAGGGTGCTGCAATGGATGTGGATGGGATGATCGACGAGCTGATCGCGCGCGAGGGGGGTTATGTGAACCATCCGGCCGATCGCGGCGGGCCGACGCGGTGGGGCATCACCGAGGCGGTGGCGCGCGCGCAGGGCTATGCCGGCGACATGCGCCGCCTGCCACGCGAGACGGCGGCGGCGATCTACCGGCGGCGCTACTGGCTGCGGCCCGGCTACGACCGCGTCGCCGAGCTGGCGCCGAGGGTCGCGGCCGAACTGTTCGACACCGCCGCCAATATGGGGCCGCTGATCGCCACGGGCTTTTTCCAGCGCGCGCTCAACGCGCTCAATCGCGGCGGGCGCGACTATCCCGATCTCGTCGTCGACCGGGCGATCGGGCCGCGGACGCTGGCCGCGCTCGCCGCCTTCATGAAGGTGCGCGGCGCGGCGGGGGAAGAGGTGCTGCTGAAGGCGCTGAACGCGCTGCAGGGCGAACGCTATATCGCGCTCGCCGAATCGCGCCCGGCGAACGAGGCCTTCCTCTATGGCTGGCTGGCGGGGCGGGTCGGCTGATCGCCGCGCGAGCGCGCGCCGCGTCCGTCAGCCGCGCCGCCGGCGCAGCACCAGCGTCGGCCATTCGCCGCGCGCTTCCTCGAACGAAGGCGCGAAGCCGCGGCGGCGGAAGGCGGCAAGGACGCGCGGCTTCTGCCGTTCGAGCAGGCCGGCGAGGACCAGCCGCCCGCCCGGCGCCAGCGCGGCGGCAAGGTCCGGCGCGAGCTCGATCAGCGGCCCGGCGAGGATGTTGGCGACGACCAGGTCGTAGGGCGCGCGGGCGATCAACGCGCGATGAGCGAGCCCCGGCGCGATCGCGAGCGCCAGCCGGCCGGGCCCGCGCCCGAGCGGGACGCGATTGACGGTCGCGTTGTCGCGGGCGACCTCGATCGCGACCGGATCGATATCGGAGGCGATCGCCCGCGCCGCCGGCCACAGCTCCAGCGCCGCGAAGGCGAGCAGGCCGGTGCCGGTGCCGATGTCGGCGATGTTCGCGAACACGGCGCCGCGTCGCTTCAGCCGGTCGAGCGCCGCCAGGCAGCCGGCGGTGGTCTCGTGATGGCCGGTGCCGAAGGCGCGGCCGGCCTCGATCTCGAAGGCGGTCACGCCCGCCGGCGCGGCGCCCCGATGCGCCGGCGTGTGGACGAGGAAGCGGCCGGCGCGAATCGGCTCGAGCCCGGCCTGGGAGAGCGTCAGCCAGTCCGCCTCCGGCAGCTTCTCGACGCGCGCCCTGGCGCGGCCCGCGCTCGGCACCAGTGCCTTCAGCGTGGCGAGGTCGCCAGGCGTCGGCTCGGCCTCGAAATAGGCGTCGAGCCGCCACGCCCCGGGGCGCGCCGGATCGACCTCGCTGGTCATCAGCACGGGCGGGCAATCGAGCGCTGCGAAGGCGGCGATATCGCCCTTCACCGCCTCGGCCTCGGCGCGGGTGCACGGCAGGACGACCTTCCAGCTCATCGCACGGTGCGGGCGCGGCTAGCGGACATAGCTCGCGCCATTGGCGTCGATCGCGGCGCCGGTCGCCGAAGCGGGCGCGAAGATCGCGAGCCAGCGCACGATCTCGGCGATCTCCGCGGTCGTCGCCGGGCGGCCGAGCGGCAGATCGCCGAGCGCGGCGATGCCGCCCCGGCTGGCGAGATAGTCATCGACCATGCCGGTGACCGTGAAGCCCGGGCAGACCGCGAAGGCGAGGATATTCTCGCCGGCATAGGCGCGCGCGATCGTCTTGGTCATGCCGATCATCCCGGCCTTGGAAGCGGCATAGTGCCAGTGATCGGGGCTGTCGCCGCGCCAGGCGGCGCGGCTGGCGACGTTGACGATCCGCCCGCCCTCGCCGCGCGCGCGGAAATGGCGCACGGCGAGCCGGCACAGCTCGGCGGCCGCGGTCAGGTTCACGCGCTGCGTGCGCTCCCAGGCCGCGACCCAGTCGTCATGGGCGCCGTCGAGCGGCGCGGCCTCGAAGATGCCGGCATTGTTGACGAGCACGTCGATCCGCCCGTTGAGCCGCGCCAGCGCCTCGGCCCACAGGCCCTCGGCGACGCCGGGCCGGGCGAGATCGGCGGCGAGCCGGCCGTCGCCGCCCCGCGTGGAGTGGCCGACGACGCGCTCGCCCTCCAGCGCATCGATGATGGCGGCGCCGATACCGCGGCTGGCGCCGGTGACGAGAATGTGAAGTGGCTTGCTCATGGCGCGCTGGTTACGCGCCAATCGCCGCCGGGGAAAGCCGGATCAGGCGGCGAAGCTCTGGACGAACCTGGTCGCGGTCGCCTTGAAGCGCGCCATCTGCTCGTCGATCTCGGCGAAGCTCTGCTCGACCTCGTCGATCTCGGCGGCGACGCTTTCCGTGTCGGCGCGGATCGCGGCGATGGTCGAGGACATGGAGTCGGCCGCGAGCGCGGTCTCGTCGACCGCGGCGGTGATCATCGTCACCGTCTGCGCCTGCATCTCCATCGCCTTGCGGATGCGGTCGGCGCTGACCTGCACCTCCTCGACCGTGCGCTGGATCGAATCGTTCGCCTCGACGGTCTGCTTGGTCGCCGACTGGATCGCGGCAATCTTTGCGGCGATGTCGTCGGTTGCCCGCGCGGTCTGGTTGGCGAGGCTCTTGACCTCGTTGGCGACCACCGCGAAGCCGCGCCCGGCATCGCCCGCGCGCGCCGCCTCGATGGTGGCGTTGAGCGCCAAGAGGTTGGTCTGCCCGGCGATGTCGCGAATGAGGCCGAGGATCGATTCGATCGCCTCGACATGGTCGGAGAGCAGCTTGCTGACCTCGACCGCCTTGGCCGACTGGTCGCCGGCGCGGGTGGCGACGCCGGCGGCGACCTCCACTTCGCTGCGCGCCTCGTCGATCGCCATGATCAGGCCGGCGGCGGTCTGCGCAGCCTCGCGCATCGCCACCGCCGACTGCTCGGCCGCGGCCGCGACCTCGCTGGTCTTGCCGAGCATGCCGCGCGCCGCCTGGCTCGCCTCGGTCGCCTGGTCGCGAACCTTGCGGCTGCCGCTCGCGGCGTAATCGACGACAGTGAGGATTTCCTTGTTGAACTCGTTGCCGAGCGCGCCGCGCCGGGTGCGCTCGCCGTCCGCGCGCAGGCGCTCGAAATGATCGCCGTGAATGTCGACCTCGAGCAGCGCGGCGCGCGCCGCGATGCGGGCGAGGCGGAGCTGCCGCTCGGGCTCGTCGGCGAGCCTGCGGGCGAGGATGTCGATGACGAGGTCGCTCGCGGCGGCGATGCCGGCATAGAGGATGGTCATCGGCACCCGGGCCGAGGACGCCGCCGCGACGTGCTTGCCGACCATCGAGACCCAGGCGGGATCGGTGACGTCGACATAGCGCGCCTCGACATAGGGGACGAGCCGGTCGGTCAGCTCCTCGATCCGGCTCGCGTCGAACTCGACGGGCAGGTCGGGCGCGCGGCCATATTCGATCCAGAACTGCCGCGCGACGTCGCGCTTGTCCGGCTCGATCAGCGTCCAGATCTCGCGCAGGCCCGCGCGCAGCTGCCCCTGCGGATCGTAGGTCCTGATCCGGCGCTCCAGCGCAGCCGCATCCAAATCCCTCGACGTGGCGACCATCTTGCCCTTCCTCAACTCGCGTCGGCACGGCTCTAGGGCGGCAATAGTTAAAAGGGCGTTAGCCATCGGCGCGCCTGCGCGAACTTTCGCCGGTCGCGAGGCGCCCCGCTTGCAACCCGCGGCGCAAAGCCTAAAAGCGGGGTCGCGCAGCGAAGGGGAGCGTCGCGTTCATGACTCGCAATCCATCCCGGCCTTTGTCGCCGCATCTCACAATCTGGAAGTGGGGGCCGCACATGGTGGTCTCCATTCTCCACCGGATCACCGGCGCCGGCCTGTCCCTGGTCGGCGGCGCCGTCTTCGTCTGGTGGCTGCTCGCCGCGGCGAGCGGGCCGGAAGCCTATGCCACCTTCCTGTCCTGGGCGACCTGGAAGTGGGCGCTGATCGTGCCGATCGGCCTGACCTGGGCCTTCTTCCAGCATCTCTTTTCCGGGCTGCGCCACCTCGTCCTCGACATCGGCGCCGGCTACGAGCTTCGCACCAACCGCTTCTGGTCGATCATGACCCTGGCCGGCTCGGTGGTGCTGACGATCGCGCTGTGGGTCTGGATCATCGTCTTCAGGAGCGCCTGACATGGAAACGCCGCTCGGAATGGTACGCGGGCTCGGCTCGGCGAAGGAGGGCGGACGCCACTGGTGGATCGAGCGCGCCGTCTCGGTCGCCACGCTGCTGCTCTTCATCTGGTTCTTCGTCTCGCTCTGGCGGTTGCCGGACCTCTCCTACGCGATGGTCACCGAATGGCTGCGCGGCACCTTCGCGGCGGTGCCGATGCTGCTGCTCATCGTCGCTACCTTCTGGCACCTCAAGATGGGGCTGCGGGTGGTCGCCGAGGATTATGTCCATGACGAGGGCAATCGCTTCTTCTGGATCATGATCATCGATTTCGCCGCGATCTTCGCCGCCGCGCTCGCCGGCTTCGCCGTTCTCAAGATCGCCTTCACCGGGAGCGCCGCCTGATGGCCGAATCAGCCTACAAGATCATCGATCATCGCTACGACGTCGTCGTCGTCGGCGCCGGCGGATCGGGGCTGCGCGCGACGATGGGCGCCGCGCAGGGCGGGCTCAAGACCGCCTGCATCACCAAGGTCTTCCCGACCCGCAGCCATACCGTCGCAGCGCAGGGCGGCATCGCCGCCAGCCTCGGCAACATGGGCCCGGACCACTGGACCTGGCACATGTACGATACGGTCAAGGGTTCCGACTGGCTCGGTGACCAGGACGCGATCGAATATATGGTCCGCGAGGCGCCGGCCGCGGTCTACGAGCTCGAACATGCCGGGGTGCCGTTCAGCCGCACCGAGAAGGGCCTCATCTACCAGCGCCCGTTCGGCGGCATGATGCAGAACATGGGCGAAGGCCCGCCCGCGCAGCGCACCTGCGCCGCCGCCGACCGCACCGGCCATGCGATGCTGCACGCGCTCTACCAGCAGTCGCTGCGCTACGATGCGGACTTCTTCATCGAATATTTCGCGCTCGACCTGATCATGGAGAACGGCGCCTGCCGCGGCGTCGTCGCGCTGTGCCTCGAGGACGGCTCGATCCATCGCTTCAGCGCGCAGGCCGTGGTCCTCGCGACCGGCGGCTACGGGCGCGTCTATTATACCTGTACCGGCGCGCACACCTGCACCGGCGACGGCGGCGGCATGGCGCTGCGCGCCGGCCTGCCGCTCCAGGACATGGAATTCGTCCAGTTCCACCCGACCGGCATCTACGGCGCCGGCGTGCTGATCACCGAGG
>JBDZVR010000017.1:0-51509 GCA_040255785.1 Sphingomonadales bacterium
CGCGCCCTCCGCGCCGGCGAGCAGCGCGGCGCGGTCGGCCTCGGTCGGCGCGCGATCCGCCTCGGCAAGCGCGCGGTGGGTGAAGCGCGTCCAGAAGGCGCGCCGCGCGGCGAAATCCGGCAGCGCGGACCCAAGCCGCGCGCGCCAGCCGCGCGCCGCCGCCGCCCAGCGCGAAAGCCCGCGCGGCAGCGTGCTCTCGATCAGGCCGCGGATCGCCTGGCCCAGCATCGGCGCCGCTCCGTCGGTCGAAATGCCGATCACGATCGGCGCACGGTTGACGATCGTGCCGAAGGTGAAGTCGCTCTCGGCCGGACGGTCGATCAGGTTGACGAGGGCGCCGGCGCGGCGAGCGGCGGTAGCGAAGCGCGCGCCCTCGCGCTCCGGCAGGTCGCCGATCGCGATCGCCGTGCCCGTCAGATCCTTTTCCGTCCAGCCACGCGGCAGCACGGCCGCGCCGGCACCGGCGAAGCGTCCCGCCGCCGCCATGCAGCCGGCGAATACCGTCACTTCGGCGCCGGCGGCGGCGAGCAGCTCGGCCTTCCACGCCGCGCCCTGGCTTGCACCTGCGATCACCGCCTTGCGACCGCGCAGACGGTGGAACAGGGGGAGGTTCGGCAGGGCCGCGATCCGCGCCGGCGCGCGCTCCTCCGGCACGCGCGCGCTCATGCCGCCTGCCTCCGCGCCAGCCGGCCGTCCGCGCCGACGTGCAGGCCGCATTCCTTTGCGCCCCGCTCCCACCACCAGCGGCCGGCCCGTTCATCCTCGCCCGGCGCCACCGCGCGCGTGCAGGGGGCGCAGCCGATCGAGGGAAAGCCCCGGTCGTGCAACGGGTTGAGCGGTATATTCTCGCGCCGCGCGAAATCCAGCGCCTCCTCGCGCGTCCAGTCGAACAGCGGGGAGACCTTGAGCAGGCGGCGCGACTCGTCCCACGCGGCGAGCCGCACCTCGGCCCGGGCCGGCGACTGGCCGGCGCGCAGGCCGGTCACCCAAGCCGCCGCGCCGGCGAGTGCGCGCGCGAGCGGCGCCACCTTGCGGATCGCGCAGCACTGCGCGCGCACCGCGCGCGAATCATAGAGACCATCGATGCCATGCGCGGCGACATGCGCCTCGATCTCATCACGGTCAGGATAGAAGGCGCGCACGCGAAGGCCGTAGCGCGCTTCCGTCCGTGTCCAGGTTTCGTAGGTTTCGGGAAAGAGCCGGCCGGTGTCGAGCGTCGCGATCTCGATCCCGGGCCCGGACGCCGCGATCAGGTGGGTGACGACCTGGTCCTCCAGCCCGAAGCTGGTCGTGAAGACGATCCGGCCCGTCACCGCCTCGCGCAGCGCGGCGAGCCGCTCGGCCGGCGTTTCGCCGCCGATCCGCCGGGCGAGCGCGGCGCTCATGCCACCCGCCGCGCCGCGAAGATCGAGCGGCGGCCGTCGCGCACCTGCTGGTAGGCAAGGCCGACCACGCTTGCCGCGGCGAGCCACTGCTCGATCGGCTGGCGCGCGGCGCGCGCGTCGTCAATCTCGACCTCGTCGAACCCGCAGGCGAGCGCAAGCGCGAGATGGTCGGGGATCAGCTCGCCCGTCGCGCGCAGCCGTCCGCTGAAGCCCAGCTCGCGCAGCGCGCGTCCGATGCTGAAGCCGCGTCCGTCGCGGTGGCCGGGGAAATTGATCGCGATCAGATCGACCTGGTCGAGCAGGCCGGCGAGCGACTCCGGGTCGGTCGTGGCCGGTGCCTCGATGCCAAGCGGGCGGACCCGCCCGAGCGCACCGTGCGCCGCTTCGAGCGGCAGCAGGTTGGCGCCTTCGCCCTCGCGGACGAACGGGTCGTCGATCCAGCCGGTGCGATCAAGCAGCTTCACGGACCGCCTCCTTCGGCGCGGCGAGCGCCGGGCGGAACGGCTCGATCCCGATCCGCCGCACCGTATCCGCGAAAGTCTCGCCCGGCGCGCGCTCGGCGAGATAGGTGGCGAGGATGCGCTCGATCACCTCCGGTACCGCCTCGGCATCGACGCCCGGCCCGATCCGTTCGCCGAGCGCCGCGAGCTCGGTCGCGTCGCCGCCGATCGTGATCTGGTAATTCTCGATGCCCTGCCGCTCGAGGCCCAGGATGCCGATATTGCCGACATGGTGGTGTCCGCACGCATTGATGCAGCCGGAAATCTTGATGCCGACCGGCCCGATCTCGGCGGCGCGCGCGGGATCGGCGAAGCGTTCCGAAATCGCCTGCGCGATCGGGATCGAGCGCGCGGTGGCGAGCTTGCAGTAATCCATGCCGGGGCAGGCGATGATGTCGGTGACGAGGCCGGCATTGGCGGTGGCGAGCCCCGCCTCGACCAGCCGCGCCCAGACCGCCGGCACGTCGTCCAGCCGCACGTGCGGCAGCACCACGTTCTGCGTGTGGGCGATGCGCAGCTCGTCGAACGAATAGGTCTCGGCGAGGTCGGCGAGCACGCGAAGCTGCGCGGCGGTCACGTCGCCGGGCACGCCGCCGATCGGCTTGGTCGAGACAGTGAGCGCGGCATAGGCGGGGTGCCGGTGCCGGATGATGTTGGTCCGCGCGAAGGCGTCGAGCGCGCTATCGCGCCGCCGCGCCTCCTCCAGCACCGCCGATGCCGCCGGCAGGTCGGCGAAGGGTGGCGGCGCGAAATAGGCGGCGATGCGCGCCCGCTCGGCCGCGTCGACCTCGATCGCCGAACGGTCGAGGCGCGCGAAAATCCGCTCGACCCGCTCGCGAAAGGCGTCGATCCCGATCTCGTGGATCAGGATCTTGATCCGCGCCTTGTGCTTGTTGTCGCGCCGCCCGGCGAGATTGTAGGCGCGCAGGATCGCCTCGAGATAGGAGAGCAGCTCCTCCTTCGGCAGGAAGTCGCGGATGACCTTCGCGAGCATCGGCGTGCGGCCCATGCCGCCGCCGACGCTGATCCGGTAGCCGATGCCGCCGCGATCCTCGTCATAGACGATCTGCACGCCGATATCGTGGATCGCGAGCACGGCGCGATCCTGGACCGCGCCGCTCACCGCGATCTTGAACTTGCGCGGCAGGTAGCTGAACTCCGGGTGCAGCGTCGACCACTGCCGGATCAGTTCGGCGGTGGGGCGCGGGTCCTCGATCTCGTCGGCTGCCGCGCCGGCGAGGTGATCGGCGGTGACGTTGCGAATGCAGTTCCCGGAGGTCTGGATGCAGTGCATCTGGACATCCGCGAGCAGCTCCAGGATCTCCGGCACGTCGATCAGGCGTGGCCAGTTGAACTGAATGTTCTGCCGCGTGGTGAAGTGGCCATAGCCGCGATCGTATCGCTCGGCGATGAGCGCGAGCTGGCGCGCCTGGCGCGAGTTCAGCGTGCCGTAGGGGATGGCGACGCGCAGCATATAGGCGTGGAGCTGCAGGTAGAGTCCGTTCATCTGGCGGATGAGGACGAACTCCTCCTCGCTGAGCGACCCGTCGAGCCGGCGCGCGACCTGCGCGCGGAACTGGGCGATGCGATCGCGCACGATCGCCTCGTCGAACTCGTCATACCGATACATGGCGGTGCTTCCCTTCGGCCTGCGGGCCGAGATCGGCGCGCACGGTGGGGCCGAGCGCACGGATGCGCTCGCGATAATGACCGGGAATGATCCGGCCCTCCCGGTCGAGGGCGACGCCGACCAGCGCCGGATCAACGACCTCGCGCTCGGTCGCGCGCGCGTCGCGAACCGTCTCGAGCCGGGCGAGCGTCGCGGCGTCGCGCGCGACCAGCGCCTCATCGAGCTGCGTCGTCCAGCCGCTGGCGCCGAAATAGACGACCTCGCCGCCGCGCAGCGCGTTGGCGTGGAGGATCGCCGGCAGCGGTGGCGGCTTGATCGCGGCCACGGTCAGCTCCCGCCCGCTGGCACGAATTTGGAAAAATATTGCCGAACCGACCCGCTCTGCATCGACGCTCACCTTGCCCTGAATGCCGTCCGAATCCCGTGGCGAGCGCCCTGAATAAGATCGGCTTTTCGGGAAGCAACCGGCCCTGGGAAGAAAGCATTGGCGGTCGCAGGCGGTGTGCGAAATTGGAAGTTATTCCCAATTTCGTGCAATGCGGAAGGATCTTTGCCGCGATCTGTGCCGGCCGGGCGGTGGCGCGAGCCGGACGACAGCCTTCCTTGCTTTGACTTGGGCGTCCGCTCGGCTATCGCATCGCGGCGATGCAAGGTCGCGGGATCATCATATGAGCGTGCTCGTCACCGGCGCGGCCGGCTTCATCGGCTATCACGTCGCCCGGCGCCTCGTCGCGCGCGGCGAGGATGTGATCGGCATCGACAATCTCAATTCATATTACGACCCGGCGCTCAAGCGCGCCCGCCTCGCCGAGCTGGAGCGGGCCGGCCCGGGCCGCTTGCGCTTCCACAAGCTCGATTTCGCCGACGCCGACGCGCTGGAGGCCGCGCTCGCCGACGCCGACTGCGACCGGATCGTCCATCTCGGCGCCCAGGCGGGCGTGCGCTACTCGCTCCAGAATCCGCGCGCCTATGCCGCCTCGAACCTGGTCGGCCATCTCAACATGCTGGAGCTGGCGCGCCATCGCCGGGCGCGGCATCTCGTCTATGCCTCCTCCTCCTCGGTCTATGGCGGCAATGAAAGCCTGCCCTTCCGGGTCGAGGACCGGGTCGACCATCCGGTCTCGCTCTATGCGGCGACCAAGAAGGCCGACGAGCTGATGAGCGAGGCCTACGCCCATCTCTATCGCATCCCGACGACCGGCCTCAGGTTCTTCACCGTCTACGGGCCCTGGGGGCGGCCCGACATGGCCGCCTGGATCTTCACCGAAAAGGTGCTCGCCGGCGCGCCGATCCCGGTGTTCGACGAGCAGCGGATGCAGCGCGACTTCACCTATATCGACGACATCGTCGAGGGGGTCGCGGCGGCGCTCGATCGCCCGCCGGCCGACGATGGCGCCCCCAAGCCCGGCGGCAGCGTCGCGCCGCATGCGCTCTACAATCTCGGCAACAGCCGGCCCGAGCCGCTTTCGGCGTTGATCGCGGCGATCGAGAAGGCCTGCGGCCGCGCCGCGATCCGCCAGCCGATGCCGATGCAGCCGGGTGATGTCGCGCGCACCTATGCCGATATCGAGGCGAGCCGGCGCGACCTCGGCTTCGCCCCGCGCACCAGCCTCGAGGATGGCATCGCGCGCTTCGTCGAGTGGTATCGCGGCTACAGCCCGGCGGAGCGCGCTCCCGCCGGGTAGTAATCGTGCGCGCGGCGCCACCTCAGCCCGATCATCAGCACGAACGGCCAGAACAGCGTATTGAAGACGTCGAACAAGGTGTCCCGCGGGCGCCATGAACCGAAGGTCAGCCGGTCCATGATCTCGTTCCCTGCCTCGGCGAGGCAGACGATCAGGAAGGGCGTCCACGTCGCCAGCGAGCGACGCGTGACGAGACGGGCGAGAAAGAGGATCGCCATGCCGGCATGGACGTGCAGCAGCGAATCGGGCGCGCCGGTGCCGTCCCCGATCCACAGGATGAAGGCATGGTAGCGCTGCACGAACTCCGTCATCTCGATCCCGATCCGTCGAATGGGAAGCACCAGCGTTAGCCCTTCACCGGCCTCCCCCACAATCAGCGACGGTGGATCGCGCACCTTGGGGGCCGTACCTCCGGGTGAACCGCGGATCGAGCGGTCGCGCGGGCAGGGCGTTCGCCCTTTTGTGCGTTGACTGGCGCGGTTCGCCATCCGAGTCGCCGGGGACGCGCCAATTCGGGAGAGGAGCGATATGACGAGCGACGACCACTTTTCCCGCCGCGCCTTGCTCGAGACGATGATCGTCGCGCCGTCGGCACTCGGCGGCGCGACACGCGCGGACGCGGCGTCGGCGTTCCAGCAGGCCGGGAGCACGGGTGCCGACCGCTTTCGGCAGGGCGGTCGTTCGGCCGTCGGCCGCACCGTCGCGGACAAGCTGCGCGAACGCGTCACGCCGCTCGATTTCGGGGCCAGGGGAGACGCCGACCCGCGCACCGGCGCCGGGACGGACGACAGCGAAGCCGTGCAGGCCGCGATCGACTATTGTGCCGCCAACGCCGGGACGTCGCTCTATCTCGCGGGACGCTTCTACAAGATATTGAACGTCCGCCTGACCCAGACCAGCGACAACCGACGCTGGCGTGTGTTCGGCGAGGGCGGTGGCTTCGTTCATCCCGCGAACTCGAGCAGCCGGGACTTCTGCCTGTTCTATTCGGGGCTGCCGGAGCCGGGGTCGGATCGCAGGAGCCTCGATTCCGGGCCCGGGGTCGGCCTCTACCAGGTTACCTTCGCCGGCACCGGCCACGGCGTCGGCTACGGCCATCTGGTCGCGTCGGACCTTATCACCTTCGATTGCACGTTCCGCAGGCTCGAAGACGGATTTGTCTGCGTCGCGACAACCGGCATCAAGAATTACGGCATCACGCTCGACTCGTGCGCGCGAGGCGCGCATTTCGCAGCGACCACCGAAGTGCCCTTCACCGCGAATTTCAGCCAGGACGGTTCCACCAAATGGAACGACGGGGTCTATTTCCAGGGCGGCTACATGCGCAATTGTGGCCGCGGCATCCTCCACGAGGGGTCCAACAGCGAAGGGCTGCTGGTCGTTCGCGACATGGTGATGATCGGCGGCTATCAGGCCTATGTCGAGACGTGGGCCGACATGCAGGGCGTCGAGATAGAGCACAACTGGATCGAATATACCCGCGCCGACGAAGACGGGGGCGCAGTGGCGGACCTGTTTCGCTTCCTCGCTGCCAGCGGACGCAAGGGCGACCTGCGCGGCGCCGAGGCGATCGGCCGCTTCATCGTCCGCAACAACGTCTTCGCGCTGTCGCCTCCGCGGGCAGGCGGCGCCAACCGCTACGCGATCGACTATTGCATCTGGGCCCGCTGCCGCGACCTGCTCGTCGAAGGCAATCTCATTCATGCCGCCAGGGGGGCGGTCTATACCGGCTTCGTTTTTCAGATGGGCGCGTCGAGCCCCGTTGCCGTCGATTCCGCCACGGGCGTTCGGCCGCGAACGGTCGCCGATTTCGCGTCTGCGGGCGAGATCGCCTTCGACGGCGCCGACATCGATGCTCTGGGGAGCAGATATTCCTTCTTCTACATGACCGACGAGGGCGACCAGGACCGCCCGAAGGCCACGTGGCTCCTCCAGTACAAGGGAGCGCGCGGCCGCGACTATGTCTACACGGTCCACCGATTCAGCCACGTCTATTCGCCGCAATTCCCGATGCACAATGCGAATTTCGGAACCTCTGTGGGTGAATCGAGGCCGCTGCGCCGGTTCATCGCGCCGACCGGGATCAGCGTCGACCTGTCGGCGCCGACCACCGGCCTCACTTTCACCGGGCCGACGGTCACGCTTTCGCCCGGGATCAATGGCGGGCTGCTCTTCGACGGCGAGGCGAGTCGGCGGGGGTTGTGCGTGATCCGCGGCAACGCCTTTGTTGGCTTCGACATGACCAGGATCGTCCAGTTGCCGAACCAGTTCGCGGGGCGCGTTATCCTCGAGAACAACCGGAACGCGCGCTGAGGCCGTCCGGATCACCGGCCCGCCTTTGCGCCCGTAGCGATGTCTTAAGGAGATTCCGCTAGGGCCCGGATCGGGCGCGTGCGGCGGTCGGGTTCATTGACCGTCGCTGCCCGGTCGCGCCGACCGTGTCGATGCGATGCATCATGGATCGAACGGGGACATGACAAAGGCGAAGCGCCCATGAAGGTGATCGTCGTCTTCGGGACGCGCCCCGAAGCGATCAAGCTGTTTCCGGTGATCCATGCGCTGAAGGCCGCGCCAGGGATCGAGACGCGCGTCTGCGTGACGGCGCAGCATCGCGAGATGCTCGATTCGGTGCTCGCCTTCGCCGGCGTCGCGCCGGACATCGATCTTGACATCATGCAGCCGGGCCAGTCGCTCGACGGGCTGACCGCCAGGCTGCTGGACGGCCTCGGCAAGGCCTACGATGCCGAGGCTCCCGACCGCGTCGTCGTCCAGGGCGACACGACCACCGCGATGGTCGGCGCGCTCGCCGCGCACTATCGCAAGATCCCGGTGAGCCATGTCGAGGCGGGGCTGCGCAGCAACGACATCTACCGGCCCTGGCCGGAGGAGGCGAACCGCCGGATCATCTCCGCCATCGCCGACCAGCATTTCGCGCCGACCGAACGGGCGGCCGAGGCGCTGCGGCGCGAGAATGTCGAGGAGGCGAGGATCCACCTCGTCGGCAACACGGTGATCGACGCGCTGCACCAGGCGTCGCTGCGGCTGAACGGGAACCCCGCCATCGCCGCATCGCTCGATCCGCTCGCCGCGCGCTTTTCGGGACGGCGGATCATCCTCGTCACCAGCCACCGGCGCGAAAATTTCGGCGGCGGCATGGAGCGGATCGCCCGCGCCATCCGCCGCATCGCCGCGCGCGACGACGTCGGCGTGATCTTTCCGGTCCATCCCAATCCCAATGTCCGCGGCGCGGTGAAGGCGATTCTCGCCGGCGTCGGCAACGTCGTCTTAACCGATCCGCAGGATTATCCGCGCTTCGTCCGGCTGCTGACGCTCTGCGACTTCGTCCTCACCGATTCCGGGGGCCTGCAGGAGGAGGCGCCGGGCCTGGGCAAGCCGGTGCTGGTGATGCGCGAAACGACGGAGCGACCCGAAGGCGTGGCGGCGGGCACCGCCCGCCTGGTCGGGACCGACGAGGACCGGATCGTCGCCGAGGTCGAAAGGCTGCTGGACGATCCCGCCGCCTATGAGGCGATGGCGCGGGCCCACAATCCGTTCGGCGACGGACAAGCCAGCCGTCGCATCGTCGAGGTGATCAGGAATGGCGTTTAAGAGGGCGAGCGACGTTGCGGTCATCGGGCTCGGCTATATCGGCCTGCCGACTGCGGCCGTCGTCGCCCGCGCGGGCCATCGCGTGCTCGGCGTCGACGTCAGCCGGCATGTCGTCGAGACGGTGGGCGCGGGCGCCATCCATATCGAGGAGGCGGATCTCGACCGGCTCGTGAAGGACGCGGTCGGCCGCGGCCGGCTGCGCACCGCGCGCGTCGCCGCGCCGGCGGACTTCTTCCTGATCGCGGTGCCGACCCCGTTCGGCGAGAATCACGCGCCCGATGTCAGCCATGTGCTCGATGCCGCGCGCGGCGTCGCTCCGGTGCTGAAGCGCGGCGACACGGTCATCATCGAATCGACCTCGCCGGTCGGCACGACCGAGCGCGTCCGCGACCTGCTGCAGGAGCTGCGCCCCGATCTCGCCTTGCCGCGCGAGGGCGGCGGCGAGGCCGATATCGCGCTGTGCTATTGCCCCGAGCGGGTGCTGCCGGGCCGGATCATCGCCGAGCTCGTCGCCAATGACCGCTGCATCGGCGGCATCACCCCGGCCTGCGCGGCGCGCGCGCTCGCCTTCTACAAGAGCTTCGTCGAGGGCGAGTGCATCGTCACCAGCGCGCGCGCCGCGGAGATGGTGAAGCTGGTCGAAAACGCCTTTCGCGACGTCAACATCGCGTTCGCCAACGAGCTGTCGCTGGTCTGCGACTCGCTTGAGCTCAACGTGTGGGAGGTGATCCGCCTCGCCAACCGCCACCCGCGCGTCAACGTCCTCCAGCCCGGCCCCGGCGTCGGCGGGCACTGCATCGCGGTCGATCCCTGGTTCATCGTCCACGCCGCGCCGGAGCGCACGCCGCTGATCCGCACCGCGCGGGAGGTCAATGACGGCAAGGCCGGCTATGTCGCCGGCCGCGTCGAGGCGCTGCTCGCCGAGCGGCCCGAGGCGCGGATCGCGTGCCTCGGCCTCGCCTTCAAGGCGAATATCGACGACCTGCGCGAAAGCCCCGCGCTCAAGGTGACGGAGACACTGTCGCGGCGCCACGGCGTGCGGATCGACGTGGTCGAGCCGCACGTCGATCGTCTGCCCGCGAGCCTGGCAAAGAGTGGCGCCACCCTGGTCGATCTCGAGACCGCGCTCGCGCGCTGCGAGATACTGCTCGTCCTCGTCGATCATGATGCGTTCAGGGCGGTCGATCCCGCGCGTTTCGCGGGCAAGCGCATCTACGATACGCGCGGCATCTGGACGGCGCCGCCGGCGGCGTCCGCACCGGCCCGCCTGCACCTCAAATATCGGGCGGCCTGAACGGCCATCCGCCGCGGCCGGACGAGCCTAGAAGGCGTTGCGGTGGATCAGCACGCGGAAGGTCGCGGCGATGATCTTGATGTCGCGCCAGATCGTCCAGCCGGAGAGATATTCGAGATCCGCCTGCAGCCGGTTCTTGAGGTCCTCCTGCCGCTCGGTCGCCCCGCGATAGCCGCGCACCTGGGCGAGCCCGGTCAGCCCGGGCTTCACCGCGTGGCGATGCCAGTAGCTGGGATCGATGTCCCAGAACAAGCGGTCCTCCGCGCGCGAGCCGAGCGCGTGCGGGCGCGGCCCGACGATACTCATCGCGCCGGACAGGACGTTGAACAATTGCGGCAGCTCGTCGAGGCTGGTCGCGCGGATGAGGCGGCCGACGCGCGTCACCCGATCGTCGTCCCGGCCGGTCGAGCGCTCGCCGTCCCGGTCCGAGCGATCGACGAACATGCTGCGGAACTTGTACATCTTGAACAGTCGGTTGCCGCGCCCGACGCGGCTCTGCGCGAACAGGATCGGGCCCGGCGAGTCGATCCGGATGGCGAGCGCGACCAGCCCCATCAGGGGTAGCGCGACCGGCATCGCGGCGAGCGTGAGGGTGAGATCGAGCGCGCGCTTCAGCGCCCGGTCGAGCACGCCCAGCGGCGCCGCGGTGACGACGAGCGTGCGGCGTCCCTCATAGTCGCCGACGCCGAGCGTGCCGAGCGCGTCGAGCTCGGGCGCGAACACCTCGGCGCTGACGTCGATGCCCTTGAGCAGGGCGGCCCATTGCACGCGCCGCTCGGGCGGGCACATGACGACGACCCGGTCCGCCGCCTCGAGCATCCGGCCGAGCCGGTCGAGCAGGGTGGGGTCGTCGAGCCGGGGCTCGACCCCCGCCCGCGCCGCATCGACGATGACCTCGTCGGGCGATGCGCACACCTCGGCGCCATCGGCGATGATCACGCGATTGTAGGGCATGCTGCCCAGTGTCCGCCGCGCCGCGCCGGCGAGCAGGTAGCGGGCGCCCGGGATCATCAGCAGGGCGATGGCCGCGCCGAGCCCGAAGGTGGCGCGCGAGAATTCGGCGCCGACCTTGAGAAAGAAGACGGCGAGGGCGACGACGCTCAAGGTGATGACGAAGGCCGCGATCGCGTTGGTCGCGCCGGCACGCGCGTCGACGACGCTGGCGATGTTGTAGCTGCGCCGGCTGGCGGCGACGGCGACATGCGCGGGCAGCACGACGCCGAGGATCATCAGCGCCTGCGGGTGCGGCGCGCCGAACCAGATCAGGACGGCGAGCAGGTAGGCGAGAATGATCGCGGTCACGTCGCCCAGCACCGCGCCGATGCGCAGGTAGCCGCGCGCGGTCCGCCGCGTGCGCAGCAGATTGAGCTGCGGATGGGACAGGATGAGGTCGTTCGACGAAGCCGGCGAACCAATCGCGCCGGCGGTGCCGATGAATTCGCTCGCAGACGCCACTTGCATACGCATATTCCCCGATCCCTGGACAGGCGGTTCGACCGAAGCGGCCTTCGGCTTTAGACCGAGGCAGCCGATCTGACCAGCGCAACCACCGCTGCGAACGGGCGCCTCGTCGGCAATGGACCTTGGCCTTCGCCGCGCGGGGCCTGGGTCAAGGCGGGGTCGGGCGCGTTAGGCCGACCGCCGTCCTGGTGAGAATTCGCGCCGTGAAGCAGTCGTCCGGCGAGAGTGCCGCGAATTCGGGCAAGAGATCCGCCGCCGCCGGGCGACAGTCGCTTCGAACCTGCCGGGAAGCGATATCGGTCCGCACATCGGGCAAATCGCCGAAAAGGCGCTCCCAGTCGCCAACGCGGAGCCGGTTGCCGCGCGCGTCGATATCCGCCGCGAACCGGTAGCCGCCGTCCCGACGCAGGAACCCGAAGGGATCGGAAACCATATCGAGATGATCCTCGAGATGGATTTCATTCAGCATGACGCCGTTAGGTGAGAGGCTGGCCGCGAGATTGCCCAGCATCGCGGGAAGAATTTCGGGCGGAATGTGTTCGAACACGCTGATCGAATAGATCAGATCGAACGGGCCTCCAGGCGGCGTGACGCTGAGATCGATTGGCGCCCGATAGCCGATCCCGACCGATTCGAGGCCGTCGACCCCGTTGGCAATCGCCCGGCGCAGCCGTTCGAGCCGCTCGCGCAGGAGCATGCGTGGCACCATTCCGGCGGCGCCGTCCTCCAGCGCCGCGATGTCGGCGGCGGCGATCGCGTGGCGCAGCGCGCCGACCTGCAGGATCCGGTTGTAATCGGTCGCGATCGCCGCACTGGCGCCGAGCAGGTGGAAGCACAGTGTGTCCGAAGGGGCAAAGCCGGCCCCGACTTCCAGGCACCGTGCGCCCTCGAGGCTGTCGACGCCGCCCTTCGCGAGCGAATCGACAACCTTCGCCATTGCGCGGTCGAGCCGCTTCTTGCCGTCCGCATCGCGCATGCCACGCAGCGCGTCGAGGTGGCTCGTGCCATGGCCGTTGACCCGTCCGATCGCTTTCAGCTTGAACCGAACTGCGGGGGGCAAGGCCCGGTAGATCGGAAAAATGATGCGGCTCAGCGCGTTCAGCATCGTTCTTCGACTATCATTTCCCGGTGCTCAACAAAAGTGGCGACTTGGCGCTCCCCAAGGCGCAACGCTTCGCCGCGCTGGTCGGGCGGGCTGGCCCTCTTCGGCTGACCCGGGGTTACCGGATCGGTGACGTCGCCCGCTTCCACCTCCGGCTCGCCAGGAATCGTCGGCGCGGGGCGGGCTTGCGCACTCTCGCGCCGGTGCGATAAGCCCCCTGGACAATTGTGAACGTCGTGCCCGGTTCCCCTCGCGGGCGGCAAGCGAAGAATTTGAGGCGTACGATGGACCGCGTGGATGTTGGGCAGATCCTTCCGGCGCTATCGGTCCACAAGGATCGTCGGTGGGCGTGGGAAAACTTTCTCGATACCGTAGAGAAAATGATCTTGGCCACTGGCGCGAGGGACGTCATCGAAATTGGCGGCGGGCGCTTTCCGTCCTTTTCGCGCGAGAAGGCGGAGGCACTGAAGATCAACTATGTTTCGAACGACATTTCCGAGCGGGAGCTGAGCAGGGCGCCGGCGTGGATCGGCAAGGCTCATTTCGACATTCAGGACACGGATCCGAACGTCTTGGGGCGCTTCGAAAATAGTTTCGACTTCGCCTTCTCGAAGATGGTCATGGAGCATGTGCCCAGCTATCTTCGGGCCTATCGCAACATCTTTCGGATACTGAGGAAGGGCGGCGTTGCGATTGCCTTTCACCCCACGCTCTTCGCATCACCCTTCGTGGTCAACAAGCTGATGCCGGAGCGGGCTTCTCGCTGGCTGCTGCAGAAATTCTTCCCGACTCGGAACGACGACGAAATTCCCAAGTTTCCCGCTTATTACAGCGGGTGCCGCGTGTCGGAGCGGGTGCGGCAAAGGATAGGCGGGATCGGCTTTCAGGACGTCTGGCAAGTGCCATTCTACGGACATGGCTATTATGATCGTCTGCCGATCGTTCGCGACGTTCAGGCCTGGACGGCGCGCCGGGCGGGCGAACGGAACCTCACCATGCTTGCCACCTTTGCGTTCACCATTGTCAGGAAATAGCCTCGCTGCGGCGTCCAGGTCGCCCCGACGAGCGTCGATCCGATGATCCTCCTTGCTCACGCCTACAGCCGGAACAACAGCGGAGACGGCCTGCTCGTCGATGCGAGCCTGAAGCTGATCAGGGAAGCCTTCCCCGATGAGGGCGAGATCGTTGTCGCGGCGCTTGACCCCGGATCATTTCCGGAGCTGACGACGATTCCGATTGTCGGCGGGAGCGGCCCTGCAGCGAGGCGCGCGCTCAGCGCGGCGGGAGTGGCGCTTCGGCTGGCGTCGCGGCCCGCACTCGGCAGGCTGTATCTGCCCGGCTTTTCCGAGAGTGCCCGACGCGCGCGACTGATTGTCGGTGTCGGCGGTGGATATATGCGAGCGGACGGTTGTCTGGGCGGCGCCAAGGCGGTGCTTGCCCAAGCGTCCCAGGCGCTCGCGGCTGCCGACAGCGGCAGGCCGATCGTCTATCTGCCACAGAGCGTCGGTCCGTTCGATCCTCCGTTCGGCACCTTTGTCCGCCGGGCGCTCGAACGCATTCCCCTGGTGTTCGTTCGTGACGATCGGTCACTCGCAACGCTTGCGGATTCGACGAACCTGAGGCGCGCGCCCGACCTCGCCATATTGGAACTGTTCGCCGATGGTCGCGTGCCCGCAACAAATCCGCGCTACGCCAAGACCTATCTGGTCGTGCGCGAGATCAATGGCAGCGCAAAGACAAAGCGCGACTATCGTGATCGATTGCGGCGCCTGCGGGAGTTGATCCCGGGTATCGAACCGGTGATCCAGAGCCGAGGGCGCAACAATGACGATGCCACCTTTTATCGGCGCTTGGGCTGGGGCAACGCGTTTCGGAGCGTCGCCGAGGCGGTCAGGACGGAGCCGGGCGTCGTCGTCTCCGTCCGGTTGCATGGTGCACTCCAATCGATCATTGCCGGCTGCCCGGCTGTCCATCTGTCGTATGAGCGCAAGGGCTGGGGAGCCTATTCCGACCTCGGAATCTCGCCTTACGTACATAATGTTCGCGCGTTCGAGCCCGAGCTCGTGTCGCGCCAGGTGCGGGACCTTCTCAACGATGCATCGGAGTTCTGGTCGGCGGTGAACGCCGCCGCAGGCATGGCGCGGCGGGCGCGGACCGAGATTATCGCGGCGCTCCGGCAAGCAGCAGGCCCCAACACCGAATGACCCGCGTTCTTCATGTCAGCGAGGCCTTTGGCGGCGGTGTCGTCACCGCGATGCTGTCCTTTGCCGCAAATGCACCCTGGGCTGAACATCACCTGCTGGCGGCCGAGCGAGAGGGCGCGGAAGTCGCCTTGCCACCGGATCACCCGTTCCGTTCCGTCCTGCCCTTGCCACGGGGACTCCGCGCGGCGACAGCGACGATCCGGCGGGTCTATCGCGAGCTCCGGCCGGATGTCGTGCACCTCCATTCATCCTTCGCCGGCGCTTATGGTCGCCTCGCCGGTCTGCCCCGGCGCAGGATCGTCTACACACCGCATTGCTTCGGCTTCGAAAATACCAGGCGCTCCTTCCTCTACCGGGCGGGCGTCTATCTCGCGGAGCAGTTGCTCAGTCTCGGCGGCGGCCGCGTCGCCGGCGTTAGCCCGCGCGAATGCGAGCTCGCGCGCACGATGATCGGCGCGAGCGGGACGGTCCTGCTTCCGAACTTCGCGACAATTCCAGCCGCTGTCGCACCGGCGCGCGTGAGTGCGCACGATACACCGTCGTGCCTGCGCGGGGCCATGGTGGGTCGCATGCTCCCTCAGAAGGACCCCGAATTCTTCATCAGGATGTGGCGTGCGCTTTGTCGCGAGACGGATCGCGTCAAGCTGACCTGGATCGGCGGCGGCGAGCCAACGCTCGAGGCAGAGATGCGCAGCCTCGGTATCGACGTGACGGGATGGATCGGTCCGATGGAGGTGCTTTCGCTGCTGCGAACCATGGACTTCTACGTCCACACGGCGGCGTGGGAGGGTAACCCCATGTCCGTGCTTGAGGCCGCGGCGCTGAAGCTGCCGGTAGTCGCGCGCGACATTCCCTCGCTGCGTTCGATCGGCCTGTCCGATCTCGGCGCCACGCCGGAGCAACTGGCAGAGAAGGTCAGGGCGTTGCTCGCGCCCGGCGCACTCGCCGAGGCTCGTCAACGGAGCGAGGAACTCAACGTCCGCTTCAGCCGCGAAGCCCAGCAGGCGGCTCTTGGTGCGCTCTATCGCAGAGCCTGATCTCGGAGTCGGCCTCTCGCCTGGTGAGAATGGCCGAATGATCGCTTATGCGCCGCTTCCCTGAGTATTGGGCGGTCCAGCAGGGCTAGTGCGGGCACCGCGAACAACATGACGGAGCTGAGGTGGCGAAGATATGTGCCGAGATCGGGCTCAAAAATCATCATCACAAGAAAATGGGAAATGAAAAGAAGAGTGGGTATCCGTACATCGGCACGAGTGGATCGAATGCCGATCCAGGAAAGATAAGCATAGATGGCTACATTAATGGTAAGGAAGATCTCCTTGATACCATGATAGAACAAAATCGGCAGATTCAACTTCAGTATGGCATAGCCATAATTTAGTGAAAAGTGCCATAAATTATCCGGTGGAAACGGGTTGAGAAACGCGGTTCTGTTTCCGTCGATATTGTCCCAGACGCGATGGGCGTTGATCCAGTCGCGTGTACCTTGCAGGGTCGAAAACACTTCGCTCGGAATCAGGAGCAGGCAGGCGATCGCCAGAGGGATGGCCGCCAGACGCCACTTTCCGTTCAAGTGCGCAACGATCAGCGTCAGAGCGAAAATGACATAGATGAGCAGATAATATTGCCTGAAATACAGACCATAGGGAATATATACCAGGGCAAGATAGAATAATTTTCTATATATGCTCGCCCTCCTGGTTAACGCAAAAAGTGCCGCAATGCATAATATGGGCGTGAATGTGTCCTTGACGAAGTAGGGAAGGAAGAGAAATATCGGTGATAGGCAGAGAAAAAACGCCAAACCAACGGATATGGTATCCCTGACTTTCCTGAAGATCGTCGACAGGAACAGAATACCAACTATGAAAACGATCAAGTTGATCTGGAAGCTGTTGAGTCGTGCTGCAGCTACGGCAGTGTAATAATATCCACCAGAGCCCTCCTGCATGAAATCTGCCTGATTGGCGAGATCGGCGACGGTAAGGGCATCGTTCGCCTGGGTCGGGATGATGAAGGTCGAGCCGTAATAGAATACCAAGCAAAAGACTGCGAAGGCTGCGAAGAATCCGACCGCGCTCCATGGCTGGGAATACCCGCGCACGCGCCGCACGGCCAAATTCCCCGAGCGGGAACCGAGGTGCCCGTGGCTTCCGCGTGTCCATTGTTTGTTGCCCATGGGTCTGTGGCTCGTCTGACTATTGTGACAGCGTGTCAAAATCGGGTGTTCCGTTGGCGTTGCTTCGGCGGATCGCTTCCGGACGAGTCGTCATGAACAGGATGAGTGCGCTCAGGATAGCGGCCTGAATGGCCGAGAGTCCAAGGAGTGCGCCGCGCGGACCATAAGGTGCGCCCAATGCCACGGCGAGCAAGCCGACCGTCGCGATTGCCGACGCATAGGCCATGAAAATCGCGCGCGGCCGTTGACGGGCCCTAAGGTCGGTCCTCGCGACGGCAATCGCGGACCACAGGGTGGGTAGCGCGAGGCCATACATGATCAGCCGGGCGTCATTGGCGTGCTGCGGACCGTAAAGGAACGTGTAGGCGAACTTGCCCGCGACGAGGATGGCCGCGGAGAACAGGAGCCCGCACAGCACGGCGAGCAGGAAGAAGGTCGTCGTCATCCGCCTGGCGCGGGCATGATCGCCCGCAGCGTGTGACCTGGACAGCGTCGGGAGTGCGATCAGTGACGCGCCGATGAAGATTTGCTGGATCGGCATGAGGAGATTCATGCAAGCCTTCAGCCTCCCGACATCAGCCAGTGTCGTGACCATCGGAAGAACCACAATGAAAATGTTGTTCACGATCCAAATGAACATTCCGGTCGGCAGCGACCAGCGTCCGTATTCCCAGCATTCCTTGAGCACGGCGCGCGACTTGGCGCTCGCCGGCCAGATCGGACGCAGCTTGTAATGACGGGCGGCCCAGGTGGTAGACACCAAGGCCGCGACGCTCATGACCGCCAGACAACTGCTTCCGTTCAGCCGGTCGAATGACTTGAGCGCCACGCTCCCACCCAGCAGCACGACCGCATAGATTGCCGTAATCAAGAATGCGCGCCACGGCTTCATGTCCGCATAGGCGATCTGCCGAACCAGCCAAAAGGCCGGCAGCGAGGCCGCGAGCGCGACCGCGAGCACAACCGCCAGCGGACGAATCGTCCCGACGATAGCGAGCAAGGCCGTGCCGGCCGCGGCCGCCACCGACAGCGCGAGGACAACCAGCAGGTTCAGCGCCATCACTTCGCCGAGGAACGGTCCCTTTCGCTCCAGGTGGCGTGCCCAGAGCACGGTGGCCGGCTCAGCGACGAGCGCCATATGAACGGCATTCGCGAACACCATCACCGAATAGGCGACCGCGAAGAGGCCGTATTCCTCCAGCGGAAGCCAGCGGGCGAGCATGACGTTGATCACGAAGTGGGTGCCGGCGAACATCGCCTGGTCGGCCAGCGATGCCGCGCCACGGCCGCCCCACACCGCCCAGCGCCGCACCGCGGCCGGCGGCGCCATCCTCTCTTCGATGTCGCTCACAGTGGATGAATGGAAATGTTGTCGATCCACGGGGTGGGCTCGGCAGTGCCGCCCGGCTCCTCATCGGATGCATAGCGAATCGACAGCAGCTGCGCCGGACAGGCGGCGGTGGGGACCGCAAACGTGCCCGCGTCTGGCCGCGCATCGGCTGCGCCCGCGATCGGCGCTTCGAAAAGCGTGGCGCCGCCACCCGCACAGCCGATCTTGACGCCCAGTCGCGCGCGATCGTTCGCCGCCGGATTGCCGAGCTCGTAGCTGAGCCGATACCGCCCCGGCGGTAACAGCAGGAGCTGGCGTGCCACTTCGCCGCTTGCGCCCGGCGAGGCCGAGACTGTCAGTGCGCGCCCCCCACCCTCACTGCGGACGCTGACGACCCCGGCGAGTGCGGGCCGGCTGGCATAGCTCCAGTCGAACGGGCCGAAGCCGTCGGCGTCCTCGAAGCCGCCGTTGCGCACGCGCTCTTTGCCGGTTGGCGCCGGGCGGCCGAGCGCCTCGTAGAGCTGGTAGGCCGCGCGATAGCCGCCGAGCGTGACCATGCGCTGAAGCGCGGCCGAAAATATCCTTCGTTCGCCCGGTTCATCGGGATCGAGCCGCGCGGCGCGGACGAATTGCTCGAGCGCGGCGGCCGAGCTTCCCTGCTGCGCCATCGCGATCAGGAAGGTGTTCCGCCACGGCGGGTGCTGCCCGATCAGCGCGGCAAGCGATCGGGCAATGTCCGTATCCGACGACGCCTGGACGAGGATCGGCAGCAGGATGTCGCGGGCGCGCGGCGAGGTGCGCAGCGCACGGTCATAGTGGCGCAGCGCCCCGGCGATGTCGTTGCGCTGGACGTTCGCCTCGATGAAATAGAGCTGGGTCGCGAGGTCGCGCCGCGAGAGCGCCTCGGCATAGCGCAGCATCGCCTCCCCCCGGTCACGGTCGCCGCGCTCGACGAGGGCGAGGCCGAGCGTGCGCGCGGCGACGACGCTGGCCGGGTCGCGGCGCAGCGCGCGCCGGGCGAGAGCTTCCGCCTCGGCGAGCCGCGCCGGCGTCCGCGGGGTCGCGGCAAGCTGGTTCGCGGCAGCGGCTGCGAGGCCCTCGGCCCCGCTCGGCCACCAGGAGAGGGTGCTCGCCAGCCGCCGCGCGCCGAGCGCGGTGGCAATTGTCGATGCCTGCGCGACCCAGGCGAGGATCAGGGCGCCGACGAGGATCGCGGCGGCCCGCGCCCATTTCGCGACCGGGATGCCGAGCGGCGCGGTCAAGCCCGCCCCTCGCCCAGGGGCCCGCCGCCCGTCGCCGCGGCCGCATCCCTAATCGGCCGACTCCCGGGCCGTCTCGCCATAGCCGTAGCCATAATCATATCCATAGCCGTAATGGGCGCGCTTGGAGTCGAACTTGGTGAGCACCGCCCCGATGATCGGCACGCTGGCGGAACGGAGCCGGCGCAGCGCATAGGATGCGGTGCCGCGATGGGTCTGGTGCGCTTCGACCACGAAGACGAGGCCATCCACCGCGCTGCCGAGGAGCATCGCATCCGCCAGCCCCATGACCGGGGGCGAATCGAAAACGATATGGTCGAAGCGATCGCGCAGGCTCGCAATGAGCCTGGCGAGTCGGTCGCCGGACAGCAACTCCGGCGCGCTCGGCGGCTGCGGGCCGGCGGTGAGGACGGAAAGCCCGGAATGAGTCGTCGCGTGAATAAGGGCGTCCAGATCGTCGTCGCCGGCCAGGTAATTGCTGAGCCCCGCCTCGTTGCCGAGGCCGAACGCATAATGCAGCGACGGCGAGCGCATGTCGGCATCGACCACCACGGTGCGCCGGCGCGATCGCGCGATCGAACGCGCCAGCGCGTAGCTGGTGATCGACTTGCCCTCCGCCGGCCCGGAGCTGGTCACCGCCAGGCTGCGCGGAATGCCGTGACTCGTCGCGAAGGACAGCGTCGTCATCAGCGACAGATAGGCCTCCGAGGCGGTCGACTTGATGTCGTCGAGCATCTCGATCGGCTCGCCGTCGGCGATCTTCGGGACCGTGCCGAGCAGCGGCACGCCGAGCTCCCGCTCGACATCGGACGGATCGGCGAGCCCCTGGTCGATCTGCTCGAGCGCGAAGGCGCCGCCGACCCCGAGGGCCAGCCCGGCGAGCAGCGCGATCGCCATGTTGAGCGGCAGGCTCGGGCTCGACGGCCGTTCGGGCAGGACGGCCTGGTCGACGATCGAGATATTGTTGACGCCGACGCCGCCGGCGACGCCGATCTCCTTGTAGCGCTGGAGCAGGGCGTCATAGAGCTGCCGGCTCGTGTCGACGTCGCGCTGGAAGATATTGTACTGGATGCTGCGCCGGCGCAGGTCGAGCACGCCCGACTGGAGCTGGCTCACGCGATTGCGCAGATCCTGCTCGCGCGTCCGCGCCGCCTGGTAGGCCTGCTGGAGCGTCTGCTGGACGCGCCCTTCCTCGTCGGCGATCGCGCGATCGAGCTGCTCGATCTGGGTCCTCAGCGCGACGGCGGGCGGATAGTCCGGTTCGAACTGCACCATCATCTGCGCATATTGGGCGTTGGCGAGCGCACGCTGCTGCCGGAGCCCGTTGATGGCGGGATTGTCGAGCGCCTCGGTGACGGCGCCGCTGGTGCCGTGGAGCCGGCTCTCGGTCTGGATGCGTTCGACCGTGGCCTGCGCCAGCGCCTGGTTGAGCGTCGCGAGGTCATCCTCGACCAGCGAGCGCTCGGGCAGCTGGCCACCGGGCGTTCGCGGCATCGTCCCGGCGGGCAGGTTGATGATGTTCTGCTGGGCCGCGTAGGCGACGAGCCTGCGCTCGGATTCGTCGATGCGCTGGCGCAGCTGCGCCAGCCGCTGCTCGAGGAAGGTCCGTGCGTAGGACGTCGCCTCGAACCGGCGCTCGAGCGTGATGCGGATGAAATTCGCGGCCCAGGAATCGACGATCCGCTTCGCCTGTGCCGGATCGGGCCCGGTGAACTGGATCGCGACCAGCCGCGACAGCCGCTCCGGCGCGACGCGGAAATTGTCGAGCAGGGTTTCGCCTGCCTTGCGGATGCGCTGCTCGCGCGTCGAGGCGCTCGATACCGGCCGGCCATCCTCGAACCACTCCGCCGCCTCGGAAACGCCGAACTCGTCGAAGAAGCCGGCATTGTCGAACAGCCGCAGCTCGACCGCCACGCGCTCGGCGAGCGTTCGCGAGCGCAGCAGGCCGTACTGGGTCTGGTAGAATTCCTGGTCGACCGTGCTGGCCTGGGGCTCGACGCCTTCGAGATTGGTGAAGTCCTGCCCCTCGCGACGGATCTCGATCATCGCCGAGGCGGTATATTGCGGCGTCGTCAGCAGGGTGACGGCGAGGCCCGCCAGCAGCAGCGCCGCGATCACGCCGATGATGAACCATTTGCGGCGCCGCGCCACGGTGAGCAGCTGCGCGAGCAGCGGCTCCTGCCCGGCCGCGACGTCGAACGAGCGATCCAGGCTTTCCTCCGGATCGGCCGCGACCGGCGCGCTGCGGTAAAGTTCCATGTCGTTCATGCGAATTCTGCCTTCAGCGCCGGATGGCCGCGATGATCGGCGTGGTCAGGAGGTTCGAGCTGCGCAGCACGTCCTGGAAAATCCGGCGCGCCTGGTTCTCGCCGACGACGACGATGTCGTTGGGATAGATTTCCGGGTCGGGATAGATGCCGCGCCGGATCGCGCGCAGATCGTAAAGCGCCGCCATTTCCTGGCCGTTGACGGTGCGGAAGACGACGACGTGGGCCTGCTTCGCATATTCGGTCGCGCCCTCGGCCTGCGCGATCGCGCTCATGAGGGTGACGCGGCCGAGGAAGGGATAGACGCCGGGCCGCTCCACCTCGCCATCGACGGTGATCCGCAGGCTCTGGCTCTGGACGACGTTGACGCTCACCTGCGGGTTGCGGACATAGTGGCTGCCGAGCCGCTGCTGCACGATCGCCGCAAGCTCGGGCGGCGTCCGGCCCGAGGCGTCGACGACGCCGATCAGCGGGAGCTGGACCTGGCCCTGCGCGTCGACGCGCACGGTGCGGCTGAGATCGGGAATGGCGAACACCTCGACCGCGATCTGGTCGAACGGCCCGATCAGCTGCGGGCGCGTGTCCGCCGTCAGGTCGGCGCGCGTCGGCGGCGGCAGCTGGTTGTCGTGCACATAGGTCAGGTTCGGCCGGCCGACGAAACTCGACGGTGCGCAGCCGGCGGCAAGGAGTCCGGCCCCGAGCGCCAGCAGCATCCTCAAATTCATAACGCGAACACCTTCATCTGCGCGCCGAAACGTCAGCCGCTGGCGCTTAGTGCATCGACCTTTCATGGTAAAGCCAACTCACCCGTGTCGGCGCGCTTATGCGCGTCGCTGCGACGAGCCGCCCCGAGCGCGAGCCAGCCGGCCGCGAACATGAAGATGACGCCGAGCAGCGGGGTGCGCAGCGGATAATCGACGATGCTGGCGAGCAGCATCAGCAGCATGACCGCCGCGCCCATGCGGCCCAGCAGCACGCGCTCGGACGGATGGCGCCAGGGGCGCAGCACGCGCAGGCTGGCGCGCGCGAACCAGAACAGGAAGACGAGCAGAAGCAGCAAGGCGGGGATACCGCCGGTCAGCACGATCTCGACCAGCTCGTTGTGCGCATGGTTGAAATAGGTCTCGTCGAGCCAGCGGTCCGGCTCGTACATGCGGAACACCGGGTCGAAGGAGCCGAAGCCGGTGCCGAACGGCAGGTGATCGCGGACGATATCGATCATCAGCGGCAGGTTGCGGATGCGCAGCTCCGTCTCGCTGCCCTCGAGTGAAGCCGCCGCTCGCTGGAACGACCAGGCGCGGCCGAGGAGCGCGATCAGCGCGGCGAGGATGAACGGCAGCAGCCACAGGACCGCCCAGGCGATCCGGCCCCGGGTGGTGCGCCAGAAATCGCCGAGCCGCGACCAGGGCGCGATGAAATAGGCCGCCGCGATGCCGAGCAGCGCCAGCGCGGCGCCGGCGCGCGAGCCGGTGATCAGGATCATCGGGATGAGAAACAGGCCGATGGCGAGCGCAGCGATGTTGCGCGCGTGGCGATATTGCGGGCTGCGCGCGGGCAGCATCGTCCACACGCGCAGGATCGGGAAGGTCGCGGCGAGCAACGCCGCCTCGTGGTTGCGGTTCGCGAACAGGCCGACGGCGACGCCGGTATGGGTGATCGCGTAAAGATAGGCGCCGCTGTGCGGCCCGCCGGCGAGCTGGGCGGCGCCGATCAGCGAGCACAGGATCGCCGCCGCGATCAGCGCCGGCACGAGCAGCCGCCGATGCTTGTCGCGGCTCGCCGCGAAGCCGACCAGCCCGGCGAGCGGCGGCAGGCAGGCGATGAGGCTGTTGATGGTAAGGTCGGGGGTCAGGCTGAGTGGTCGCCAGGGCTGCGGCCCGCCCGCCGCGGCAGCGGCGAAGCGGTCGCGTCCGGGCAGCGACAGGAACAGGTCGGGCGGCAGCGGCACGAGCTGCACCGCGATCAGCAGGATCCAGGCGCCGAACATCACGAAGACGGGGCGCAGGTCGCCGATCCGCAGCGCCGGCACGATCAGTGCCAGCGCGGCGAGCGTCGCGACCGCGGCCGGGCGCAGGTAGAGCAGCGACAGCACGTCGGCGCGCGAGGCGCCGCCGCCGAGCAGGCACAGTGCAAAGAAGCCGAGCAGGATCAGGAAAGGCGCGGCCGGATAGCGCTCGACCAGCGGAGGCGGAGCGCGACGCGAATGGCGGCGGCGGTGTGAATGGGGCTGGCGGGCGGCGCGGCTGGACGACATGGCCTCTCCTAATCCTGGACGATCTGGAGCGGAACGGCGCGGACGTCGTCCGGCCGCGCGCGATCGAGGCAGGCGGTGAGCGCGACCCGATCGTCGGGCGGCATGGCCTGCCAGCCCTGGCGGTCGACGAGCACGAACATCGTCGCCGACCGGTCCCTGATGACGCCGCCTTCCTCGGCCTGCCGAATCATGTCGGCGCAGGCCTGCTGCGGCGCCCGCGGCGCCGGGCCGATCTGGACGCGGGCGAGCGTGACCGGCGCGCCCGCCCACGGCGCGCCGAAATAGTGGATGGCGAGGGTCAGGAAAAACAGCATGTAGAAGCCCCCCGCGAACAATCGCGCGCGCGGCCGGGCCAGCGCAAGCGCGCCGGGGGCGAGGATCGCCAAGTAGAGGAGGGCGATCGCTGGAACGGCGACGACGAGCGGCATTGGAAGTCCCTAACACCAATCGCGCGACAATGTTCAACCCGTTTGCAAGCGGCCGGCGATGTTCGGGTCCTTTTGCGCGGGGCGCGGTCGTTTCTAGGCCGCCAGGACGAGGAAGATTTCGCGGGCGGCCGCGCCGCCGGCGAGCAGCGCGACGCCCAGGGCGAGCCACGGCCATTCGCGGCGCAGCAGCGCGAGGCCGAGCGTCACGGCGACCGCCGCGATCCAGGCGATGAGGATCGCCCAGACGAGCAGGAAATAGCCGGTCGAATTGATCAGCATGGCGGGCGCCCGTTCATCGGCTGGCGTGAAAGCGGCGCCGGCGCGGCCGAGTCAAGCCGCCGAACCATCCCGCCGGCAGGCATCGACCCAGCGCGCGCCAACCAGCGTGGCGAGCCGCTCCGGCGCCACCGCGACCGAGCTGGTCCGCGATCCCGCCGCCGGATAGACGAGATCGAACGTCTTCAGCGAGACGTCGCAGTAGATGGCGAGCGGGTTGGCGAGGCCGAACGGGCAGACACCGCCGACCGGGTGACCGGTGGCGGCCAGCGTCTCCTCCGCGCCCAGCATGCGCGGCCGCGCGCCGAACGCCGCCCTGGCCTTCTGGTTGTCGAGCCGCGCGTCGCCGCGCGTCACCAGCAGCAGGGGCGCGCCCGTTCCCGCGCGGATGCACAGGGTCTTGGCGATCCGGCCCGGCTCGACGCCGAGCGCGAGCGCGGCCTCGGCCACCGTCGCGGTGCTGAGGCCCTGGTCGATGATCGGCAGGTCGGGGGCATGTTCCGCGAGCCAGGCGCGGACCGATTCCAGGCTCATTCGCGTTCAGCGTCCTCCGGGCCCGGCCGTGCGCGCCTTGCGATAGCGGCTGCGGTAGAGGACGGCGCCGATCAGCACCGCCCAGCCGGCGGCGAGGCCGATCCAGCCATAGCGGCGCAGCGGATCGTCCGGCTCGCTCGCCAGCAGCAGCGCGGCGCTCGCGGCGACGAGAATGAAGCCGAGCAGGCGCCAGCCGATCGCCACCCGCCGCGGCTCGGCGCGATCGGCGGCATATTGATCGGAATCGGCCGGTCGGGGGCGCATGGACGCTCCCTAAATTCTTTTTAATGCACGGGAAAGTGGCGCGTTTCATTTGCGGTTCAGCTTCGGGTGGCATGTTCCGCGCCGCCAATGTTCAACCGAACGGAGGAAGGATCCCGATGCGTTTGATGCCAAGCCTCGCGCTTGCCGGCGTGGCCTCGCTCGCCCTGGCGGGCACCGCTTATGCCGCGAGCCGCCATGTGATGCACGTCGATCTGCCGGACGGCGCGGTCGCCCGGATCGAATATGAGGGCAAGGTGCCGCCGAAGGTGCGGATCGTGCCCGCCGCCGATCGCCCGGTCGCGCTTCCGGTTACGTTCGTCGATCCCTTCGCGCGGATGGACGCGATGTTCGCCGCGATGGCGTGGCGGCACGCGCGGATGATGAGCGAGATCGCCGCGATGGAGGCCGCCGCAACGGGCGCGGCCGCGCCCGGCCTGCCGTTCACGATGGTCTCGGGCGGCGCCCCGGCCAGCGGCAGCTTCACCTTCGTCTCGACGACCCGTGGCGGCGGCTGCGGCTATAGCGTGCGCATTACGCACCGTCCGGGCGAGGCGCCGCGGCGAATCGAGCACCACTTCGGCGATTGCGCGGGAGCGGCGCCCGCGGACGCGGCGCCCTCGGCCACGCCGTCGCACGCCGTGCCCTCGCCGCGCACGACTGTCTGAGCGCTTCGCCGGGCGACCGGAAGTGGCGGCCCGCCGATCCCGGCGCGGCCGCCCTTTCCTTATCCGCGCGGCGGGCCTAGGATCGCCTCATTCCCCGGGGGACCGCTGATGCGCGGTTGAGAGGAAGGCAGCAGCCTTCGACCCGCCGAACCTGATCCGGCTGACACCGGCGTAGGGAGGGAGAAGCGGTGCGTCCGTCTCCTTCCCCTTCTGTAGGAGAGACAAGATGGCCGACGCGCCCGCCCGTACCGAACTCAAGGTCACCACCGGCCCGATTCGCGGCAGCCGCAAGGTCCATGTCGGCCCGCTGCGCGTGGCGATGCGCGAGATCGACCTGGCGGCCTCCAGCGGCGAGCCGCCGCTGCGCGTCTACGACACGTCCGGGCCCTATACCGATCCCGATGCGCATATCGACATCATGGCGGGCCTGCCCGGACTGCGCCGCGAGTGGATCCGCGGCCGCGGCGATGTCGAGGAAGTGCCGCAGCGCGAGGTGCGCCCGGAGGACAACGGCCAGCTCGGCCCCGACCGATCGGGCGGCGTCGCGCCCTTCCCGAACGTGCGCCGCCGCGTGCTGCGCGCGAAGCCGGGCTGCAATGTCACGCAGATGCACTATGCCCGCCGCGGCATCGTCACGCCGGAGATGGAATATGTCGCGACCCGCGAGAATCTGGGGCGCGAGATGCGGCGCGAGGCGGCGGCGCGCGATGGGCGGGATTGGGGCGCCTGCATCCCCGACCATGTGACGCCGGAGTTCGTCCGCGACGAGGTCGCGCGCGGCCGCGCGATCATTCCCTCGAACATCAACCACCCGGAAAGCGAGCCGATGGCGATCGGCCGCAACTTCCTGGTCAAGATCAACGCCAATATCGGCAACAGCGCGGTTGCCAGCGACGTCGCGCACGAGGTCGACAAGATGGTGTGGGCGATCCGCTGGGGCGCCGACACGGTGATGGACCTCTCGACCGGCCGCAACATCCATGACACGCGCGAATGGATCATCCGCAACTCCCCCGTCCCGATCGGCACCGTTCCGATCTATCAGGCGCTGGAAAAGGTCGGCGGCGTCGCCGAGGAGCTGACCTGGGAGATCTTCCGCGACACTTTGATCGAGCAGGCCGAGCAGGGCGTCGACTATTTCACCATCCATGCCGGCGTGCGCCTGCCCTACATCCCGCTGACCGCGAAGCGCGTGACGGGCATCGTGTCGCGCGGCGGCTCGATCATGGCCAAATGGTGCCTCGCCCACCACAAGGAGAGCTTCCTTTACGAACGGTTCGAAGAGATCAGCGAGATCATGAAGGCCTATGACATCGCCTATTCGCTGGGCGACGGGCTGCGCCCCGGCTCGATCGCCGACGCCAATGATGAGGCCCAGTTCGCCGAGCTCTATACGCTGGGCGAGCTGACCAGGCGCGCCTGGGCGCAGGACGTGCAGGTGATGATCGAGGGCCCCGGCCACGTGCCGATGCACAAGATCAAGGAGAATATGGACAAGCAGCTGGAGGCGTGCGGCGAGGCGCCCTTCTATACGCTGGGCCCGCTCGTCACCGACATCGCCCCGGGCTACGATCACATCACCAGCGGCATCGGCGCCGCGATGATCGGCTGGTACGGCACGGCGATGCTCTGCTACGTCACGCCCAAGGAGCATCTCGGCCTGCCCGACCGCGACGACGTCAAGGTCGGCGTCATCACCTACAAGCTCGCCGCCCACGCCGCCGACCTGGCGAAGGGCCACCCGGCGGCGAAGCTGCGCGACGACGCGCTGAGCCGCGCCCGCTTCGAATTCCGCTGGCGCGACCAGTTCAACCTCAGCCTCGACCCCGACACCGCCGAGCAATATCACGACCAGACGCTGCCGGCGGAAGGGGCGAAAACGGCGCACTTCTGCAGCATGTGCGGGCCGAAATTCTGCTCGATGAAGATCACGCAGGAAGTCCGCGAGTTTGCCCAAAGGCAGACGGCTCAGGACCGTCCCGGGGACGGTTCTGAAGCGCGGGCTCGGGACTTCGCGGCGAAGCAGAATGCGGGCGTGGAGACGTTCGTCACCGCCGAGGAGGCGGAGGCCGGAATGGCGGAGATGGCGGAGAAATACCGCGAAGGCGGCGACCTCTACGTGCCGGCGGAGAGCTGATCCTGTTCGGGTTCGGCGGGAAGCCGCCATCGTCGGCGGAACGGCTTGAGAGCGGGCGCTGGAAGTGCGGCAAATGCGATACCGGGCATGGCCGCTCGGTCTGGCTGGTCAAGTGACGGCCGGGCACGCGTCCGATCGGATTTCGCCGACATTGTCACCGTTCAAGGTCGTCCGGCCGGGGCGACGCCGGCTTTCGCGAACGCCCGGCGTCCGCGATCGGGCCGCGGCCTGAGCGCCGTCCCTAGAACAGCCCGGGCACGTGATATTGCGCGGCATTGCCGATCCGTGGCCGCAGCGGCTCGATCTCCCGCCGCGTCTGGCGCAGCCGCTGCGTGCGCGCCGCCGCGGTGATCGGCGTGCAGGTGCCGACGCCTGCGATGAAATCGAGCGCCTTGCGGGTCGAGGCTTCGGCGGGATCGCCCATCTGGCGGAAGATGTCGTCATCCGCCTGGCAGCTCGCCTCGACCGAGCCGGCGAGGCCATCGAAATACTGGCCGTTGCGCGACGCGTTCTCGAGCGCGAAGGCGATGATGCGGAAGCGGTCGTCGCATGCGATCCGGTCGATCGCGATCTGGCCGACCGGCTTGCCGAAGGTGTTGGCCCCGATCAGCGCCGCGTTGGAACGAAGGTACGGCGTCATGCCGTTGATCACCAGCTCGCTCGCCGAAGCGGTGCTGCCGGTGCCGATGAAGGCGATCCGCACCGGCGAGATCGCCTCCGGCCGGGCGGTGAAGAAATGGGTCGAATTGCTCGCCGACTTTTCCGGGCGGAACGTCACGCGATCGAACACGTCGCTGGAGGCGCGATTGCCGCCGAGCAGGTCGCCGAACAACTCCGCGGTCGAGAGCAGGCCGCCGCCATTGTAGCGCAGGTCGACGATCACCTCGGTGATCCCCTGGGCGCGGAAGCTGGCGAAGGCGTCGCGCAGCTGCTGGTCCGCGGTCGAGATGAAGGTGCGAAGGTTCACGTAGCCGACCTGGCGGCCGTTATCGTTGATGATCTGCGCGCCGAAGCGCGGCGACACCGGCGGGATATCGAAATCGGCCTTGGCGAGGGTGACCTCGCGGGTGCCGTTGGCGTCGGTGACCCGCAGCACGCGCGTCAGCCCCTCGGTATTGGGGCCGAGCGCCTCGGAGAGCGCGCCGGTATTGCCGCTGGCCAGCAGCGAGCTGACCGCCTCGAGGTCGCTGCTCGACTCGCCGACCGCCAGGATCTCGGTGCCGCGATCGATGCCCGCGGCGAGGGCCGGCGCGCCCTCATAGGCGTCGATGACGAACAGCCGCCGCGCGCCGAGATCGACGCCGAGCTGAATGCCGAAGCCGGCGGTCTCGCCGCGGCTGATGAAGGCCCGCTCCTCCTCGATCGAGGTCACGTAGGTGAAGAAGCGGTCGCGTCCCTGGGCGCGCGCGGTCTTGGTCAGCTCGTCGACATAATCCGCGAGCGAGGAGAAGCCCGCCGGGTCGAGGCTGGCCGGCAGCGTTTCGGGGAAGAGATACCATTCCTCGAGCTGGTCGAACGCCCAGTTCGCCCGGTCGGCGAGCGAACAGGTCGCTGGCGCGCCACCGCCGCCGCCGCCGCCACCACCACCCCCACCACCACCGGTCGGCGGCGGGTTGTTGCCGGCGTAGCTACCGCCACCGCCGCCACCGCAGGCGGCGAGCAGCGCGATCGATGCGAGGAAAGCCAGGGAACGCTTGAATTTCATGATCGGCCACCCCCCCGTTGGCGCGTCACGACGCGATCAGGCCGGTTTCGCGCGCGAAACGCGGCGCCGCCCAGTCTAGCGCCGACTGCGCGATCGGGCAATCAGCCGCGCGCCGCGATCCCCCAGTCGCCGGCCGCCGCCATCCACAGACTAAGGGCCGTCAGCGCGGCGGTTTCGGCGCGCAGAATGCGCGGGCCGAGCGAGACGGGCCGCGCCTGCGGCAGCGCACGGATCGCGGCGCGCTCCTCGTCGGCGAAGCCGCCCTCCGGCCCGATCAGGATCGCCGCCGGTGGCGGCGCGGCGGCGCTCGCCAAGGGCGCGCCACCCGCCTCGTCGGCGAAATGGAGCGCGCGCCCTGGCTGCCAGGCCGCGAGCAGGTCGGCGAGCTTCACCGGCGGCGCCAGCTCGGGCAGCGCGGTGCGGCCGCATTGCTCGGCCGCCTCGATGCAATGCGCGCGCAGCCGCTCCAGATTGAGCCGGTCGACCACCGTGCGCCGCGTCACCACCGGTTGCAGTCGCGCGGCGCCGAGCTCGGTCGCCTTCTCGACCAGCCAGTCGATCCGCCCGCGCTTGATCGGCGCGAACAGCAGCCAAAGGTCCGGTACGGTCTCGCGCGGCCGCAGCCGCCCGCCGACGGCGAGCGTCACGCGGCGCTTGCCCGCCTCGGCGATCGTCGCGCGCCATTCGCCGGTCGCGTCGTCGAACAGCGCGACCTCGTCGCCCGGCTTCAGCCGCAGCACCGCCCCGAGATAGTTGGCCGCCTTGCCCTCCAGGGTCAGCGTGACGCCCTCGCCGAGCCGCGCCTCGACGTAGAGGCGCGGCAGGCTCTCGGGCGGCCAGGCGGGCGTCGCGGGCATGATGCCCCTTCCATCGAGCAAAGAACGGGCTTCGACAAGGCCGGGCAGGACGGTAAGGGAAGGCGATGGCGCCGGCATCCGACATCGTCCCCGACAGCGAGCAGCGCGGGCTGATCGGTGCCCTGCCGGGCGCGGTGCGGCCCTATGCCTCGCTGATCCGGCTCGACCGGCCGATCGGCGCCTGGCTGCTGTTCTGGCCGGGGGCGTGGAGCGTCGCGCTCGCCGGCAATGGCGGCGGCATCGCGAGCGGGCGCGGCTGGGCGCTGATCCTGTGGCTTGCGCTCGGCGCCTGGGCGATGCGCGGCGCCGGCTGCGTCTACAATGACATCGTCGACCGCGATCTCGACCGGCAGGTCGCCCGCACGCGCCTGCGACCGCTGGCGAGCGGGCGCGTCTCGCTGCCGCGCGCCTGGACGCTGCTCGTCGGGATGAGCCTGATCGGCCTCGTCGTGCTGCTCCAGCTCGACCGACTGGCGCAGCTCATCGCGCTCGCCAGCCTCGGCCCGGTCGCCGCCTATCCCTTCATGAAGCGGATCACCGAGTGGCCGCAGGCCTGGCTCGGCCTCGTCTTCTCCTGGGCCGCGCTGGTGGGCTGGCCGGCGGCCACCGGTTCCGTCGACCCGCCGATGCTGCTGCTCTATGCCGGCTCGATCTTCTGGGTGATCGGCTACGACACGATCTACGCGCTGCAGGATATCGAGGACGACGCGCTGGTCGGCGTCAAGTCGTCGGCGCGCGCGCTCGGCCGGCACGCGCGCGCCGGCATTGCCGCCTGCTACGCGCTCGCCTTACTGCTTTGGGGCCTGGCGATCCACCAGGTCCGGCCCGAGTGGCTCGCGCTCGCCGCGCTGCTGCCGGCGGCGCTCCATCTCGCCTGGCAGGTCGCCGGACTGGCGCCCGCCGATGGCAATGACGCGCTCCGGCGGTTCCGCTCGAACCGCACCGCAGGGCTGCTCGTCTTCCTCGGCTGCCTGGTCGTCGGCACCGCCTGAAGCCTTGCATTTGCGCGCACGCGGCCTAAGCGGCGACGATGCTTTCCGTCACCAATGCCGAACAGCGCGCCGCCGATCTCGTCGCCGCGGCGCGCCGGGCCGGCGCCGATGCCGCCGACGCGGTCTATTATGGCGATGCCTCGACCGAGGTGCAGGTGCGCCTCGGCGCGCTTGAGGACGTGGTCCGGTCCGAGGGCGAGGAAATATCGCTGCGCGTGTTCGTCGGCCGCCGTTCGGCGAGCGTCGCTTCGTCCGACCTGTCGCGCGAGGCGCTGACGGCCCTGGTCGAGCGCGCGGTGGCGATGGCGCGCGAGGCGCCCGAGGATCCCTATGCGGGCCTGGCGCCGGCCGACCGGCTCTATCGGGGCGGCGCGCCCGCGCTCGACATCGACGATGGCGGCGATCCGGCGCCGGCCGCGCTCAAGGAAAGGGCGCTCGCGCTCGAGGAGGCGGCGCGCGCCGTTCCCGGCGTCACCAACAGCGAGGGCGCCGGCGTCTCGGCGGCGCGCACGGTGGTCGCGCTCGCGACCAGCGCCGGCTTCGTCGCTGGCTACACGGCCAGCGGCTATGGCGCCGGGGTCGGGGTGATCGCGGGGAGCGGCGGCGCGATGCAGCGCGACAGCGCCAGCCATCAGGCCCGCCACTTCGCCGATCTCGACCCGGCCGAGGAGCTGGGCACGCTCGCCGGCACCCGCGCGGTGCGCCGGCTCGATCCGGCCAGGCCGCCCTCGGGGGCGATGCCGGTGGTCTTCGATCCGCGCGTCGGCGGCAGCCTTGTCGGCCACCTGATCGGCGCGTTGAGCGGCGCGGCGGTGGCGCGGCGCACCAGCTTCCTGCTCGGGCGCGACGGGGAGCGCCTGTTTGCGGAGCACATCCACATCCACGACGATCCGCACCGCCCGCGCGGGCTGCGCTCCAAGCCCTTCGATGGCGAGGGCGTCGCGACCGGGCCGCGCGCGCTGGTCGAGGGCGGGCGGGTGACGGGCTGGCTGATGAACGCCGCCGCCGCGCGCCAGCTCGGGCTCGAAGTGACCGGCCACGCCACCCGCGGCAGCGCCGGCGCGCCCGGCATCGGCGCGACCAACGTTCATCTCGCGGCGGGATCGCTCAGCCCCGAGGCGCTGATCGCGGACATTGCGCGCGGCATCTACGTGACCGGGCTGATCGGCCAGGGGGTCAACCCGGTGACCGGGGACTACAGCCGCGGTGCTTCCGGCTTCCTGATCGAAAACGGCGCGCTCGCCGCCCCGGTCGACGAGATCACCATCGCCGGCAACCTCATCGACATGTACGCGACGCTCCTCGCGGCGAACGATCTGGAGCATCGCCGCGCGATCAACGTTCCGACCCTGAGGGTCGAAGGAATGACGGTCGCCGGTGCTTGACGAGATTGCCGAGATTGCCGTCGCCGCCGGCAGGATCGCCGAGGCGCGCTTCGGCGGCGACTTCAGGCGCTGGGAAAAGGGCGCCGGTGAGCGCGGCGCCGGCACGCCCGTGTGCGAGGTCGACCTCGAGATCGACAATTTCCTGCGCGGCGCGCTCACCAGGCTCGATCCGCATGCCGGGTGGCTCTCCGAGGAAAGCGTCGACATTTCCGACCGGATCGAGCGCCGGCGGCTGTGGCTGGTCGATCCGATCGACGGCACCCGCGACTATATCCGGGGGCGGCCCGGCTGGTGCGTGTCGATCGCGCTGGTCGAGGATCGGGTGCCGGTGCTCGGCGTGCTCTCGGCGCCGATGCGGGGCGAGCTGTGGACCGCCGCGCGCGGCCTCGGCGGCTGGCGCAACGGCGAGCGGCTCGCGGTCGGCCGGCGCCGTCGGCTCGCCGGCGCGCGCGTGCCCGCCGACCAGCTCCCGAAGGTGGACCGGGACCTCGTTGCGGTGGCCAAGCCCAATTCGATCGCGCTGCGCATCGCGATGGTCGCCGCGGACGAAGCCGATCTGGTCGCGACGTTGCGCTGGGGCTTCGAGTGGGACATCGCCGCCGCCGCGCTGATCGCCGAGGAGGCGGGCGCGCGGGTGACGGGCGCGCTCGGCCAGCCGCTCGCCTTCAACACCGCCTCGGGCGAGGCGTTCGGCGTGCTGGTCGCGACGCCGGGCATCCACGCCGCCGCCGTCGAGCGGCTGCGCGAGCGCGCGATGGCGCTGGTTTAGGCCGGATCGACGTTCAAGCGGGCGCGCATCCGGGTGATCGTCGGCAGCGGCTCGCGGGTGACGGTCGGCGAGCGCGCGCGGGATCATGCCCGGCGATGCCGCCGCCCGGCCGCCGTTCCGCTCCGCGCCCGCCCGCCTGAAGCGCGGCGGTCCGGGCCGGCGAAGCCGGGCGAGACAGGCGGCGAATTGCGTGGCATGGCGCGGCGCGAAGGGAGCCGCGCCGCGCATGACCAGCCAGAGCCGTCCATCGGTCGCGATCGCCTTCGCGGTGGCCGCGCTCGGCATCGCGACCTTCTCCGGCATGGACGCGCTGATGAAGCATCTCGCGCTCGCCATCGGCACCTACAACGCGCTGCTCTGGCGCACGCTTGCCGGCGCGATCTTCGGTGGACTCGTCTATTTCGGACTCGGCCATCGCTGGCCGGCGCGCGCGGTGATGCGCGTGCATCTGATCCGCGGCACGATCTCGGTGTTCATGGCGCTCGCCTTCTTCTGGGGGCTCGCGCGGGTGCCGCTGGCGCAGGGGGTCGCGCTCGCCTTCGTCGCGCCGTTGATCGCGCTCTACCTCGCGGCGGCGCTCCTCAAGGAGCAGATCGAGCGGCGCGCGATCCTCGCCTCGCTGCTCGGCCTCGCCGGCGTCGCCGTGATCCTCGCCGGTCAGGCGAGGGCGGATCTCGGGCCGGAGGCGCTGCGCGGCTCGCTCGCCATCCTCCTGTCCGCCTGTCTCTACGCCTGGAACATCGTGCTGATGCGCCAGCAGGCGCTCGTCGCCGGCCCGGTCGAGATCGCCTTCTTCATGAGCGCGCTGATGAGCGCCGGCTTCCTCCTCGCCGCCCCCTGGCTCGCCGAGCTGCCGCCCGCACGGGAATGGCCGGCGGTGGCGGGCGCGGCGGCGCTCGCCTTCGCCTCGCTGATGCTGCTGTCATGGGCCTATGCCCGCGCCGAGGCGCAGCATCTCGCGCCGGTCGAATATACCGCCTTCATCTGGGCGAGCCTCTTTGGCTGGCTCGTTTTCCACGAGCCGGCGCGGCCGCTGACGCTCGCCGGCGCGGCGCTGATCGTCACCGCCTGCCTGATCGCCGCGCGCCGCCGTCCGGCCCCGGTCGCGGACGTGGAGGCGCAGATCTAGGCTCTGACGAATTGCATGAGGTGCCGGTCGCCGCTTCGCGCGATCGCGGCCATTGCGCCACGGGCCTGGCCTATCCGCCGAGCACGTTGATGGTGAAGGCGAGGACGCCGATATTGAAGACGAACGCGGCGAAGCAATGGGCGGTGCCGACGCGGCGGATCGTCCGGCTGCTGATGTCGATGTCGGACGTCTGGAAGGTCATGCCCAGCGTGAAGGCGAAATAGAGGAAATCGCTGTAATCGGGCTCCTTCGTTCCCGGAAAGTCGATGCCGCGCGAATCGCCGCCGCCCACCGCCGCCGAATAATAGAGATGGGCGTAATGCAGCGCATAGACGACATTGCTGAACAGCCAGGAGAGGGTCAGCGTCGCGACGATGAGGCCGATGCCGGCCGCCGATTGCTGCTGCCCGCCCATCACCTCCGCGCCGACGGTGACCATGATCACCCCGCTCACCGCCGCGGTGACGATGAGCAAGAGGATACGGTTGGCATCATTCTCCTTGGCGTGGCGCCGCATCGTCTCGGCCTTGTCGCGCAGCAGCGGCGCGCAGACGGCGAGGAAGGCGAGCGCGGCGACATCGAAGCCGAGCATGATGCCGAGCATCCAGCCGACGACCAGGCCGCCGGCGACGATCCCGATCACGAACAGCCCGGCGAACAGGACGAAGCGAGCCGGCATGAACCAGCTGCCGAGGTTGATGCCCTGCCTGGCCATCGCGTGATGGTAGCGCGCGCCGCGCGGGCAGGCTAACGCAATCTCTCCTGTTCGTTCGAGGGGATTGAATTGGCCTGGCTGCTGCTCATCCTCGGCGGTGCGTTCGAGGTCGGCTTCACGACCTCGCTGCGCTTCGTCGACGGCTTTCGCAACCTGCCGTGGACGCTCGCCTTCCTGGTCTCGGTCGCGCTGTCGATGGGGCTGCTCGAGCGCGCCGCGCGGACGATCCCGATGGGCACGGCCTATGCCGTGTGGGGCGGAATCGGCGCGATCGGGACGGTGATCGTCGGCATGGCCTGGTTCGAGGAGCCGGCCAGCCTGGTGCGCGCGCTGCTCATCCTCGGCATCGTCGCCTGCATCGCCCTGCTCAAGCTCACCGCATGACCATCGACATGGGCCTCTACGCCTGGGTGCGGGAGGCGCTCGCGCCGATCGGCGAGGTGACGATGCGCAAGATGATGGGCGGCGCGACGCTCTACCTCGACGGGACGATCTTCGCGATTCTCCACGGCGAGGACATCTGGTTCAAGGCGGACAAGGAAAGCGACGCGATCTGGGACGCCGAAGGCTGCCCCAAATTTTCGATCACCCTCGGGGACGGCCGCGTCGACGTGATGAACTACCGGCGGGCGCCGCTCGACGTCCATGACGACGTCGAGGCGATGCAGCGTTGGGCGCAGCTGGCCGTTGAAGCGGGAGAGCGAAGACCGGTCAAGCGGAGGAAATAGTGCCGCGAGCGCGCAACGGCCAGTTCGATTCGACTGCGATCGAACGCGCCGCCTATGATCCCGAGCGGCATATTCTCGACATCTGGTATGCGGGCGGCGACCGCTATTCCTATTTCGACGTGCCTGCCAGGGTCTACGAGCGGCTGCTCGCCGCGCCGTCGGCGGGCCGCTTCGTCAATTTCGAGATCAAGCCCAATCATCGCTACGAGATCGAGCCGCGCCGGCGCCGCTTCCGGCCCGATTGAGCTGAAGCGGGCCTCGCATGGCGCCGCTCTCCCCCGAGGGAGAGGGCGCATCTCCGCTACGGCCTACTGCCTCGTCGGCCTGAGGTGCCGGGCGATCTCGGGGGTCTCCTCGATCGAGTCGGGAAAGGCCGGATCGACGCGCATCCGCGACGCCTGCTCATAGGCGTAGCCGAGCGCGAGGATGCGCGCGTCGTCCCAGCGCGTGCCGATAAAGGAGAGGCCGACCGGCAGCCCCTTGACCGCGCCCATCGGCACGGTGAGGTGCGGGTAGCCGGCCACGGCGGCGAGGCCGCCGGCGCCGCCGCCCGAAATCTGATCGCCGTTGACGGCGTCGATGGGCCAGGCCGGCGGCATGGTCGGCCCGACCAGCGCGACGACGTCATGCTCGCGCAACAGCCGGTCGATGCCCTCCGGGCCGGCGAGCCGGTAGCTGGTCTCGCGCGCGCGGCGATAATCGTCGTCGAGGCCGTTCGTCGCCTCGGCGCGCTCGAACAGGTCCTGGCCGAACAGCGCCAGCTCGGTGTCGGCATGGGCGCGGTTGAAGGCGATGAGGTCGGCGAGCGTGCGCGTCTCGACATGGTTCGGCAGCGTCGAGAGATAGGCGTTCATGTCGTGCTTGAGCTCGGCCATCAGCACGATGAGCTCGTTGCGGCCGATCTCCTCGCGACCCTCGAAACTGTCGATGTCGACCAGTGTCGCGCCCTGCGCGCGCAGCAGAGCCAGCGCCGCCTCGAAAGGCTCGTCGGTGCCGAAGCCGGCGGCGAAGCGCATCACACCGATGCGGACGCCGCGCAGCGCGTCGGGCGAGAGCGCGGTGACATAATCGACCCTGCGCGCGTCGGCCTCGGCGGTCGCCGGGTCGGCCGGATCGGTGCCGGCGATCGCGCTCAGCACCAGCGCCGCGTCGCGCACCGTGCGCGTCATCGGCCCGGCCGTGTCCTGGCTGTGGCTGATCGGCACGATATGGGTGCGGCTGACCAGCCCCACCGTCGGCTTGAACCCGACGATGCCGTTGATCGCGGCGGGGCAGGTGATCGATCCGTCGGTTTCGGTGCCGATCGCGGCGGGGACCATGCCGGCGGCGACGGCGGCGCCGCTGCCCGAGCTCGAACCGCACGGATTGCGATCGAGCGCATGAGGGTTGCGAGTCTGGCCGCCGACCGCGCTCCAGCCCGAGATTGAATGGCTGGAGCGGATATTGGCCCATTCCGACAGGTTGGTCTTGCCCAGGATCACCGCGCCGGCGGCGCGCAGCCGCGCGACGAGCGGCGTGTCGCGATGGGTGACGTTGCCGGCGAGCGCGAGGCTGCCCGCGGTGGTCGGCAGCGGGCCCAGGGTCTCGATATTGTCCTTGATCAGGATCGGCATGCCGAACAGGGGCCCGCGCGCGCGGCGCATCCGGTCGAGCGCCCGGGCCTGATCCATCGCCGTCGGGTCGAGCGCGATCACGGCGTTGACGCGGGGGTTCAGCGCCTCGACCCGCGCGATCGCGCGCGCGGTGTTGCGTTCCGCAAGGTTCGCCGGATCGCCCTGTTGCGCCATCGCCAGCGACCCCGACCCGAGCGCCATCAGGCCTGCGACTATCGCGGCGCGCCCCATATTTCCCTCCCCGTCTAGCGCTCCCGCGGGGCGAGCAGCGCATCGAGCGACGACGGGCCGCGACCCACGCGTTCGAGCCGGGGATAGCGCAACCCGTCATGATAATCGAGTTCGACCGTTCGATAGCGCGCGCCGTTCCTGACGAGCAGTCGGATCGGCTCGTTGGTGCCCCGCGCCTCGGTGATCGACTGCTTCATCAGCTCGTCCGAATATTGGCGGTCGTTGATCGCGATGATCTGCGTTCCGACCGTCATGCCGAGGTTGAACATCGGCGAATCCCACGAAACGCCGGTGATCCGTCCCTCGCGGCCGATCGTCGCGCCGATCGTATAGGTGAGGTCGAGCATGTTGCGCGCCCGCTCGCGCGAGCGGAAATAGGGTGTCGGCGTGTCGGTGTAGACGAGCCGGTAGCCGCCGGCCGCGATCCAGTCGGTCGGCGCCTCGCCGGTGCGGTCGACGCGCTCGCGCAGCCAGCTCGCCCAGTCGTCGGGCGCGACGGCGTTCAGCGTCGCGACGACATCGTCGAAAGTATAGGTCGCGATGCCCTGGTCGCCCGGATTGACGCCGAAGAAGGCGCGGGCGAAATCATCGATCGACCTGCGGCCGTCGGTCAGCCGGCGGATTCTGGCGTCGACCGAGAGCCAGATGAGCTGGCCTTCCGAATAATAGTCCTCGCTGCGCTGCCAGCTCGTCCAGGCCTGCGGCTGGCGGCGGTTGATGATGGGATCGTTGGTGGTGTCGACCAGCGGGCGCCAGCCGCGCCCCGGAAGCGTGCTGTAATAGGCGGCGGTCTGGGCGAGCGCCTGGCGCACGTCCTCGACCGGCATCAGCCCCGAGCGCGCGGCGAGCACATAGCCCCAGAACTGGGTCTGGCCCTCGTAGACCCACAGCAGGCTGTCGCGCATCGGCACGTTGTAGTTGGGCGTCCAGAGCTCCGCGGGCCGGCGATACTTGCCGTTCCAGCTATGCGTCGATTCGTGGGCGAGGAGGTCGCGCCCCGCCGAGCCCTCGTCCCACTTCGTGAAATAGGTGGGATCGGCGCTGTTTTCCGAGGAACGCAGATGTTCGAGCCCGATGCCGCCGAGCTCGTCGGTGAGGGCGAGCAGGAATTCGTAGCGGTCGAAATGACGGGTGCCGAACAGCAGCAGCTCCTGCTCGACCAGCCGCCGGTGCGCGGCGATCTGCTCCGGCGTCGCCGCGAGATAGCGCGGATCGTCGGCGAAGATGTTGAGCGCGACATTGTGGCCGAGATCCTCGCGCCGGTAGTGGCGGCCGGCGAAGAGCGGCGAATCGACCAGCGTCTCATAGGGCACGGCCTGATAGGCGATGCGGTTGCCGCTGCGGCTCGCGATGTCGAGCGAGGTCGCGGCCTGCCAGCCTTCGGGAATGGCGAGATGCGCCTCGATCGGGATGCGGCGGGTATAGTAGCCGGCCGGATAGAGCGATACCTTCTCCCACTGCACGTTGAGGATCGCCGGCGCCATCTCGATCCGGCCCTGGGCGCGATCGGTGGCGGAGAGATGCTGGAACTCGACCTCGATCTCGCGCGCGCCCTCGGGCACGTCGACGTGGAAGGCATAGACATCGACCGGGTCGCGGCGCCAGGCGAGCGGCGTGCCGTTCGCGCTGATCTTCAGGCCCGCGACGGTCTGGATCGGCCCGCGCGGCGCGTGGTTGCCGGGCAGCCAGGCCGGATAGAGCAGGGTGAGCGGCCCCGGCCCGGCGACCGGAATCGTCTCGGTCACGCGGAAGATCGCCCGCGTCGTATCGGTCGCATCGACATGGAGCCGGATCGTGCCCGGATAGTCGATGTCGCGCGGCGCCGGGATCGTTTCGGCATAGGGAACGGGCCGCGGCACCGCCTCGCCCACCTGGGCGGCGGCGGGCACGGCGAGCAGGAGGGCGAGGGCAAGCAGGGAGATGGGGCGCATCTTGGGCTCCGGCGAATGCTGGGAGGCGCATTCATAGGGCGGCTTTCCGGCGAGCGTCCAGCCGCGGCGGCCGGTTCCCTTGGGCCGCAAACCTGCTAAAGGGCCGCGCGCATGGGCAAGGGACCGCAACGGATCAGGGGCACCCAGGACATCTGGGGCGAAGAGGCCAGCCGCTTCCACAAGGTGGTGGAGACGTTCGATCGCGTGCGCCGGCTCTATGCGTTCCAGCGGGTCGAAATTCCCGTCTTCGAGGCGACCGAGGTCTTCGCCCGCTCGATCGGCGAGACCACCGATGTCGTCTCGAAGGAAATGTACACGTTCGAGGACCGGGGCGGGGATTCGATCACCTTGCGACCGGAGTTCACCGCCGGTCTGTGCCGGGCCTACCTGTCCGAAGGTTGGCAGCAGCATGCGCCCATGAAGCTCGCCACCTGGGGTCCGGTGTTCCGCTACGAGCGCCCGCAAAAGGGCCGCTTCCGCCAGTTCCACCAGCTCGATGCCGAGATCATCGGGACGGATGCGCCGGCGGCGGACGTGGAGCTGCTCGTTCTCGCCGATCAGCTCCTGCACGAGCTCGGCATCGCCGAGGGGATCACGCTGCAGCTCAACACGCTGGGCGACGCGGCGACGCGCGCGGCCTGGCGCGCGGCTCTGGTGGAGCATTTCGAGGCCCATCGCGGCGACTTGTCCGAGGACAGCCTCGCCCGGCTCGACAAGAACCCGCTGCGCATCCTCGATTCCAAGGACCCGCGCGATCGGCCCATCGCCGACAGCGCGCCGGACATCGACGCTTACCTCACCAGCGAGGCCAGCGACTTCTTCGCCGCCGTCACCGCCGGGCTCGACGCCGCCGGCGTCGCCTGGACCCGCAATGCCCGGCTCGTGCGCGGCCTCGATTACTACCGCCACACCGCCTTCGAATTCGTCACCGACCGCCTCGGCGCGCAGGGGACCGTGCTGGCCGGCGGCCGCTATGACGGCCTCATCGAAAGCCTCGGCGGCCCGCCCACGCCGGCGGTCGGCTGGGCGGCGGGGATCGAGCGGCTGGCGATGATGATCGAGACGCCGGTGGGCGAACGCATTCAGGTCGCTGTGGTCGCCGAAAGCGAGGGTCTGGAGCGAGCGGCGCTGGCTGCTACCGTGGCTTTGAGACGGGCTGGTTTCAAAACCGAGGCATTTGTCACGGGCAGCGTTCGAAAGCGATTCGACAAGGCGACCAAAGTCGATCCCATCCAGATCTATTCGCTCCGTTACCTCGAAAACGGGACGATTCACGAGGGCCAGTCCGGCGATGGGGCGCAGCTCGAGGACATCCGTCGCGTCAATGCGATCGTGAGTCCCGTGGTGAAGTCGATCTCATGATCGGGATCTCCGCCGAACGCATTGCCGCCATCGAGGCGCGCAAGGAGGAATTGTCGCGGGCCATGTCGGCGGGCGACCTCGATCCGCAATCGTTCGTGAAGCTCTCCAGGGACTATGCCGAGATCGAGCCGGTCGCCGAGGCGGCGCGCGAGGTCAGGCGGCTGCGCGACGAAGCGGCCAGCCTCGAGCAGATGACGCATGAGGCGGACGAGGAATTGCGCGCGCTGGCGGCCGAGGAGCTGGCCCTGAATCGCGAGAAGCTTGAGGCGGCGGAGCGCGCGCTGGCGCTGAAGCTGCTGCCGCGCGACGCCGCCGACGAACGCCCGGCGATGCTCGAGATCCGCGCCGGCACCGGCGGCGACGAGGCAGCGCTGTTCGCGGGCGACCTGCTGCGCATGTATCAGCGCTATGCCGAGCATCGGGGCTGGCGCTTCGAGATGATCTCGGCGAGCGCGGCGGAGCTGGGCGGGTTCAAGGAGGCGATCGTCTCGGTCTCCGGCCAGGGCGTGTTCGCGCGGCTGAAATTCGAAAGCGGCGTCCACCGCGTCCAGCGCGTGCCCGTCACCGAGAGCGGCGGGCGCATCCATACCTCGGCGGCGACCGTCGCGGTGCTGCCCGAGGCGCAGGAAGTGGACGTCCAGATCGACGAGAAGGATCTGCGCATCGACATCTACCGCGCCTCCGGCCCCGGCGGGCAGGGCGTGAACACCACCGACAGCGCGGTCCGCATCACCCATATCCCGAGCGGCATCGTCGTCATCCAGCAGGACGAGCGCTCGCAGCACAAGAACCGCGCCAGGGCGATGAAGGTGCTGCGCACCCGCCTCTACGAGGCCGAACGCGAGCGCCTCGCCGCCGAGCGCACCGGCGCGCGCCGCTCGATGGTCGGCTCGGGCGACCGTTCCGAGCGCATCCGCACCTACAATTTTCCGCAAGGCCGCGTGACCGACCACCGCATCAACCTGACGCTGCACCGGCTGCCCGAAATCCTCGAAGGGCAGCTCGACGAGCTGATCGACGCGCTCGTTGCCGAAGACGAGGCGGCGCGGCTGGCGAGCCTGGACGAGGCCCAGCCTCCCCTCCCGCTCGCCGGCGATGAATGAGGGATGGGCGGGACCGGGCTCTCGCTGGCCCGCCCCCGCCCCCTCCCGCACGCGGACGGAGAGATGCGCGCGGGCGGGGAAATGCGGGAAATGAAGGTGCGCGAGGCGCTTGCAGCCGCTGCGGCGCGGCTGGGCGGGACGAGCGACACGGCGCGCCTCGACGCCGAGCTCCTCATGGCCCACGCACTCGGCGCGTCGCGCGATGCGATGCTGCTCGCCGGCCTCGAACGGCCCGCCCCCGTCGCCTTCGATGCGCTGCTCGCACGCCGGCTGGCGCACGAGCCCGTCGCCTATATCACCGGGCGCCGCGCCTTCTGGACGATCGAGCTCGAGGTCGGCCCCGGCGTGCTCGTCCCGCGCCCGGACAGCGAAACGCTGATCGAGGCGGCGCTCGCCATCTTCGGTGAAGCGGGGCCGGCGACGATCCTCGATCTCGGCACCGGGCCGGGCACGCTGCTGCTCGCCGCGCTCGACCAATGGCCGCAGGCGCGCGGGCTGGGCGTCGATTGCTCGCCGGTGGCGCTCGGCCATGCCCGGCGCAACGCGGCGCGGCTGGGCCTGGCGGCGCGCGCCCAATGGCGCCTCGGCGACTGGGACGAGGGGATCAGGGACAGCTTCGATCTCGTTCTCGCCAACCCGCCCTATGTGGCGGTGGGCGCGGACCTGCCTCGCGATGTCGCGGACTACGAGCCGGCCGAGGCGCTGTTCGCCGGCAGCGACGGGCTCGATGCCTATCGCCGGCTCGCGCCGCGGCTCTCCCGCCTGCTCGCGCCGGATGGCGTCGCCTGCGTCGAGATCGGCGCCGGCCAGCGCGATGCCGTCGCCGCGCTGTTCGGGGCCGAGGGCTTCGCAGCCACCGCGCGCGCCGACCTTGCCGGGGTTGCGCGCTGCCTCGTCCTGACGCGCTGAGGGGAGCGAAATTTCGCTTGGATTTGATCCGGCGGCTGACTACATAGGGCTGCAGGGATGCCGGCCCGCCTCTCGCGGAAGCACAAGGGCCAGCGTCGCCGACCCCCGATTGCTTGGTCGCTTTGGCGGGCGATTTGGTGCGGTTGCGAACGCCGCTTCGCGGTGCGGCGCACCCATGGGTCGTGCAGGATCGCCGGGAGGGGCCCGGCTGGAGAGGCAGAGTTGAACCACCTTTGGTGAGGACGTTCGTTTGATCAACAATCGTCAGGGCGGCCGCAGGCGCGGCCGGGGCGGCGGTCGCGCGCCCAACATGAACGTGAATGGCGGCAGCCGCCAGGACAACCGGCAGCGCGGGAATGCGGCGCAGCTGCTCGAAAAGTACAAGGGGCTCGCCCGCGACGCGCAGATGCAGGGCGACCGCGTCCAGACCGAATATTATCTCCAGTTCGCCGATCATTATTTCCGTGTGCTCAGCGAAAGCCGCGCCCGCTTCGAGGAGCAGCGTCGCCAGCGCGACGGGGACGAGGCCGACGCCGAGGACGGCGAGGACGAGCCGGGCACCGAGGGCGCCGAGGTGGCGCGCCCGCGGCGCGAGCGTCAGGCGCGCGATGACCGCGACGACAATGACGGCGACGACGAGCGCCAGGCCGGCAATGGCCGCCGCGCGCGCCGCACGCGCGGCCGCCAGGAGTCCGTCGAGGACGGCGACGGCGAGGGGGAAACGAACGGCATCGCGCTCGACGCGCTGCCTCCCGCCATCTCCGCCGCCGCCGGCGCCGATGGCGAGGATCGGGAAGGCGAGGAGGCACCGCGTCCGCGCCGCCGTACCCGCCGGCAGCGCGACCCCGGCGAGGATGTCGCGCCAGCCGCCTGATCCCGGGCGGTGCCTTCGTTCATTGACCTGACAGGATGATTATAGGACGCTGCCCCGACCATCAGTCCGGGGGAGCTCCCTCTCATGCGTCTTGTGTTCATCGCTTCGGCGGCCGCCATCGCGCTGGCCGCGCCCGCCGCCGCCCAGATCGAGACCGAAATCCCGCCGCCGAGCGAGACCGCACAGGGGGAGGTGTCCGTCACCATCTACAACAATGATCTCGCGCTGGTGCAGGACACCCGCCGGCTCGACGTGTCCGCCGGCCGTTCGCGCCAGGAGTTTCCCGACGTGTCGGCGCAGATCCGGCCCGAGACGGTGACGCTGACCGGCGACGGCATCGGCATCGTCGAGCAGAATTTCGATTTCGACCTGCTCTCCCCGCAGGCGCTGATGCAAAAGGCGGTCGGCGAGACGGTGACCCTGGTGCGCACCAACCCGGCCACCGGCGCCCAGACGCGCGAGCGCGCCCGCGTGCTTGCCGCGAACGGCGGCGTCGTCCTTCAGATCGGCGAGCGCATCGAGGTGCTGCGCGACGACGGGCTGCCGGTGCGGGTGATCTTCGATCGCGTGCCCGCCGGGCTGCGCGCCCGTCCGACGCTGTCCGTCACCGTCGAGAGCCAGCGCGGCGGCCGCAGACCGCTCACCCTCACCTATCTGACGCCGGGGCTCGGCTGGTCGGCCGACTATGTCGCGCTGTTCGACGAGGCGAACGGCCGGATGGACGTGCAGGGCTGGGTCACGCTGACCAACAACAGCGGCACGCCCTATAACAATGCCGAGGTGCTGCTGGTCGCCGGCAGCGTCGGCGGCGATCGGGGCGGCGCGCGCTCCTATGGCGCGCGCAGGGCCGCGCCGGGGGTGATCCGCGAGGCGGGTACGGAGAGCGCGGACCGCGAGCGGCTCGGCGACTATTATCTCTATCCGCTCCCCGAGCGCACCACGATCGCGAATCGCCAGACCAAGCAAGTAAGCTTTCTCAGCGTCGCCGGTGCGCCGGCGCGTCGCGCCTACGAATATCGCAACGCCTGGCTGCACAGCGCGGACGATCCGGAGAGCGTCGACACGGTGCTGCGCTTCTCCTCGTCCCGTGACCAGGGGCTCGGCGACGCGCTGCCCGCCGGCACGGTGCGGGTCTATCAGCGCGACGCGCGCGGCAACCCGCAGTTCGTCGGCGAAAGCCCGATCGACCACACGCCAATGGGCTCCGACATCGGGCTCACCACCGGCCAGGCCTTCGACGTCAAGGTGCAGCCCACGGTGGAGCGGCGCGAGCGTGTTTCAAGCGGCCGCTGGCGCACGACGATGCGCTACGTGCTGACCAATGCGAGCGGCGAGCCGGTCACCGTCGATCTCGTCCAGGGCGGGCTGTGGGGCGATACGCGCATCGTCGAGCAGAGCCAGCCGAGCGAGCGTCGCTCGGCCGACGAGGCGGTCTGGCACGTCGCCGTCCCCGCCAATGGCGAGGCCAGCCTCACCGCGACCTTCGACACGCGCTTCTGAGGGGCGGCGCCGTGCGGCCCTCGAGGCTCCCCCGTCATTGCCGCGCGAGCGGCGATCCGGCTTCTCCCCTCGCCCGGGCCGGGAGTCCGGGCCGTCACGGGCGCCCGCGCGGCGCGATATGGCTGGCGCTGGCGTTGCTCGTTGTCGCCGCCCCGAGCCTCGCCCGGACCATCGTCGCCTCGGCGGCGCCCGATCGCGTCGCGGTGACCATCTATCGCGATCCGAATCGCCCGGCCGACCGGGCGCCCAACCTCTCCTTCCTCTCAGGCTATGCGCTGGTCAGCGAGACGCGCCGGATCACCTTGCCCGCCGGCGAAAGCGAGATCCGCTTCGAGGGCGTCGCCGAGGGAATCCTCCCGCAGAGCGCGATCATCTCTGGACTGGGCGATGGCGTGATCGAGCGCAACCGCGATGCCTACCTGCTCTCGCCGGGGACGCTGATCGAGCGCTCGCTCGGGCATCGGGTCCACCTCAGGCGCACCATGGCCGCGACCGGCGAGGTGCGCGAGGAGGAGGCGGTGATCCGCTCCGGCGCCGACGGCGCACTCGTGCTCCAGACCGCGGCCGGGATCGAGGCGCTGCGCTGTAGCGGGCTCAACGAGACCATCGTCTACGACGAAGTGCCGCCCGGCCTGTCGGCGCGACCGACGCTGTCGGTGCGCGCGCGCGCCGACGCGCCGCTCACCGCGACGGTGACGCTGTCCTACCTGGCGAGCGGATTCGACTGGCGGGCCGATTATGTCGCCCACGTGTCGGAGGATGGCGAGGCGGTCGATCTCTTCGCCTGGCTCACCCTCGCCAACACCGACACGACCAGTTTCCCGGATGCCGACACGCAGGCCGTCGCCGGGAGGCTGAACCGCGCCGACCGACGCGTCCCCCCCGCCGAGGCGCGCCCGATCAATCTCGATTGCTGGCCGGCGGACACGACCAGCGACCTCCCCGAGGAGCAGCGCCAGGACATCGTCGTCACCGGCTCGCGCATCGCCGCCGAGCGCGCCTATGCGATGGCGCCGCCGCCACCGCCTCCGCCCGCCGCGCCGGACGCCGCGATGGTGGCGACGCAGGAGGAACTCGGCGACGTCAAGCTCTACCGCATCCCCGAGCCGGTCACGATCGCCGCGAACAGCCAGAAGCAGGTCGCTTTCCTCGCCCGGCCACGCGTCGCGGTGCGCTTCGTCTATCGCCAGACCGTCGCCCCGGTCGCGCGCGGCGCGCCGGCGCCGGCGCGCCGCGTCATGGTCGCGCGCAACCGCACCGCCGACGGACTCGGCGTGCCGTTGCCCGCCGGCTCGCTCGTCCTGTTCGACGGGCGCGGGGGCCGGCCGATCCTGGTCGGCGCAGGGACGATCGACGATCACGCGGTCGGCGAGGATGTCGAGATCGGTCTCGGCGCCGCGACCGGCGTTACGAGCATGTTGCGCGTCGTCGGCGCCGGCAAGCGCGATCGCGATTTCGAGCTGGTCGTTACCAACGACCGGCCGGTGCCGGTGCACTTCGAGGCCTCGCTCGCCGGTGGCGAGGTGCGCGGCGCCAGCGCGCGCCTCTCCCGCCGCGACGGGATGCCGCTATGGACGGTGACGATCCCGGCCAACGGCCGCGCCACGCTGACCTATTCGCTGCCGCCGCTGTCCTGACCCCGCTTCACCGGCCGGGGGCAGTGATTCTCGTCGAGGGCGACGAAGGTGAACAGGCCGCTGGTCACGTCGACCTCGCGCGTGCCGCGATCGCGGCTGGCGACGACGCGGACGCGAATCGCGATCGAGGTGTGTCCGATCCGCTCGACATGGGCATAGACCGATACCAGGTCCTGCAGCAGGATCGGCGCGATGAACTCCATCGCCTCGATGGCGACGGTCGCGACCGGCCCGTCCGCTTCGCGGGCGGCGACGATGCCGGCGGCAATGTCCATCTGCGAGAGCACCCAGCCGCCGAAGATATGGCCGTTGGCGTTGATGTCGCCGGGCTTGGGCACCACCCGCAGGATCGGATCGCGCTCAGCGCTCCCCGTCATCGTCATAGGAATCCCCCTGGGCGGCGTCCTCGTCATGGCCGCTCGTATCGGAGAGGAAGAGCAGGCCCATCAGCGCCCCGGCGACGAAGACGCTGAAGCCGACGCCGAGCGCCGTTGCGACCAGCATGTGAAGGCTCACCGGCCCCGTGGTCCACAGCCACAGCAGCGACAGGATGATCATCAGGCCGGCGGCGAGCATCGTCCAGTGCATCGACTTGCGGAACTGGCGCCAGGCAAAGGCGGCCCGCCCGGAATCGGGCAGGCGCCGCGGGCGCCGCGGCGGAATGGGATCGTGTCGGGGCATGGCTTCCCTTTGCGCCCATCGCATGGGATCATCAAGGGTCCGAGTCGCCAAGCGAGAGGAGGACAGGATGACGATTGCCGCGATCCTCGAGACCAAGGGCCGCGACGTGCTCACCATCGACGCGGCGACGCCGGTGCGCGAGGCGGTGAGAATCCTCGCCGACCGGCGGATCGGCGCCCTGCCGGTGATTCGCGCCGGCACGGTGGCGGGGATCATGTCCGAGCGCGACATCATCTACAAGCTGCGCAGCGATGGCGCGCCGGTGCTCGACTGGCCGGTCGAGAAGATCATGACTGCGCCGGCGATCACGGTCACGCCGGACCAGCAGATCATGGGCGCGCTCTCGCTGATGACCCGCCGGCGCATTCGCCACCTGCCCGTGGTCGAGGGCGGGCGGATCATCGGCATCGTCTCGATCGGAGACCTCGTCAAGTTCCGCATGGACCGGATCGAGCGCGAGGCGGCCGAGCTGCTCAACTATATTCAGAGCGCCTGAGCCGCCGGCATCCGTCGGATCAGCGCCAGCACCTCGGCGACGATCGGCCGCGCGAAGGCCAGCAGCAGCCCCGCGTAGAGCGCCGCGCCTGCCGGCACGAGCAGCGCGAGCCGCGCGCCGGGGCCGAGCGGTGGCAGCACCAGATCGAGCGCCACCACCCCCGCCGCCATCGCCAGCGCGGCCCCGAGCGGCGGCGCAATCGCGCCGGCCAGCGCGCGGAAGCCAACCCCTATGGCCGGCAGCGAGACGGCGAGCGTCGCCGCGAGCAGCGCCGCCATGCCGGCGAGCCAGGCCCAGGCGAGCCCGACGCTGCCCCAGTGGATGCCGACCATGAACGCGGCTGGCATGATCAACGCGCCGGCGATGCCGTTGCGCAGCGCGAGCCGCGCCTTGCCGAGCGCGGTGATCGTCGGCCCGCACAGGATCTGCAGCGTCATCATCGGCATGGCCAGCGCCAGGATCGGGATGATTCGCGCGGTTTCCGCCCATTTCGGGCCGAGCACGGCGAGCGCCAGCGGCTCGGCGGTCGCCGCCAGCCCGAAATAGAAGGGCAGCGCGACGAGCAGGATCAGCCGCGCCGACTTGAGGAAGGCGGTCTGCACCATGTCTGGCCGCGCCTGGATCCGCGAATAGGCGGCAAACGCGACCTCGTTGAGCGGCGGCACGAACTTGGCGGCGAGAATCTGCGTCAGGAACAGCGCGGTCGTGTAGATGCCGAGCCGGTGGGGATCGAGCGCGCGGCCGCCGATGAAGACATCGGCCTGGCTCTGCACGAACCAGCACAGCTGCACGCCGATCATCGCCGCGCCGTAGCGGATCATCGCGCCGGCGCCGTTGAGCGCGAAGCGCGGCCGCACCCGCCACAGCCGGGCGGCGAGGATGTAGCCCGCCGCGCGCGTGTACCACAGCGCCGCCGGCGCCGCGACGAGCGTCCAGATGCCGGCGCCGGCGAGCGCGCAGGCGCAGGCGGTGGCGGCGCTCACGACCGAGGCGGCGAGGTCGATTCGCGACTGCGCCTTGAACTCCAGCCGCCGCGCGAGCAGCGCGTGGCCGAGCGCGGTGAACGGATTGGCGAGATAGAACAGCGCCTGGACGCGGAGCAGGTCGGCGACCATCGGCTGCTGGAAATAGCGCGCGGCGAGCGGCGCGGCGGCGACCTGGATCGCGGCCAGCGCCGCATTGAGCACGATCAGCATCGCGAAGGCCTGGCCGATGCGGCGCGAATCGGTGCGTTCCTCGCGCACCAGCGCGCTCGCGAATCCCCAGCCCTTGAACAGGTCGAGGAAGGTCAGCACCACGCCGGTCATCGCGACCAGGCCGTAATCGGCCGGGCTCAGCAGGCGGATGACGAGGAAGGTCGCGGTCCAGGCGATGAGCTGGCCGACAATCTGGCTGCCCGAGCGCCAGATCACGCCCGACTTCACCCGCTCGGCGAAGCCCGCGCCGTCCGAATCGGGCGGCGCGCCGCTGCTCGCTTCGGCGCGGTCGGTGACGGGGGCCTCCATTGCCGCGCGGCCATAGCGGAAGAGGGGTTAAGCCCTCCTTGAGGAGGGTGGCGCGGGGAGGGCCGGCGCGGTCGCGCGCCGGTCACCAAATCTTCACGAAAAAGGGAGTTGACGCCCTCGGGCGGCATCCATATATGGCCCTTCACCGACGGGGCAGGGCGGCCTGCCCAACCCCGTTTGCGTCTCTCTTAGCCGATTACCGGTCACCCGGTTCCTGCCGGGGGAGAGACGTGTCGGCTCTTTGACATTGTCGGTTGAGATGAAGGGACATGTGGGCGGCGGCCCCGGTCGTCGACAGCCTCTGGGTGTCGACGGATCGGAAAAAGCCAAGCCGTTCCAGTGTCCTGATACGCAAACACCAGTTTGTATATTTGTGCAGGAACGGCTCCCAGAGATGCCGGCTCGTGCGTCGGGTCATTCCCCCGGCGCGCCTGTCGTACATCAACTTGAGAGTTTGATTCTGGCTCAGAACGAACGCTGGCGGCATGCCTAACACATGCAAGTCGAACGAGACCTTCGGGTCTAGTGGCGCACGGGTGCGTAACGCGTGGGAATCTGCCCAAGGGTACGGAATAACTCAGGGAAACTTGAGCTAATACCGTATAATGTCTTCGGACCAAAGATTTATCGCCCTTGGATGAGCCCGCGTCGGATTAGCTTGTTGGTGGGGTAAAGGCCCACCAAGGCGACGATCCGTAGCTGGTCTGAGAGGATGATCAGCCACACTGGGACTGAGACACGGCCCAGACTCCTACGGGAGGCAGCAGTGGGGAATATTGGACAATGGGCGAAAGCCTGATCCAGCAATGCCGCGTGAGTGATGAAGGCCTTAGGGTTGTAAAGCTCTTTTACCCGGGATGATAATGACAGTACCGGGAGAATAAGCTCCGGCTAACTCCGTGCCAGCAGCCGCGGTAATACGGA
>JBDZVR010000018.1:0-50344 GCA_040255785.1 Sphingomonadales bacterium
GGCGCCACCGGCGGCGCAACCGCGCGCGCCTGCGCCGCGCCCCGCGATCGAGGCCGCGCCGGCGCCGCCGCTGGAGCTGCTGCCCAATGCGGAGGCGCGGCGCGCGCTCGCGGCGCGGATCAGCAGCCTCGGGCGCGATTTCGACGGCCTCGTCGGCATCGCGGTGCGCGACGTCGAGAGCGGCTGGACGGCGAGCTGGAACGGCCAGCGCTATTTCCCGCAGCAGAGTGTCAGCAAGTTCTGGGTCGCCCTCACCGCCTTGCAGGAGGTCGATGCCGGTCGGCTCGATTTGTCGCAGCGGGTGACGCTGACCCGCGACGACCTCACGCTCTTCCATCAGCCGGTCGCCGCCGACCTCGGGCCGAACGGCTACACGGCGACGCTCGATCATTTCATGTTCCGCGCGCTCACCACCAGCGACAATACCTGCAACGACCTGGTGCTGCGCCATGCCGGCGGCCCGGAGGCGGTGCGCGCGATGCTGGCCCGCAACCGGCTCGACGGCATCCGCTTCGGACCCGGCGAGCGGCTGATGCAGAGCCGGATCGCGGGGCTGCGCTGGCACCAGGCCTATTCGCGCGGCAACGCCTTCTTCCAGGCGCGGGCGCAGGTCCCCGCCGATCGCCGGCGCGCCGCCTTCAACCAATATGTCGCCGATCCGGTCGACGGCGCGACGCCCGAGGGCGTGGTCGCCGGCCTCGCCCGGCTGCAGCGCGGCGAACTGCTCTCGCAGCGCTCGACCGCGCGGCTGCTGTCGATCCTCTCCGAGGTCCGCACCGGGCCGCAGCGCCTCAAGGGCGGCCTCGCGCCGGGCTGGCGAATCGCGCACAAGACCGGCACCGGCCAGGTCTTCAACGGCGAGCAGGCGGGCTATAACGACATCGGCATCCTCACCTCGCCCGATGGCCACCATTATGCGGTCGCGGTGCTGATCGGGCGCACCGGCACGCCGCTCGGGACGCGCATGCGGCTGATGCAGAACGTCACCCGCGCGGTGATCGCCTATCACGAGGCGACCGGATTTTCCGCCGTGGCGGCGCCGCGCTGAACCCGGCGGGCCGCGCCGGGCGCGCGCCCCGGGCGGCACTGGCCGTGATCGGCCTCCGCCGGGCGACCGCGCGGCGGCGGGCGTTGTCGGTTATGGCGACACGCCCTAGAAGCGAGCCATGGCCCGGCCGCAATCGCCCGATTACGACCGCCGCCGCGCGGCGATCCTGGACGCGGCCGCGCGCCTCTATGCGGCGCGCGGCTTCAACGGCGCCTCGGTGGCCGACCTCGCCAACGCCTGCGGCACCTCCAAATCCCTGATCTACCACTATTTCCCGGCGAAGGACGATATCCTCTACGCGGTCATGACCTCGCATCTCGACGATCTCGTCGAGGCGGCGGAGAATGCGACGCGCGCGGGCGGCGACGCCGCGGCGCGCCTCGCAGCACTGACCCGCGCGTTCCTGCGCCTCTATGCCGGCGCCGAAAGCCGCCACAAGGTGCTGCTCAACGAGCTCGACAATCTCGCGCCGCGGCACCGCGCCGAAGTCGTGGCGCGCCAGCGGCGGATCATCGCCCAGGTGGAGGGGCTGGTGCGCGAGCTGAGGCCGGGCGCCCCGGCGCTCCCGCTCGCGATGCTCTATTTCGGCATGATCAACTGGACGCATACCTGGTTCCGCCCGGACGGACCGATGGACACCGACCAGCTCGCCGGCATGGCGACGATGCTGATGCTGGGCGGCGTTCAGGCGTCGTAATCGAGGATGATACCGTCGCCTTTCGGCACCGACTGGCAGGTCAGCACGTAGCCCGCCGCGATCTCCTCATCGGTGAGGCCGTAGCGCGCCGCCATCTCGACCTCGCCCGAGCGCAGCCTGGCGCGGCAGGTCGCGCACACGCCCGCCTTGCAGGCGAAGGGCGCCGGCAGCCCGGCGGCACGGACGGAATCGAGGATGTTGCCGGCGGCGGCGTCGAACGCGACGCGCCTGGTGCGGCCGTCGAGCGTCACCCGCATCGTCAGTCCCGCCGCGTCCTCGCTCAGCGATTGGAGCTGCGCTTGCGCCATCGCCGAGGGCCGGCCGGCGGTGAAGCGCTCGATGCGGATGCGGCCGCGCTCGACGCCGCGCGCGAGCAGCGCCTCCTCGACCGCGTCCATCATCGGTCCCGGGCCGCACACGAAGAAGGCGGCGATTTCGGCCGGGTCGACCAGGTGGCCCAGGATCTCGTCGCACTTGGCGCGATCGAGCAGTCCGTTGAACAGCTCGATATCCTCATATTCTTCGGCAAGGAAATGATGGACTTCCAGCCGATTCATGAAGCGGTTCTTTAGCTCCGCGAGCTGCTCCAGGAAGATCACCGACTGGCTGTCGCGATTGCCGTAGAACAGGGTGAATCGGCTGTCGGGCTCGATCAGCAACACCGACTTGAGCAGCGACATCACCGGGGTGATCCCCGATCCGCCGGCAAAGGCGGCATAATGGTTCGCCGCCAGGGCATCGAAATCCCAGGTAAAGCTGCCGTGCGGCGGCATCACGTCGATCGCCATGCCCGGCATCAGATGGTCGTTCGCCCAGTTGGAGAAGACGCCGCCGGCGATGCGCTTGATCGTGACCGCGAGCACGCCCTCCTGCGGCGCGACGCACAGCGAGTAATTGCGCCGCACCTCCTCGCCGTCGATCTCGGCCCTCAGCGTCAGGTGCTGGCCCGGCCTGAACGCGAACGTCCCGCGCAGCGGCTCGGGCACGGCGAAGCGGACCGACCTGGCCTCGTTCGTCTCCTCGATCACGTCGGCGATGATGAGGCGGTGAAACGCGGCGCTCATCAGTGGCACTTGAAATGGTCGAATGGTTCGGCGCAGGCGCGGCAGCGCCACTGCGCCTTGCACGGCGTCGAACCGAAGCGGCTCACTTCCTCGGTGTCGCGCGATCCGCAGCGCGGGCATTCGACGACGCGGCTTCCCGCCGGCACCGGCGGCGCGATGCCATAGGCCTTCAGCTTCGCCCTGCCCGCCTCGCTGATCCAGTCGGTCGTCCAGGCCGGCGCGAGCGTCGTTTCGATCTCGACGTCGGCGAAGTCCGCCTGGTCGAGCGCGAGGCGGACCATCGCCTCGATCGCCGCCGTCGCCGGGCAGCCGGTATAGGTCGGCGTCAGCACCACCCGCGCCGGCGAAACGTCGCGCACGATGCCGAGATCGACGATCGAGACCACCGGAATCTCCGGGTCCGGCACATGCGCGAGCACGTCCCAAAGCCGAGCGACGACGTCGGGCGCCGTCGGCAGGCGCCCCTTAGTCCCGTCCCGGACGGGCGCGCGACGCCGCGCCGGACGAGCAGGGACGCGGCGTCCATCGAACCCATGCGCGGCCGGCCTCACCATTTCGCGTCCGGGTAGGTGCGCTGGAGGAACTGCATCGGGGCGAGGATGTGGCCGAGATGCTCGCTGTGATGGCCGCGCCGGCCGCCGACGATCGGCCGCTGGTCCTTCGGCGCCTCGAGCGTCGCCTCGGCGAGCGCGGCGGCGATGCGCGCGTCGAATTCGGGCCGGAACAGCGTCACGTCGGCGCCGATGCCGGTGGTCGCGGCCTCGGTCGCGATCTCGTCCATCTCGAACAGCTCCGGGATGAAGCGCCACACCCAGTCGAGCCCCGCCTCCATCCGTCGCCGGCTCTCCTCGGTCCCGTCACCGAGGCGGATCACCCATTCGGCGGCGAGCTCGGCGTGATAGCTGACCTCCTTCACCGCCTTGGCCGCGACCGCGGCGATCGTGGCGTCGGTCGAGGCGGTGAGTGCGTCGAACAGCAGCCGCTGCCAGGTCGAGAACAGCAACTGCCGCGCCATCGTCCGCGCGAAATCGCCGTTGGGCTGCTCCACGAGCAGGCAATTGCGGAAATCGAGCACGTCGCGGCGGAAGGCGAGCGCGTCGCCATCGCGGCCCTTCCCCTCCGCCTCGCCAGCGGCGTTCAGGAAGTGCGTCGCCTGCCCGATCAGGTCGAGGCCCATATTGGCGAGGCTGAGATCGACCTCGACGGTCGGCGCGTGGCCGCACCATTCGGACAGGCGCTGGCCGAGGATCAGCGCATCGTCGCCAAGGCGCAGGAGATAATCGAAGCGGGTCCGATCCATGGCGAGGGCCTCGGTCACCGGAGCACCCTCCGCCCAGCCCGGGCGCGATCGAAAGATGCGCGCGACGAATGCCGGGCCGGCGCCCACCGACGGCGGGCGGAAGGGACGCAAGCCGATGCGGAACCGTGGAGCCGCCTGTCCATCAGATGTGCTTCACGTCCTCGGGAATGTTGTAGAAGGTCGGGTGGCGATAGATCTTGTCGGCGGCGGGATCGAACATCGCCTCGTTGTCCGACGGGTCGGAGGCGACGATCGCGGCCGAGGGCACCACCCACAGGCTCACCCCCTCCTGCCGGCGCGTATAGGTGTCGCGCGCGTGGCGCAGCGCGATCTCGGCGTCCGGCGCGTGGACCGAGCCGACATGGCGATGCGCCATGCCGCCCCTGGCGCGCACGAATACTTCCCAGAGCGGCCAGTCCTTGCTCATTGCGTCTCCCCGGACATGATCCGGCCGGGCCCGGCATCGCGATCAGGACGCATCACGCCGCCCTCAGCGCCGCGTGCCTTTCGGCATGGGCGGCTGCGGCCTCGCGCACCCAGGCGCCCTCGTCCCAGGCCGCGCGGCGCGCGCTCATCCGCTCCCTGGCGACCGGGCCCTCGCCGCGCACCACCGCGTGGAACTCCTCCCAGTCCACCTCGCCGAAATCGTAGCCGCCCTTTTCCTCGTTCCACCTGAGCGCGGGGTCCGGGACGGTGAGGCCGATCGCCTCGGCCTGCGGCACGGTGATGTCGACGAACTTCTGCCGCAGCTCGTCATTGGTTTCGCGCTTGATCCGCCAGCGCATCGACTGGGCGGTGTTCGGGCTCTGGTCGTCGGGCGGGCCGAACATCATCAGCGAAGGCCACCACCAGCGATCGAGCGCGTCCTGCGCCATGCGGCGCTGCGCCGGCGTGCCGGCGGCCATCGCCATCATGATCTCGTAGCCCTGGCGCTGGTGGAAGCTCTCCTCCTTGCAGATGCGGACCATCGCGCGGGCATAGGGGCCGTAGGAGGTGCGCTGGAGCGGCACCTGGTTCATGATCGCCGCGCCATCGACCAGCCAGCCGATCGCGCCGATATCCGCCCAGGTGAGCGTCGGATAGTTGAAGATGGTGGAATATTTGGCCTTGCCGGAATGGAGCGCCTCGATCATCTCCTCGCGGCTCGTGCCGAGCGTTTCGGCGGCCGAATAGAGATAGAGGCCGTGCCCCGCCTCGTCCTGCACCTTGGCGAGCAGGATCGCCTTGCGCCGGAGCGAGGGCGCGCGCGTGATCCAGTTCCCCTCCGGCAGCATCCCGACAATCTCGCTATGCGCGTGCTGGCTGATCTGGCGGGTGAGCGTGCGCCGATAGGCCTCCGGCATCCAGTCCTTCGGCTCGATAAACTCATCCGCCGCCACCCGCGCCTCGAAGGCGGCGAGCTTGTCCGGGTCCTCGGTCGAGGCGATCCGCGGCTGCTTCTGCAACTCCGTGGTGTACATATCAGGCTCCTGGTCCCGATCCCATATCATTAATCGACCGATCGGTCAAAGAATTGTCGCCGCGGAAAGCCCCGCAACGCCTCGCCGCGAGAGGGCCGGATTCGTGTTTCGCGACGGATGAGCAGGATGAGAAGGATTCGATTCTCCCAAGTTCATGGCGCGCGCCCTCCGCGAGGGTCATGTCACACCCGCTCGATCACCATTGCGATGCCCTGCCCCACGCCTATGCACATCGTGCACAACGCGTAGCGGCCGCCGATGCGCTGCAATTCCTCCGTCGCGGTCAGCGCGAGCCTCGCGCCGGACATGCCGAGCGGGTGGCCGAGCGCGATCGCGCCACCATTGGGGTTCACATGGGGCGCATCGTCGGGAAGGCCGAGGCGGCGCATGACGGCAAGGCCCTGGGCGGCGAAGGCTTCGTTCAGCTCGATCACGTCCATGTCCGCGATCGTCAGGCCGAGCCGCGTGAGCAGCTTCGCGCTCGCAGGCGCCGGGCCGATGCCCATGATGCGCGGCGGCACGCCGGCGACCGCCGCGCCGAGGATGCGGGCGCGGGGGTTGAGGCCATTGGCCCTGGCAACCTCCTCGCTGGCGATCAGCAGCGCGGCCGCGCCGTCATTGACGCCCGAGGCGTTGCCGGCGGTGATCGTGCCGCCCTCCTTCACGATCGGCCTCAGCCTGGCCAGCGCCGCCTCGCTGGTCTCGCGCGGATGCTCGTCGCGATCGACCAGGAGGGGATCGCCCTTGCGCTGCGGGACCGGGACCGGCGCGATCTCGGCGGCGAGGCGGCCATTGCCCTGCGCGACAGCGGCACGGCGCTGGCTCTCCACAGCGAATTTATCCTGGTCCTCGCGGCTTATGCCGAATTCCTCAGCCACATTCTCCGCCGTCTCGGGCATCGAATCGATCCCGAACCGGGCCTTCAGCAGCTTGTTGACGAAGCGCCAGCCGATCGTCGTGTCGTACATCTCGGCCTTGCGATCGAAGGCGGACGTCGCCTTGGCGACGACGAAGGGCGCGCGGCTCATGCTCTCGACGCCGCCGGCGACGATCAGGCCGCCCTCGCCCGCGCGGATCGTCCGCGCCGCCATCGCCACCGCGTCGAGGCCGGAGCCGCACAACCGGTTGAGGGTGACGCCGCCGGCCGTCTCCGGCAGGCCGGCGAGCAGCCCCGCCATGCGCGCGACGTTGCGATTGTCCTCGCCCGCCTGGTTGGCGCAGCCCAGGATCACGTCCTCGACCGCGTTCCAGTCGACCCCCGGATTGCGCTCGATCAGCGCGCGAACGGGATGCGCGGCGAGATCGTCGGCGCGCACCATCGACAGGCAGCCGCCATAGCGACCGATCGGCGTGCGGATCGCGTCGCAGATGAAGGCCTCGGTCACTTCGCTTCTCCTTGGGTTTCCCGACCGGTCGGTCTATCCATGCGGCCATGACCTATGAGACCATCGACTTCAAGGTCGAGTCCGGCATCGCGCGCCTCACGCTGAACCGGCCCGACCGCCTCAACGCCTTCACCGTGCAGATGCACGAGGAGGTTGCCGACGCGCTGGCCAGGCTGGAGCGCGAGCGCTGCCTGGTGCTGACCGGCGCGGGTCGCGGCTTCTGCGCCGGGCAGGATCTGAATGACCGCGCGGTCGCGCCGGGCCAGCCGGTCGACCTCGGCGAATCGGTCGAGCAGCGCTACAATCCGCTGATCCGCCGGCTGACGTCGCTGCCGATGCCGGTGATCGCGCGGGTGAACGGCGTGGCGGCGGGCGCCGGCGCCAATATCGCGCTCGCCTGCGATATCGTGGTCGCGGCAAGGAGCGCGAAGTTCATCCAGAGCTTCGCGGCGATCGGCCTCATCCCGGACAGCGGCGGCACCTGGCTGCTGCCCCGCCTCGTCGGCCAGGCGCGCGCGCTTGGGCTGGCGCTCACCGGCGAGCCGCTGGAGGCGGAACGCGCCGCCGCCTGGGGGATGATCTGGAAGGCGGTGGACGATGATGCGCTCGACGCGGAGGTGGACGCGCTCGCCCGCCGCTTCGCGGCCGGGCCGCCGCTCGGCCTCGCGCGCACGAAGCGGATGATCCGCGAAGGCTGGGGCCAGGGCCTCGACGAGGCGCTCGACGCGCAGCGCGACGCGATGCGCGAGCTCGGCTTCACCGACGATTATCGCGAGGGCGTCGCCGCCTTCATGGAAAGGCGTCCGCCGCGCTTTTCGGGGACATGACCGCCCCTCGCGCGTTCGGCCCGAGCCTGGCGCGCGAGCCTCGGGCAAGCCGGCCCTTCCCCGGCGGAAGGACGGGAGACAGGAATATTGTCGGGCCGCGACCGGCCCGGCGTGAACGGAGTGTGGAATGAAGACGATGAAGCTGCTCAATTATGCCGGCGATCAATGGGTTGCGGGCGAAGGCGATCTGGCCGAGGTGCGCAGCGCCGTGACCGGCGAGGTGATCGCGCAGACCGGCTCGAACGGCCTCGACTTCAAGGCGATGCTCGATCATGCCCGGCGCGTCGGCGGGCCACGGCTGCGCGCGATGACCTTCCACGAGCGCGCCTGGATGCTGAAGGACCTCGCCAGCGCGGTGATGGCGCGCAAGGAGGAGCTTTACGAGCTCTCCTATGCCACCGGCGCGACCCGCGGCGACAGCTGGATCGACATCGAAGGGGGCGCGGGCACGCTCTTCTCCTACTCCTCCAAGGGCCGGCGCGAGCTCCCCGACGGGCGGGTGCTGGTCGATGGACCGATGGAGCCGCTGTCGAAGTCCGGCCGCTTCGTCGGCCAGCACGTCTTCACCCCGCTGCAGGGCGTCGCGGTCCACATCAACGCGTTCAACTTCCCGGTCTGGGGGATGCTCGAGAAGCTCGGCCCCACGCTGCTCGCGGGCGTGCCGGCGATCGTGAAGCCCGCCTCGGCGACCGGCTATCTTGCCGAAGCGTGCGTGCGGATCATGATCGAGGCCGGGGTGCTGCCCGCCGGTGCGCTCCAGCTCATCATGGGCGGGGTCGGCGACCTCATGGACCATCTGACCTGCCAGGACGTGGTGAGCTTCACCGGCTCGGCGGCGACCGCGATGAAGCTGCAGTCGCACCCGGTGATCGCGCGCGAATCGGTGCGCTTCGTCGCCGAGCGCGACAGCCTCAATGCCTCGATCCTCGGCCCCGACGCGGCGCCCGGCACGCCGGAGTTCGATCTCTTCGTCAAGGAAGTCGCGCGCGAGATGACGGTGAAGGCGGGGCAGAAATGCACCGCGATCCGCCGCGCCATGGCGCCGGCCGAATATCTCGACGCGGTCGAGGAGGCGCTCGCGGCGCGGCTCGCGAAGGTGAAAGTCGGCGATCCGCGCGACGAGGACGTGCGCATGGGGGCGCTCGCGAGCCGCGACCAGCTCGCCGACGTGCGCGCGAAAATCGCCGAACTGGCCGGGTCGGCGCGGATCGTCGCCGGCGATCCCGATGCGACGCCGGTTCCGGGCAACGGCGCGTTCATGACGCCGGTGCTGCTGCGCGCCGACGATCCCTGGCGTTCGGCGGCGGTCCATGACGTCGAGCCGTTCGGGCCGGTCTCGACGATCATGCCCTATCGCGACCTCGATGATGCGATCGCCCTCGCCAATCGCGGCATGGGCAGCCTCGCCCTCTCGCTGTTCACCTTCGACCGGCGGGTGGCGGAGGATTTCGTGCTCGGCGCCGGCGCCTTCCACGGCCGCATGATGATCCTCGACCGGACCAGCGCCAGGGACTCCACCGGCCACGGCTCGCCGCTCCCCGTGCTCGTCCACGGCGGACCGGGACGGGCCGGCGGCGGCGAGGAGCTGGGCGGCATCCGCGGGGTCACCCATTACATGCAGCGCACGGCGCTCCAGGGTTCGCCGGACATGCTCGCCGCAGTCGCGCGCCAGTGGCTGCCGGGCGCGGAAAAGACGCCCGGCGAGGTCCACCCCTTCCGCAAGCGCATCTCGCAGCTCGCGATCGGCGAGACGCTGAAGACCGCGCCGCGCAAGGTGACGCTCGAGGACATCGAGCATTTCGCGCGCTTTACCGGCGACACCTTCTACGCGCACATGGACGAGGACGCGGCGAAGGCGAATCCGATCTTCGACGGCCGCGTCGCCCACGGCTACCTGATCCTCGCCTTCGCCGCCGGGCTGTTCGTCGATCCGGCGCCGGGCCCGGTGCTCGCCAATTACGGGCTCGACAACCTGCGCTTCCTCACCCCGCTCTATCCGGGCGACGAGATGCGCGTCGAGCTGACCGTCAGGGCGACCCGCATTCGCAACGACGGCACGCGCCCCGGCCCCGACGGCAAGAGCGCGGCGCCGATGGGCGAGGTTCGCTGGGCGGTCGAGGTCTTCAACCAGAAGGACGAGCTGGTCGCGAGCTACGACCTGCTGACGATGAACGAGCCGTAGCCGCCCGCCTGCGCCCCCGCCCTGCTATTGAGCGACGGACAGATCCTCGCTCCCGGCCAGCTTCGCGTAGAGCGCGGGGAAGTCGTGAGCGAGCAGCTCGTCGAGCAGCGCCTCGAAACTGTCGATCACGAAATAGCCGGGCTGGAAGGTGTCGGTGCGATAGCGTGTGCGCAGCACGCGCTCGATGTCGAAGGCGTGACGCTTCGGCGCCGGGCTTTCCAGCGAGTAGAGCGACTCGCCGAAGCTCGAGACGATCCCCGCGCCGTAGATGCGCAGGCCGCCATTCTCGCGGGTGAGGCCGAATTCGACCGTGTACCAGTAGAGCCGCGCGAGCCGGTGCAGCGCGCCCTGCGCCATCGCCTCGAGCCCGAGCTCGCCGAGCCGCTGCATGAAATCGCCCACCGCATTGTTGGCGAGCAGCGGGACATGGCCGAACACGTCGTGGAACACGTCCGGCTCCTCGAGATAGTCGAGCTGGTCGCGCGTGCGGATGAAGTTGCCCGCCGGGAACCGCCGCTTCGACAGGTGCCGGAAAAAGACGTCGTCGGGGATGAGGCCGGGCACCGACACCACCGTCCAGCGGGTGCGCGCGTGCAGCCGCTCGTTGAGCTCGTCGAGGTCGGGAATGCCGGGATGCGACAGGCGCAGCACGTCCAGCCCCTCCTCGAAGGCGCCGACGACGCGGCCGCGCAGCATCTTGCGCTGGCGCTCGAACAGCAGGTCCCAGACCGCATGGTCCTCGGCGGTGAAGCGCTCCCAGCGTTGCGGGATCGTCCAGTCGGACGCGGTCCCCGGCGGCGGGTTCAGTCTCTCTTCGGTCAGCATGGCGGGTCTTCCTTCGGCACAAAGAAAAACCCCGCCCGGAGATGCCGGACGGGGTGGATGAAACGTGGCTGGTTCAGGCGCGCGTCAGTCCATTCCCGTCCGGGCAGGCGGATAATAATAAGCGAGGACGAACGCGGCAGCGGCGCGTGCAAGGGCGGCGTGGCTATGGACGGCGCTGCTCATCGGCGCGGGTGTGGCGCTTCGGGCGCGCCGCGTCAAGCGCCTGTCGCCGCCGGCCCGTCGCGCGCGGCGAGTGCGGCTGCCATGCCGCGCAGCCGGGGATGGCGGCCCTCGACATGGGCGACGAAGACCGGATCGAGCGCCTTCTTCATCCGTCCCTTGCCCGACATCGCTGCGCGGAACGTGTCGTCGCCGAGGAAGGGCAGCAGCGATCCGAGCAGCGGGCCGACCAGGAATACGCCGTCGAACGCGCCGGTGGCGAGCACCATGTCGCCGACGAAGCCGCCGAGGATGCGCGCGAACATCGCGGTCGCGCGCATCGCCACCTCGTCGCCCCGCTGCGCCGCGCCGACGATCGCCGGCACGGCCGGGGCGGCGCCGGCGGCGCGCCCGGAATCCGCGACGAGCCAATCGTGGATGCCCTGCAGGCCGGCACCGGTGAGCAGCCGATCGAACGAGACATGGCCGTGGCGGGCGCGCAACCAGGCGAGCAGCTCGTCCTCATTCCGATTTTGCGGCGCGAAGCTGATATGGCCACCCTCGCTCGCCGCGACCTGGATGCGGCTGTCCGCACCGACCGACAGGATCGCGACGCCCAGCCCGGCGCCGGCGCCGACGACGAGAAAGCGCCCGCCGGGGCGGATCGGCCGTGGCGGCGGCGCCCCGACCGGCTTGATCGCCGAGGCGTCGACCCCGGGCAGCGACCAGGCGATCGATTCGAACTCGTTGAGCACGAGCGGCTCGGCGCCGAAGAAGAACTTGAGCCCGCTCACCGAGATGTACCAGCGGCAGTGGGGCAGGCTGATCGTGTCGCCGCGCGCCATCCCGGCCACCGCGAGCCCGAAGGACAGGCCGGAGGGCGGCAGGCGATGTTCGCGCAAATAAGCCTGGAGGCTGTCGGTGAAGGTCGGAAAATCGGCTGTCTTGTGCGAACGCACCGCGCGCGGCGGCGCGCCGATACCGTCCACCAGGCCGAAAGTGACGATTTCCCCGTCGATCGCGGCGACGAGCTTCTGGTCCACGACACCCCTCCTGCGAACTGGCGCCCCGCGGGTTCACGCGGCGACGCGGGTTCACTGCCTCCGAAGGCGTCTAACGTGGAAGAACCACGCCGCGCCGGGGGATGGCGCCGGCGTCGGCCACGCGATCAGCGAAACGCGGCGCGCTTTCCCCCGTGCCTATCAACGGCAGGACGGCGAAATTGTTGAATTGTAAGATGTTCGCGCCGCGCGACCCGGCTCAGTCGAGTGGCCAGGACTCGATCAGCTCCACGAAGCGCGACAGCCAGGCATTGGTCTGGTGCGCGTCGACGACGCGATGGTCGATGGTGAGGCTGACATAGGCCATCGGCCGGATCTGGATCGTGTCGACGCCATCCACCTCGCGCACGACGACGCGCTTTTGCACCTTGCCGATGCCGAGAATTGCGGCTTGCGGCGGATTGATGATGATCGGCGCGGCGAACAGCGAGCCGGATACTCCGTGGTTCGAGATGGTGAAGGTTCCGCCCTTCACGTCGGCGCTGGTCAGCTTCTCGGCGCGGGCGCGGCCGACGAGATCGTCGAGCGTCGCCGCGATCTGCGCGAGCGAGAGGGCCTGGGCACGCCGGACGACCGGCACGATCAGCCCCCTGTCGCCGAGCGCGGTGCCGACGCCGATATTGACGTCGTCGAACAGTTCGAGCCGGTCCGCGTGCCAGCGGCTGTTGATCGCCGGCGCCGCCGCCATCGCCGCCGCCGCGGCGGCGACGAAATAGGCGGTGTAGGTGAGCTTCACGTTGCTCGCGGCGAGCGCGTCCCTGTGCTTCGCGCGATGCGCGGCGATCGCGCTGAAATCGGCCTCGAACACGGCGGTGACGTGCGGCGCCTCGGCGAGCGAGCGCGCCATCGTCTCGGCGATGGCGAGGCGCATGCGATCGTGCGGCACGACCTTCGCCGCGAGCGCGCCGGCGGCGGCCGGGATCACCCCCTCGGACGGCTTCGCTCCCTCGGCGAGGGCGCGATCGACATCGGCGCGGGTGATCCGCCCGCCGCGTCCCGTCCCCTTGATCACCGCCGGATCGAGCCGGTGCTCGCGCACCGCCCGGCGCACTGCCGGGGAGAGCCGCGTCTCCCCCGCCTCGGCCGTGCCCCGCGCGACCGCGGGGCGGATTCGCCGCTCCCCTTCCGCCGCGGTCCGGCCGCGCTCGGGCCGGATCAACGGCCTTGGCTGGACGGCGTCCCCTGCCCCTTCCGGCGCGATCCGGCCGAGCACCGCGCCGGGCGCGGCCTCGGCGCCGCTCTCCAGCAGGATTTCGGCGAGCGTGCCGGCGGCGGGCGCGGCGACCTCCATCGCGACCTTGTCGGTCTCGAGCTCGACGATGGGATCGTCCTTGGCGACCTTGTCGCCGACCTGCTTCAGCCACGACCGGACGGCCGCCCGCGTGCCCTCCTGCTCCATCGGAACGACGATGTCGATCACGGTGCTCAGAACCCCAGCAGCTCGTCGATTTTCGCCCGGATCCGGTCCACCGAGGGAACGACATGGTCGAGCAGCACCGGATTGTGCGGGCTTGGAATGTCCGGCATCGTCAGCCGCGCGACCGGCGCGTCGAGGTCGAGGAACGCCTCGTCGGCGACGACGGCGGCGATCTCCGCGCCGAAGCCGCCCGAGCGCAGATCCTCATGCACGATCAGGCAGCGGCGCGTGCGCGCGACCGATTCGAGCACCATCTCCCGGTCCCAGGGCTGGAGCGTGCGCAGGTCGATGACGTCGGCCGAAATCCCTTCCGCCGCTCCCTCGCAGCGCGGCACCATCGCGCCCCAGGTGACGATCGTGATCGCATCGCCCTCGCGCACCTTCTTCGCGCGGCCGAAGGGCAGCACATAGTCGTCGCCCGGCCAGGGGCGGCGCGCCCAGGGATCGTCGAGCATCGCCCGATGCTCGAAGAAGACGACCGGATCGTTGCCGCGCAGCGCGGCGCGCAGCAGCCCCACCGCGTCCTCGGCATTGGATGGCGCCGCCACCAGCCAGCCCGGATTGTGGACGAACTGCACCTCGTTGGTCTGGCTGTGCCAGGGATCGCCGCACTTGAAGAAGCCGACCGGCATCCGCAGCACCATCGGCGCGGCGAAGCGGTTGCAGGTGCGCCAGCGCATCGTGCCGCAATCGTTGATCTGCTCGGTCGCGGGCTCGGCATATTTGCGGAACTGGATCTCCGGCACCGGCAGCAGGCCGGCGAGCGCGAGGCCGACGGCGCGGCCGACGATCCCTTCCTCCGAAAGGCTCGTATCGAAGACGCGCGCGGCCCCGTGCCGTTCCTGCAGCCCCAGCGTCACCGCGTGCACGCCGCCCTTCGGGCCGACATCCTCGCCGAACAGCAGCATGCGCGGATTGAGCTCGAGCTCCTGGTCGAGCGTGCGCCGGATCGCCGCGCCCATATTGATCCGCTGCCCCTCCGGGCGGGGCACATCGCTGGCGGGCGGGGGCACGTAGCCCATCGTCCACTGCCCGCCGCGCTCCTGCATCTCGCCCTCGTAGAAGACGTGGCGGGTCACGCCCTCGGGATCGGCGATCGGCCGCGCCTCGGCCTCGGCGCAGGCGGCGGCGATCGCCGCTTCGGCATCGCGGGCCATCTGGTCCCATTGCCCTTCGCTCATCACCGGGCCGACGAGGAAGGATTCCAGCCTGGGCAGCGGGTCGCGCGCCCATTCGGCCTTCAGCAGCTCCTCGCTCTTGTAGGCCTGGGTGTCCTGAGCGCTGTGCCCCTGCAGGCGCGGCACGGCGAGGTGGAGCAGCGCCGGGCCCCGGCCGGCGCGCACATGATCGGTCGCGCCGGCGATCAGCCGCGCCGCCTCGGCCGGATCGGTGCCGTCGCCCGAGAAGATCTCGAGATTGGCGAAGGCGGCAAGATTGCGGGCGATGTCGCCGCCCGGTGTCTGCAGGCTCGACGGCACCGAAATGCCGTAGCCATTGTCCTCGACGTAGAAGAGCATGGGGAGCTGCTGCGTCGTCGCGATCGTGAGCGCCGACCAGAAGCCGTTGGTCGCGCAGGAGGCATCGCCGCCCAGCGCCACCGCCATCGCGCCGGCGCGGGATTTGTCGTCCAGCACCTCCTGGTAATAGCGGATCGCCTGCGCCCAGCCGGCGGTCGGCGTATATTGGGCGCCGACGCCGCCGCACATCGGCAGCGCCGGACAGCCGCCGGGATTGGGATAATTGAAGACCACGCCGATGTCGCGACCGTCCGAATAGCCGCCGGCGCGGCCCATGCCGGACGCGAGTGCGTCGGCGAACGGCACGCCGAGCGCGAGCAGCAGCGGTCGCGAGCGATAATAGCCGCACACCGCATCGTGCGGATGGCTGAGCCGCGTGCCGAGCATCACCTGCGCCATGTCATGGCCGCGCGCGCTGAACTGGTAGAGCACCTTGCGCTCGGGAACGAGCCGCGTCTCCTCCAGCTTGTCCATCGCGCGGCTGACATGGACGAGCCAGGCGATGCGCCGCCAGTCAAAGGCCGGATCGGGCATGTTGGCGCGCCCGGTCCGCTCCCTGACCGGCGCTTCAACCATTCATCGCCTCCACCACTGCCGCCGCGAAGCGATCGACGTTCGCGTCGGAAAGGCCGGCGACGTTGAAGCGGCCCGAGCCCGCCATGTAGATGCCGTGCCGCTCGCGCAGCGTCGCGACCTGCGACGCGCTCAGCGGCAGCATCGAGAACATGCCGTTCTGACGGTTGATATAGGCGAGGCGCTCATCGGCCGCGGCGAGCCGCGCGCGCAGCGCGCGGATGCGCGCGCACATTTCGGCGAGCTGCGCGTGCCAGTCGGCGCGCAGGTCCGGGTCCTCGAGCACGATCCGCGCCACCGCCGCGCCATGATCGGGCGGCATCGACCACATCGTGCGGGCAAGGCCGACCAGGTTGCCGAATGCGGTCCCTGCCCCTGCCGCGCTCGACGCCTTGACGAACAGGGCGCCGGTGCGCTCGCGGTAGATGCCGAAATTCTTGTCGCAGCTCTGCGCGACCAGCGCCTGCTCGGCCGCCGCCACCACCAGCCGGGTGCCGGCGGCGTCCGCTTCGAGCCCGTTGCCGAGCCCCTGGTAGGCCAGGTCGACGAACGGGATCAGCCCGCGCTCGGCGACGAGATCGGCGACAACCCGCCACTGGTCGGCGTCGAGATCGGCGCCGGTCGGGTTGTGGCAGCAGCCGTGGAGCAGGATCACGTCGCCGCGCCGCGCCTCCCTTAGCGCCGCGATCATCTCGTCGAAGCGGATCGTGCAGCTCTCGCGGTCGTAATAGGGATAATCGACCATCGGCACGCCGGCGGTGCCGATCAGCGGGACGTGATTGGGCCAGGTCGGCTGGCCGACGAAAATGCGGGTGTCGCCGCCGGCGCGCGCGATCAGGTCGGCGCCGATGCGCAGCGCGCCGCAGCCGCCCGGCGTCTGCAGCCCGACGATGCGCGGGTCCTGGTCCTCGCCGAAGACGATCTGGCGGATGAGCTGGGTGAAGCGCTCGTCGCCCTGCGAGCCGATATAGGCCTTGGTCGCCTGGACCTCGCCCAGCATCCGCTCGGCCTTCTTCACCGCGCGCGGGATCGGCGTGTTGCCGGCGGCGTCGCGATAGACGCCGACGCCGACGTCGATCTTGTCGGGCCGCGGATCGGACTCGACCATCGCGATCAGCGCGATCAGGGGATCGGCCGGCTGCGCCTCGAGCCGGTCCAGCAGCAATGGAGCCTCCTCAGTGGACGGCCCCCTGTTCACGAGCGTTTCCATGGCCATGGGCCTATGCCTATCCGCGCTCGCGCGCAAAGGGGTATCAAAGTCCTGCGCTTTCACGTCACTTGTGAAACAAATGTTTCATGTTATGCCAATTGCATGAGCGAAGAGTTTCAGATCGACGAGATCGACCGGCGAATCGTCCGCGTCCTGCAGCGGGACGCGAGCCTCAGTCATGCCGCGCTGGCCGAGAAGGTCGGCGCCTCCGCGGCCTCGGCCTGGCGGCGGGTGCGCGCGCTCGAGCGCGCCGGCGTGCTCGGGCCGACGGTGCGCCTCGCCGATCCGGCCAAGCTCGACCGCAGCGTCAACGTGCTCTGCCAGGTGCGCATGCACCGCCAGACCACCGACGCGCGCGACGAGTTCGAGCGCTTCATCCGCTCGCGCGAGGAGATCGTCGAATGCTATGCGATGTCGGGCGAGTGGGACTATCTGCTGCGCATCGCGGTGAAGGACGTGGCCGATTACGACCGCTTCATCCGCCAGGGCGTTCTCGCTCACCCCAGCGTCGCCAACGCCGCGAGCAATTTCGCGCTTCGGCAGGTGAAATATACGACGCGGATACCGGTTTGAGGAATGGCGGGCGGGCCCTGGAGCGCATTCGCGCTGACCGGCCCGCGCTGCGCGAAGCCTCGCCTGCCGGCCTGCTCGACGCGTCGTGGAACCCTCCCCTTCCCCATCTATTGAATCGGCCGCGCCACGATCGGAGGTTGCCATGGCCGCGCGAGCTTACTGGAAAGGGCAGATCAGGCTGGCGCTGGTCTCGATCCCGGTGGAGGTCTTCTCCGCGACGCGGAGCGGCGCGACGATCGCGTTCAACCAGATCCACGAACCCTCGGGCAAGCGGATCAAATATGAGAAGGTCGTGCCCGGCATCGGCCCGGTCGATACCGAGGAGATCGTCAAGGGCTACCAATATGCGAAGGGCCATTACGTCACCTTCGACGACGAGGAGCTGGAGGCGGTCCGGCTGGAGAGCAGGAAGACGCTCGAGCTCACCCAGTTCGTCGACGCGCACGAGATCGACCCGCTCTTTTACGAACGGCCATATTATGTCGTCCCGGCCGACGATCTCGCCGAGGAAGCCTTCATCGTGCTGCGCGAGGCGCTCAAGGATACGAAGAAGGTCGCGCTCGGCCAGCTCGCGATGCGCGGGCGCGAATATGTCGTCAGCCTGAAGCCGTGCGGGCGCGGCATCCTGATGGAGACGCTGCGCTACGCCGACGAGGTGGTGAAGGCGCAGGGCTATTTCCGCGACATCGGCGACGCGAGGCCGGACGAGGAGCTGCTCGATCTCGCCGAGACGCTGATCGAGAAGAAGTCGGCGAAGTTCGATCCGGACAAGTTCCACGACCGCTATGTCGATGCGCTCAAGGAGCTGATCGACAAGAAGCGCAGGACCGGCGAGCGGATCGAGGCGGAGGAAGAAGAGCCGCGCGAACGCGGCGGCAACGTCGTCGACCTGATGGCCGCGCTCAAGCGCTCGATCGACCGTCCCGCCGCGAAGCAGGCGACGACGCGCAAGCCGCCCGCCAGGAAGGCCGCGGCCGGTCGCAAGGCCCCCGCGCGCAAGGCCGCGGCGAGGAAGCGGGCGTGAACCGGGCGCGCCGGTCCGATCCCCTCGCTGCCTACAACCGCAAGCGCGACTTCGCGAAGACGGCCGAGCCGGCGGGAAAAGTGGGACGGCGCCGCGCGAAATCGCGCATCTTCATGGTCCAGAAGCACGACGCGACGCGGCTCCATTTCGACTTCCGGCTGGAACTCGAGGGCACGCTCAAGAGCTGGGCGGTGACGCGCGGGCCGAGCCTCGATCCGGCCGACAATCGCCTGTCGGTGCGCACCGAGGACCATCCGCTGTCCTATGCGACCTTCGAGGGCACGATCCCGAAGGGCGAATATGGCGGCGGCACGGTGATGCTGTGGGATCGCGGCAACTGGGAACCCGCGCCGGGCAAGGATCCGGTGAAGTCGCTGGCGGAAGGCCATCTCCACTTCACGCTCCATGGCGAGCGGATGAAGGGCGAATGGGTGATGTTCCGGCTCAAGCCGCGCGGCAAGGAGAGAAACGAGAACTGGATCCTGAAGAAGGTGGACGACGACCATGCCGGCAGCTCGACCGGGCTCACCGACACCTTCCTCACCTCAGTGGAAACGGGGCGGACGATGAACGAGATCGCCGAGGGCGCGCCGCGCCGCAAGGTAGCCCCGCGCAGCGCGCGGCGCGGCGCGGCCATCGCGGGGGAGCGCCGGCGGGCCGGCCCGCCGAAGTTCCGCGAGCCGCAGAAGGCGACCCTGGTGGATCACGTGCCCGCGGGCACGGGCTGGCTCCACGAGATGAAATATGACGGCTATCGCTGCCTGCTCGCGGTGGGCGGCGGCGGCGAGACGCGCATCTACACGCGCGGCGGGCTCGACTGGACCGACCGCTTTCCCGAAATCGCCGAGGCCGCGCGCGCCCTTTCCGGCCCGGCGCTGCTCGACGGCGAGATCGTCGCGCTCGACGAGGAGGGCCGCACCAGCTTCGGCGCGCTCCAGCAGGCGATCGGCGAGGGCGGGCGCGGGCTCGCGCTGTTCCTGTTCGACGCGCTCGAGATCGACGGCGAGGACATGACGAAACGGCCGACCGCCGAGCGCAAGGCGCGGCTCGCCGCCCTGCTGGACGGGGCCACGCCGCCGATCCTCTATGCCGAGCATATCGTCGGCAAGGGCGAGCGGCTGCTCGATGCGATGTGCAAGGCGGGCCAGGAAGGCATCGTCTCCAAGAAGGCCGACGCCCCCTATCGCGCGGGCCGCACCCGCGCCTGGCTCAAGATCAAGTGCACCAACCGGCAGGAATTCGTCATCGTCGGCTGGACGGCGAGCGACAAGCCCGGGCGGCGCCTGCGCAACCTGCTGCTCGCGGTGAACGACGCGGGCGGCCTGCGCTACGCCGGCAAGGTCGGCACCGGCTTCACCGATGCGGAACAGGAGGATCTGGCCGGGCGGCTCGCGAAGCTCGCCAGCGGGAGGCCAACGGTCGCGGCGCCGCGATCCGAGACGCGCGGCGCGCGCTGGGTGAAGCCGGAGCTGGTCGCCGAGATCGCCTTCGCCTCGATGACCGGGAGCGGCATCCTGCGCCATGCCAGCTTCATCGGCCTGCGCGGCGACAAGCCGGCGCGCGAGGTGGTCGCCGAGCGGCCGCAACCGCTCGACGCGGCGGCGGCGCCGGCCGACGAGGTGAAAATCAGCAATGCGGGGCGGATGCTCTTCCCCAAGGCGAGGGTCACGAAGGGCGACCTCGCCGCTTATTATCGCGCGATCGGGCCGGTGATGCTGCCCTGGATCGCCAGCCGGCCGGTCAGCCTGGTGCGCTGCCCCCAGGGCCGGGCGAAGAAATGCTTCTTCCAGAAGCACGACAGCGGCAGCTTCGGCCCGCACGTGCGGCACATCCCGATCGTCGAAAAGGACGGCGAGGCCGAGGACTATCTCTATATCGAGGACATCGCCGGGATCATCGCCTGCGTGCAGATGGGGACGATCGAGTTCCACGGCTGGGGCGCGCGGACCGACGATGTCGAGCGGCCGGACCGGATCATCTTCGATCTCGATCCTGACGCGGGCCTCGATTTCGCCGCGGTGCGCAAGGCGGCGAAGGACATCCGCCGCCAGCTCGCCGACATGGGGCTGACGACCTTCCCGATGCTGACCGGCGGCAAGGGTGTCCACGTGATCGCGCCGCTGACGCCCGGGGCGAAATGGCCCGAGGTCAAGGATTTCTGCCGCCGCTTCGCGTTCGCGCTCGCCGAGGCCGAGCCGGACCGCTTCACCGCCAATCTCAAGAAGGCGGAGCGCAAGGGGCGCATCTTCGTCGACTACCTGCGCAACCAGCGCGGCGCGACCGCGATCATCCCCTATTCGGCGCGCGCGCGTGACGGCGCGCCCGTCGCCGCGCCGATCAACTGGGACGAGCTCGACGATCATGACAGCGGCCACAGCTTCGGCGTTCGCGACCTGGCCAGGCTGCTGGAGCGGGCCGGCGGACGCGGGCTCGAGGGATGGGGCATCGCCGCGCAGGTGCTGCCCAACCTGTGATCTCCGCCGCGAGGCTTCGCCCGAGCGCCAGGAGCGAAACGAGAAACGCCTCGGCCAGGGGGCTGACCGAGGCGTCCTCGCAACCGATCCGGCAAGGGGACGAACCGGGTCGGAGCTGGTGAACCGTCAGCGGCAGCGATTGCCGCGATCGAGTTCGCGGCCGATCAGCGCGCCAGCGACCGCGCCGAGAATGGTGCCGGTGGTGCGCTCGCCCCGGGTGTCGATGCCGCGGCCGACCAGCGCGCCGGCGGCGCCGCCGAGCAGAAGGCCGGTCGTGCCGTCCGAGCGACGGCAATAGTAGCGGCCATCGCGACCGCGCCAGCGCGGGCCGTGATAATAGCCGCGCCCGTCATAATAATGGGCATAGCGGCCATGGTGGGCACTGTAGCCTTGATGGTGGCGGCCGTGATGCTGCGCGACGGCGCTCGCCGGCATGGCGGTGGCCGCCATGGCGGTGGCGGCGAGAGCGATGGCGAACCTGCGCATGGCGAACTCCTTCGATCGGACGCGAATCACGTCGTCCTGACCTGTATCGACGACTGGCGATGAGCCGGGTCTGAATCGGCCGGTTAGATGCCGTTCATCTTACCCGGCGCGGCTGGCGCGCGCGGGCGCCGGGGTCGGAAATCCGGTCCGCCCCTCGCGTATTATCACTATAATACACGATCTCCCTTGCGCGCGGCCCGGACAAGGCCCAATCTTGGGAGCGACACGAACAGGAGGGCCGACCATGGCGACCCAGACCGACACCGAGACCAGGACCGCGCCGGCCGAGACGCTGACGCTCGATCCGCCGGCGCCGCTGCAGACGATCGCGCCCGAGCAGGCGGCGGGCCTGGTGCCGCTCAAGGATGAGCAGAAGAGCGCGCTCGACGAACGCGTCGAGAAGTTTGTCGACGAGCTCGTCGCGCTCGACGCCAACTCGCCCGACTTCGGCAGGAAGGTCGATCAGCTCACCACGATGGGCCGCAAGGAGATCGCCGAGGCGGCCGGCGCCTCGAACCGCTTCCTCGACCGGCCGGTGAAGGCGATCGACAGCGAGACCGGGATCGGCGCGGACCTGACCAGATTGCGCCGCACCGTCGAGGATCTCGATCCCGGTCGCAATGGCGCGCTCGCCAGGCCGCGGCGGCTGTTCGGCATCATCCCGGTGGGCAATCGGCTGACCAGCTATTTCCGCAAATACCAGTCGGCACAGACCCACATTTCCGCGATCCTCGCCAGCCTTGCTTCCGGCAAGGACGAGCTGCTGATGGACAATGCCGCGATCGACGTTGAGCGCGCCAATCTGTGGAAGACGATGGGCAAGCTCGAGCAGATGATCCACATCTCCAAGGCGCTGGACCAGAAGCTCGAGGACACGGCCAGCGAGCTCGACGCGACCGATCCGGTCAAGGCCAAGGCGATCCGCGAAACCGCGCTCTTCTACACCCGCCAGCGCACCACCGACCTGCTCACCCAGATGGCGGTGACGGTGCAGGGCTATCTCGCGCTCGACCTGGTCAAGAAGAACAATATCGAGCTGGTGAAGGGCGTCGATCGCGCCTCGACGACCACGGTCGCGGCGCTGCGCACCGCCGTCACCGTCGCCCAGGCGCTGACCAACCAGCGATTGGTGCTGGAGCAGATCACCGCGCTCAACACGACCACCGCGACGATGATCGATCGCACCGGCGAGCTGCTCAAGAGCCAGACCGGCGAGATCCACAAGCAGGCGGCGAGCGCGACGATTCCGCTGGAGACGCTGCAGCGCGCCTTCCAGAACATCTACGACACGATGGATTCGATCGACAAGTTCAAGATCGAGGCGCTCGGCAACATGAAGCAGACGGTGGAAACGCTCGGCCGCGAGGTGGAGAAGAGCCGGGGCTATATCGCGCGCGCCGAAGGCATCGCGCAAAACCAGCTCGCCGGGCCCGCCGAATCCCCGCTGACCGCGCTGGAGGGGTAAGGCGCGCGCATGAGCAGCTCGCATCAGGTCAACCGCGCGATCGCCCGCTTCGACGAGGTGATGGGCCGGATCGACCGCGCCGGCCCCGCCGCGGCGGCGCGACGGCGCGTGACGGGACGCGGCCTGGCCTCGCTCGCCCATCGCCTCACCAATATCGGCGTCGCGCTCGCCGTGCTGATCGTCGCGACGATCGGCTTCGGCCTGGTCGTCGGCCCGATCGGGATCGGCGGCCTCTTCGCGGTGCTGGCGCTGATGCTGCTCGCCATCCTGTTCTTCTCCTTCTGGGGCGGCGAAAAGCCGATCGTGGAGTTCCGCGAGGACATGCCCAACCGCGCCGTCGTGCAACGGCTCGACAGCCTGCTCGTGCGCCGCCGCGCCGCGCTGCCCGCCGCGGCGGCGCGCCGGATCGACACGATCAGCGCGCAGCTCCCGCTGCTCGAAAGCCGGCTCGCCGAAACCGACATTCTCGATCCGCTGGCGCAGGACGCGCGCCGGCTGATGGGCCGCCACCTGCCCGAGCTGATCGAGCGCTACGAGCGCGTGCCGCCGCAATATCGCGCCGAGCGTGACGCCGAGGGGCTGAGCGTGGATGACCGCCTGGTCGCCGGGCTCGACGCCGCCAGGACCGCGCTCGACGAAATCGGCCGCAGGCTCGCGCGCGAGGATGTCGACGCCTTCCAGGTCCAGGGCCGCTTCATCGAAAGCCGCTACAAGGAGGGCGAGGAGCTGAGGGGAAACCAGTGAGCCGCTTTTCGTCCCGGATCGCCCCCCGCGCCGCGCCGTCGAAATTGACAGGATGCCGCGCCTTTCGATAGCCGCTCAGCAATCGGGAGGGTCGTCGCCAATGTTTCCCTTGCTGTTGCTGATCGCCGCCCAGGCGCGAACGCAGGCGCCGCCTGCGCCGCCGCCGCCGAACCCGCCGCTGATCCCGGCCTTCTTCACTGGCCAGCGGCTCTACGACATCTGCGGCCAGTCCCAGGCCGGGCTGTGCTCGATGTACGTGGCCGGCGTGCTCGACGGCCTCTTCTACGCCGAATCACGGGGCACGCAGCCGAGCCTGTGCCGCGCGCCCATCAACAACCGCGAGGCGGCCGAGCTCGTCGTGCGCTACCTTGAGCGAAACCCGCAAATCCGCAGCCGCGCCGCCGCTGTCGGCGTCGAGCGCGCCGTCTCCGAGCGGCTGAGCTGCGCGCCGCCACCGGAAGAGGTCGACGAGCCCTAGCTGGCCGGTTCAGCCCAGCTTCGCGACGACCTCGGTCGGCGTCTGCGAGACGGTGAACCGTTCGCCCGCGCCGAGCGAGATGATCGTCTTGCCATCGTCGGTCGGCAACAGGTAGCGGACATGGGCTTGGGCGACGGCGATGCTGTTGCCGTCGGCGAGGGTGAGCCAGATCACGTGCGCCAACTCCCTGAAAGGATTTGCGCGGACCTTATCTCCCTGCCCGGCCCCGCCGACAAGGGCGGCGTTGATCGTGATCGGCCCAGGCCCTAGACCCGTCGCCGACAACGGGGTCAGCCGATGGCGACATTCCTGAAGACCGCGCTGGTACTCATCATCTGCCTGATCCTGGCCGATCTGATCGGCGCCATCCTGTGCCTGCTGTTCGGCATCGCGCCGTGGCGCGGCAGTGGCGCGCTGCTGCCCTTCGCGATCTGGTTCGTGCTCGGCGCGATCGGTGGCGTCGTCGCCATGACCGGCGCGGGGGACTGGATCGCCGGCGACGACCAGCGCGAGTGGAGCGCCCGTCCCGAGGCGCGGCGCATCGCCGGCCAGGTCACTCTCTCGAGCGCGCTGGTGCTGGTCGCCTCCTCCATCCTCTTCTACGTAGTCATCTGGGATGGCGCGGCGCGGGTCGGCTATTTCGTGCCGGATTCGATGCCGCACACGCTGACCTTCTTCGGCGCGGCGATCGCGGCGATGACCAGCGCCTGGGCCATGCTTCGCCCCGCGCCGGCAGAGGGGGCGGCGCTGTGATCCGGCTGCTGTCCGCCATCCTCGCCTGTCTCGCGCTCGCCGCCACCGCGCACGCCGCGCCGGCCGCCTCGAGCGCCGAGCAGGCGCGCTGGCGCGGCCACGCCGCGGCGGTGACGATCACGCGCGACGACTGGGGCATCGCCCACGTGCGGGGCCGGACCGACGCGGACGCAGTGTTCGGCATGATCTATGCCCAGGCCGAGGACGATTTTCCGCGCGTCGAGGCGAACCTGCTGACAGCGCTCGGCCGCCGCGCCGAAGCGGACGGCGAGAGCGCGCTCGCCGCCGATCTGCGCCAGCGCCTCTGGATCGACCCCGCTCAGCTCCAGGCCGATTATCGCCGCAGCCCCGCCTGGTTGCGCGCGCTGATGCAGGCCTGGGCGGACGGCCTCAACCATTATCTCGCGACCCACCCCGAGGTGCGCCCCAGGGCGCTCGACCGGTTCGAGCCGTGGATGATGCTCGCCTTCACCGAAGGCAGTATCGGCGGCGATATCGAGCGCGCCGAACTCGGCCCGCTGGCCGAATTCTACCGGATTTCGCCCCGCCCCGCCCTCGCCTCGGCAGGGCCGCCCGATCTCGAGCCGCGCGGCTCGAACGGGATCGCGATCGCGCCGCGGCTCACCCGCGACGGCCACGCGCTGCTCCTCATCAACCCGCACACCTCCTTCTTCTTCCGTTCCGAGCTCGGGATGGCGAGCGACGAGGGCCTCCACGCCTATGGCGCGGCGACCTGGGGCCAGTTCTTCATCTACCAGGGCTTCAACGAGCATCTCGGCTGGATGCACACGTCCAGCGGAGTCGATGTGGTCGACGAATTCGCGGAGACGATCGTGCGCCGGGGCGATCGCCCCTTCTACCGCTACGGCAACGAGCTGCGGCCGGTGACGGTCGTCCCGGTGACACTGAAGGTGCGGCGGGCCGACGGCAGCCTCGAAAGCCGCACCTTCACCACATACCGCACCCATCACGGCCCGATCGTCCGCGCCGAGGGCGACAAGTGGATCGCGATGGCGCTGATGAACCGGCCGATCGAGGCGCTCGAGCAAAGCTGGCTGAGGACCAGGGCGAGAAGCATCGCGGAATATCTCGAGGTCGCGGGACGCCAGGCCAATTCCTCCAACGCCACGATCTACGCCGATCGTGACGGGCATATCGCCTATCTCCACCCGCAGTTCGTGCCGATCCGCGACGATCGCTTCGACTATCGCGGCGTGGTCGACGGCAGCGACCCGGCGACCGACTGGCGCGGCCTCACCCCGCTCGACCAGTTGCCGGAGGTCCGCGATCCCGCGACCGGCTGGGTCTACAACGCCAACGACGCGCCGTGGCACGCGGCGGGCCCCGACAGCCCGCGTCGGGAGGCCTTCCCGCGCTACATGGACCAGGCCGGCTTCAACGCGCGCACCACCCACGCGACGACGCTGCTCGCCGAGGCGCGCGACCTCACCATCGAGGGGCTGCGGCGGATCGCGTTCGATTCGTGGATGCCCTTCTTCGCCGAGGAGACGCCGAAGCTGCGCCGCGCCTGGACGGCGCTGCCCGCCAGCGACTCGCGCCGCGCGCGGCTGGCAGGCCCGGTGGCGCTGCTCGCCGATGGCTGGGACCATCGCTGGGGCGCGCATTCCGAGCCGACGACGCTCGCCAATTACTGGGGCGACGAATTGTGGAGCCGCGCGCTCGAGCTGCGCCCGCCGCACGCCAACATGTGGGAGGTGCTCGCCGGACTTCCCGACGGTGACCGGCTCGACGCGCTCGAGCGGGCGGTGACGCGGATGGAGCGCGCCTGGGGAAGCTGGCGCGTCGCCTGGGGCGAGGTCAACCGCTTCCAGCGCAACGACGGCGCGATCGTCCAGCAGTTCGACGACGCCAGGCCAAGCACGCCGGTGCCGTTCGTCTCCTCGCGCTGGGGCTCGCTCGCCTCGTTCGGTGCACGCGCCTATCCGGGGACGCGGCGCTGGTACGGCACCAACGGCAACAGCTTCGTCGCGATCGTCGAATTCGCGCCCCGCGTCCGCGCCATCGCGGTCACCGCCGGCGGCGAGAGCGGCGATCCAGGCTCATCCCATTTCAACGACCAGGCCGAGCGCTACGCGAGCGGCGAGCTGCGCCCCGTCTATTTCCACGAGGAGGACCTCGCCGGCCATGTCGAGCGGCGCTACCGCCCCGGCGAATAGCGGCGGCGCGCCTCGGCGAGCGCGGCGACCCCTGCCGCGCGCGTCTCGACCCGCTTGGCGAAGCACAGGCGGATGACGTTGGTGACCGGCTGTTCGGCGTAAAAGGCCGAAACCGGGATCGCGGCGACGCCACACTCGACGACGGCGCGCTCGCAGAAGGCGGCGTCACCCATCGCGATGCCCGAGGCGGTGAGATCGACGGTCGTGAAATAGGTGCCTTCGCACGGCAGCGCCGCATAGCCCGCCTCGGCGAGCCGCGCGCGCAGATCGTCACGGGCGGCGGCGAAGGTGGCGCGCATCGCCTCGAAATAGCCCGCCTCCTTCGCCAGGCCGTGGGCGACGGCCTGCTGCAGGTTTGGTGGCGTCGTGAAGGTGACGAACTGATGCGCCCGGGCGATCACCTCGCCGATCGCCGGCGGCGCGACGATCCAGCCGACCTTCCAGCCGGTCATCGAGAAGATCTTGCCGGCGGAGCCGACCTTGATCGTCCGCTCCGCCATCCCCGGCATCGCCGCAAGCGGCGTGAAGCGCGCGCCATCGAAGACGAGATGCTCCCACACCTCGTCGGCGAGCACGAGCGCATCGTGGCGGATGCAGGCCTGGGCGAGCGCGGCGAGCTCCTCCCGGTCGAACAGCCGGCCGGTCGGGTTGTGCGGGTTGTTGAACAGCACCAGCCGGCTATTCGGCGTGAACGCCTCGGCGAGCGCTTCGGCGGTGATCCGCCAGTCGGGCGGCGCGAGGCGCACGAGGCGCGGCACGCCGCCGGCGCGCAATACCAGCGGGAGGTAGGCGTCGTAGAGCGGCTGGAGCAGCACCACCTCGTCGCCAGGCGAAATCAGCGCGAGCAGGCTCGACGCGAGCGCCTCCGTCGCCCCCGACGTCACCGTCACCCAGCCGGCGTCGAGGTCGAGCCCCTGGTGCGCGCGATAATGCGCCGCCACCGCCGCGCGAAGCTCGGCAAGGCCGCGCATCGGCGGATATTGGTTCGAGCCCGTCGCCAGCGCCTCGGCGGCGCGCGCGATCACGTCGCCGGGCCAGCCGAAATCGGGAAAGCCCTGGCCGAGATTGACCGCCTCGTGGGCGCGGGCGAGCGCCGACATGCGCTCGAAGATCGACGTGCCCTGGTTCGCGAACACCGGATTCATCGCGCCCGCGCGCCGCCTTCGTTCAGCGCGGCGCGGCGCCGGGCGCCTGGCTCGGCGCGGCCGGCGGCGCGGCATGGGACGGGGCGGGCGGCGCCACCACCGGCGGCGGTACCTCCTCCTCGGGCGGCGTCCAGCGCCCCAGCGGACGCTGCGGCGGCGCATTGCTCTGCCCGGTCAGCGACCAGCGCTGGCTGTTGGTCATGTCGGGATCGCGGTCGGCCTGGGCAGCGATGATCTCGGCGGCGTTGGCGTTGGTGATCGGCGCCTCGTAGCGGCGCAGCACCGCATTGGCGAAGCTGTCGATGCTCCCGGTGCGCGCGTTCGCCGCGGCCGCCGCCGCGATTGCGTCAAGATCGGCGGCGGCGCGCTCCTGCGCGGTCGGCTGGCCGAAGCCGCCGCGCCAGTGGATCGCCGGCTCCGCGCCGGCATAGCGGGTGACGAAGGCGGGCGGCCGCCCCCAGCCACCGGTCCAGCGATAGAAGATGTGCGCGCCGACATTGGCGATCTTGACCAGGGTCGATGCCCAGTAGGGCACGACATAGTTCGCATGATAGTGCGTCGCCCAGCCGACCGGCGCATAGACATAGCCATTGAGCGCCGCTTCGGCCACCCGGCGCGCCCGCGCCCAGTAATCGGGCATCGGCGGGCGCCGCAGCGAGCCATCGCAGGTGAAGCTGAACTGGCAGCCCGTGAGCCGCGTGGCGCCTTCGAAGACGACGCCGCAGATCGTGTTCGGATAAGCGGGATGACGCAGGCGATTGAGCACCACCTGCGCGACCGCGCGCTGGCCGTCGGCCGGCTCGCGCGCGGCCTCGTAATAGATGGCGGCGGTGAGGCATTCGAGCGAGCGCGCGCGGTCGGCGTCGCTCGCGCTGTGCCAGACGAACGGGCGGGCCGGCGGATTGGCGCCCTGCGCAATCGGAATCGACGCATTGATCGTCAGCGCGTCCCCGGGCGCCACCTCGCGCAGCTCGGTTGCCGCCGTCGCCTCGGCGGCGGCGCGCAGCCGCTGTACCGTCGGCGGCGGCAGCGCACGTGGCGCCGGGGAGTCGAAGCCGACGCCCGAGCCGTTCACCCGCAGGCTGATCGCCGCCGCGAGCGCGAGCGCGAGCATCGCCACGACCAGCACGGCCGCGCCACCATATTGTCGCATCACCGCGGCAAGGCGCGGCGCGGGCAGGTCTTCGGCAAGCGCCGTCATGAACCTCACCGGGGCCGTGAAAGGGCGGTGCCTCATAGACGTAGGACGGCTCGAACGCAAACCGCGCGCGACCGATCGCCCGATCCCCTCGCCGGCCGGCGCGCCGTCGTCGCCGTCGTCGCCGGCGGGGCCGCCGGGCGGCGGAGCAACTGGCCTCGGTCATCGAGGCGCGCTAACATCGGCCGATGACCGAGCGCATTTCCGTCCCCGCCGCCGCCCGCGCGGCCACCCATTGCACCGCCGCCCAATATGAGGAGCGCTACCGCCGCTCGATCGAGGACCCGGAGGGCTTCTGGAAGGAGGAAGCGGCGCGGCTCGACTGGGTGACCCCACCGAGCCGGATCGCCGACTGGTCGTTCGACCCTGTTTCGGTGAAATGGTTCGAGGACGGCGTCCTCAACCTTTGCCACAATTGCGTGGACCGTCACCTGCCCGAACGCGCGAACGATGTCGCGATCGTCTGGGAGGGGGACGAGCCGGGCGTCGTGCGCCGGCTCACCTATGGCGAGCTGCATGCCGAGGTGGTCGCGATGGCCAATGTCCTGAAGCGCCTCGGCGCAGGCAGGGGCGAGCGCGTCACCATCTACCTGCCGATGATCCCGCAGGCGGCGGTGGCGATGCTCGCCTGCGCCCGCATCGGCGCGATCCACTCGGTCGTCTTCGGCGGCTTCTCGCCCGAGGCGATCCACGGCCGCATCCTCGATTGCGGCAGCCGCCTCGTCATCACCGCCGACGGCGGCATGCGCGGCCGTCGGCTGGTGCCGCTCAAGGCCAATGTCGATGCCGCGCTCGCGCGGGGCGACACGCCGGTCGAATCGGTCGTCGTCATCCGCCATCTCGGCAATGCGGTAACGATGAACTCGCCGCGCGACCTTTGGTATGACGATCTCGCCGCGCAGGCGGGGGACGAGTGCCCGTGCGAGCCGATGGGGGCGGAAGATCCGCTGTTCATCCTCTACACCTCGGGATCGACCGGCAAGCCCAAGGGCGTGCTGCACACGACCGGCGGCTATGCCGTCTGGGCGGCCTGCACCTTCCATTATGTCTTCGACTATCGGCCGGGCGAGGTGTTCTGGTGCACCGCCGATGTCGGCTGGGTCACCGGCCATTCCTACGTGGTCTACGGACCGCTCGCCTGCGGCGCGACGACGCTGATGTTCGAGGGCGTGCCCAACTATCCGGACTTCGGCCGCTTCTGGGACATGGTGGAGCGGCACCAGGTGAACATCTTCTACACCGCGCCGACCGCGATCCGGGCGCTGATGCGCGCGGGCGAAGGGCCGGTGAAGGCCCATGATCGCTCGTCGATCCGCCTGCTCGGCACGGTCGGCGAGCCGATCAATCCCGAGGCCTGGCTCTGGTACTGGCGCGTCGTCGGCGACGGGCGCTGCCCGATCGTCGACACCTGGTGGCAGACCGAGACCGGCGGGATCATGATCACCACCCTGCCCGGCGCGCACGACATGAAGCCGGGCGCGGCCGGCAAGCCCTTCTTCGGCATCGTGCCGGAGCTGGTCGACAGCGACGGCGGCACGATCGCCGGCGCCGGCGCGGGCAACCTGTGCATCGCCCGCTCCTGGCCGGGGCAGATGCGTACCGTCCACGGCGATCACGAGCGCTTCGCCCAGGCCTATTTCAGCGCCTACCGGGGCAGATATTTCACCGGCGATGGCTGCCGCCGCGACGAGGACGGCTATTACTGGATCACCGGGCGCGTCGACGACGTGCTCAACGTATCCGGCCACCGGCTCGGCACCGCCGAGATCGAGAGCGCGCTCGTCGCCCATCCGGCGGTCGCCGAGGCGGCGGTGGTCGGCTGCCCGCACGAGATCAAGGGCCAGGGCATCTACGCCTACGTCACCCTGATGGAGGGGGAGGCGGAAAGCGAGGCGCTGGCGAACGAGCTGCGCGACCAGGTCCGCGCCGAGATCGGGCCGATCGCCAGCCCCGACCTGCTCCACTTCACCCCGTCCCTGCCCAAGACCCGTTCGGGCAAGATCATGCGGCGCATCCTGCGCAAGATCGCCGAGAACGACTTCGGCTCGCTCGGCGACACCTCCACGCTCGCCGATCCCGGCCTGGTCGACGCGCTGATCGAGGGGCGCAAGAACCGGTGACGGCGCGACCGGCGCCCACCAAGGTAGCGCGGCGCGGCGCGCTCGGCTAAGGCGCGCCCATGTCCGCGCTCCAGCCCATGCGGAACCGCCGCTGATGCGGATCGTCGTCGGCGACATCGGCGGCACCCACGCGCGTTTCGCTCTCGCCGACATCGACGCCGGGCAGCCGCCCCGGATCGGGCCGATGAAGCGTTACCGCACGCGCGACTATCCCGGGCTCGCCGCCGCCTGGACACGGTTCGCGACCGACTGCGGCCGTGAGCTGCCACGGCAGGCGGCGCTTGCGGTGGCGGCGCCGATCGAGGGCGAGATCCTGCGCTTCATGAACAGCGACTGGCGGGTCGAGCGGCGGACGCTCGCCGCCGACCTCGGGCTCGAGCGGTTGACCCTGCTGAACGATTTCGGCGCGGTGGCCCATGCCGTCTCGATCCTTGGCCGCGACGACTTCGTGCGCCTGCACGGGCCGGAGACGCTGCCCCGGGACGGCGCGATCACCGTGCTCGGGCCCGGCACCGGCCTCGGCGTGGCGATCCTGCTGCGGCGCGACGGGATGGCCACGGTGATCGAATCCGAGGCGGCCCATATCGGCTTCGCGCCGCTCGATCCCGAAGAGGAAGCGCTCGCCGATGCGATCGTCGAGCGGCACGGCCGCGCCTCGGTGGAGCGGATCGTCTCCGGCCCCGGGCTCATCGACATCTACAGGCACCTCGGCGGCGAGATCGATGTCGATCCGAACCGCGCCGGCGACCTGTGGAGCGCCGCGATCGACGGCAGCGACGCGATCGCCGCCCACGCACTCGACATCCTGGTGCGCTGCCTCGCCGCGGCGGCGGGCGATTTCAGCCTCGCCCACGGCGCGATGGGCGTCGTCATCACCGGCGGGCTCGCCAACCGCATCCCCCACCTGCTGAAGACGCCGATGTTCGCCTCGCGCTTCACCGCCAAGGGCCGCTACCGCGAGCGGATGCAGCGCGTGCCGGTGTTGCTCGCCACCCATGCCGAGCCGGGCCTGCTGGGAGCCGCGGTGGCCTTCCAGCGCCAGTGGGGCTGAGCGGACGGCGGCCTATCTCGGCGCCATGCGGATGGCGCCGTCGAGCCGGACATATTCGCCGTTGAGATAGACATTCTCCGCCATGAAGATGGCGAGGCGTGCATATTCCTCGGCGGTGCCGAGCCGCTTCGGGAACGGCACCTGGGCGGCGAGCGCGTCCTGCACCTTGTTCGGCATCATCGCGACCATCGGCGTCCTGAACACGCCGGGCAGGATCGTGTTGACGCGGATGCCCTCGTTCATCAGGTCGCGCGCGATCGGCAGCGCCATGCCGAGCACGCCCGCCTTGGACGCTGAATAGGCGACCTGGCCGATCTGCCCGTCCTGCGCCGCGACCGAGGCGGTGTTGATGATGCATCCCTTCTCGCCGTCCTCGAGCGGATCGAGCGCGGCCATGCCGGCGGCGGAGGCGGCGAGCACGCGGAAGGTCCCGACCAGGTTGATCTGGATGGCGAGCTCGAACTGCTGCATCGGATAGCGCCTGATCTCGCCGGTCTCCTTGTCGCGGGCGACGGTCTTCGCCGCGTTGGCCACGCCCGCGCAGTTGACGCAGATCCGCTCCTGCCCGTGCGCCGCGCGCGCCTTGACGAAGCCGGCGTCCACCTTGTCGTCGGAGGTGACGTCGACCTCGCAGAAGATGCCGCCGATCTCGGCCGCGACCTTCTCGCCCCGGGCGACGTCGCGGTCGAAGACGGCGACCTTGACGCCCTTCGCGGCAAGCGCCCGCGCGGTGGCCTCGCCGAGGCCGGAGGCGGCGCCGGTGACGACGGCGGCGATGGAAGAGTCTAGCTTCATGTCGAGGTCTCCCTTTCGGCCGTCCTCCTAGTGGCGGCCGCGGCCGCCGCGCAAGCCCCGCGCGCGCGGACGTCGTTTCGCTCGCGAACTTAACCGGGCCTTAGGGTTTACGGGGTATAAACCATCGCAACGGGGAAATTACCGGGGGACGAGGACGAAATGGCCAGCAAGGCAATGCTCAATCTGGTGACCGAGGGCGGCCGGGACCTGCGCCGGCGCTGGGCGCGCCAGCCGATGATCCTCGCCGCCCGGCTGATCACCGTCACCAACGAATATCGCGTGCGCATCCGGGATCTTTCCGCCGGCGGCGCGCGCGTCCAGGGCGAGGAACTGCCCGACGAGGGCACCGACGTGCTGCTCAAGCGCGGCGAGTTCGAGACCTTCGGCGCAGTCGCCTGGGTCCATGACGGTCAGGCCGGGATCGAGTTCGACGAGCCGCTCGACGAAGCCGAGGTCGCCCGGCTGCGCGCGGCGCCGATCCACTGCCCGACGCCGACGGCGGACGACTATCGTCGTCCCGGCTTCGGCCGCAAACATGCCGATCATCCCCGCTGGTCGGACGGGACGGGCTGGATCGACGGCTGACGGGCTCGCCGATCCCCGCGAGTGCTGGCGCCGCACCGCCGCGTCGCTAGGATGGCGACATGCGCGAGGCGGGCAACATCGTCATCCTCACCGGCGCCGGCATTTCGGCGGAGAGCGGGCTTGCCACCTTTCGCGGGCCGGACGGGCTGTGGGAGGGCCACCGCGTCGAGGACGTCGCGACGCCCGAGGCCTTCGCGCGCGATGCTCCCCTGGTCCAGCGATTCTACGACGCGCGGCGTGCCAATCTGAAGCGGGTCGCGCCCAACGCGGCGCATGAGGCGCTCGCCAGGCTCGACGCCGCGTGGCCGGGCGACCTGCTGATCGTGACCCAGAATGTCGACGACCTGCACGAGCGAGCAGGGGCGCGGCGGGTGCTGCACATGCACGGCGAGCTCAAATCCGCCTGGTGCCTCGCCTGCGACGCGCGCAGCCGCTGGGAGGACGATCTCGGCGATCATCCACCCTGCCCTGCCTGCGGCATATCCGGGCGCCTTAGGCCCGACATCGTCTGGTTCGGCGAGATGCCCTATGGCATGGCAGCGATCGAACGGGCGCTGTTGGAGGCCGACCTGTTCGTCTCGATCGGCACCTCGGGCAACGTCTATCCAGCCGCCGGCTTCGTCCAGACCGCACGTTACGCAAGCGCGCGGACGATCGAGATGAACCTGGAGCCCAGCCTCGGCAGTTGTCACTTTCACGAGAGCCGGATCGGCAAGGCGGGCGAACTGGTGCCCGCCTGGGTCGAGGAGATGCTGCGATGATCGAGGGGAGCTGCCATTGCGGCGCCGTCCGCCTGACCGTGCCGGAAGCGCCGGCCGATCTCGGCAGCTGCAACTGCTCGCTGTGCCGGCGCCTTGGCGGCCTGTGGGGCTATTACCGGCCGGACGAGGTAAGGGTGAGCGATCCCGACAGCCGCCTTGCCGGCTATGTCCAGGGCGATGAAATCCTCACCATCTGGCATTGCGCGCACTGCGGCTGCACCACCCACTGGTCACCACGCGACCCGGCGTATGAACGGATGGGCGTCAACCTCAGGCTGTTCGATCCAGCGGTCTGGGAGCTGCTCCCCCGTCGGCACATCGACGGCGCGAGCTGGTAAAGAGCGAATCTCGATCTTTGGGGTTCGCCCGCTTTGAAAGCAAATTCGCGGACAACGATAAGCTTTTTATTATCAAATATTTTCAGATGGATGGGCAACCATCCCCAAAAATCTCGGAAAAGCTGACGCACTGTGACAGCGCTTCTGGGAGTGATGGCGCTCGCCTTTTTCCAGCCCTCACTCCACCCAGTCGAGCCCGATCTCGCGATAAAGGCCGCGGTCCTCCTCCCATTTCGGGTTCACCTTGACGTGGAGGAAGAGGTGAACCTTGCGGCCAAGGAGCGTGCCGAGTTCCTGGCGCGCGGCCTCGCCGATCGCGCGGATGCGGGTGCCGCCTTTCCCGAGCACGATCGCCTTCTGGCTGTCGCGCATGACGAGGATCTGCTGGTGGATCGCGACCGAGCCGTCGGGCCGTTCCTCGAACCGCTCGGTCTCGATCGCGCTGTCGTAGGGCAGCTCGGCGTGAAGCTGGCGGTAGAGCTGCTCGCGCGTCACCTCTGCGGCGAGCATCCGGTCCGTGGCGTCGGAGACCTGGTCTTCGGGAAAGTGCCACGGACCCTCCGGCATTCGCGCGGCGAGCGACGCCTTGAGATCTGCGATGCCATCGCCACTGGCGGCGCCGACCATGAAGACCTCCGCGAACGCCACGCGCTCCGCGAGCCGCGCGGCGAGCGCGAGCAGGTCCGGCTTCTTCACCAGGTCGACCTTGTTGAGCACCAGCAGCTTCGGCTCGCCGCGCTCGGAGAGGCGCCCGACCAGCTCGTCGACACCGCGGGTCAGGCCCGCCCTGGCATCGACGACGAAGGCGAGGAGATCGGCGTCCTGCGCCCCGCCCCAGGCGGCGGCGACCATCGCCCGGTCGAGCCGGCGGCGCGGCGCGAAGATGCCCGGCGTATCGATCAGCAGGATCTGCGCCTCGCCGGCAAGCGCGATGCCGATGAGGCGGGCGCGCGTCGTCTGCGCCTTGGGGCTGACGATGGCGACCTTCTGCCCGACGAGCGCGTTGACGAGCGTGGACTTGCCCGCGTTGGGCGCGCCGACCACGGCGACGACGCCGCACCGCTCGGTCATGCCAGCTTCTCCAGCAGCGCCTTCGCCGCCGCGGTCTCGGCCTCCTGCTTGGACAGGCCGGCGCCGGTGGCCGAGGCGAGCCCGCCGATGCTCGCCTCCACGATGAAGCGCCGCGCGTGATCCGGCCCGCTGGTTTCGATCACCCGATATTCGGGCGGCCGCCGGCGCCGCGCCGCCGCCCATTCCTGCAGGGCAGCCTTGGGATGGCGCGGCGGATGGGCCAGCCGGTCGACCCGGTCGCCCCAGGCGCGGCGAACGAAGGCGTCGGCCGCCGCGAAGCCGGCGTCGAGATAGAGCGCGCCGATCAGCGCCTCGACCACGTCGCCGAGCACATTGTCGCTGCGATAGACGCCGTCGTCGAGCGCCTGCCTGCCGAGCCTAAGGCGCGGCGGCACGTCGATCTCGCGTGCGATCTCGGCGCAGACATCGCGCGTGACGAGCGCGTTGAGCCGCTGCGAGAGCCGCCCCTCCGGCTCGTTCGGCCAGGTCTCGAACAGCCAGCGCGCGACGATGAGGCCAAGCACGCGATCGCCGAGGAATTCGAGCCGCTCGTAATTCGCCTCGCCGAAGCTGCCGTGCGTCAGCGCACGCTCGTAGAGAGCGAGCTGGCCCGGACGATGGCCGAGCGCCTGTTCGATCCAGTCGAGAAGTTCGCTCATTCGTAGAAGCGCCCGATACGTTCCCAGCGTGCCGCGGTGAACCAGGTCCACGGCTTCAGCCATGCGGCCGAGCCATCGGTGGACCAATAGACGAACTCGGCACGCCCCAGAACGTGATCGACCGGCAGCAGGCCGACGCCGTGGAGACTGACCGGCACCCGGCTGTCCGAACTGTCGTCGCGATTGTCGCCCATCACGAAGAGGTGCCCCTCGGGCACGGTGATTTCGGGAAAGTTGTCGGTGTCGCCGTCGTCGCGCTCGTTCAGGATCTCGTAGCCGCGTCCGCCGGGCAACGTTTCGCGCCAGCGCTCGTAGAGGCAGAAGCGCCCGTCCGGCGTGAAGCGCGGCACCGCACCCTCGACGACGCGGCACCTGCTGTTGGGCGTGATCGGCATCGCGAAGTCCGGCAGCCGCTCGTAGCGCAGCGGACGCCCGTTCAGGATGACCGCGCCATGGCGCACCGCGATCCGGTCGCCGGGGCGGCCGATGACCCGCTTCACCAGATCCTCGTCCTCGTCGCCCGGATAGCGGAAGACGACGATATCGCCGCGCTCCGGGAGGCCGGGGAACAGCCGCCCGTCGATCGGCATCAGCCCGAACGGCACCGAGTAGCGCGAATAGCCGTAGGGCCATTTGGCGACGAACAGATAATCGCCAATGCGCATGTTCGGCAGCATCGAGCCGGAGGGAATGTTGAACGGTGCGAAGACGAAGCCGCGGACGAACAGGGCGGCCAGGAACAGAACCAGGAACAGGCGCAAGGTTGCGCCCCAGCCTTCCTTGCGTGGCGTCGGCTCCGGGCTCGTCGCCGGCGCCGCCGCCCCTGCCGCGCCAGTCGTGCCGGTCGTGCCGTCGGAAGGGGTTTCGCTGTCCATCGGCCCGCTTTCGCGCGCGCGCCGGGGAGGGTCAAGGCGGCCTAGGCTTATCACGCGATGGTCCCTAGATAGGGCGCGACAGGAGAAGCCATGACCGAGAAAGCCTGGGCGGCGCTCGAACAGGCCGCCACGCCGACGCTCGCCGCCCTGTTCGCGCAGGAGCCGGACCGCGCAGCGCGCCTCGTCGTGGAGGAGGCTGGCCTGCGCTTCGACTTCGCCAAGACCCACCTTTCCCGCCCGCTCGTCGATGGCTTCCTGCGGCTTGCCGAGGCGGCCGGTTTCGCCGGCCGCCGCGACGCGCTTTTCGCCGGCGAGATCGTCAACCCGACCGAGGGCCGCGCCGCCGAGCATGCCGCCGAGCGCGGCGAGGGTGCGCCGGAGAGCGTCGCGCGCGCGTCCGCCTTCCATGCGCGACTGCGCACGCTGATCGACGCGATCGAGGCCGGCGCCTTCGGCCCGGTGCGCCATATCCTCCACCTCGGGATCGGCGGATCGGCGCTGGGACCGAAGCTGCTGATCGACGCGCTCGGGCGGTCCGAGGCGCGCTATGACGCCGCCATCGTCTCCAACGTCGATGGCGTCGCGCTCGAGGAGGCGGTCCGCCACTTCGACCCGGAGGCGACCCTGGTGGTGATCGCCTCCAAGACGTTCACGACGACGGAAACGATGCTGAACGCGCGCTCGGCGCTCGGCTGGCTCGCCGAAAACGGCGTCGGCGATCCCTACGGCCGCGTCGTCGCGCTCACCGCCAGCCCGGAGCGGGCGCTGGAGTTCGGCATCGACGAGACCCGCATCCTGCCATTCTCCGAAACCGTCGGTGGGCGCTACTCCCTCTGGTCGTCGATCGGCTTTCCGGCCGCGCTCGCGCTCGGCTGGGATGCCTTCGCGAGCCTGCTCGAAGGGGCGGCGGCGATGGACCGCCATTTCCGGCTCGCCCCGAGCGAGCGCAACGCGCCGCTGCTCGCCGCCTTCGTCGACCGTTATTATGCCAACATCCGCCGCGCCGAGACGCGCGCCGTCTTCGCCTATGACGAGCGGCTGCGCCAGCTTCCCGACTATCTCCAGCAGCTCGAGATGGAATCGAACGGCAAGTCGACGCGGCTCGACGGATCGCCGTCGCCGCGCGCAACCGCCCCGATCTGCTGGGGCGGCGTCGGCACCGACGCGCAGCACGCCGTCTTCCAGCTCCTCCACCAGGGCACGCACCTCGTGCCGGTCGAGTTCGTCGCGGTCGCCGAGGGCGGCGACAATCTCGATCCCGACCATCACCGGCAGCTTCTCGTCAACTGCTTCGCCCAGGGCGCGGCGCTGATGGCCGGCCGCGCGTCGGATGATCCCCACCGCGCCTATCCGGGCGATCGTCCCTCGACGACGATCCTGCTCGACCGGCTCGATCCCGCGCGCCTCGGCGCGCTGATCGCCTTTTACGAACATCGCGTCTTCGCCAACGCGGTGCTGCTCGGGATCAACCCGTTCGACCAGTTCGGCGTCGAGCTCGGCAAGGAAATGGCAAGGGCGATGGACGCTGGCGCCGGGCTCAATTTCGATCCCTCCACCGAGGCGCTGATGGCCCGGGCATTCGGCGACGGGGATGGCTGAACGGTGACGGGCAGCAGCCCTCCTCCCGGCGGGGCGAGGGGCTGGAGCGAGGGGCTCGGCAGCCGCGAAGGATCGCCGGTGCCCGGCGCCCCTGGCCTGCCCTCACCCTCGAGGGAGCGAGGCCAGGAGGTGATGAAGCGAGGATGATGGAATGACCAAGGCTTACGATTACGATCTTTTCGTCATTGGCGCCGGATCGGGCGGGGTGCGCGCGGCGCGGGTGGCGGCGGCGCACGGCGCGAAAGTGGCGATCGCCGAGGAATATCGCGTCGGCGGCACCTGCGTGATCCGCGGCTGCGTGCCCAAGAAGCTGCTCGTCTACGGCGCCCATTTCGCCGAGGATCTTCAGGACGCGCGCCGCTTCGGCTGGGAGGCGCCGGAGTGCCGCTTCGACTGGCCGACGCTGCGCGACAATGTCCTCGCCGAGGTCGAACGGCTCGAAGGCATTTACGGCGACATCCTCGACCGCCACGACGTCGAGCTCTTCACCGGGCGCGCGACGCTCGCCGGGCCGCACGAGATCGCGCTCGCCGGCGGCGCGAAGGTCAGCGCCGCGACCATCCTGATCGCGACCGGCGCGCACCCGCGCGTGCCCGATGCGCCGGGCGCCGAGCTTGGCATCACCTCGAACGAGATGTTCCATCTCGACGCGATCCCGCGCCGCGCCGCGATCGCGGGCGGCGGCTATATCGCCAACGAGTTCGCCGGCATCCTCCACGAATTTTCGTGCAAGGTAACGCTGATCAACCGCGGCGATCGGATCCTGCGCGGCTATGACGAGCAGATCCGTGACCGGCTGCTCCAGATCAGCCTCACCAAGGGCATCGACTTCCGCTTCAATGCGCCGATCGAGAGGATCGAGAAGCAGGCCGACGGCAGCCTGCTCATTCACATGACCGGCCAGGAGCCGCTCGAGGCCGATCTGCTGCTCTGGGCGACGGGCCGCGTCCCGAACACGAAGGGGCTGGGGCTGGAGGAGGTCGGCGTGAAGCTCGGCGAGAACGGCGCGATCCTGGTCGACGAGGACAACCAGTCCAGCGTGCCCAGCATCTACGCCGTCGGCGACGTCACCGACCGCGTCCAGCTGACCCCGGTCGCGATCCGCGAGGGGCAGGCATTCGCGGACAGCCTGTTCGGCGGCAAGCCGACCCGCGTCGACTATGCCAACATCCCCTCGGCGGTGTTCAGCCACCCGCCGATCGCCGCGGTCGGCATGACCGAGGGACAGGCGCGCGACCAGCTCGGCGGCGACTATCAGACCTACACGTCCGATTTCCGGCCGATGAAGAACGTGCTCGCCGGCCGCAACGAGCGCGCGCTCTACAAGCTGGTCGTCGAGCGCGAGACGCAGAAGGTGGTGGGCCTGCACATGATCGGCCCCGACGCGCCCGAAATCCTCCAGGCGGCGGCGATCGCGATCAAGGCCGGGCTCACCAAGGCCGAATTCGACCAGACGATCGCGCTGCACCCGACGATGGCGGAGGAGCTGGTGCTGATGCGTTAGCGATTGGGCGCCGGCGCGCGCGATTTCGCTACTGCCCCGGCCATGTCGTCTCTCCTATAGGTGCGCCATGGCATCGGTTCACGAGAGCGACGTCCTCATCATCGGCGCCGGGCACAATGCCCTCGTGTGCGCCTTCTATCTCGCGCGGCGCGGGCTCAAGGTCACGATGCTGGAGGCGCGCCCGGTGGTCGGCGGCGCGGCGGTGACCGAGGAGTTTCACCCCGGCTTTCGCAATTCCACCGCGAGCTACACCGTGAGCCTGCTCAATCCCCGGGTGATCCGGGACATGCGGCTCGCCGCGCACGGCCTCTCGGTCGTGCTCAGGAGGATCGACAATTTCCTGCCGACCGAGTCGGGCGACTATCTGCTCGCCGGCCGGGGCGGGCTGACCAGGCGCGAGATCGCGCGGCTCTCGCCCGCCGATGCGGAAAATTACGATGCCTATGCGGCCGCGCTCGATGCCGTCGTCGGCATATTGAAGCGCTGGCTGCTGCGCGCGCCGCCCAATGCCGGCGGCGGGATCGGCGACCTGATCTCGCTGCTGAAGCTCGGCAATGAGGTGCGCGGGCTGGAGCTCGAGGCGCAGCGGCACCTCGTCGACTTCTTCACCAGGTCGGCCGCCGACATCCTCTCGCGCTATTTCAGCCACGATCTCGTGCAGGCGCTGTTCGGCTTCGACGCGGTGGTCGGCCATTATGCCAGCCCCTATGCGCCTGGCACCGCCTATGTGCTCCTCCACCACGTCTTCGGCGAGGCGGACGGGGTGCCCGGCGCCTGGGGCCATGCGATCGGCGGGATGGGCGCGATCACCCAGGCGATGGCGAAGGCGGCGCGCGCCGAGAGCGCCACCATCCTGCTCGACACGCCGGTCGAGGAGATCATCGTCGAGCGCGGCCGTGCGGCCGGCGCGGTGGCGAAGGGCAAGGCCTATCGCGCCAGGGCAGTCGCCGCCGGGGTCAACCCGAAGCTGCTCTTCACCAGGCTGCTCCCCGGCGGCGCGGTCGCGCCGGAGATCGAGCGGCGGATAGCGAACTGGCAGAGCGAATCCGCGACTTTCCGAATGAACGTCGCGCTGTCCGAGCCGCCGCGCTTCACAGTGCTGCCCGAGCCGGGCGACCATCTGACCGCCGGCGTCATTTTCGCCCCCTCGCTCGATTATATGGACCGCGCCTGGCTCACCGCGCGGACCGAGGGCTTCTCGCGCGAGCCGATCGTGGAGATGCTGATCCCCTCGACGCTGGACGACAGCCTCGCCCCGGCGGGGCGCCACGTCGCCAGCCTGTTCTGCCAGCATTTCCCTTATGACGTTGCGGGCGGCTGGGATGCGCGCCGCGACGAGGCGGCTGACCGGATCATCGCCCAAGTCGATCGCTACGCGCCCGGCTTCTCGGCCAGCGTGATCGGCCGGCTCGCGCTCTCGCCGCTCGATCTCGAACGTCGCTTCGGCCTGGTCGGCGGCGACATCTTTCACGGCAAGATGGGGCTGGACCAGCTCTTCTCGAACCGGCCGCTGCTGGGCCATGCCGATTATCGGATGCCGCTTGCCGGCCTCTACCTGTGCGGATCGGGGGCGCATCCCGGCGGCGGCGTCACCGGCGCGCCGGGCCACAATGCCGCCCGGGCGATCCTGGCGGACCGGCGGCGGCTTGGCCTCTGAGGGGTCGTGCCGTCGTTCAGATGATCGGGTGGCGCTCCCAGTTCGCCTTTTCGACCCGCCCGCAAAGCTTGCGATGGAGCGCGCGCGTCGTATCGCTGCCGGTCGTTTCGAACAGGAAGGGGAAGACGGCGTGGGCGAGGCAGGCGAGCCCGCCGCCGATCATCCTGAATCCGAAGCCGGCGGCGGCGCGGAAATGCTGGCCATACGACTCGCCGATTTCGTGAGGATGGCGCGTGAAAGGATTTTTACCCATTATGGACCTCGATTGCGCAACTTCTATCCAATCCTCTCGCAATGCGCCAGCCCCCGCCACTTGCGGCGCGGGCCGGGCTCGCCCATGAAGCGGGCATGACGCGGATCGGCATCCTTGGCGTGACCGGGCGAATGGGCCGCGCGATCGCCGACGCGGCGGCGGCGCGGGGCGTCGCCATCGCGGGCGGGATCGACCGCGAAGGGCGCGTCCACGGCGATGACGCAACGCCCCAGGAACTGGCGAGCGCCAGCGACGTGCTGGTCGATTTCACCGCCCCCGAAGCGATCGAGGCGCATCTCGATCTCGCGCTCGCGGCGGAACGGCCCATCCTGATCGGCACCACCGGCCTTGGCGAGGCCGATCACGCGCGCATCGACGCCGCCGCGGCGCGCATCCCCGTGCTCGAGACCGCCAACACCTCGCTCGGCATCAACATCCTGCGTTTCCTGGTCGAGGAGGCGGCGCGGCGGCTGGGGCCGGACTGGGACGCCGAGATCGTGGAGATGCACCACCGCCACAAGCTCGACGCGCCATCGGGCACCGCGCTCATGCTCGGCGCCGCGGTCAACCGCGGGCGGGGCGCGGCGAGCGACGTCGAGCTCAACCGGTTCGACCGGATGGAAGCGGGCCCGCGCGAGCGCGCGCATGGCGCCGTCTACTATGCCTCGCTGCGTGGCGGATCGGTGGCGGGCGATCACCTCGTCATCTTCGCCGGCGACGGCGAGCGGATCGAGCTCGGCCACCGCGCCGAAAGCCGCGCCGTCTTCGCGATCGGCGCGGTCAGGGCCGCCTGCTGGCTCGTCGGCAAGCCGGCCGGGCGCTATTCGATGCGCGACGTGCTCGGGCTTGGCTGAGGACGCGCCGCCGCCCGGGATCGACGCCGCAACCGGCCTCGCCCGGCGCCTCGGCCCGTTCGACGCGACGATGCTCGTCATGGGCGGCATCATCGGCGCCGGCATTTTCGTCAATCCGGCCGAGGTCGCGCGCCACGTCTCCTCGCCACCTTTGATCGTCGGGGCGTGGCTGATCGGCGGCGCGGTCGCGCTGGTCGGCGCCTTCGTCTATGCCGAGCTTGCCGCGCGAAGGCCCGAGGTGGGCGGCCAATACGCCTATATCCGCGACGCCTGGGGACCGCTGCCTGCCTTCCTCTACGGCTGGGCGCTGCTGCTCGTGATCCAGTCGGGCGGAATGGCGGCGGTCGCGATCATCTTCGCGCGCCACGCGATCGAACTGACCGGATCGGGGCTGCCGGAAACGGCGGTCGCGCTCGCCGCGATCGGCCTGCTGAGCGCGATCAACTGCCTTGGCGTCAGGTCCGGCAGCAACGTGCAGAGCGCGCTGATGGTGCTCAAGATCGCGGCCGTCGCCGCGCTCGTCCTTGCCGGCCTTGCCTTCACCCCCGCCGCGCCACCGCCGGCGACGCCCCCGGCGCGCGATCCGATCGGCCTGCTCGCGGCGCTCACGCCGGTGATGTTCGCCTATGGCGGCTGGCAGACGGCGAGCTTCGTCGCCGCCGAGATGCGCGATCCCCGGCGCGATCTCGCCCGCGGGCTGCTGCTCGGCGTCACCGGCGTCGTCCTGCTCTACGCCGCCGTCGCCTTCATATGCGTGCGCGCGCTGGGCCCGGAAGGGCTGGCCGCCGCAGACACGCCGACCTCGGCGGTGATGCGCCTCGCCTTCGGCGAGACCGGCGCGCGCCTGATCGCGGCCGGCATCGCGATCTCCGCGCTCGGCTTCCTCAGCCAGTCGATGCTGACGGCGCCACGCGTCTATTTCGCGATGGCCGAGGACGGGCTGTTCTTCCGCGCCGTCGCCAGGATCAGCCCGCGCACGCGCGTCCCGGTCGCCGCGATCCTGCTCCAGGGCGCGGTCGCCTGCCTGATCGCCATCTCCGGCGCCTACGGCCAGATCCTGAGTTACGTCGTCTCGGTGGATTTCATCTTCTTCGGGCTGGCCGGAGCGGCGCTCATCGTCTTCCGCCGCCGCCAGCCCGCGAGCCGCGGCTTCCGCGTTCCCCTTCATCCCTGGTCCACCTTGCTGTTCGTCGCCGCCTGCTCGATCATCGTCGCGGCGACGGTGGCGAGCCACCCGGTCAACAGCCTGATCGGCTTCGGCATCCTCGCGCTCGGCATCCCCGCTTGCCTTTTCTGGCAGTACCGGCGCAAGGCGGGCCGATGAGCCGGCGCATTTGCCAGTCCGAATATATGCACTGGGCGAAGACGCGCGCGAGCGTGCGCTACGATCTCGGCTCCAGCGAGGTGCCGCATTTCGCGCTCGGCCGGCTCGGCGTTTCGATCGACGATCTCGAGCTCGATGGCGCGAGCCGCTACCGCTACGCGCCGCTGCGCGAGGCGATCGCGCGCAAGGCAGGCGTCGCGCCGGAGCGCGTCGTCGCCGCCGACGGCGCCTCGATGGCGAACATGCTCGCGATGGCGGCCCTGATCGAGCCTGGCGACGAGGTGCTGGCCGAATCACCCGTTTACGAGCCGCTGGTGGCCACCGCCCGCTTCCTTGGCGCCGAAATCCGTCATTTTCCACGCGCCGTCCCCGCTTTCCGGCTCGATCCCGCCGCCATTGCCGACGCGATCACGCCGCGCACCCGGCTCATCCTCGTCACCAACCCGCACAATCCCTCCAGCGCGCTCGCCGAGGAGGAGACGCTGCGCGAGATCGGCGAGATCGCCGCAATGGCTGGGGCGCGGGTGCTGGTCGACGAAGTCTATCTCGATGCGGCCGCAACCCCGCGGCGCGGCGCCGTCCATCTCGGCGACCGGTTCGTCACCACGGCCAGCCTCACCAAGGTCCACGGCCTTTCGGGCCTGCGTTGCGGCTGGATCCTCGCCGCGCCCGATCTCGCCGAGCGGATCTGGCGGCTCAACGAGCTCTTTGGCGTCGCCCAGGCCCATGCCGACGAGCGGCTCGCGGTCATCGCCCTCCAACGGATCGCCGACGTCGCGGCCGGGACCCCTGCCCTGCTGGCACGCAACCGCGCCCTCGCCAACGCCTTCATCGAGAGCCGCGACGATATCGAGGCCGCGCCGATGAAGGATGGCATCACCTGCTTCCCGCGCCTCGTGAAGGGCGATGTCGACGCGCTCGACGCCTTGCTGCGCGAGCGATATGACGCGGCGATCGTGCCCGGGCGCTTCTTCGGCCTTGCCGACCATTTCCGCCTCGGCGTCGGCCAGCCGACCGCGATCGTCGAGGGCGGGCTGGAGCGGCTGGGCGCGGCGCTGGATGCACTGAAATGACGCGGGACGAGGTTGCCGAATTCTACCGCCGGCTCGCCGGGCGCACGCCCGATCCGAAGACCGAGCTGAACTGGGTCAATCCCTACACGCTGCTCGTCGCCGTCGTCCTTTCCGCGCAGGCGACCGACGCCGGCGTCAACCGCGCCACGCGCGAGCTTTTCGAGAGGGTGACGACGCCCGCGCAGATGGTCGCGCTCGGCGAGGAGGGGCTGAAGCGACACATCCGCACGATCGGCCTGTTCAACACCAAGGCGAGGAACGTCATCGCGCTGTCGAACGCGCTGATCGAGCAGCATGGCGGCGAGGTGCCGGCCGACCGTGACGCGCTGCAGCGGCTGCCGGGCGTTGGCCGCAAGACCGCGAACGTGGTGATGAACGTCGCCTTCGGTGCCGAGACCTTCCCGGTCGACACCCACGTCTTTCGCGTCGCCAACCGCACCGGGCTCGCGCCGGGCAAGACGGTCGGCGCGGTCGAGGCGAAGCTCGATGCGGTCACGCCCGCGCCCTGGCGCGTCAGCGCGCATCACCTGCTGATCCTGCACGGCCGCTACGTCTGCAAGGCCCGCCGCCCCGAATGCTGGCGCTGCGTGGTGGCGGAGCTGTGCGCCTTCACCCCCAAGACACCGTCGCCGGCGGAGGCTCGCTGACCCGCGCTGGGCGCGGTCAATCGCCGATGGTGACGACGAGCTTGCCGACCGCCTGGCGGTCCGCCATCGCCGCGATCGCCTCGGCACCGCGCGCGAGCGGCCAGGTGCGGCTGACGCGCGGGGCGATCCTTCCATCCGCCCAGAGCCGGAACAATGTGTCGATATTGGCGGCGTTCGCCCGCGGATCGCGCGCCGCGAAGGCGCCCCAGAAAACGCCACGCACGTCGCAGCCCTTGAGCAGCGGCAGGTTGAGCGGCAGCTTCGGGATTCCGGCGGGAAAGCCGATCACGAGATAGCGCCCCTGCCACGCGATCGCGCGCAGCGCTGGCTCGGCATAGTCGCCGCCGACCGGATCGTAGATCACGTCCGCGCCCTGCTCCCCGACCGCGTCCTTGAACCGCGCCGCCAGCGCCTTCGCACCGTCCCTGTCGAAGGGCCCGCGCGGATAGACGAGCGTTGCGTCGGCCCCCGCCTCGGCCGCCACCGCCGCCTTTTCCGGCGACGAGACGGCGGCGATCACGCGCGCGCCGAAGGCCCTGCCGAGCGCCACCGCCGCCAGCCCGACGCCGCCCGCGGCGCCGAGCACGAGCAGCGTCTCGCCCGCCTTCAGCTCGCCGCGATCGCACAGCGCGTGGATCGCCGTGCCGTAGGTCAGCAACAGCGCCGCGCCCTCGGCGAAGCCGCGCCCCTCCGGCAGACGAAGCGCGTGCGCGGCTGGCACCAGCGCCAGCTCGGCAAGGCCGCCATGCGGCAGCGTGGCGATCACCCGGTCACCCGGCGACCAGCCCGCCGCGCCCTCGCCCACCGCCTCGACGATGCCGGAAATCTCGGCGCCGGGCGCGAACGGGCGCGGCGGCCGGAACTGGTATTTGTCCTCGATGATGAGCACGTCGGGATAATTGATCGCGCAGGCGCGGACGCGAACGAGGATCTGGCCCGGCCCCGGCGATGGATCGGGCAGATCGGCGAGCTCGAGCGTCTCCGGCCCGCCCGGCGCGCGCGAGAGCAGCGCCTTCATCGCGGCTTCGGCCCGGCCGCCCGCGCGAGCCAGCCGGGAACCAGGGCAAGATTGCGCATCATCGGCTCCTTTCCAGGCCGCGCGACCGCGCGCGCGGACGGGCCATGCCTAGCGCGCGATGCGGGCCGGCGCCACCGGGTCGCGGCAGCGCGGGTTTCAGGCGACGAGCGCGGCCGCCCAGCCGGCGAAGGACAGCCAGCCGTCGGTCTGCCAGATCGCGAGGCGGAACACCCAGGAGCCGACGAGCACGAGCGCGGCGATGAGCGTTACCCGGTGGATGCGGCCGCGGCTGCGCAGATCCCACAGCGCGAGCGGCAGCAGGAAGAGGAGCTGGCCGCCGATGATGACGACCGGAAACGCAAGCGCCTCTCCCGCCCAGTAGAAGGTGAACCGGCCGATCGCCGGCGGCAGCAGGCCGATGATCGAGGCGAGCATGAAGCGCTTGTGCACCTGTGGTCGATGCCGGCTGAGCAGCCCGGCGCCGATCAATCCGGCGAACACCGGGATGTCGAGCAGCGGCACCGCGAGCCAGGTCAGCGGCGAGAGGCCGGGCGGCGCGTTGCCGCGCCCGACGCCTTCGAGCGCGGTCAGCGTGGCGACGAGGATCATCGCCGCGAGCAGGATGAAGCCGATGATGCCGAGGCGGCGATGGACCGCCGTCCGCCGGGCCGAAACGAGCGCGACCTGGGTCAGGAACAGCAGCACCCAGGCGCTGAACACCAGCCCGTGCAGGACGACCAGCCCGGTGAGCGGCAGCGTCCGCGGCGGCATCGGCATAAGGTTGCGCAGATAGAAGGTGGGTGCGAAGCCGGCGAAGACCATGAGCAGGATGGCGATCGCCATGCCCGCGTAGAAGCGCCGTTCCGCCGTAAGCCCTGCCGCCGTCGTCGCCCGCGTCGCCATCGACGCCTCCCCCGGTTGCGCGCGGTATAGCATGATTGCGTGGCCAACGCACGCGCGACGATTCGGCTCAGTCCCGCGCGAGCCTGCGCAGCGCGCCTTCGTAGGTGAGAGAGCGGCGCGCGCCGACGAAGGGCGGGTCGTGGCGCGCGAGGAAATCGAGCGGCTGGCGCCGCATGCCGACCAGCCATACCGTCGTGCCCCCCGCCGCGGCCTGGCGCGCGAAGGTGGCGAGCGCGTTGGCGCCGGTCGCGTCGATATAGGGCACGTCCTCCATCCTGAGCACGATCGCGCGCGGCCGCGCGCCGCCGCGGCGCAGCGCCTCGAGCAGCTCGCTGGCGACGCCGAAGAAGATCGGACCGGTGAAGCGCAGCACCTCGACGCCGGGCGGCAGCCGGTCGCGCTGGTCGGGATGCTCGTCCTCGACATTCACCGGCACCAGCCCCGCATGTTCGCTCATCCGCCGCATGAACAGCAGCGCGGCCAGCGTGACGCCGACGCCGATCGCGACGGTGAGATCGACGAATACGGTGAGCGCGAAGGTGAGCAGCAGCAGGGCGCGCTCGCCGGCGTCGCTGCGCAGCAGCGAAAGGAAGCGGTGATATTCGCTCATTCCCCAGGCGACCATCAGCAGGATCGCCGCCAGGCACGCCATCGGCACCCAGGCGATATAGGGGCCGGCGGCGACCAGGAAGACGAGCAGGAAGACCGCGTGCGCCATGCCCGCCACCGGCGTGCGGCCGCCGGCGCGGATGTTGGTCGCGGTGCGCGCGATCGCCCCGGTCGCGGGCAGGCCGGCGAACCCCGCCGAGACGATGTTGGCGACCCCCATGCCGACCAGCTCCTGTCCCGATCGGTGGCGATAGCCGGTCATGCCGTCGGCGACGACGGCCGACAGCAGCGCCTCGATACCGGCCAGGAAGGCGATGGTGAAGGCACTCGGCAGCACCTCGCGCAACAGCGCCAGGCTGAATTCGGGCATTTGCGGCAACGGCACCCCGGTCGGCATGCTCGGGAAGCGGTCGCCGACCGTTTCGACCGGAAGGTGGAGCAGGCGCACCGCCAGCGTCGCGCCGAGGATCGCGACCAGATAGGCCGGCACGCGCGGCGCCCAGCGACGCAGCGCGATGATGGTGAGCAGCGTCCCCGCGCCGACGCCGAAGGCGGCCGGGTTGAGGCTCGGCAGCGCGCCGAGATAGACTACCAGCTTGTCGACGAATGCCGCCGGGACGGCGGCGACGCCGAGGCCGAAAAAGTCCGCGATTTCGCCCGAGGCGATGATCACGGCGATGCCGGCGGTGAAGCCGGTCACCACCGGCATCGGCACGTAGCGCATCAGCCGGCCGACCCCGGCATAGCCGGCGACGATCAGGATCAGGCCGGCGATCAGGGTGGCGAGCACGAGGCCCGAAAAGCCGTGCGCGGCGATCACCCCCGCGACGATGACGACGAAGGCGCCGGTCGGCCCGCCGATCTGGACGCGCGAGCCGCCGAGCGCGGAGATCAGGAAGCCCGCGACGATTGCGGTGACCAGTCCCTCGCGCGGCGAGGCGCCGCTCGCGATGCCGAGCGCCATGGCGAGCGGCAGGGCGACGATGGCGACGGTGAGGCCGGCGAGCAGGTCGGCGCGCAGCCGCGCCCCGCCATAACCCTCGGCGAGGACGGTGAAGAGCTTGGGCGTGAACGCGTTCGCGCTCATCCGGCCCGCTCGGTCAGGCGAGCGGTTCGTAGCGCGCCGTCGTCTTCGCCGCGACTTCCTCGGCGGTGACGCCGGGCGCCAGTTCGATCAGGCGGAACGGGCTCGAATGGTCGGGTCGCTGGAAGACGGCGAGATCGGTGACGATCATGTCGACGACGTTCTTGCCGGTGAGCGGCAGCGTGCATTCCGGGATGAACTTGGGATCGCCGCTCTTGCTGGTGTGCTCCATGACGACGATGATCCGCTTGACGCCGGCGACGAGGTCCATCGCGCCGCCCATGCCCTTGATCATCTTGCCGGGGATCATCCAGTTGGCGAT
>JBDZVR010000002.1:0-172476 GCA_040255785.1 Sphingomonadales bacterium
GCGGCCGCCGCCCGTCTTGGCGCCGGTGCGGTCGCTGGTGCGATCGGCGGCGCGGCGCGCGGCGCGGCCTTCACATCCGGGGCCGCCAGCAGCGCCTATGCGCTCGGCTCGGCCGGGAAGACCGGCGCGGCCGCCGTCGCGGGTGGGGCCGGCGGCGTCGGCAAGGCTGCCGTAGGCGCAGCCATGTCGCCGCTCCGCCGGGCGGCCGCCTCGCTCAAGGACAGCTATCGCTCGGGCGGCCGCGCCGCCGTGACCGCCACCGGCGGGACGATCTCCGGCGACCCGTCAACACCAACGCCGTCGCCGGACGGTCCGCCCGCCTGGGCGGCCGCGATGAAGCGCCGCCAGACCATGACTCACGGCGCGACCGTCGCCGCCCACACGCTGCGCTCCGGTGACGGTGGCGGCAGCGGCGCATCCGTCGATCTCAGCCAGAAGGATTAGCCGCCAATGTTCCGACGCCCCACCATCCGCTACGGGCAGACGCCCGAACCCACGACGCCCTACCAGCGCGCCGCCCAAGCCTGGGACGACCGCATCGGCTCTGCCCGCGTGCAGGCGAAGAACTGGCGGCTCGCCTTCTTTGGCTCGCTCGCTCTTTCGGGCGGCCTGGCCGGCGGGCTGATCTGGCAGTCCGCGCGCGGCCATATCGTACCGTGGGTCGTGCAGGTCGATCGGCTCGGCGAAGCGCAGGCGGTCGCGCCGGCCGAGGCCGGCTACCGTCCGACCGATCCGCAGGTGGCGTTCCACCTAGCGCGGTTCATCGAGCAGGTGCGCAGCATCCCGGCCGATCCGGTCATCGTCCGCCAGAACTGGCTCCGCGCCTACGATTTCACGACCGACCGCGGCGCGCTGGCGCTCAACGATTACGCCCGCGCCAACGACCCGTTCGCCAATGTCGGCCGCGTGCAGGTCGCGGTGGACGTGTCCAGCGTGATCCGCGCGTCGCCCGACAGCTTCCGCGTCGCCTGGACCGAGCGCCGCTATCAGGACGGCAGCCTTGCCGCCACCGAACGCTGGTCGGCGATCCTCACCGTCGTCGTGCAGCCGCCGCGAACGCCCGACGCCCTGCGCAAGAACCCGCTCGGCATCTTCGTCAATGCCCTCAACTGGTCAAAGGAGCTGTCGCAATGACGCGCCCACCGTTTCCCCGCGTCGCATCGGCGGCGCTGATCGCCTCCGCAGCCGCGCTCGCCGGCTGCGCCACCACGTCCGCCCGGCCGCCCGCAATCGCCTACGACGATCCGCCACGCGAGATCGCAGCGACGCCCGCGCCCGAAGCGCCACGCGCGGTCGAGGTGGTAACGATCCCCGAGCCGCTGCCGCTGCCCGGCCAGTTGAAGCCGGTCGGCGAATCCGCATCGCCGCCCGAGCCTGCCGATCCGCGCCGCCGCGTCGGCGCCGCCAACGCCGCCGCCCGTGTGCAGCCGGTGCGCGACGGGTTCCTCAACGCCATCCAGCAATATCCGTGGACCGATGGTGCGCTCTATCAGGTCTATACCGCGCCCGGGCAGGTGACGGACATTGCCTTGCAGGAAGGCGAGCAGCTCGTCGGGCCGGGGCCGGTCGCGGCCGGGGATACTGTGCGCTGGATTATCGGCGACACGATCAGCGGCAGCGGCCCGACCGCGCGCGTTCATATCCTCGCGAAGCCCACGCGGCCCGACATCGCAACCAACCTCGTCATCAACACCGACCGCCGCACCTATCACCTCGAACTGCGCGCGACGCCTTCGACCTACATGGCGTCGGTGTCCTGGACCTACCCGCAGGATCAGCTCATCGCGCTGCGGAGCGCCAATGCGGCGGCAGCCACCGCTGCGCCGGTGGCGAGCGGCGTGGACGTGTCCGCGCTCAATTTCCGCTATCGGATCGACGGCGAGCGAGCGCCGTGGCGTCCGGTCCGCGCGTTCGACGATGGCCGACAGGTCTTCATCGAGTTTCCGGCCGGGATCTCGCAGGGCGAGATGCCGCCGCTGTTTGTAGCCGGTGCGGCCGGCGACGCCGAGCTGGTCAATTACCGCGTGCAGGGCCGCTACATGGTGGTCGATCGCCTGTTCGCCGCCGCAGAGCTGCGGCTGGGCGATCGGCGCAGTGAGCAGCGCGTCCGCATCGCGCGCAATGATGGACGGGAGCGGCGGCCGTGAACGATCGCACCGACATGCCTGCCGCTGATCCGGCTCCGTCGCCGGCTCCTGCCGATCCGAGGCCATTCCAGCTCAGGGGCGACCCGCCGCGCGTGATGCGGCTGTCGCGCAAGGCGCTGACCGTCATGGGCGTCGTCGCCGGGCTCGGCATCGGCGGCTCGCTGATCTACGCCCTCAAACCGGCCAGCGAGCGGCAGGCGGAAGAACTCTACAATACCGAGAGCCGCGCCACGGCCGAGACCATCACGTCGGGTCCGCGGGACTATGCGCAGGCGCCGCGTCTCGGCCCGCCGCTTCCGGGCGATCTCGGCCGGCCGATCGTGTCCGCCCAGCAGCGCGGCGAGAATGTGCCGGTGCTGCCGGTCGGCGCGCAGCCGGGTCAGCCTGACCCGCGCGCGCAAGCAGAGGAAGCTGCCCGGCAGCGCGCGCAGCAGGAGCGCGACTCCGCTCGCATGAGCAGCGTGTTCCTCGGCGGCAATGCGGGCAACAGCGGGACGGCGGGTCTCCCGTCGGTGGCCCTGCCGGGGCAGGCTGCGCCGCAGCCGGCGCAGCAGCAGGCGGCCGCCGCCGAGGGCGATCAGGCCGGGAAGCGGGCGTTCATGGCGCAGGCGTCGAACCAGCGCACGGTGAGCGTCGAGCGGCTAAGCGCGCCAGCATCGCCCAATATCGTGCAGGCCGGAAGCATTGTGCCCGCAGCCCTCATTACCGGCATCCGCTCCGATCTTCCCGGCCAGATCACCGCGCAGGTCACGCAGAACGTTTATGACAGCCCGACCGGCCGCATCCTGCTCATCCCGCAGGGCGCGCGGCTGATCGGCGAATATGACAGCGAGATCGCAGCCGGGCAGACGCGGGTGCTGTTAGCCTGGGACCGGCTCATCATGCCGGACGGCCGCTCGATCGTTCTCGAGCGCCAGCCCGGCGCCGATGGCGCGGGGTTCGCGGGCCTCCAGGATCAGGTCAATCAGCATTGGGGCAACCTGCTGAAGGCCGCTGCTATCTCGACGCTTCTCGGTGTGGGGTCCGAACTCACAACCAGCGGCGACGACTCTCTGAGCCGAGCGCTGCGCTGGGGCACGCAGGGGACCATCAATCAGACGGGCCAGCAGGTCGTGCGTCGGCAGCTTAACGTGCAGCCGACGCTCACCATCCGGCCTGGCCATCCGCTGCGCGTGATCGTCACCCGCGACCTCGTCCTCGAACCAATAGGTGAAACGCGATGACCAAGTTGAAGCTCGGAGCGATCGCTGATGACCGACCTGTCAAAGTGACTGTCGAGCTACCCGCCGTCGTTCACCGCGATCTTACTGCCTACGCCGCCGCACTCGCGGCAGAGACCGGCGCTCAGGCCGTGCCGCCCGAGAAGCTCATTGCGCCGATGCTCGCGCGGTTCATGGCGAGCGACCGGGGTTTTGCACGCGGACGGCACAACGCGAAAAACTGACCACCTTGTGCGCGCTCAGTTGCCGAGAAAGCGCCTCCGACGCTCCTCCGCATCCACCTTGATGATCGCCTCCTCGGCATTGGCGCATTCTCCGCCTCGCACAGTGCCGTCGCGGCAGCCGGCCACGACTTGGCGCGCCTCGTCTATATGCGACATGAAATACTGAGTACCGCGCGCCTGGCTGGACGCTGGAGCTACCGGCGACGTGAACGTGTCGACGTCCGCCTGTTGCATCGGCGCGATCACGGGCCGCAAGATAAAACCTCCCGCAAATCCGATGAGCAATGTAACCAGAACGATGACGATTGTCCCAACCGAAAACATGGTGGTCACTCCATAAACCTGCCTAGCCATTTTACTGAGATTCCTTGGTAAAATCAAAAGACAGAGCATACCGTGTCTTGATGAATTCAAGGAAACGCCGAAGCGCAGGATTGCAGTTGTCATCCCGCCAGTAGCCCGAATATCCGATCAACGCCGGGCCTTGTTCCCCATGGATCGGACGATACACAACATCGGGATAAACCGCGCCGGTGGCGCCCTCGCACACAATGGTGACGCCGCGGCCACCGCCCAAAACGCTCAGGATCGTTTCCCGGCTCGATTGGTGCATTCGAATGTCCGGCTTCGACGCTGACGCGGGCAACCTTCCGAGCAGTAGATCGCGAATTTCAGAGCCCGGATCGGCTGCGGGCAACAGGAAGCGTTCGTTGCGCAGGTCCGTCCAATGCACGATTTCGCATTCCGCCAGTGGATTTGCCGTCGGGAGCGCGACCAGGACTCGTTCGCTCCAAAACGGCTCGGATCGAAAACCCTCGTGGGCCAGTGCGCCCATCAGGATGGCTATATCGATCTCGCCGGTATCCAGTCCTGCGAGCAAAACGCTGCGGTCAGCCTCGACGCACTCGACTTCCACAGCGGGATGCGCCTGGCTCCAACTCATCATGGTCGCGCGCAGATGGCCTGCCGAAACCGAACTGTTATGCCCCAATCGAAGGCCTCCAGCACGGCCCTGACCGGCAGCGCGCATCATCGCGACGAGCTTGTCCGCATTGGTGACGATCGATCTCGATCCGCGCAGGAAGGCACTGCCCGCCAGCGTCGGGGTAACACCAGCGCGGGAGCGCTCGAATATCGGCATGCCGACGGCACGCTCCAGCTTCAGAATATTGCGACTGAGAGTGGACTGCTCAATGTCGAGGGCACGAGCAGCGCGGTAGAAGCTGCCGTGGTCTGCCGCCGCAATGGCGTAACGCAGTTGACGGATGTCGAAGGCCATCGGCTCGCGTCTCACATCCGCTAGCGCGCAGCGCTGCTCGGGGACGCGGGCGACCGAGCACGCCTCTGTTGGGGGTCGGCATAGGCCAACAGTCGCAGCGCGTTGAACACGACCAGCAGTGTCGAGCCTTCGTGGACTGCAACAGCAGGTCCGATGCCGAGCCCGAGGATCGTCGCCGGCACGAGAAGCGCGACCACGCCAAGGCTGACGAATACATTCTGCCGGATCACGGATCGCGTCCGGCGGCTCAGGCCGACCGCGAAAGGGAGATGGTCGAGATTATCGGCCATAAGGGCAACGTCGGCGGTTTCGAGCGCCACGTCCGATCCCGCCGCACCCATCGCAATGCCCACGGTCGCCGTCGCCATGGCGGGCGCGTCGTTCACACCGTCGCCTACCATCGCGACCTTAGCTTCGGCGCGGAGCTTCTTGATCGCGTCCACCTTGTTTTCGGGCAGGAGATCGCCCCAAGCCTCGTCAAGTCCCACGTCCCGAGCGATGGCTTCGGCAGCAAGCTGGTGATCCCCGGAGATCATGATCATCCGCCGGATGCCGATCGCGCGCAGCCGTTCGAGCGCCTCGCGTGCTTCCTCACGGGGCGTGTCGAGCAATCCGATCACGCCTAGATCCCGCTCGCCGCGACGGACGATCATGATTGTCTGGCCGGTCTCGCGCAGCAGCGGGAGCATGTCGTGCATCCCCTGCGAGAGCGGAGCGATGCCGTCGGCGCCAAACATCTCGGCCTTGCCGATGAGAACCTCGTCCTCACCGATGACGGCCGAGACGCCGCGGCCCGTAAGGCTCTTCAGACTCTCCGCCTGCGGAACCTGACGCTCGCCGATATGATCGCGCCCGTCGCGCGCGATGGCTTGCGCAAGCGGGTGATCGCTCAGCGATTCAACCGCCACGGCCACCGCCATCATATCCTCCCTGGATACGCCGGGCGCGGTGACGACCTGATGGATGCGCGGCTCGCCCTTGGTGAGCGTGCCGGTCTTGTCGAAGGCGATCGCGTCGAGCGAACCGAGCAGTTCGAGCGGCGCGCCGCCTTTGATCAGCACGCCGCCCCGAGCCGCTCGCGCGACTCCGGAGAGAACGGCGCTGGGCGTGGCGATGGCGAGCGCGCAGGGGCTTGCCGCAACCAGCACCGCCATTGCGCGATAGAAGCTGTCGCGGAACGGCTCATCGACCACGACCCAGGCGAACAGCAGGATGAAGGCCAGCGCCAGCACCGCAGGCACAAAGAAGCGCTCGAACCTGTCGGTGAACCGCTGCGTCGGAGACTTCTGCGTTTCGGCCTCGCTGACCAGCTTGACCACCTTGGCGAGCGTGCTTTCGGTGGACAGGCGCGTGACCTCGATCTCGACGAGACCGCTGCCATTGATGGTGCCGGCGAACACCCTGCTTGCCGCGTCGATCCGGTCGGGATCGGCGCGGGCGGCCGCATCATCCAGCACGGGACGCTTGTCCACCGGCATACTCTCGCCCGTCACCGGCGCCTGGTTGATGGCGGTGATGCCTTTCACGACAAATCCATCCGCGGCCACACGCTCGTCGGGCTTCACGACGACGATTTCGCCGACCTTCAAATCCTCGACCGGAACATCGCTCGTGCCGCCGTCGGAGCGGCGCACGGTAGCGGTGCGCGGCGCCAGTTCGGCCAGCGCCTCGATCGCGCGCTTGGCGCGGCCCATGGCATAATGTTCGAGCGCATGGCCGAGGCTGAACAGGAACAGCAGCAGCGCGCCCTCGGCCCAGGCGCCGAGCGCCGCCGCGCCGGCGGCCGCCACCAGCATCAGCGTGTCGATCTCGAAGCGTTTCAGCCGGAGATTGTCGATCGCCTCGCGCAGCGTGTAGAAGCCGCCGAACAGATAGGTGGCCACGTAGAGCGTAAACGGCAGCCAGGCCGGCGCGCCCGCCACCAGCTTCTCGATTGCGAATCCGATCCCCAGGGTCGCGCCGCAGGCGAGCGCAAAGATCAGTTCGGTATTGGCCCCGAGCAGACCGCCATGCGCGTAATCGTGACCGTCGTCGGGGCCATGCTCCCGCTTCGGTTGCGCAGGGCCATCGACATGGCGGGCATGAGCATCTGCCGCCGCCGGCACAGGTCTGGGCGTTGCGCCGAGCTTCGTCAGTTCAGCGCTGATGTCGTCTCGGGAGAGCTGATCGCGATCATATTCGATGCGCACCATGCCGGCGGCCGAGGCGTCCGCTTCGATCACACCGGACAGGGCGCGAAGGCTTTCGGTGACCGTGCGCGCGCGGCGTGCGTGACCGATGCCATCGACCTCCCAAAGGATATGCCCGTAGCGGTCCGCGATTTCCGCTCCCGAGGCATGGGCGAGTTCGCGGATGCGTGCGAGCGTCACCACTTGCGGGTCGAAATGGACGCACAGCGTCGCAGGGCTGGCGGCGTCGGCCGCGACCACATGCGCCTGCTCGACACCGGGCCGGTCCTTAAGCGCCGCGACGAGCCTGCCGACGCAGGCATCGGCCGCATCGGTGACGTCGGGGAGAAGTATGGGGATTTCGAGGCGGAGCTTTTCGATCATGACGTGGTTCCTTCGCGAGGCGCGCTTCTGTGGTGAGGACCGTGCGGCTCGCTGTCAGGGCGGTGCGGTATTGGACCTGAGCCGCGTGCAGGTCAGGGGCGGCGCATCGGGGCGCAACAGCGTCATCCGATCACCGCCGGAGAGCGACACGTTGAGCTTGTCGCCCACGAAGGTGAGGCCGGTGGCCGGCGCGACCAGCCGCACCGAACGACCATCCGGCAGAATCGTGAGATCGAGGGTCAGGCCGTCGGCGAGGAAATCGGCGTCCACGCGCGATCCATCGGCGCAGGCATAGATATGTTCGCCAACGAGATTGGAGACGGAGCGACGGTCATGCCGCTCGCCCGCATCCTTGTCGTTGGAAGCGGGCGAGCAGCCGGACAGGCCGGGCGCAAGCGCGAGCCCAGCTAGCGCGAGGAGCACAGGACGACCGCGCGTCGGCGTCCTTGCTCTCCATCCTCGCCGGAATCGTTCGCCATGGGCGCTCAAGGGGGCGGCGCCCATGGCGCGGGCCGTTCTCACACCTTCACCCGAAGGGCCCGTGGTGCGGCGGCCAATCCACAGCATCTCAGTCGAACAGTTCGCTCAGGAAGCTCTTGCGGCGATGATGGCCGCGCTCGTAGCCGTGCTTCCTGTCATGATCGCCGCGCCCGCGATGCTCGTCGAACATGCCGAGCCGGCCGCCGCTCGACCGGCGGGCCGCTTCGTCGCCGGCGCTCCGCTCGATGATCTTGTCGAGTTCGCCGCGATCGAGCCAGACGCCGCGGCATTGCGGGCAGTAGTCGATCTCGATGCCCTGGCGCTCGCTCATGACGAGATCGACGCGACAGGCTGGACACAACAGACTCGTTGAAGTGCGGCCTTCTACCATGATGGCATCCTTTCTTCTTCGGCTTGGGGGGAGTGAATGGTGGGAGGCCTCATTCCTTTGCCTCCCTGTCCCGGCGCGCTTCCTCTCGCGCATCGCGCAGGATCTCGACGCCACCCTTGACGGCGATGGCCGCGGCAAGCAGCCCGACCAGCAGATCGGGCCAGTTGGAGCCGAGCCACCAGACCAGCAGGCCGGCGATCAGGATTCCGCCGTTCGAGATGAAATCGTTGAAGCTGAAGGTCGTCGCGGCGCGCAGGTTGACGTCGGGCTCGCGCAGCCGTTGCAAGAGCTTGAGGCAGATGAAGTTGACCACAGCCGCGACCGCAGACATCGCCATCATGGTGATGCCGATCGGCTCGCTGCCTTGCAGGTAACGTCGTCCGACATCGAGCATGATGCCGCCGGCGAAGATCAGGAGCATGACCCCCGACACGGCGGCCGCGCGGGTCTTCCATTTCGCGCCTCGGCTGAGCGCGATCAGGCTCAGTGCGTAGACCGCCGCGTCCGAGAGATTGTCGAGACCGTTGGCGAGCAGCGCGCTGGAATCGCCACTGATCCCAGCGATCAGGAAGGCCAAGGCGATCCCGACGTTGAGCATCAGCACGATCCAGAGCGTGCGGCGCTCGGCGGGCGCGCCCGCGGATGCAGGGTCAGTCATTGGCGGCCTTTCGGGTGAGCTGGGCCTTGCGGGCACGCCGGCGCTGGCGGTTGATGGTGAGGCTGCTGCCGCGCGCTTCCCTGGTGAGGTAGCGGAGCAGCGCCGCATCCTGCGCGCGCATCGATCTGCGCAGGCCTCGCCGCACGAGATAACCAAGCGGGCTCAGCGCGCCTTCCATCCTGACCGTATGGCGAACCTGCGTCTGCGGGCCGGCCTCTTCGAGCGCATATTCCTCGCTCAGCGTGAACAACCCGCCGAGGCCGATCCGCCAGGCGAACCGTTGTGCCCGTTCGTAGGCGACGATCGTGGCTTCGGTTCTTAGCGGCAGTTCTCCCTTGAGCATGCCGAAGGTCAGACCGACCTCGGCGTCAGGGGCAGCAACGCCGCGAAAGCGATAGCTTGGATGCCACAGTGCGAACGCAGCGAGATCGGCGATATGGGTCCACGCCCGGATCGGCGTGATGGTCAGGGCGAAGGAGGTGGTCTCCTTCATGGCCGGCGCGCCGCTTCGGTGGCCCAAGGGGCGGACGGCAAAGCCGTCTGCCACTCAGCCCGCACGCTAGGCGTGCTGGTGCGATGATCGTCGAGCCTCACAGCGGAGCCTCGACGGGATCGGAAGGCGGCGTGTCATGCCGCTCCTCCCGTGGCGGTACGTCCGTCTCCTTGCGCCCATAGCGGGCATAGAGCGTCGGCAGCACGAACAGTGTCAGCAGCGTCGCCGAGACGAGGCCCCCGATCACCACGGTCGCGAGCGGCTTCTGCACCTCCGCGCCCGATCCGGTGGCGATCGCCATCGGCACGAACCCGAGGCTCGCCACCAGCGCGGTCATGACGACCGGCCGCAGCCGCATCATCGCGCCCTCGCGCGCGGCCCGTGCCCGGTCCATGCCTCGCGCCATCAGGTCCTGGATCGAGGAGACCATGACCAGGCCGTTCAGCACCGCGATGCCGGACAGGGCGATGAACCCGACCGCCGCCGAGATCGAGAACGGCATCCCTCGCAGGAACAGCGCAAGCACGCCCCCGACCAGCGCCAGCGGCACGCCGGTGAACACGATCGCCGCGTCGCGCACGCTGCCCAATGCCCCGTACAGCAGCAGGATGATGAGCGCGAAGCAGGCCGGGACCACCAGCATCAGCCTTTGACTGGCCGACTGGAGGTTCTCGAACTGGCCGCCCCAATCGAGATATTGCCCTGCCGGCAACCGGACTTGGGCGTCGATCGCGGCCTGGGCGTCGGCGACGACGCCCGCCACGTCGCGCCCGCGCACGTTCGCCTGGACGACCACGCGGCGCTTGCCGTTCTCGCGGCTGATCTGGTTGGGACCGTCGGTGACGCCGATCTCGGCGACGCTTTGCAGCGGGACGAACCCACCGTTCGGCAAGGGCACCGGCACCTGGCCGAGCGTTTGCAGATCGGCGCGCGCCGCATCCGACAGGCGGATGGTCACGGCGAACCGCCGGTCCCCTTCGAAGATCATCCCGGCGTCGCGGCCGCCGATCGCCGCCGATATCGTGTCCTGCACGGTCTGTGCGGTGATGCCGAGCCTCGACATGATGTCGCGGCGCGGGCGGATGTCGAGCATCGGCAGGCCCTCGGTCTGCTCGACCCGGACATCGGTCGCGCCCCGCGTCTGGCGCAGGATCGCCGCGATGCGGTTGGCGGTCGCGGTCATCGCGTCGGTGTCGTCGCCGAACACCTTGATCGCGATGTCGCCCCGCACGCCCGCGATGAGCTCGTTGAACCGCATCTGGATCGGCTGGCTGATCTCGAACGCGCCGCCGGGCAGCCCTTCCAGCACCCGCTCGACCTTCGCCACCAACTCGGCCTTGGAGAGGTTCGGGTTGGGCCATTCATCGCGCGGCCTCATGATGATGAAGGTGTCGGAGATGTTGGGCGGCATCGGATCGGACGCGAGTTCCGCGGTGCCGGTCTTGGAGAAGACGAACCGCACCTCCGGCAGCCGCCCGATCTGCCGTTCGATGCGTGACTGCATCGCCTGGCTCTGATCGACCGAGGTGCCGGGGATACGCAGCACCTGGACGGTGAGGTCGCCTTCGTCGAGCTGAGGCAGGAACTCCTGGCCGAGAAACGAGAAGGTGAGGATCGCGGCGAGGAATGCGCCGACCCCGACCCCCATGGTGAGGGTCGGCCGCTTCATCGCCCGATCAAGACCCGGCTCGTACCGGCGCTTGAGCCAGGACATGATGCGGCCTTCCTTCTCCTCGACCGGCTTTGAGAGCCAGATCGCGAGCATCGCCGGCACGAAGGTGAGCGAGAGCACGAAGGCGCAGACGAGCGCGATGATGACGGTGAGCGCCATCGGCGTGAACGTCTTGCCCTCGACGCCGGTGAGCGTCAGCAGCGGCACATAGACGAGGATGATGATCGCCTGCCCGAAGACGGAGGGGCGGATCATCTCGCGGGCGGCCGTGGCGACCACCGACAGCCGCTCGTCCAGGTCAAGCGTGCGGCCATGATGATGTTGCCGCTCGGCGATGCGCCGCAGCGCATTCTCGACGATGATGACCGCGCCGTCGACGATCAGGCCGAAGTCGAGCGCGCCGAGGCTCATGAGGTTGGCCGAGACGCCGCCGCGCAGCATGCCGAAGCTGGTCATCAGCATCGTGACCGGGATCACCAGCGCCGCGATCAGCGCCGCGCGGAAGTTGCCGAGCAGCAGGAACAGCACGACGATGACCAGCAGCGCGCCTTCGGTGAGGTTCTTCGCCACGGTTTTGATGGTGGAATTGACCAGCGCCGTGCGGTCGAGCACCGGCTGCACCACGACATCGGTCGGCAGCGACGCGTTGATCTCGGTGAGGCGCTCCGCGACCGCCGAGGCGACGGTGCGGCTGTTCTCGCCGATCCGCATGATCGCCGTGCCGACAACCACCTCCTCCCCATTCTCAGACGCCGAGCCGTAGCGGATCGCCTGTCCCAGGCGGACCTGTGCGACCTGATCGAGCCGGATCGGCACGCCTTCGCGCGTCGCGATCACGGTGCTCGCCAGCTCTCCGACATTGCGGATGCGTGCGTCCGAGCGGACTGCCAGACCTTCGCCGCCGCGGTTCACGACGCCGGCGCCCACGCCGACATTGTTCTCTTCGAGCGCGCGGGCGAGGTCGGACAGGTTCATGCCGATGGCGGCGAGGCGCTGCACGTCCGGCACGACCTGGAACTGCTTCACATAGCCGCCGATCGAGTCCACGCCGGCGAGGCCGGGCGTGTTCCTGAGCAGCGGAGCGACGATCCAGTCCTGCACGGTGCGCAGATAGGTCGCCTTGTCGGCTTCGGTGACGAGCCGCTCGCCTTCGGGCGTGATGTAGCTGCCGTCGGGCTGGATGCCCGGCTCGCCGGGCCGGTGCCGGTCCTCCCGGCGATGTTCGAGATGGACCGTCCACATATAGACTTCGCCGAGGCCGGTCGCGATCGGCCCCATGGTCGGGACCGCACCCTCGGGCAGGCTTTCCTCGGCGACCCGCAGCCGCTCGGCAACCTGCTGGCGGGCGAAGTAGATGTCGGTCGAATCCGAGAAGACCGCCGTGACCTGCGCAAAGCCGTTGCGGCTCAGCGACCGCGTGTATTCAAGGCCGGGAACGCCCGCGAGCGCGTTCTCGATCGGGAAGGCGACCTGCTTCTCGACCAGCTCGGGCGAGAGCGCCGGCGCGGTGATGTTCACCTGCACCTGATTGTTGGTGATGTCGGGAACGGCGTCGATCGGCAGGCGACTGATGGCCCAGCCGCCGATCACCGCGGCGATGAGCGTCAGCAGCAGGATGAACCAGCGGCGCTCGACGGAGAATGTGACGATGCGGTCGATCATGGCGGTCAATGGCCTCCATGCTCGGCTTCGCCCTTGCCGAGTTCGGCCTTGAGGGTGAAGCTGTTGGCGCCGGCGAGCTGTTCGTCGCCGCGAAGGCCCGAGGTCACGGCCACATTGTCGCCGCTGGGCGCGCCGAGCGTGACCGGGGTTGCCCGGAAGCCGTGCTCGGTGCGCACGAACACCATCTGTCGGCCTTCGACGGTCTGCACCGCGCTTTGCGGGACCAGCACCGAACCGGCGCCGGCATCGCCGCCGGCCAGCCGGATCGACGCGGTCACCGGCTCGCCGACCCGCCATTGGCCCAAGCGGTTGTCGATCACCGCGATCACCGTCACGAGCCGCGTCGCCTCGTCGAGGATCGGCGAGACAAAATCGACCCTCGCCACCGACCTGCGTTCCCCCGCGACGACCTCGATGTCCGATCCCGGCCGCACCCTGCCGGCATCAGCCGGCGAGAGGGCGAGCGTGACCGCCACGCGCGAAAGATCGGCGACCCGGAACAACTCCGCGCCGGCCGCGACCGTCTGGCCGAGCGTCACGCTGCGCGCGACCACCTGGCCGGACAGCGGCGATGCAATGCTGACGCGGTTGAGCGCGCCGCCTTGGCCACCGGCCGCGGCGACCTGCTGCTGCGCGAGGCGCAACGCGATCCGCGCCTCGGTCGCCGCCGTTCGTGCGGCGATCAGATCCTGCTCGGGCGAGACGCGCTCGTTGAACAGGCGCTGTTCGCGGCGAAGATTGGATTCAGCAAGTCCGAGCCTGGCGCGTGCTGCCTCGATCTCGGCGTTAAGCGACGCCGCCTCACGGCTTTCGATCACCGCGAGCGTTTGCCCCCGGCCGACCGATTGACCGAGATTGCGGGTGAGCGACACCACGCGCCCGCCGATCGCGGCCGACACCACCTGCATGCCTTGCGGATCGCCTTCGATCGTCGCCGGCAGCGTGAGCGCGCCACCACCGCTGCGCACCGCACGGACCAGCTCGATGCCTGCCGCGCGTATCTGCTGCGGCGTCAACTCGATCTCGCCTTCTTCTTCCGCGTGACCGCCTTCCTTGCCGGCTTGCGCGGTGTTCCCGGCATCGGCGTTCTCCGGCGCGGGGTCGCCGCCGGAGCATCCCGCGACAGCGAGGGCGGCGGCGAGGGTGAGCGGCAGGACCGCTGCAAAACGGGTCTTCATGGGTTTTCCCCCTGGGTAGTCGGCGCGCGTGCGGTCAGCCGCTCGAGCTGCGCCTGGGCGATGTGGTAGGAGAGCAGCGCGTCGATTGCGGCTGCGCGCGTCTCGGCAAGCGTGCGTTCGGCGTCGAGCAGGTCGAGCTGGCCGAACTTGCCTTCCCGGTAGCCGATGCGGGCGATGCGGGCGGCTTCCTCGGCCGCCGCCAGCGCAGGACCGCTCGCGGTCGCGGCGCTGGTCGCGGCATTGGCAGCGTCCGCTTGTGCGCGGGCGATGGCCTGATCGACGTCGAGCGCGGTGACCCGGCGTTGCGCCTCTGCCCGCTGCCGTTCGGCCGAAGCCTGTGACAGCGCCGCGCGCCCATTGTTGAACAGCGGGAGCGGGATCGACAGGCTGAAGATCGCCGCCGTGTCGTTGGTCTGCTCGAACCGACGGGCGCCGGCGCCAACAGTTAGATCGGGCACACGCTGCGAACGGGCGAGCCGAACCCCTGCGTCGGCTATGGCGAGGTCGGCGTCGGCCGCAGCGAGCGCCAATGTGCCGGCGCTCTCGATCGGACGGAGCGGCCCATAGCCTGCCGGCACCTGGCCGAACCAGCCCGCATCGAGCGGCCCTGTGATCGGTTGCCCGACAATCCGTGAGAGGCTGTAGCGCGCAACCTCGACGGCGCGTTCTTCGCGGGCAAGGGCCGTCTCGGCATTGACGCGAGCCACGTCGGCGCGCTGGACCTCGATCGGCGAGGCTCGGCCCGCCTGGACGCGAACCTGCGCGGCGCGCAGCGCCTCCGTCGCGATACGCACTTGATCGCGCGCCGTTACAAGCCGCCTCTCTGCGGCGGCGGCTTCGGCATAGGCGCGGACGACCGACAGCCGGAGATCAGCCTGCGCGATCGCCGCCTGGATAGCCGCTCGATCACTGCGCGCATTGGCGACGGCGATCCGCGCCGATCGCTTGCCGCCAAGCTCGATCGGCAACGTGAGGGAAGTCGTCGCCTCCACGCTGTCGATGCCCCGATAGGGGCCGGAGCCGGCCACATTTTCGGCTTCGACGGTGACGCTTGGATTGGGGCGCAGACCAGCCACGCGGCGACCGGCTTCTGCCGCCCGCACGTCGGCCGATGCGGCCTCCAGCGACGGCGAGACCGCGCCCGCCAATTCCAGCGCTTGGTCTAGTGTGAAGGATTGGCCAGCTTCCGCTGGCGGCGGCTCTTGGGCCTGCGCGACGCTCGCGCAAGCCATCGCGGCCAACACGGCCGCGAGCAATCGGTGCATGATCGAAGACTCCTGACGATTCCGGAAAGCCCCGCAGACGGGGCTAGGTTGGAGTCGTCAGGCTCTTGGAGGGCGGAGTGCTGGGTCTGTGCCAGCCGACACGAGGTCTCTGGCGTTGCCGATGGAGGGCGGCGACGCCGACAGCGACAAACTGGCGCCGACCCCGTCGTCAACCGGCGGGGCGACCTGATGATGCCCGTGACATCCGCCATGCTGGTGCGGCGTGGCCTTGTTATCGTCGGAAGGGACCTGCTCGCTGCCGCCGCTGTCATGGGCCGGGTCTGATGCAATGTCCGAGTCGACGCAGACAACAACTGGCTCCACGGCATGCGAGACCGCGCCCGCTGTCACCGACAGCGCAACGAAGCACATCATGATCGTTGCCAAAATGCGAGCCATTCGCAGTTCTTAGCACGGAACCGCCGCTTTGAGAACCATCCCTTTGTCTCCGGCAAACTCACGGAACCAGCGTGACCCTACTTCCCAGGACCGGGTAGGGCTTGCGGTCACTCTCGCCGGTTCAGGGCGGTGGGAGTCGTCACGAAGCGGCACTAGGGTAGTGCAAACGGCGAGATATATTCGTTATGTTTATCCGGTGCGGAGCACCAAATTCCGCCGTCGGCCGCCGTTTATGCGCGTAAGCCGCACAGGCTACGATCTGCGAAAACTCAGGATTTGCATGATCGTAGGCACGACGGTCGCTGGCGGCAAAAAGTTCGAATCCTACCCGGTGAAACCCGTTCTCCCTACATGAAGAATCGGAACTGGTAGGGCGTGCTGCCCAGATTCGTCATGCGCTTAAGGACACGCGCAAGAACCTTCGCATAGCTCATCGTTACGGGTAGCGGATCATACAGCCCGTCGTTGTTCCAGTTCATCTTCGACAAGGCGAGTGCCGCGCGGGCGCTGTCGTCCCACGTGCCGTGCCCGGCATGGCGGACAAGTCGGATCGGACGCGGCGTGCCGCGTTGACCCTGAAAATAGGTTTTCGGCCCAAGAGTCTCGACGGCACCGTGCATCCACAGCAGCGCCTCGCGCTCGCCAAGCCCGATCAATGAGCCGCGCTTGACTGGAAATGCCGCCGCCTGACCTCCCGGATTGGCCTGATCGCGTTCCCAACGCGCGCCGCGCCAGCCCACATCCTCGACAACCTGAATCAAGTCGACCGCCTCGCACAGCGGCAACGCCTCGAAGCAGCCGAGCACTTCGGCGTCTTTGAACTCGGTCGACTTGTGGACCATCACCCGGCGTGGTGAGCGTCCACCATGTCGGTGACGATATAGCGTCATCGACCGCGTGATGACCCGGAACATCTCGGCCTGTGATAAAAAGGGATTGTCGCGCTGCACCTGCACGTCGGCGGTGTCGTAGGCGATAAATTCGAGGCCAGCGCCCTCCGCGTCGAACACCTGGCTGCAACAGGTCACAAACCGCGGTTTGTCGGCACCGTTCGACCGCACCGCATAGGAAATGCCGATATAGGCGGTCTCTGGATCGACATCGGCTAGCTTCCAGGGAACGCCGCCGGCCTTGGCATATAGCGCCAGGCCCACTCGCCACATCACGCTCGCACGGCAGCGATAAGCGAGTGCCTTGTCTTCACGCACGATCTGGATCGGCATCCCGCGCGCGGCCGTGTAAGCCTTGAGATGGTCGTGGAGATCGAAATCGTCCCCCACGCCGTAGAAGCCACGCTCCCATCGCTGCGGCAGGTAGATGAACAAGACATCGAACTCGCTACGGAACGCTTCAAGCGGCTGGATTGCACGGACGAGCTGTTCAGCGAGCAACACGTGCGGCATCGCCGATTGTGCCATCTCGCTCTCAAACGATCCGTCCAGCTCGACACGGCATTTCTTGGCTGCCGCCGTCACGCGCATGTCAAACACCGTATTGAAGCCCGGCCAGTCCGGCAGATAGTCGGTTCGCTCGACCGGGCGCACGCTTTGGCTCAGCTCGCGCATGAACGCGAACAGGCGTTCTGACTCGCCGGCCGGCGCCAATGTCGCCACTCGGATCGGTGATTGCACCAATCCGCGCGAATGGGGGCCGAAACGCTTGAGCCCGCGCAGCGGATGGATGTCGCGTTCGCTCGTCCGCTCGGGATGAAACACCAGCTCGGGCTCGGGATACCATATGGTGGGCGCGATCTCGCTCGTCATGGCTGCACCAGCTTAGAGAAGGCCGTGTTCTTCCCAACCGCGAAGCGCGCATCAATCCCGTCGCCAATCGAAAGCGCCGGAAGCGCTTCGCCGGCGAGGTGCTTTGCCCAAAAGTCGATGAGCCGATCCAGGTCACGATTATAACGCTTCACCGTCCGCTCGCGCGCGAAGTCGGCGGTGATCGCCTTAGTCTCGTCTGTTACGCCCTCGAACACGATCTTTGGATCAAGCAGCAGCCACAGACCGTCGTCCGCCCAGTCAAGCCGGACCCCGACCCCCTCGTGCCATTTCAGGTTCGGGTGTTTGGGCACAGCGCCAGTCGTCTGACGAGTTATCCCGCGAAGCCCATCCCATGCGCTGTCGGCGGGATCTACTGGCACGAGCAAATCAGCGCTACGGCGGCGGATCGCACGAACATTCTTGGCGGCACACAGCGCCTCTACCAAGGCGTCGCGTAGCAGGCCGCGTTCGCCAGACTCATAGCGCAGGCGCCGCTTTTCGAAGGTGGCCAGATCAAAAGCAGTGATTCCGAACGGGTCGAACACTCGATGGAACTCAGCATCGCTTCCGAAGCCGAGCACCCCCGCTTGGGTGCGGGTTACGATCAGGCGCGCGTTGGCCTCGGCGACCGCCGCGCGCGCCGCCGCGACACCCTCGATCGTGCATACCAGCTTGCGGCAATTGGCCGGGATGGTGACGGCAAGCCCATTGAGCCGAATGAGGGGCCAGCCTCGCTGGCCCGAGGGCTCGGGAGCGCCTGACACGCGCGACCGTCCCGTTGCCAGCGCGTTGAGAGCAGATGTGTCGAGCGCGGGCAGCAGCCGCACCAGATCACGTAATATCTCGTCGAAGCTCTCAATCCGCACCAGCCCGCATTCAACACCCGCGTCGTTGGCGCACTTGAGAAGTCGGATGACCCGTTCAAGCGGTGGATCGCTACCGCGATGCAGCCAGAACAGTCCACCAGGATAACCGCCCGGCTGATCGAGTGCCGCTTCAAGTGCGTCCATCACTGAATCGTCGCGTCCGCTGTAGCCGGCGACTACGAGGCCGGATCGGCGGCAGGCATCCACGAGCTGCTGACGAAGCGCGGCATCCTGCTGGCGCAGCTCATCGGTTGTGTTTTTAAGCCGACGCGAGCGGAAATCGCCGTGCAACTTTACTGCGATCGGCCATTTCTGCGCGCCGATCAATTGCCCTGCCAATTCCGGAGCGTCGAGTGCAACGATGCTCAACGTGCCCGTTGTGCCATACGTTCTCGCGCAGGCATCTTCTATCAAGTGGTCGAAATTGGTAGTCCAGACGAGTTGAGTGTGGCCCGCTTTTAGAAGTGACGCGAGAGCAAGATGGCCATAGGCCAGCTTCGCGCCGCTAATCATGCCTTGAATGAAAGTCGTGCGGTCGCGCTCCACCGGGTAGGTTGCTTCGAACAGCGCCGCGTATTCGTCCGGCGAACCCGGCGGGGGTAGTCGCTCGGAACTCGCAATATGCGAGTCCAACAACGCGCGGATAGCCGGATTGCCGAGATCGGCGACACTCTGCGGCGACGCCTTGCGCTGGGCGATGAATAAGGTCTGCTTGAACTGCCAGATCATATCCCAAGCGCTTGGAATACCAGCGGACACTGACGCGCCCGCGCCGAGCAACCACATCAACTGGCCTGGTCGCAGCGCAAAGCGCCGCGCAAAATCATCGCTCGATAGCTCGCTCAGGCTCGTTATGCTCTCCATCGGACTATGCCTAACCGATCCACGAGCCTTCGCCAGCAGATTTTGTTCTCTAATGGTTCTCTCGGCTCAACCTTGTGATCGGTAGCTGCGGGAAGCGATGCTACCTCCTGTAAGCACGTGGGCTTCCGCGCAGCCGCGGCGCAGGTCATTCGGGCGGTGCTGGCAGCCGATGGGGAGCCTCATAGGCTTCTAGCTGCCACGGCCCCTGATAGTTCTCGATGATGCCCTCGGTCGGCACGGGCATGCGGGCAATGAGCGCGATTTGCCCGAGGCACCGGCTCAGGTGTCCGCGCAAGATTTCGAGACCGTCGAAATAGGCTTGGCGCACGTCGGGCGGTCGATGAAACTCGCCGAACCGTGGATGCAGGGGCGCATCCTTGTCTCGCCGCAACAGCTCCTCGAAAGTCATAAACTGTCGAATCCCAGCCGCCATCGCTTCAAGCAGAAGGAACAGCGGTCCGTCCTGCAATTCGGCGAGTTCCACCTCTTTGTCGACGATAAATTGGCGGATTTCGTTGAGCGAGGTGAGGGCTTTCTCGATGCAATCGTCACAACATTCCCACGCGGATAGGACACGCCGATCGCGCAAACGGAGGACGATCTCGCGCGCCACCCGGCGCTCGCGATCTTGAGGGCTGACCGCAATGCTGATGAAAGGCAAGTTCAAGGTGACGTCCCCCAGCCGGCCAGTGACTTGGCGGCGAGCGCGGGCGAGGAGATCGGTCAGATCGAACTTGAAGGGGATATCGCCACTTCGCATGGTTCAGACCTCGTCCGGCAGGGTAATTGATGCGGCGAGAGCCGCTCCAATGGGGCCCGATCGGCGTTCGAGGAAATAGCGGACGCGATCGTCGTTGCTGTCATCGAATTGCTGTCCAACCTGACAGGTCAGCAGCAGATCGGCAGCCCAAGTTTCGAGCGGCCAATCCCGCCCAACGCAGGCGGACTTCAACAGGCTGAAGGTAGGAGATTGGCCGTCATTGAGTTCTGCAAGGGCACGGTGGACGTTGTCGGCATCGACCACCCGATTTCCAACCGGAATGTCGTCAACGCGGATTCGTTGTCGCAGGGGATAGGTAATTGCGTAGGGAAGCTCAGGCGGTGCGTAGAGCAGGTAGAAGACGGCCTTGCCGAAATCCCGATTGAGCGTGTCGATCAGCTCGACCTGTCGGTGTCCAGCCTGGATTGCGGCGAAGGTGCAGCTTTCGTCGAAGCTGTAGGTTCGGTGGAGCGCGGCGGCTGCTTGCTGCCCGTCGCGGCGGATGAATGCATTCATGCCATGAAGGAAGCCAATTTCATCCTCGTCCTCGACATCATGGTTGGTCGGAAAGAGGCGCTTGGACTGGAGCAGGCCAATCTTCTTCGCCACCAGCTTGTCGCGTCGATAGACGAAGACGAGGATCGCAATATCCGCCGTTTCCCAACGCCGGCGTTGCGGAAAGTCCCAATCCCAATGGGGAGCGCCTAAGCGCCGCAAACCACCGATGTTGTGAGTATCCATGCGGATGATCGCACCCGAAGGAAGGAGCGTCGGCGCGCTGTCGGGGATCAGCGCTTCAATCAAACCGTCATCGAGCGATGTCTCGCGGATGTTGGGGAGATTGACCAGACGTTCGCACACGCGGCGGTTTGCGTCCGCGAAGACACCGCGGAACCAAGCGACAACATCGGCGGGTATCACTGGCCAAGGATTCAATCTGGTTCCCCTCATCCGCCGAGGTAATTGCACTACGCAAACCGACAAAGCGCTATCTACATCGGCGGCAGAGGCAGCTTGCCATCGGGAGGCTCGAAAGTGTGGGCCGTTGATCCCACCATCGAAGCTACTCGAATAATCAGCGGCGGCGCACTACGCCATAGGGCAGCTACCGGTGCCCGGCGGCGGTTCTATAGTAGTGCAAACGGCGACTCGTATTCGTTATGCTTATCCAGGGCGGGGCGCCAGCTACCGCCGTAAGCCGCCGTGTCCAGCCCGTCTGCCGCCCCGACTACGTCAGGGTAGCAGGTCCGGCGCCCCTTGTCGGTGACGGAGTTCGAATCACGCCTCGCGGCCCAGTGCGAACGAGCGAGGCCACCGGGCCAGCGATGCCTTGAGCGAGCCGGCGCATATAATCGATGGCAGCGCGTTACCGACGAAAGGAAAAGAGCGCGGTTGGCAGCGAAGCGGGGGCGCCCGGCTTATACCAGTTCGTATCCTGGATGTGCGAGGCAGTGACGTAGATCGTCCCGTCCAGCCCTTCCGACAGCGTATCGGGCCAGCGCAATCTCTTGTCGGTCACCACCGGCTCCAGCGCATCGCCCGTCCAATATTTTACCGAATTGTCGGTTGGCGAGGTGACATAGAGTGTGTCGTCGCTGCCCATCCAGAGTCCGTCCGCGACATTGGTCGTGCCGACGGTCTTCACTGCCGCTTCGACGTCGGAGGTCGGAGTGCCCTTGCTGAGTTTCGACGTTTCGATCGAATAGAGCGTTCGGCCGGTAAGTGCCTGCCAGTAAAGCGTGCCGCCATCGTTGGAAATCGCGAGGCTGTCCGACGAGAAGGTCGGCTGGCGGCCGTCGGGCCGACGCAGCGGCTTGCCGTCAATCTCGACGATCACGTCCTTCTCGACCTGCGTCGACTTATGGCCGTCGAGCGCGCGGAAGGCGTCACCGGTGTCAAGGTCAACGACGATGATCGCGCCGCGCGTGCCGGAATCGGTGATGTAGCCGGTCTTGCCGTCAGCGCTGAAGCGAATGTCATTGAGATACGTGCCCTGCAGGGCCACCGTTTCGTCGAACAGGATCGTCTTGGTGACTTGATCGGTGGCGAGATCGACCCGGACCAGCTTGGGGCCGCCGGGAAGAATTTTTTCATTGCCGGGCGCGGCGGGGTCGAGCACCCACAAGGCGCCCCGACCATCTGCCACGATCGACTGCACGCAGACGAAATATTCGCCGACCGGCATCTCGTTCGCCTTGGCGTTGCGCCACGAATTCCATTTTTCGTCCGGATAGGCCTTGAGCTTTCCGCTCGGCAGCAGCTCGGCGACCGAGATCGGGGCGTCGTCGGTCCAGCGCGGGAAACAGACGAAGATCCGCCCGTCCTCGGTGACGCTTACGCCGGTCACCTGATGGCCGAAATCCGCGACCTTGGTGAGCTTCGAATCCGTGCCCGCGAACTTAAACGCGAACGCGGCTCCGGCTGCTGCGGTGCCGGCAACGGTGGCTCCGACGAGCGCCTTCTGCTTCGTGTCCATCAGACTGTCCCTCTCTCAAGCGGCCGCGTGACCGACGTGTTGCTGCTCGTCCTCTCCTCATCACCAGCGGACGCAATCTTGAACGCCAGGATCTCTGCGCGGTGGATCTGGGGAGGCTCGGCGAACAGCGAAGCGGAGCTTCCGGATAGCGCCGTGCCGACTTCGCCCGACAGATGCGCCTCGCGCCCTGCCTCGTCGGCGAAGGTATCGACGATGGCGAACCGAGTCTTTCCGAGACGCAGAGCGTACCACGACAGGGTGCCCGGCTCCCGCTCCACGGCCGATCGGGCTCCTTGCAGGAAGCGGGCAACCTCTTCCTCCGCACCGTCCCGTGCTTCAAGCGGAACATGCAGGGCCAGGCGCGGCAGGGCGTCCGCCGCCGGCACCTTGAGGGCGAGGATGTCGGCCGGCTCGATCTCCGGCAAGCCGTTGAGGATGGTGAAGGTCTTCACCACCAGCGCCCGGCCGACCGTGCCGAACAGATGCTTCAGCCGGCCGGCATTGCCGGGGAAGGTATCGAAGATGGCGAAGTCGGCGGGGCCAAAGCGCAGCGCGTACCAGTGCCGCGTGTCCTGCTCATGCTCGACCGGCTCCAGCGCACCCCGGAGGAATTCAGCGGCATCTTCCTGGTGGGTCGGCCCGGCTTCAATGCCTACAAACAGTGCCTTGTGCATCTTTTCTCTCCTTGTTCCGAAGGTAGCGCCTCGAGCTCCACGGAAGGCGTCCTGGGCCTAAATCATGGGAAGTTCGCGCGGCCGGGCGCCAAGCGGGAACGCCGCGTCGATCATGGCGAGTTCGGCGTCCGTCAGCCGCAGCGCGCCGGCGCCCGCATTGTCGGCAGCGTGCTCCGCGCTGGACGCCTTGGGGATAGCGAACAGCGATGGCCGACGCACAAGGAAGCGCAGCGCCACCTGGCGTGCTGTCGCGCCATGGCTCGCTGCAATCTCCTCCAGCACGCGGCCGCCCGGCGTGTCCGGGCCAGGGAAGTTGCCATGGCCGAACGGGCTGTAGGCAACCACGGCGACGCCGTGCTCCTCACACCAAGGCAGCACGGCATGCTCGATCGCGCGCTCACCAAGATTGTAGAGAACTTGGTTGCAGGCGATCCGGCCCTCGCCGCCGGCTTTCCAAGCGGCATCGAGGTCGGGAACGTCGAAGTTGCTTACGCCCCAAGATAGGATCTTTCCCTGTTCGCAGAGCCGCTCAAAGGCGGCGAAGGTTTCCTCGAGGGGGTACGACCCGCGCCAATGCAAGAGGTAGCAGTCCAACCTGTCAGTCCGGAGGCGCGCGAGCGAGCGCTCGCAGGCGGCGACCGTCCCGCTACGGGAAGCGTTGCTGGGGAGCACCTTCGAGACGAGGAAAACCTCGTCTCGCCGCCCCGCTATGGCCTCTCCGACCACAACCTCGGCTTCGCCGTACATCTCAGCGGTGTCGATGTGGGTCATGCCGAGGTCGATGCCGTGACGCAGCGCGGCGACCGCGGTGGGCCGGTGCGCGTCGTCGATATACCAGGTCCCCTGGCCGATCACCGGGACGTCGCCGGGTGCGGCACCGAAGGGACGCCGCTCCATGGTCTCCTGTCCCGGCGAAGACGGCCCCTGCTGCGCGGCGGCGTGTGTCACGCGGCCACCGCCCGCGGCGACACCTGTTCGAATCCGTCCGTCAGTAGGATCGCAACCTTCAGGCCGACGAGAATCTCATTCGCCATCTCTCCATCTCCTACAAGTTGTCACTTCGAAATTGGCTTCGTCTACCCCTAACTCTTCAACCAACTAACCGTCTGCCCCGCGGCTCGCCCCCTCCGAACGCCACGCGGACCAGCGCCCCAATCAAACTCCCGCTTCATGCAGCGTCTGGGTTGATCCGCACCGCCCCGCGGGCGCCACCTGTTCTAGGCAGGCTGCTTCTCCGCCACGACATCGAGCTGCTCGATCGTGGGCTTCTCGAAGAGAACGCCCGTGTTCTCACCGAGCGCTTTCCCGACGTCGCCCGACAGGTGCGCCTGGCGCCCGTCTTCGTCGGGAAAGGCGTCGAATATCCCGAACGACGAGGGTCCGAACTGGATTGCGAACCACCTTACGGTCTTGGGCTCCCCTTCGACGATCGACAGCCCCTGGTTCAAGAAGGCGCGGAGATCGTCCTCTTTGCCGGGTAGTGCTTCGAGGCGTACCAGAACCGCTTTGCTGACTTGCGTTGCCATCTTGAATCTCTCCTTTGCCTTGCTCGGGTTGTCGCGATGATCAAAACGCGGCTGCGGCCGCCTCGGCGACCGTCTGATCCTGCGCGCCGCTGCCCCCGCTCACTCCTACCGCCCCGACTACCTGGCCGTCTTGGCGAAGTGGATGCCCCCCGGCGAAGATCATCACCCGGCCATGGTTGGAGTTCTGGATGCGTAGAACTGCTTTCCGGGCTGAGCGTTCTCCCCCAGGTCCGTGGTGGCGATGTCGAACGCGCGCGCCGTGAAGGCCTTGTTGATCGAGATGTCGATGCTGCCCACCCACGCATTGTCCATGCGGATGTGGGAGACGAGGTTGCCGCCCGCGTCGACCACGGTCACATTGCTCGGCGACCCGATCTCGCCCGCCTTGGCCTGACCGGCAGCGATCACGCGCTGTGCGTCTTCGAGCGATACGGATACTTGGCTGATGGTCATGACGTTTTCCTTGGGTTGATCGCTTGGATCATTTTCGACCGGCGTTTCGCGGCTGCCGCGTCACCGTCCCATCGATGTGCACAGTGGCGTCGCGAGGCGAGGGCCGTTCTCAGGCTTCAACTAGCGCTGCTCCTTGTTCGTTCCTGGCGGCGTGAACAAATGCGGCAAGATCGACGTCCCTCAAGGACCGTGGGGTGCGGGGCCGCGGTCGGAGTCATCGCAATGCGTCAAGGAACCGATCGGAACCAGATCGTCCCCGCGGCACCCCACCGGCCGTTCGAAGGCTTTGCCGACGCCGTCTTCCCGATCGCGCTGAGCCTGCTGTCAAGCCGCCCGGCAGCCCGATGAATCCGGCCGGTTGGCCAATCTCGCCGGCAAGGTCGGCCGCGCGTTGATTGCCAAGGCGCCAACATTCATGAAGCATCGCCCACAATCGAGCACGCCAAGGTGTCGAAGTGCGAGCGGCAAGGTTAAGCGGCGGAGGCCGCTAATCGGCGGTGCTCGGCGGGTCTAGGGTAGTATGAATGGCGAAATGTATTCGTTATGTTTATCCGGTGCGGGGCGCCAAATACCGCCGACTGCCGCCGTCTTCTACGCAGGAACCGCGATGGCTATGATCGGCGAAATCGCTGGGAGTTCAACGTAGTAGGCGCAGCGGTGCGCTTCGGCGATGCCGTTCGAATCGCTCCGGGTGAAACGAACCTAACGGGCGTCATTCACCTCGAGGCGATGCTGTACTTCCGTCACGAGGCGTGAGGGTTGTGCTGCCCGCAAACCCGATCACTAACGGCGTTCGAGGGTGTCGATGATCGGACAATCTGGCCGGTCGTCGCCGTGACAGCGGGTCGCGAGGTCGAGCAGGGCGAGGCGCATTCTCTCCAGCGCCTGTGCCTTGCGGTGCAATTCATCGGCGCGCGTCGTCGCCAGCCGCTTCACGTCGGACGAAGAACGGGCGCGATCGCTCCACAGTTCGAGCAGCGTCCGGATTTCCTCGATCGGAAAGCCAAGGTCGCGGGCGTTGGCGATGAAGCGGAGCCGCTGGACATCGGCGGCGGAATAATCGCGATAGCCGCTGTCGCGGCGCGGCGGCTGCGGCACCAGGCCGATCTTCTCATAGTGGCGGATCATCCGCTGCGAGACGCCGCTCGCGTCCGAGGCGGCGCCGATCTTCACAGCTTTACCCGATTGAGGCGCAGCGCATTGGCGACGACGGTGAACGAGGACAGCGCCATCGCCGCGCCTGCGAACATCGGCGACATCAGGATGCCGAACGGCGGATAGAGCACGCCCGCCGCCACCGGCACGCCGATGCCGTTGAACAGGAACGAGAAGAACAGGTTCTGGCGGATGTTGCGCATGGTCGCGTCAGCCAGCCGGCGGGCGCGCACGATCGCGGAGAGGTCGCCGCGGGTCAGCGTCATCCCGGCGCTCTCGATCGCCACGTCGGTGCCTGTGCCCATGGCGAGGCCGACATCGGCGGCGGCGAGCGCGGGCGCGTCGTTGATACCGTCGCCGGCCATCGCCAGCCTGGCGCCCGACGCCTTGAGCTCGCCGACGATCCGCGCCTTGTCGTCGGGCCTCAAATCGGCATGGACCGCATCGAGCCCGCCCACCTGCCGCGCCACGGCTTCGGCGGTCGCCGCATTGTCGCCGGTGAGCATCATCACCTTGAGCCCGTCGGCGCGCAGCGCCGCGATCGCCTCGCGGGCATTGGCGCGGACCGGATCGGCGACCGCGAGCAGGCCGGCGGGCCGGTCGTCGATCGCCACCAGCATGACGCCGGCGCCGTCTGCGCGGTGCGACTGCGCCAGTTCTTCGAGTGGTCCAGGGTCGGCACCGATCCGACGCAGCTGCGCGGCGTTGCCGATCACCACCGACCGTCCGCCCACGTTTGCGCTGACCCCAAGTCCGGTCTGCGATTCGAAATCCTGAACCGCTGCCAGCTTCAATCCGCGCTCCTGCGCCGCCGTGACGATCGCATGCGCGAGCGGGTGCTCCGATTGCGCCTCGACCGCGGCGGCGAGCGCGAGAAGATCGTCCTCGTCCTCGCCGGCAAGTGTCTTGGCCGCAATAAGCCTCGGCTTGCCCTCGGTGATCGTGCCGGTCTTGTCGATGACCAGCGTGTCGACCGTCTCCAGCGCCTGCAGCGCTTCGGCATTCTTGACGAGCACGCCGGCATGCGCCCCGCGGCCGGTGCCGACCATGATCGACATCGGCGTGGCGAGGCCGAGCGCACAGGGACAGGCGATGATGAGCACGGCGATGGCGTTCAGCAGCGCATGGCCGAAGCGCGGCTCGGGGCCGACGAAGTTCCACACTACGAAGGCAGCGAGCGCGATGGCGACGACCAAGGGCACGAACCAGCCCGAGATGCGGTCGGCAACCGCTTGGATCGGGGCGCGGCTCCGCTGCGCCTCGGCGACCATGCGAACGATCCGCGCGAGCATCGTGTCGGCGCCGACCGCGCGGGCTTCCATGACGAGGCTGCCGGTCCCGTTGACGGTGCCGCCGGTGAGCTGCGCCTCGGATATCTTTTCGACCGGCACCGGCTCGCCGGTCAGCATCGACTCGTCGACCGAGGACCGGCCCTCGATTACGACGCCGTCGACCGGTATTGCGTCGCCGGGCCGGATGCGCAGGCGGTCGCCGGCCATAACGTCGCCGACCGATACCTCTTCCTCCGAGCCGTCATCACGAATGCGGCGCGCGGTCTTGGGCGCAAGGTCGAGCAGCGCGCGGATCGCCTTGCCGGTGGCGGCGCGGGCGCGCAACTCGAGCACCTGTCCGAGCAGCACCAGCGTCACCACCACGCCCGCGGCTTCATAATAGACCGGGACCATCCCGCCGTGCATGCGGAAGGTCGGCGGAAACAGCCCGGGCGCGAAGGTCGCGACGAGGCTGTAGAGGAAGGCCGCGCCGACGCCGATCGCGATCAGCGTGAACATGTTGAGATGGCGCGTCCTGATCGACGCCCAGCCGCGCTCGAAGAACGGCTTGCCCGCCCAAAGCACGATCGGCGCGGTCAGGGTGAGCTGCACCCAAGGCGAGGCTTGCGGACTGACGATTTGCAAGCCGAGCATTTCGGCCACCATCGACACGACCAGGAGCGGTACCGCCAGCACCGCCGACACCCAGAAGCGCCGCGTGAAGTCGACCAGTTCGGGGTTGGGCGCATCGTCGAGGCTCGGTTCTTCGGGTTCGAGCGCCATGCCGCAGATCGGGCAAGTGCCCGGGCCCTCCCGCCGAATCTCGGGGTGCATCGGGCAGGTCCAGATCGCGCCCGGCGTCGCTTCGGGCTCGGGGCGCGGCCCATCGCCGAGATAGCGCTCGGGATCGCCGAGGAACTTCGTGCGACAGCCAGCGCTGCAGAAATGATAGTCCTCGCCGTCATGTCGGGCGTGGTGCGGGGTCGTCGCGGGATCGACGGTCATCCCGCATACGGGATCGATCGCGCCGCCGGTCGCCGGCTTGGTCGCGCAGCAACTCGCGCCTTGATGATGGTGGTGATCGGCATGGTTCATAGCGGGAATCCTTCCATGCCCACTCATATGGAGTCTGACATCATGTCAGAGTCAAGACATGCTAGATCGTCGGCTGCGGCGACAGCGTCCCGAGCCACGCGACCAGCGCGAGGATCAGCATGGCCGCGCTCGTTTCGAGCGCGATGCTGCCCCGCAGCGCACGCACACCGCCGGAAGCGCCACCGGCGTCCCCCGATGCCAATCGCGGCGTGAGCCGCCACCGGTTGGCGGCGGCAAGCCCGAGCATCGCCGCGAACAGCACCAGCTTTGCGATCAGGAGCTGTCCGTAGAGTGTCGTCGGCAGCCGCAGGGCGCCCTCCACGCCGACGATCATCCAGACGTTGATGAGCCCTGTAGCCACGATCAGCGCGACGATGATCGAGCCGGCCACGGCAAACCCCGCCAGCGCCGAGCGTGCCGCGGCGACCGACTTATCGTCCTCGATGCGCGCGAAGAGCAGCGTGACGAGGACCGCGAGCGCGCCGAGCCAGGCACCTGCCGCCAGCAGATGCAGCCCGTCCGCCAGGCGATGGATGGTGCCCGCAGCGCCTTCGGTCACTGCGGCATGGCCCGTCCAGGCGAGCGTGCCGAGTGCGACGCCGGCGCCGAGGGTCACCACCGGCGATCGGATCTTCGCGGATTGCAAGAGCGCCGCGACGAACGCTGTCGCGAGCGCCGCGGTGCGCCACAGAAATGCGGCACCCGGCGGCGTTTCGAACAGGACGAAATCGAACGTCTCGCGACCGATGCCGGTGATCGTAGCGCTCGACATCGACGCGACCATCTGCAAGAAGGACAGGTTCGAGAGCAGCAGGCCGAGCCCGGCGAGGCCGGCGATCATCGCGCGACCGCCCAACGGTCGAGATGGGCTGGCCGCATACAGCGGATAGGCGGCCAGCCCGAACAGCAGCAGCAGATCGGCATAGACCCCGAAGCGCAGCGCCACGCCGATCCAGTCGGCCATCTCCTAGCGGACCGAGAAGGCGTGCGTGCCCGTGATGCGGTGCGTGTCGGCGCCGACGATCACCCAATCGACCCGGTAGCTCCCGGCGGAAAGCGGCCTGGCGCTGGTGAGGGTAATCGACTTCCCGTCCTCCGATACCGCGCTCGTCACGCCCGTCATCTTCATGACGTGGTTCGCCATGCCCGGCATGGAGGTCATCGTCAGCGTTGCGCTCGACAATCGGGGCATGACGCGCTCGCTGAAGGTGAGCTGCACCGTCGTGGTCGGTGCGACGGTGGCGTTCGCGGCGGGCGTCGCCGCGACGATCTTCGGGTGCGCGTGCGCGGCGGCGGGCACGCTCAGTGCGGCCATCACCGCGAACGGGGCGATCAGCGATCGGAACTTCATATCAAACTCCTTTTGCAATCCATGTTAGGCGATACGCAGTTGCCGCGCGCATCCCTCACGCCAGCTTGGATGAGGGCACAATCCGCGCCATGCGTATGAGGGAGGCAGAAGGAAAGGTCAGGCGATGAACAACGATATCGACAGCGCGCTGGCTCGCTTCGCCGGGGCGGAACCGCATGCCGGCCTCGCCGGGCTCGAAGACCGCGTAATGTGCGCGATCGCGAGCCGATCGTCGTCTTCGGGTCTGGCGATGGGCGCATCGCTGAGTGCGGCCGCATTCGCGCTGGTGCTCGGCATCGTCAGCAATGCCGTGCCGCTGGCCGAAGCGCGCGCGGTGTCGACGCTCGCGCCGTTCGGCGCGCCGAGCCCGCTGGCGCCCTCCTCCTTGCTGCTCGAACCGCGATGAGAGCGCGTCAGCTTATCCTCATCGGGTTGATCGCGTTCGCTGCTGCGGTCATCGGGGTGCTGGTCGGGCGGTATTTCGTTCCCGCTCCGCCGCAGCCGGCGGCCGAGCTCCACGCGGTGCTGCACGAGCAGCTTTCGCTCGATCCGGAGCAGGAGCGACGGCTTGAAGCGCTGGAAGCGAGCTTCGCGGTTCGGCGCCGTGCGCTTGAGCTCGAGATGCGCGCCGAGAATGCCCGTCTTGCCGATGCCATCGCCGCCGAGCACGGCAATGGCCCTCGCGTCGCCGCCGCGGTCGACGCCTCGCACCGGACGATGGGCCAGCTCCAGAAGGAGACGCTGGCGCACATCTTCGCGATGCGCGCGCTGTTGAAACCGGAGCAGGCGGCAAAGTTCGATGCCGCCGTGACCAGGGCGCTGACCGAAGAACCCCGGTGAACGACGGTCTGGCCGACCGCACGGACGGCGAGCTCGTCGCGCTGGCGCTGGGCGGCCGGGAGGCGGCCTTCGCCGAGATCGTCAGCCGGCACAAGCAGCCGCTCCACCGCCTGATCGCCCGGATCATCGGCGATGACGACGAAGCGCTCGACGTCCTCCAGGACGTGTTCGTCGCGGCGCACGGATCGCTGCGCCGGTTCGACATGGGGCGGCCGATGCGTGCCTGGCTCGCGCGCATCGCGATCAACAAGGCGCGCGACTGGCGGCGACGCCGAGCGGTGCGGCGATTGATTTGGGCGGTGCTGCCCATCGAGCACGCATCGGACATCGCCGACGACCAGCCCGCGGTCGACACGCTCGCGGCCGACCGCGAAGAACTGCGGCAGGTGGGCGCGGCGATCGCCACGCTTCCGGCCAATCTGCGCGAGACGCTGGTGCTGCGCGCGATCGAGGGCATGAGCCAGGCGGAAACCGCCGAGGCGCTGGGAATCAGCGAGAAGGCGGTCGAGACGCGCCTCTATCGCGCCCGGCTGCGACTCGCGGCCGAGATCGACCGGCAACGATAGACGCTTGACCCTGACATGGTGTCAGACCCCATCTTGCCTTCAGCTTTTTTCGACTCCGCCATGAGGGGCATGATCGCCGCGCGCGTATGGTTCGGTAAGCCTCGCCAAGATTTCAGGACGATGAATGACCGCTTCGATTGATCGCCGGACACTGCTTCGCGGAACCGCCGCGCTGGGCGGCACGGCCGCGCTTGCCGCATGGTTTCCCGCCTGGGCGCAGCCCGTCTCGCAAGGCCTCGTAAGGCCGCTCCCGACCGTTTCAGGCGAGGACATCACGCTCACCATCGCGCGCCAGACGATGATGATCGACGGGCGATCCTCGCCCGCGATCGGTATCAACGGCACCGTGCCGGCACCGCTCATTCGGCTGCGCGAAGGCCAGATGGTGCGGCTCAATGTCGTGAACGACCTAGACGAGGACAGCTCGATCCACTGGCACGGCCTCCTCGTTCCGCCGCAGCACGACGGCGTGCCGGGCGTCTCGTTTCCCGGTATCAAGCCGCGATCGAATTATCTCTACGAATTCCCGATCAAGCAGAACGGCACCTATTGGTATCACAGCCATTCGGGGCTGCAGGAACAACTCGGCCATTATGGCCCGATCGTCATCGACCCCGTCGGCGAGGATCCGGCCCAGTATGACCGCGAGCACGTCATCGTGCTTTCGGACCACAGCCGGATGTCGCCCGAGGCGATCTTCCGGAACATGAAGCTCAATCCCGGCGGGTTCAATTTCCAGAAGCAGACCCTGGCCGGCCTGCTGGCGGGACGGGACCAGACAGCATCGCAACGCCTGATGTGGGGCGGGATGCGGATGGACCCGACCGACATTTCGGACGCAACCGGCTCGATCTACACCTACCTGGTCAACGGCCACGGCCCGATGGACAACTGGACCGCGCTGTTCACGCCGGGCGAGCGCGTGCGCCTGAGGTTCATCAACGCATCGGCGATGACCACCTTCAACGTCCGCATACCAGGATTGCCGATGAGCATCGTCCAGGCTGACGGGCAGAACGTCATGCCGGTCGAGGTCCAAGAGTTCCAGATCGGCGTCGCCGAAACCTACGACGCGATCGTCACGCCGAGCGAGGACCGGGCCTTCACGCTAGTCGGCGAGGCGATCGACCGCTCGGGCATGGCGCGCGCCACGCTGGCGCCGCGCGCCGGCATGAGCGCCGCGGTGCCGCCGCTGCGCGAGCGTCCGCTCGCGACCATGAAGGACATGGGCATGGGCGACATGTCGATGGATCATGGCGGCATGGGCGGGATGGACATGACGGGCGGGATGCGCGGCGTCGATCCCACCGCCGAGCAGAACCCATCGGCCGCGCTCGCGACCGGCGCGATGGCCGGCGGCGCGGCGGCGGTGGGCAATATGGATCACAGCACGATGCCGATGGACCATTCCGGCATGGCCGGCATGGATCACGGCGCCATGGCCGGCCAATCGGGCGGGATGGCCGGGATGGATCATTCGCCGATGGGCGGACAGTCCGGCGCGATGGCGGGCATGGACCACGGCTCGATGGACATGGGCTCGATGAGCATGCGCGACTTTTCCAATGCGCCGCAGGTCAAGAAAGGCCCGGGTGTCCAGACCATCTCGCCGATGCCGATGGACCGCACCGGCGAACCCGGCCAGGGGCTGGAGAATGTCGGGCACAAGGTGCTCGTCTACCGCGACCTGATGGCGCTCGACCGCAACCCCGACGTCCGCGCGCCATCCCGCAGCATCGACATCCACCTGACCGGCAACATGGAGCGCTTCATGTGGTCGTTCGACGGCGAGAAGATGTCGGACGTTCACGAGCCGATCCCGTTCATCGAAGGCGAGCGGGTGCGCGTGAACCTCATCAACGACAGCATGATGGGGCACCCGATCCACATCCACGGCCACTTCTTCGAGCTGGTGACGGGGCATGGCGACCATGCGCCGAGAAAGCACACCGTCATCGTCCAGCCGGGCGGCAAGGTGACCTGGGACTTCACCGCCGATGCGGTCGGCGACTGGGCGTTCCACTGCCACCTGCTCTATCACATGCACGCGGGAATGATGCGCGTCGTGAGCGTGCGGCCGCGGGGAGACGCGGCATGAAGACGCTGCTGCTGCTCGGCGCCGCTCCCGCCGTCCTTCTGGCCGCGCCCGCCGCGGCGCAAACGATGGACCATTCCAACATGCCCGGCATGACGATGCCGGCAAAGCCGGCGCAAGCGGAGCCGGCGCCCGAGCCCGCGCAACGGCCGCCTTCGCCTCCGGCGGCACAAGATGCCGCCCCCGCCCCAGCCGCTCCCGATTGCCCGCCCGAGCACGCGGTGATGGGGCATTGCACGCCTAAGCCAGCAACCGATCCGCACGCGGGGCACGCCATGCCCGGCCCGTCCCAGGCGGCGCCCGCGATGGACATGACCGGCACCGCGCTTCCGGCCGGCAATGCCCCGCCGCCGCAGCCGCCGGCGGATCATTATGCCGATCGCCAGTTTCCGCCCGAAGAGATGGCGGATGCCCGCCGCCAGATGATGTTCGAGCAGGGCGGCCAGCCTTTCTATCAGGTGATGTTCAACCTCGCGGAATATCAGGCGCGCGAGGGTGCCGACGGCTTCCGCTGGGACGGCGAGGGTTGGTTCGGCGGCGACGTCAACCGGCTCGTGGTGAAGATCGAAGGCTCGGGCGCGTTCGGCGAAGGGGTCGAGGATGCCGAAATTCAGGCGCTCTATTCGCGCGCGATCGGCCCCTACTTCAACCTCCAGGCCGGCATCCGCTACGACTTCAAACCCAATCCCTCACGCACCTACGCCACGATCGGCTTCGAGGGGCTTGCGCCCTATTGGTTCGAGGTAGAGGGCGCGCTGTTCCTCTCCGACAAAGGCGACGTGCTCGGCCGGCTCGAAGGCTATTACGACCAGCGGATCACCCAGCGGTTGATCCTGCAGCCGCGCGCCGAGTTTAATCTTGCCGCGCAGGATGTGCCGGAAACCGGCATCGGCTCCGGCCTGTCGGACATCGAGCTTGGCCTGCGCCTGCGCTACGAGATCACACGCCAGTTCGCGCCCTATATCGGCGTGTCGTGGGACAGGAAGATCGGCGACACCGCCGACTTCGCGCGCACGGCGGGTGAGAACCCGTCATCCACCAGCATCGTGTTTGGGATCAGGACCTGGTTCTGAACTAGACAGGACGATCGAGCCGCGCGCGAACGGCACGCCAGGTCGAAAGGAGATAAATGATGAAGATGTTCCGTACTCTCGCTCTTGCACTGGCGCTGGGCACACCGGCGGTCACGATGGCAGCGGGACCCATCGTCGTTCATCGCGATCCGGGCTGCGGCTGCTGCGAGCAGTGGGCACGCCAAGTGAAGGCCGGGTTCGATCGTCAAGTCAGAATGATTGACGATCCCAACCGCGCGGCGCTTAAGGCCCGGCTCGGTGTCCCAGCCGCGCAGTCGTCCTGCCACACCGCGATCGTCGATGGCATGGCGTTCGAAGGGCACGTCCCGATCGCCGATATGAAGCGCGCGCTCGCCGCGCGCCCGGCGGGTGTCAAGGGCCTCGCCGTGGCCGGCATGCCGATCGGCTCCCCCGGGATGGAAGTCGCCGGCGCCAAGCGACAGCCTTACGTCGTCATCGCCTTCGGAGAGAACGGCCAGCGAGTGTTCGCGCGTCACTAAAGATAGGAAGGTTCAATCGATGGAACAGGATCACGAAATGAAGAGTATGTCGTGGGGTCGCTTTGCGGCGATGATCGCAACCTCCACGTTGATCATGTTCTTCCTGATGTACCAGCTCGTCTATTCGTCCGAGCATCTGATGTTCAGCATCAACCGGCTGGTCGCCTCGCTGGTGATGGGCGCGGTGATGACAATGGTGATGCTCGGCTTCATGTGGTCGATGTACAAGGGCATGGCGATCAAGCTCGGGATCTTGGCGTTTGCGCTGGTCCTCGGCGTGGCCTCGCTTCTGGTCAATCGCAGTCAGGCGCTTATCTCCGACGTCACCTTCATGAAGTCGATGATCCCGCACCATTCGATCGCGATCAACAACGCGCGCAAGGCCAGCATCAGCGATCCCCGGGTTCGCGTGCTGGCCGACCAGATCATCGCCAGCCAGGTCCGCGAGATCGCCGAGATGAAGCTCCTCATCGAAGACATCGATCGGAACGGCGAACGCGGCACCCAGCCACTGCCGGCGCGGTCGGCCGAGGTTACGCAGGATATGCTGCCCGAGATTCGGGCTGCTGTTCGTTGAAGCGCAAGCCTTACGGATTACGCCCGCACAGGTTCCCGCGGATAACCTCACGATAAGCGGAGGTGCCAGCCCAATGCCACGAGCCTTCGATAGCGACAGCTTCTCACTGTGGCGAGAAGCGAAAATCGCCCGAGCGTAGCATTTGCGGCCGCGGAGAACGGCAGGCGGCAGGACCAGGCGATTGCGGACGCCTCTAGAGTAGTACGAACGGCGAAATATATTCGTTATGTTTATCCTGCGCGGGGCGCCATTCTCGAACAAAAGAGTGAACTGTGGGTGTGGTCCTGGCCACGCCCCCCGGCCGAAGTGCGGGCGAGCACGGCGCTGGAAGCGCTGATGCGGGAATTGGCGGAACCCGGCAGGCGGCATCCTCGCTGTTCCCGGTCTCGGATACGGCCTCTATGCGTCCCAATCGGGCGACACGTCCGGCTCGAACGGCGATCCGTATTTCTGAAGGTGGGCCTCGCGATAGGTGTTCCACACATATTGCAGGAACTGCGATTCCAGCGGCTGGCGCTCTCGCGGCTCCCAGCCTTGGGCGATAGCAAACTCGTTCAGTTCGTGTGCATGCCCGGCGTGGATTTCGTCCTCGCGGTCCTTCCATTTGTTCCAGGCATAGGCAAGCAGCTTGCGATCCATCAGCCACTTGGCGCGATCGAAATCGACCGATCGGCGGGCCGAGGTGAAAACGTAGCGGTGGAACATTTTGTATGTCCTTTTTTTCGGAGCGCCTAAAGGGGCGGTGCCTCTCGGGTGAGCAGCTCGATCATGCGTGTCTGCCAGCCTGGGCCGGAGGCGCGCCAGCGGGCGAGGATGTCGGGCGGGATGCGCAGGCTGATCTGGATCGGGCGATCCTCGGGGGCAGTGGCGGGCGGCCGGGCCGGCGCTTCGATCGATTGGGGTGATTGGTCATGTCCCGTCTCCGCCCCTGCTCCGGCGAGGCTACAGCAAATCCCACAGCCGATCCATCGGCGATCGCCTCGGCCGGGGACGATGCGCCAGCTCCAGCGACAGGATCAGCGCCAGGTCGGCCCTCGTCGCTGCGCTCACCTCGCGCCTCCGTAGATTGTCGATCGCGCGCCGGGTCATCGGACGCAACAGGTCCATCCGCCATGGAAACCGGCGGCGATCCACCCGCCGGAGCGTATCGTTCGCGACGCCGCTGAAGAGGCGAGGGGCGGCTTGAACGGACGAGCCACGGCATGGCGCAGTCCCGGGCTTGAATCCATTCGTGCTGAACCTTGGGACGGCGGGGCGAGACCCTATGTTGGGTTGATCGGGCGCACCGTTGCTTCCTCGCGTGTCGCGGCGGTGCGATGGATGGCCGACGGCAGGAGGTGCTGATGGCGGAGTCGACCGATGGCGTGGCCGCGAGCGGGCCTGGCGCCGCGCCGGCCGTCGACCCGGTGTGCGGGATGACGGTCGATCCGGCGACGAGCGCGCATCACGCGACCCATGCGGGCGCGGACTATCATTTCTGCAGCGCGCGGTGCCGGGAGCGGTTCGTCGCCGATCCGCGGGCGTTCCTTGCCCGGTCGGGCGGAGCGCCGGCGGCCACCGGCGCCAGCGACACCCCCGATCCGCCCGCCGGGACGATGTGGACCTGTCCGATGCACCCGGAGGTGAGGCAGGACCATCCCGGCGCCTGCCCGATCTGCGGCATGGCGCTGGAGCCTGAGCTGGCGGCGGCGGAGGCCGGCCCGAGCCCTGAGCTGATCGACATGACGCGGCGCTTCCGGATCGCGCTCGCGCTCACCCTGCCGGTCTTCGTCCTTGAAATGGGCGGGCATCTCTTCCCGGCGCTGCATCACCTGGTGCCGGCCGGGGCCTCGGCCTGGATCCAGCTCGCGCTCGCGACTCCGGTCGTGCTCTGGGCCGGCTGGCCGTTCTTCGCGCGCGGCTGGGCCTCGATCCGCACCCGCCACCTCAACATGTTCACGCTGATCGCGATGGGGACCGGTGTCGCCTGGGCGTACAGCGTTGTCGCGACCCTCGCGCCCGGCCGCTTCCCGGCGGCGTTCCGCGGCGCCGACGGCGCGATCGCCGTCTATTTCGAGGCGGCGGCGGTGATCACCGTGCTGGTGCTGCTCGGCCAGGTGCTGGAGCTGCGGGCGCGCGAGCGCGCCTCGGGCGCGATTCGCGCACTGCTCGACCTCGCGCCCAGGACGGCGCGGCGGATCGGGCCGGACGGCGGCGAGGAGGACATCCCGCTCGACGCGGTCGCGGTCGGCGACCTGCTGAGGGTGCGGCCGGGCGAAAAGGTGCCGGTGGACGGCATGGTCCGGGACGGCCGCTCGGCGATCGACGAATCGATGGTGACCGGCGAGTCGATGCCCGTCACCAGGGTCGCGGGCGATGCCGTGATCGGCGGCACGATGAACCGCAGCGGCGCGCTCGTGATCCGCGCGGAGAAGGTCGGGCGCGAGACGATGCTCGCGCGGATCGTCCAGCTTGTCGCCGAGGCGCAGCGCTCGCGCGCGCCGATCCAGCGGCTCGCCGACCGCGTCGCCGGCTGGTTCGTGCCGGCGGTGGTCGGCGTCGCGCTGCTCGCCTTCGTCGCGTGGAGCCTCTGGGGGCCGGAGCCACGCTTCGCCCACGGCCTGCTCGCGGCGGTCGCGGTGCTGATCATCGCCTGCCCCTGTGCGCTCGGGCTCGCGACGCCGATGTCGATCATGGTTGGCGTCGGCCGCGGCGCGTCGCTCGGCGTGCTGATCCGCGCCGCCGAGGCGCTCGAGCGGATGGAGAAGGTCGACACGCTCGTCGTCGACAAGACCGGGACGCTGACCGAGGGGCGGCCCGCGGTCACCGCGATCGACGTTGCCGAAGGGTTTGGGCAGGGGGACCTGCTGCGCCTCGCTGCCGGCGTCGAGCGCGCCTCGGAGCATCCGATCGCGCGGGCGATCGTCGAGGCGGCGGCGGCACGGCGCATCGACATCCCGGCCGTCTCCGACTTCGATTCGCCAACCGGCCGCGGCGCGCTCGGCACGGTCGACGGGCGGTCCGTCGTGCTCGGCAACGCGCGATTCCTGGCCGAGTTCGGCATCGACGCGGCGCCGCTCGCGGACCGGGCCGAGGCGTTGCGCGCCGACGGCGCGACCGCGATCTTCGCCGGCATCGACAACCGGCTCGCCGGCCTGTTCGCCATCGCCGATCCGGTGAAGCCTGGCGCCGGGCCGGCGCTCGCGGCGCTTCGCGCGGACGGGATCAGGGTGGTGATGCTGACCGGCGACAACCGGACCACCGCCATGGCCGTGGCGCGCCGGCTCGGCATCGACGAGGTCGAGGCCGACGTGCTGCCCGGGCGCAAGGCGGAGGTGGTGACGCGATTGCGGCGCGAGGGGCGGGTGGTCGCGATGGCGGGCGACGGGGTGAACGACGCCCCCGCCCTGGCCGCGGCGGATGTCGGCATCGCGATGGGCCACGGCACCGACGTGGCGATGGAAAGCGCGGGCGTGACCCTGCTCAAGGGCGATCTCACCGGCATCGTCCGGGCCCGCCGCCTCAGCGCGGCGACCATGGCCAATATCCGCCAGAACCTGTTTTTCGCCTTCGCCTACAACGCCGCCGGCGTGCCGATCGCGGCGGGCGCGCTCTATCCGCTCTTCGGCATCCTGCTCTCGCCGATCGTCGCCGCCGCCGCGATGGCGCTCTCCTCGGTCAGCGTGATCGCGAACGCGCTTCGCCTGAACCGGGCGCGGCTCGACGCGACCGGCGCCGGCGCGGATGCCCGGGCGTGAATGGCCGACAATGCGCCAGGCCGCGTCGTGACGGCGCAGCCGGTCGTTGCACCGTTCGCGCGCCCGGCCTATCTCAGCCTCGGGACCGAACCGCAAAGGACGCACATGAGTACGTTCGACGAACGCGCTAAAGCTTTTGAGACCAAATATGCCCGCGACCAGGAGATGCAGTTCAAGATCATCGCCCGGCGCAACCGTCTGCTCGGCCAGTGGGCCGCGAGGAAGATGGGGCTCACCGAGGCCGAGGCCGAAGCCTATGAGCGCGAGGTGATCCGCGCCGATTTCGAGGAGGCCGGCGACGACGACGTCGTGCGCAAGCTGCTCGGCGACCTCACCTCGGCTGGCGTCGACATCGACGAGGCGGCGATCCGCGAGGCGCTCGCCAACAAGACCGTCGAGGCGCGGCGCCATTTCATCGAGGCGCAGAACTGATGGCGATGGCCGCGGCCGAGATCGAGCGCCTGATTCGCGCCGCGATCCCCGATGCGCGGGTCGAGATTTTCGACCTCGCCGGGGACGGCGACCATTATGAAGCGCGCGTGGTCGCCGAAAGCTTCAGGGGGATGCCGCTCGTCAGGCAGCACCAGCGCGTCTACCAGGCGCTGGGCGAACGAATGGGCACCGAGCTTCACGCGCTGAAGCTCAGCACCGGCGCCCCCGAATGAAGGAAAACGACATGAGTGACGTCAAGCAGCGGATCGACGAAATCGTGCACAAGCACGACATTGTCCTGTTCATGAAGGGCACCGCCCTGTTTCCGCAATGCGGCTTTTCGAGCCGGGCGGTGGCGATCCTCGATCATCTCGGTGTTCCTTTCGAGACGGTCGACGTGCTGCAGGATGCGGAAATCCGCCAGGGGATCAAGGAATTCTCGGACTGGCCGACCATTCCCCAGCTCTATGTGAAGGGCGAGTTCGTCGGCGGCAGCGACATCATGATGGAGATGTTCGAGGCCGGCGAGCTGCAGCAGCTCTTCAGCGACAAGCAGATCGCGAGCGCCTGAAAAGGAACGGGCGGACGGCGCGACCGGAAAAGTGCGCTCACGTCCGCCCGGAGTGGGATCGTGTGGATGCCCAATCCGATACATGCCCCGTGCCAATTCCGGCTCGCGACGGAAAACCGCCGTTTTTCAAGGTAAACGCGCCTTAACCTCCCGCGCGCTTGTAAAATATGGCGACACGCTCGCGACGGCGCTGCGCGAAGCTGCGGCGCGGGACGGGCGAGCGCACCCGCCATCGCGGACTTGATCGCGCCGGGCGCCATGCCACATGGCGGGGCATGGACCCGGCGCCCCACCAGCGCGCGCAAGGGGTGGCGCCCGGTGTGCGCCGCCTGCTCGCCGCCAATCCCTCGCCCTTCACCTATGCGGGCACGCAAACCTATCTGGTCGGCGAGCGCTCGATCGCGGTGATCGATCCGGGACCGGATCTGCCCGAGCATGTCGCGGCGATCCTCGCCGCGGCGGGCGAGGCACGGATCGAGGCGATCCTGTGCACCCACACGCACCGCGACCACAGCCCGGCGAGCCGGCCGCTCGCCGCCGCCACCGGCGCGCCGATCGTCGGTTGCGCTCCGCTCGCCCTCGCCGATGACGGGCCGCGCGCCGACGCCTCGTTCGATTTCGACTATCGGCCAGACCGCGTCCTCGCCGACGGCGAGACCCTGGCCGGGGAGGACTGGGCGCTGACCGCGGTGGCGACGCCCGGGCACACCTCCAACCACCTCTGCTTCGCCTGCCGCGATATCCTGTTCACAGGCGACCACGTCATGGACTGGTCCACCACCGTGATCGCGCCGCCCGACGGCGACATGGCGAGCTACATGGGGAGCCTCGACAAGCTGCTCGCGCGCGCGGACCGCCTTTACCTTCCGGCGCACGGACCGGCGGTGACAAGGCCGCGCGCGCGCGTCCGTGCATTGATCGCCCATCGCCGGATGCGCGAGCAGCAGGTCATGGCGCGCCTGGCGGCGGGCGATGCCACCATTCCGGCGATGGTCGCCGCCATGTATCGCGACATCGACCCGCGCCTGCACCCGGCGGCCGGGCTTTCGGTGCTCGCGCATCTCCTCGATCTCGAGCGGCGCGGCGTGGTGGAGCGGGAGGGGGAGAATTGGACGCTCGTCGGCTGAAGCGCGCCGCGCCAGTGCTGGCGGGGCTGGTCGCGGCGGCGGCCATCGGGTTCGTGCTCGGCTGGTGGCTGCATCGCCCGCCGCGCGTGTCGGACGGGCCGGGGGTCGAGGCGATCGCCGACGCGGCGCTGCTCTCGGTCCGTGAACAGGGACGGCTGGTGAGCCACAGCGCGCGCCTGGTCGCGGTCGTGACCGCGAGCGAATCGCGGCTCGGCATGCGGGCGGGCAAGACGCTGATTCTTCCCGCCACCGCCCGCTATGGCGTCGATCTCACCCGCCTGCGGCGTCGCGATCTCGCCTGGGACGCGGCGACGCGCACGCTCACGGTTACCTTGCCGCCCCTTGAAGTCGCGGGCCCGACGATCGATTTCGATGGCGTGCGCGAGTCATCGCAAGGCGGCCTCATTCTTTCGCTCGTCGGCGAGGAGAGCCTGGACGCCGAGAATCGACGGCGGGCGCGCGAGGAGCTCACCCGCCAGGCGCGCGATCCGGCGGTGCTCGCCCCCGCGCGCGAGGCGGTGATGCGGATCGTCGCGCGCGGCTTCGCGGCGCCGCTGCGCGCCGCGGGGATTGACGCCAGCGTCGCCGTGCGGTTCGTGGACCCCGGCGGCGCCGAAATCGCCGCCTATCTCGATCGGCCGCGGCGGCGGGAGGATGCGGTCGAGCAACGGCGGGCCGGCGTGCCCGCAACCAGGGACGAAGTGCAATGAATGCGCCAAACCGGAACCTCAAGGGGCTCGACCTCAAGGCCGAGATCGATCGCCTGCGCCGCGAGCGCAACGCGGTGATCCTCGCCCATTACTACCAGGCGCCCGAAATCCAGGACCTCGCCGATTTCGTCGGCGACAGCCTCGACCTCTCGCGCAAGGCGCACGCGACCGACGCCGACGTCATCGCCTTTTGCGGCGTGCGCTTCATGGCCGAGACTGCCAAGATCCTCTCGCCGGAAAAGATCGTCGTGCTGCCCGACATGGCCGCCGGCTGCAGCCTTGAGGACAGCTGCCCGCCCGATCAGTTCGCGGCGTTTCGCGCCGAGCATCCCGATGCGATCGCGCTCACCTACATCAACTGCTCGGCGGCGGTGAAGGCGCTTTCCGACGTGATCGTGACCTCATCGTCGGCGGAAAAGATTCTCGCGCAGATTCCAAAGGACAAGCCGATCATCTTCGGCCCCGATCGTAACCTTGGCGGCTATCTCGCCCGCAAGACGGGGCGCGATCTCATCCTCTGGCCCGGCGTGTGCATCGTCCACGAGGCGTTCAGCGAGACCGAGCTGCTCAAGCTCAAGGCGCAGCATCCCGGCGCGCCGGTCGCCGCCCATCCCGAATGCCCGGCGGTGATCCTGGACCATGCCGACTTCGTCGGCTCGACCAGCGGCATCCTGAAGTTCGCCAAGGAGTTCGACGGCGACACCCTGATCGTCGCGACCGAGCCGCACATCATCCATCAGATGGAAAGGGCGCTGCCGGACAAGACCTTCATCGGCGCCCCCGGCGCGGATGGAAACTGCAACTGCAACGTCTGCCCCTATATGGCGCTGAACACGCTGCCGAAGCTCTATTTCGCGCTGCGCGACCTCGAGCCCAGGATCGAGATCGAGGAGGAGCTGCGCCTCCAGGCCAAGAAGAGCCTCGATGCGATGCTCGCCATGGCCGCCGACACGGTCGGCAAGGGCGACGTCGGAACCCCGCAAATCAGCGGCGATTGAGGCGGACGGGGCCCGGCCGCCGTCCCGGCCGTTGCTGGTTGAGCAGATGAAGGCCGCGACCCGGTCTTTCGGGCATCCCGCGCGTCGCTTATCGCGACCGCTCCCTTGCCGGGAGCGACGATGCGTCGAGGGGACTGCGCACGTCCCCCTCGCTCGCCGCCGCGCCGTCGGCGTCCGCGCCATAGACGCGATCGAGATAATGGGCGGCGAGATGATAGTGCACCCGCGCGACCTTGGCGTGGATGGCGAGATTGGCCTGGGTGATCTCCTCCTCGGCCCGATCGAGGAAATAATTCTTGTCGGCCTGGTCCACCTGGAAACGTCCCCTTGTCCATTCAACGATGCCTATGAAACCGCCCTGGGCGCCGCCGCGTTCCCTCGCGCCGCCGCGCCGGTCGTCGCAGCGGCCCGGAACATCGCACGACGCGCCTCCTGCGCGCTCATTGCCGTTGGTGCTTGCGCCGCGCCGCGCGCCGCCGCACAGGGCGGGGATGACCGGACAGGATTGGCATATCGACGGCTTCGATCTCGACGCCTTCGTCGCGGCGACGCTCGCCGAGGATCTGGGCGAGGCGGGCGACATCACGTCGCGCGCGGTCATCCCCGCCGGGGCGCGCTTCGACGGCGTGATGGCGGCGCGCGAGCCGATCGTGGTCGCGGGCCTGCCCATCGCCGCCGCCTTCTTCCGGGCGATCGATCCCGCGGCGCGAAGCGAGCCGCTGGTCGCGGAAGGGGCGCGCGCCGATGCCGGCGCGGTGCTGATGGGCATCAGGGGCGAGGCGCGCGCGCTGCTCGCCGCGGAGCGTTCGGCGCTCAACATCGTCCAGCATCTTTCGGGTATCGCGACGCTGACCAGGCGCTATGTCGATGCGATCGCGGGCACCGGCGCGATCCTGCTCGATACCCGCAAGACGATCCCCGGCCTGCGCCGGCTCGAGAAATATGCGACGCGCATGGGCGGCGCGCGCAACCACCGCATGGGCCTGTGGGACGCCGCGATGATCAAGGACAATCACGTCGCCGTCGCCGGCGGCATCGCGGCCGCGGCGCGCCGCGCGGTCGCTGCGGGGATCGATCGGATCATCGTCGAGGTCGACCGGCTCGACCAGATCGAACCGGCCCTGCGGGCCGGCGCGACCCACCTGCTGCTCGACAATATGAAGCCGCCAATGCTGAAGGAAGCGGTTGCGCTGGTCGCCGGCCGGGCGCCGACCGAGGCGAGCGGCGGCGTCACCCTCGAGACGATCCGCGCCATCGCCGATGCCGGCGTCACCTATGTCTCGGTCGGTCGCATCACCCAGTCGGCGCCGGCGGTGGACATCGGCCTCGATTTCTCGGCGGCGTGACGGGGAGGGGGACCATGCGCCGACCGCATCGGCTGGTCCTCGTCGCGCTCGCCCTCGCGCTGCCCGCGGCCGCCTCGGCGCAGGCGCGCCAGTGCAGCGTGCCGGCGCGGATCGCGATGCCGCGCCCGGAGGGGCCGACGCCGCGCGAGCCGCGCCGCACCATGCCCATCGCCAGCTACACGCTCGCGCTCATCTGGGCGCCCGAGGCGTGCCGCGGCCGCTCCGGGAATATCGACGTCGGCTTCGCATGTGGCGGCGCGAACCGCTTCGGCTTCGTCCTTCACGGCCTTTGGCCGGACGGGGCGGGCGGAAGCTGGCCGCAATATTGCCGCCCGGCGCCGGTCCTGCCCGAGGCACTCATCCGCCGCTACCTGTGCACCACGCCCTCGGCGCAGTTGCTCCAGCACGAATATGCGAAGCACGGCACCTGCATGGGCGTGCCGCCAGCGGCCTATTTCGCGCGCGCCTCGCGGCTGCAGGCGCGGCTGCGCTATCCCGACATGCGCGCGCTCGCCGCCCGTCGCGATCTCACCGCGCGCCAGTTCGCCGCCGCCTTCGCCCGCGCCAATCCGGGGCTGAGGCCGGACATGATCCGCCTCAGCGTCAATCGCAGGGGCTGGCTGGAGGAAGTCTGGCTCTGTCTCGACACCCGCTTCGCCTGGCGCGCCTGCCCGGCGACGCAGGGTGGCACGCCGCCAGCACGCCGCATCCGCATCCAGCCGCCGACGGGCGGCTAGCGCGCGCTCACTCCTTGCCCGCCTCGGCGACGGTGCCGGCGAAGTCCTCGAAATCCCTGGCCTCGCGGAAGTCCTTGTAGACGCTCGCGAAGCGGATGTAGGCGACGGGATCGAGCGCCTTGAGCGCTTCCATCACCATCTCGCCGATCCGGGCCGAGCTCGTCTCGGTCTCGCCACTGGTTTCGATCTGGCGCTGGATCGAGGAGGCGAGCCGTTCGATCCGTTCGGGCGGTACCGGCCGCTTGCGGCAGGCGGTGGCGATCGCGCGCTCGAGCTTGGCCCGGTCGAAGGGCTCGCGCCGTTCGTCCGACTTGACGATCGTGATCTCGCGCAGCTGCGCCCGCTCGAAGGTGGTGAAGCGCGCGCCGCAGTCCTCGCACTGGCGACGGCGGCGGATCGCCGAGCCGTCCTCGGTCGGCCGGCTGTCCTTCACCTGGCTGTTCTCGTGGGAGCAGAAGGGGCAGCGCAATTACAGATCCTGATAGATGGGGAATCGCTCGCACAGCGCGCGCACCCGCGCGCGGACCTGCGCCTCGACCGCGTCGTTGCCATCGTTGCCGTTGGCCCGAAGGCCATCGAGCACGTCGGCGATCATGTCGGCGATTTCGCGGAACTCGGCGACGCCGAAGCCGCGCGTCGTGCCGGCGGGGGAGCCGACGCGGATGCCGCTGGTCTTGACCGGCGGCAGCGGATCGAACGGCACGCCGTTCTTGTTGCAGGTGATGCCGGCGCGCTCCAGCGCCTCGTCGGCGTCCTTGCCGGTGAGTCCGAGCGGGCGCAGGTCCACCAGCGCGAGGTGCGTGTCGGTGCCCCCGGCGACGAGATCGGCGCCACGCTCCTTGAGCCGCGCGGCGAGCGCCTTGGCGTTGGCGATGACGGCGCGGGCATAGGTCTTGAAGCCCGGCTGCAGCGCCTCGCCGAACGCGACCGCCTTGGCGGCGATGACGTGCATCAGCGGTCCGCCCTGCAGGCCCGGGAAGACCGCCGAATTGACCTTCCTGGCGATCTCCTCGTCGTCGGTCAGCACCATGCCGCCGCGCGGCCCGCGCAGCGTCTTGTGCGTGGTGGTGGTGACGACATGGGCGTGACCGAGCGGGGAAGGGTGCTCGCCGGCGGCGACGAGGCCGGCGAAATGCGCCATGTCCACCATGAACAGGGCGCCGACCTCGTCCGCGATCGCGCGGAAGCGGGCGAAATCGATGTGACGCGGATAGGCCGAGCCGCCGGTGATGATGAGCCGCGGCCTGTGCTCCTTCGCCAGCCGCTCGACCTGGTCGAAGTCGATCAGGTGATCGTCGGCGCACACGCCATACTGGACGGCGTTGAACCACTTGCCGGACATGGCCGGCCTGGCGCCGTGCGTGAGGTGTCCGCCCGCGTCGAGGCTGAGGCCCATGATCGTGTCGCCCGGCCTTGTCAGCGCCAGCATCACCGCGCCGTTCGCCTGGGCGCCCGAATGCGGCTGGACGTTGGCGAAGGCGCAGCCGAAGAGCTGCCGCGCGCGCTCGATCGCCAGCGTCTCGACCGCGTCGGACGGCGCGCAGCCCTGATAATAGCGCCGGCCCGGATAGCCTTCTGCATATTTGTTGGTGAGCACCGAGCCCTGCGCCTCGAGCACCGCGCGGCTGACGATGTTTTCGGAGGCGATCAGCTCGATCTGGTGCCGCTCGCGTGCCAGCTCGGCGGCGATCGCGTCGGCGACGGCGCCGTCGGCGTCGCGCAGCCGGGTGGTGAAGAAGCCGTCGGGCTGGACGTCGGAAAGCGGCTGGCTGCTCATGCGGGTTCCTTGGCGAAGCGGGGTTGGGTGAGCTTGTCGACCCGGGCGGCGTGGCGGCCGCCCTCGAAGCCGGCGGTGAGGAAAGCCTCGACACAGGCCTTGGCCATGTCGAGCCCGATCAGGCGGGCGCCGAGCGCGATCGCGTTGGCGTCGTTGTGCTCGCGCGCGAGCGTCGCGGCATAGGGTTCGCAGACGAGCGCGCAGCGGCAGGCCGGGTGGCGGTTCGCCGCGATCGAGATGCCGATGCCAGAGCCGCACAGCGCGATGCCGCGATCGGCGCGCCCCGCCGCCAGCGCCTCGGCGAGCGCGTAGCCGTAGTCCGGATAGTCGACCCGATCGTCCGAATGGGTGCCGAGATCGAGCACCTCGTGTCCGGCGGTGCGCAGCCATTCGGCGAGCGCGACCTTCATGGCGACGGCGGCGTGATCGGACGCGATGGCGAGGCGCTGGGTCATGCGGGTGGCTCTGCACTGACTCGGGGGGTGGCCCCCGATCTAGTCTCCCCGGCGCCGTAACGCTAGGGCCGGGGGACGAGCAGGCTGCGACGCGCCGCGCCCCAGCCGCCGAAATGTGGTTTCGGGATGAAGCTCGCGCGCGTCGGCGACAGCAGGCTGGGCCAAGGCGGCGGTGCCCTGCTCAGGCGAGCGCGAAATAGGCGGCCAGCACGATGCCGCCCGTGACCACGACGACGCGCAGCGTGCCCGGCCTGACCAGGCTCGCCAGCCGCCCGCCCGCGCTGCCGCCGGCGAGCGCGCCCAGCGCCATCGCCGCCGCCACCGGCCAGACGATGCCGCCGCTCGCCGCGAAATAAAGGGCGGCGGTGACGTTGGCGGCGAGCGACATCGCCTGCTTGAGGCCATTGAGGCGGGTCAGCGTGTCCTCGATCGCGATGCCGATGAGGGCGAGGAAGATGACGCTGAGCCCCGCCCCGAAATAGCCGCCGTAAATGGCGGCGAGCAGGACCGGCGCGATTGCCCAGCCGAGCGCGATCCGCCGCGCGCCGCCGGTGAGGCGCCGCCGCAGCGGCTCCTGCGTCGCGATCAGCAGCGAGCCGCCCAGCACCAGCGCGGGAACGATCGCCATGAAGGCGCGGTCGCTGGTGCGGGTCAGCAGCCAGGCGCCGACCAGTCCGCCGGCCGCGGCGACCGGCAGCAGGGTGGCGAGCCGCCGGCCCTGGCCGTCGAGATCGCGCCACTGGCCGATCACGCCGCCGACATAGCCGGGGCAGAGCGCGACCGTGTTGGTGATGTTCGCCGAAACCGGCGGCACGCCGACCGCGAGCAGCACGGGGAAGGTGAAGATCGACCCGCCGCCCGCGAGCGCGTTCACCGCGCCCGCGCCGAAGGCAGCCAGGAAGAGCAGCAGCACATCGAGCGGCGAGATCACGCCGCCCAGCGCATCTCCAGCCGGTCCCAGATCTCGACCAGCGCGCCCGCCAGCTCGCGCATCATTTCCTCGCTGTGCGTCGGGCCGGGCGTGAAGCGCAGCCGCTCGGTGCCGCGCGGCACCGTCGGATAATTTATCGGCTGCACGTAGATGCCATATTCGGCGAGCAGGATATCGCTGATCCGCTTCGCCTTCACCGGATCGCCGACCAGCAGCGGCACGATGTGCGTCGTCGACGGCATCACCGGCAGCTTCGCCTCGGCGAAGATCCGCTTGAGCATCGCGGCATGTTCCTGCTGCGCCTCGCGCTCGGCCGAGGATGCCTTGAGGTGGCGCACGCTCGCGAGCGCGCCGGCGACGAGCACCGGCGAGAGCGAGGTCGTGAAGATGAAGCCGGGCGCGTAGCTGCGGATGACGTCGATGATCGTCCTGTCGGCGGCGATATAGCCGCCCATCACGCCGATCGCCTTGGCGAGCGTGCCCTCGATGATCGTGAGCCGGTGGGCGACGCCGTCACGCTCGGAGATGCCGCCGCCACGCGCGCCGTACATGCCGACCGCGTGGACCTCGTCGAGATAGGTCAGCGCCTCGTACTTGTCGGCGAGATCGCAGATCTCGGCGATCGGCGCGACATCGCCGTCCATCGAATAGACGCTTTCGAAGGCGATCAGCTTCGGCGTGTCCCTGGGCGCCGCGGCGAGCAGCTCCTCGAGATGGGCGACGTCGTTGTGCCGGAAGACGCGCTTCTCGCAGCCCGAGTTGCGGATGCCCGCGATCATCGAGGCATGGTTGAGCGCGTCGGAGAAGATGATGCAGCCGGGCAGCAGCTTGCCGAGGGTCGAGAGCGTCGCCTCGTTGGAAATGTAGCCCGAGGTGAAGAGCAGCGCGCCTTCCTTGCCGTGCAGGTCGGCGAGCTCGGCCTCGAGCTCGACATGATAATGGCTGTTGCCGGAAATGTTGCGTGTGCCGCCCGAGCCGGCGCCGACATCGTGCAGCGCCTCCTCCATCGCCGCGATCACGTCCGGGTGCTGGCCCATCGAGAGATAGTCGTTCGAGCACCACACCATTATCGGCTTGGGCCCGTTATGTCCGGCGAAGCAGCGCGCGTTGGGAAAGGAGCCCTTGTTGCGCAATATGTCTATGAAGACGCGGTAGCGGCCTTCGGCCTGAATCCGTTCGATCGCCTCCGCGAAGATGCGGTGATAGTCCAATGGCCCTGTCCCATTTGCTCGGCTGGGAAAGCCAATACCGGAAACCGGCCCCAAAAGGCCAGTGAGAACCATTCGCAACAAGCCGCTGAAAAGGGCCAGGGCTCCTACAATTTCTCGATCCGGGTCAGGCCGAAGGCGGCGAGGCCCGGGCGGTAGGCGTCCACATCCGCCGCCGGGCCGGTGAACAGGGCGATGCCCTCCGGCGCCGGCCCCGCCCATGCGATGTCGCGGGCGAGCCAGGCGGTGCGCCGGGCGATGCCGGCATTGCCGTCGACGAAGGCGAGCGCACGGGGCGCGGCGGCGCGAAGCTCGTCGGCGAGCAACGGGAAATGGGTGCAGGCGAGGACGATCGTGTCGACCCGCTCGCCGCCCGGCCTGGCGAGCAGCTGGCCGAGGATGCGCGCGCAGGCCCGCGCCGGGACCGGCTCGCCGCGCAGCTTCGCCTCGGCCAGTTCGACCAGCTCGGCCGAGCCGTGGCGCACGACGACGCAGTCGGCGGCGAACTCGGCGGCGAGCCGGTCCACATAGGGCTGGACGATCGTCGCCTCGGTGCCGAGCACCCCGATCGCGCGGGTTCGGGAGAGCGCCGCGGCGGGCTTGATCGCCGGCACCGTGCCGACGATCGGCAGGTCGAGCGCCGCGCGCACTGCGTCGAGCGCGATCGTCGAGGCGGTGTTGCAGGCGATGACGACGAGCGCCGGATCGTAGCGCTCGGCGAGCCGGCCGAGCAGCGCCGGCACCCGTGCCTCGATCTCCGCCGCGCCGCGCGTGCCGTAGGGAAAGCCGGCGCTGTCGGCGGCATAGACGATCGGCGCATCGGGCAATTCGTCGCGGATCGCCTTCAGCACCGAAAGGCCGCCGACGCCGGAATCGAAAATGAGGAGCGGTTTCGGCGCGGCCATCGCGCCCAGATGTAGCGGCTCGCGCGGCGCATTCAAACGCCGATCGAAGCGCCGATGCGCACGGTTGCGCCAGGGCCCGCCTTTCCTTACCCAGGCGCGAGGAGGGGTCGGTGATTACTTGGGATATACTTGCCGCGGCGCTGCTTCCCCTGCTGATCGGCTATGCCTTCGGCGCGACGCCGTTCGGAGTCCTCCTGACCCGACTCGCCGGCCTCGGCGACGTGCGCGCGATCGGTTCGGGCAATATCGGCGCGACGAACGTGCTGCGCACCGGCCGCAAGGGTCTCGCCGCGGCGACCTTGCTGCTCGATGCGCTGAAGGGCGCCGCGGCGGTGCTGGCGGCGGGCTGGCTCTGGCCGGGCACGAGCGCGCCGGAGCTTGCCGCGATCGGCGCCTTTTTCGGCCATCTCTTCCCGGCCTGGCTGGGCTTCAGGGGTGGCAAGGGCGCGGCGACTCTGATGGGCGTGCTCACCGCGCTCCATTGGCCGATCGGCCTCGTCTATGGCGCCGTGTGGCTCGTGCTGCTCGCGACCACCCGCTACGCCTCGGTCGCCAGCATGGGCGCCGCGATCGCCGCCCCGGTCGCGGCCTTCGCCTGGGCGGGTCCGCGCGATGCTATGCTCTTCGCCGGCTTCGCGCTGATGCTGGTCTGGATGCACCGGGGCAATCTCGCACGGCTGCGTGCCGGGGCCGAGCCCAGGGTCGGCGCGGCGAAGGGCTGAGATGGCGCCCTCGGCCGACCAGATCGCGCGCCTGCGCCTGATCCGCTCGGACAATATCGGCCCGGTCACCTATTTCCACCTGCTCGCACGCTTCGGCTCGGCGCAGGCGGCGATCGACGCGATCCCGGACCTCGCCGCGCGCGGCGGCGGCCGCCCGCCCCGGCTCGCCCCGGTGGCGCGGATCGAGCGCGAGATCGCCACCGTCGCGCGGCTGGGCGCGCGCTATCTGTTCCTCGGTCACGGCCGCTATCCGCCGCTCCTCGCCGAGCTGGAGACCGCGCCGCCGGCACTGATCGCCATGGGCGACGTCGACCTGCTCGACAAGCCGGCGGTCGCGATCGTCGGCGCGCGCAACGCCTCCGCCGCCGCCTGCCGCTTCGCCCGCGGCCTCGCCCGGCAGCTCGGCGAGGCGGGCCAGGTCGTCGTCTCCGGCCTCGCCCGCGGCATCGACACCGCCGCGCACGAGGGCGCGCTCGCCACCGGCACGATCGCGGTGATCGCGGGTGGCATCGACATCGTCTATCCGCCCGAAAATGCCGAGCGGCAGCGCGCGATCGCGGAGCGCGGGCTGCTGCTCGCCGAACAGCCGCCGGGCACCGAGCCGCGCGCCCGCCACTTTCCCTATCGCAACCGGATCATCGCCGGGCTTGCCCACGGCACGGTGGTGGTCGAGGCGGCGCCAAGATCAGGCTCGCTGATCACCGCCCGCCAGGCGGCGGAGTTCGGCCGCGAGGTGATGGCGGTGCCGGGCTCGCCGCTCGATCCGCGCGCGCAGGGCTGCAACCAGCTCATCCGCGACGGCGCGACGCTGGTCCAGAATGCAGGCGACGTGCTCGAGGCGCTGCGGCCGATGCATGTGCGCCCGCTGCGCCAGCGCCACGACGATTATGCCGCGCCGGGCGCGCCGGCCGATGCGGACGCGGCCGCGCGCCGCGCCGTGATCGAGCTGCTCGGCCCGACACCGGTGCCGGTGGACGAGCTGATCCGCCAGTCGGGCCTCGCGCCCGCCGAGGTGCAGACGGTGCTGCTCGAACTCGAGCTCGCCGGCCGCCTCGAGCGCCATGCCGGCGGCCGGGTCAGCCTCGCTTGAGCGCAAGAGCGCGCCGGCGCCGCGCGCCGATCCTGGTGAAGCGCGGACGCCGCGCCAGTGGCGAGGGCGGCCGCCGGTCAGTGGAGCGCCGGCACTTGAAAGTCTCATTGGGGGGTTTCCACCTTCGCATACATGTGTAGGGGCAGTGCGGCACCATGAAACTCGTCGTCGTAGAATCGCCGGCCAAGGCGAAAACCATCGAGAAATATCTGGGCGGCGGCTATCGGGTGCTCGCCTCCTACGGCCATGTCCGCGATCTGCCGCCCAGGGATGGATCGGTCGCCCCCGATCAGGGCTTCGCGATGGAATGGGAGACCCATGTCGACAAGGCGAGGCAGCTGAAGGCGATCGCCGACGCGGCCAGGCAGGCCGACGCCCTGATCCTCGCGACCGACCCGGATCGCGAGGGCGAGGCGATCTCCTGGCATGTGCGGGAGGTACTGGCGCAGAAGAAGGCGCTGCCCGCCCAGGTCGAGCGCGTCACCTTCAACGCGATCACCAAATCGGCGGTGACCGAGGCGATGGCGCATCCGCGCGCGCTCGACGAGGACCTGATCGACGCCTATCGCGCCCGCCGCGCGCTGGACTATCTGGTCGGCTTCACGCTCTCCCCGGTGCTGTGGCGCAAGCTTCCCGGCGCGAAGTCGGCCGGCCGCGTCCAGTCGGTGGCGCTGCGGCTAGTCGTCGATCGGGAGCGCGAGATCGAACTGTTCAGGCCGCAGGAATATTGGTCGGTCACGGCGACGCTCGAGTCGGACGGCACCGAATGCCCCGCCCGGCTGGTCCGCTTTCGCGGCGACAGGCTCGACCGCCTCTCGCTCGGCGATGCGGGCAGCGCGAACGAGGCGAAGCGCGCGGTGGAGGAGGGGCATTTCACGGTCGCGTCGGTCGAAACCCGCCCGATCACGCGCAACCCGCCGCCTCCCTTCACCACCTCGACGCTGCAGCAGGAGGCGGCGCGCAAGCTCGGCCTTTCGGCGAGCCTGACGATGCGGCTCGCGCAGGATCTCTACGAGGACGGCGCGATCACCTACATGCGCACCGACGGCGTCCAGATGGCGCCGGAGGCGGTGTCGGCGGCGCGGCGCGCGATCGCCGATCGCTACGACGCCGGCTACGTGCCCGATCGCCCGCGCGTCTACGAGACCAGGGCGAAGAACGCGCAGGAGGCGCACGAGGCGATCCGCCCGACCGAATTCTCCCGCGAGCGCGCCGGCTCGGGCGATCATGCGCGGCTCTACGAGCTGATCTGGAAGCGCGCGCTCGCCAGCCAGATGGCCTCGGCGCGGCTCGAGCGCACCACCGTCGAGCTCGCTGACGGCACCGGCCAGCACGCGCTGCGCGCCAGCGGCCAGGTCGTGCTCTTTCCCGGCTTCCTCGCGCTCTACGAGGAGGGGCGCGACGATCCCGCCGACGAGGATTCGCGCCGGCTGCCGCGGCTCGCCGAGGGTGACGCGCCGGCGAAGAGGAAGGTGGAGGCCGAGCAGCACTTCACCCAGCCGCCGCCGCGCTATTCGGAGGCGTCGCTGGTCAAGAAGATGGAGGAGCTCGGCATCGGCCGTCCCTCCACCTATGCCGCGATCCTGCAGACGCTGAAGGACCGTGATTATGTCCGGCTCGAAAAGGGCCGCTTCGTGCCCGAGGAGAGCGGGCGGCTGGTGACAGCCTTCCTCGAACGCTTTTTCGAGCGCTATGTCTCCTACGATTTCACCGCGCATCTCGAGGATGAGCTGGACGACGTGTCCGGCGGCCGTGCGCAGTGGCGGCAGGTGCTCGACGCCTTCTGGCGCGACTTCAAGCCGAAGACCGCCGAGGTGATGGAGCAGAAGCCCTCCGACATCACCGCGGCGCTCGACGAATTCCTCTCGCCATGGCTGTTCCCCGACAAGGGCGACGGCGGCGATCCCAGGCTGTGCCCGCTGTGCGGCACCGGCCGGCTGGGGCTGCGCGGCGGGCGCTTCGGCGCCTTCGTCGCCTGCTCGAACTATCCCGACTGCAAATATACCCGCCGCTTCGGCCAGAACGGGGAGCAGGCGGCGGGCGAGGGCGCGCAGTTGCTCGGCAAGGATCCCGCGAGCGGGCTCGACGTCACGCTCCGCTCCGGCCGGTTCGGCCCTTACTTCCAGCTTGGCGAGGGCAAGGACGCGAAGCGCGCCTCGCTGCCCAGGGACGTGGCGCCGGCCGAGGCGGACCTCGACCTGGCGCTGCGCCTGCTGTCGCTGCCGCGCACGATCGGCGTCCACCCCGAAACCGGCAAGGAGATCAGCGCAAGCATCGGCCGCTACGGCCCCTATCTCGCGCATGACGGCAGATATGCGAAGCTCGGTTCCAGCGCCGAGGTGTTCGAGATCGGCATGAACGCCGCTGTCGTGAAGCTCGCCGAGGCGGCCAGCGGCGGCGGGCGGCGCGCCGGATCGCGCGAGCCGCTCAAGGTGCTCGGCACGCATCCGCGCACCGAGGCGGAGGTGCGGCTCATGGAGGGGCGCTACGGCCCCTATGTCACCGATGGAACGACCAACGCGACGCTGCCCAAGACGCTCCCGCCCGACCAGGTGACGCTGGAGGAGGCGGCGCAGCTCATCGACGATCGCGCGGCCAGGGGGCCGGCGAAGAAGGGCGGACGACGCAAATCCGCCGCGCGCAAGTCCGGGAAGGGAAGGAAATGAGGCTCTCGCATGCGCTGCTGGCCGGCGCGCTGCTCGCCATCGGGGAGGCCGCGCCCGCGCCGGTCCTGGCCGCCGCGACCGCCGGGCAGGCCGGGAGCGACTATGCCGCCGCGCAGGCGGCGTTCCTCGAAGCGCTGGCGCCGGACCAGGGCTGGCGCGCCACCCCGAGCGGCCTTCGCTATCGCCGCCTGGCCGGCGACGGGCGCGGCCCGCATCCGACCACGGCGGACATCGTGCGATTGCGCTACAGCGTCCGCTTCACCGACGGGCGCGAGCTGGAAAATAGCGGCCCGCGCCCAGTCGATCTGCCGCTCGGCCGGCTGATCCCGGGCTGGCAGGAGGGCGTGCCGCTGATGGCCGTGGGCGACCGCTTCGAGTTCGCCATTCCCGCCGCGCTCGCCTACGGGCCGAACGACAACGGCCCCATCCCCGGCGGCTCGACGCTGCTCTTCACCATCGATCTTCTCGCCATCAACCCGCGCCCCTAGGCGCGCGCGGCCGCGCCGCCGCAGGTCCGGCAGGCCGGATCCTTGACGATGCGGAGCGTGCGCATCGCCGGCCTGAGGCCGTCGAAAATATGCATCTTGCCGTCCGCCGGCTCGCCGAAGCCGACGATCGCGCGCACCGCCTCGAGCGCCGCGAAGCAGCCGGCGAGCCCCGCCATCGCGCCGAGCACGCCGAGCTCGGAGCAGGTATCGCAATCGTCGGCGTCGAAGGCGTCCCCAACATAGCAGCGATAGCACGGCCCGTCCGGCTCCCAGCCGCGAAAGGTGCCGATCTGCGCCTGGAACTGGCCGATCGCCGCCGATACGAGCGGCACGCGCGCGCGGGTGCAGGCATCGGAGACCGCGAGCCGCGTGGCGAAATTGTCGGTGCCGTCCACCACCGCGTCCGCCCCGGCGAGCAGCGTTTCGGCATTGTCCGGCCCGATCCGCGCGCTCACCGCCTCGACCGCGACGTCGGGGTTGAGCGCTGCGACGCGCCGCTGTGCGACCGCAGCCTTGCGCGCGCCGATGTCGGCGGTTGCGAACAGCGTCTGGCGCTGGAGATTGGCCAGCTCCACGCGATCATCGTCGATTATCGTCATCCGCCCGATCCCGGCGGCGGCGAGATAGGGGATGGCGACCGCGCCGATCCCGCCGGCGCCGACGATCACGACATGCGCGGCGAGCAGCCGCTTCTGCCCCTCGCCGCCGATTTCCTTGAGGACGATGTGGCGGGCGTAGCGGTCGAGCTGCTCGTCGGAGAGAATCACCGGCCCGTCGACCCGAATCCGCCGGCGCCGCGCCCGGTTTCGTCGAGCGCGGCGACCTCGGCGAAGCGCGCCCTGGTGACCGCCGCGGGGACGAGCTGGGCGATCCGCTCGCCGCGCGCGACCTTGAACGGCTCGTCGCCGAGATTGGCGAGGATCACCTTCACCTCGCCGCGATAGTCGCAGTCGATCGTGCCGGGCGCATTGAGGCAGGTGATCCCGTGCTTGAGCGCGAGCCCCGAACGGGGACGCACCTGGACCTCATAGCCTTCGGGAATCGCGATCGCGAAGCCGGTCGCGACCGCGTGGCGCGCGCCGGGCCGAAGCGTCACGTTCTCGGCCGCGACCACGTCCATCCCGGCGGCATGCTCGGTGGCGCGGGCCGGAAGCGGCAGCCCCTCGCCATGGGGTAGCCGGATCAGCCGGATCTCGATCTCAGCCGGCATCGCCTGCTCCCTCGCCGATCGCCTGCGCTATCCGCTCGGCCAGCCGCCGCGCGACCTCGGCCTTGCTCAGCCGGGGCCAATGTTCGCTGCCGCCGGCTGTGATGAGATGCACCTCGTTGCGGTCGCCGCCCATCACGTCGCCGGAGACGTCGTTGGCGACGATCCAGTCGGCGCGCTTGCGTTCGCGCTTTGCCGCCGCCTTCGCCGCCGCATCCCCGGTCTCCGCCGCGAAGCCGACGATCAGCCGCGGCCGCGCCGGATCGGCGGCGAGCTCGGCGAGAATGTCGGGATTGGGCGACCATTCGAGCCGCGGCGGCCCGTCCGCCTTGCTGAGCTTGGTCGGCGACGCCTCGACCCGCCAGTCGGCGACGGCGGCGGCCATCACCGCCGCCTCGGCGGGCAGCGCGGCGTGCACCGCCGCCCGCATCTCCGCGGCCGTCGTCACGTCCGTGCGCGTCACCCCGGCCGGGGTCGGCAGGCTGACCGGCCCGGCGACCAGCGTCACCCGCGCGCCGAGCCGGGCGAGCGCCTCGGCGATCGCGAAGCCCTGCTTGCCGGACGAGCGGTTGGCGATCACCCGCACCGGATCGATCGGCTCATGCGTCGGGCCGGCGGTAACGATGACGTGCCGGCCGGCGAGCGGTGCGTCCCCGGGCGGCTGGGCGAGCATCGCCTCGATCGCCGCGAGGATCGACTCGGGCTCCGGCAGCCGCCCCGGCCCATATTCGCCGCAGGCCATCTCCCCCTCATCGGGCGCCATCACGGTGACGCCGTCGGCACGAAGCCGCGCGACGTTGCGCTGTGTCGCGGCGTGGGTCCACATGCGCACGTTCATCGCCGGCGCGGCAAGCACCCGCTTGTCGGTCGCGAGCAGCAGCGTGGAGGCAAGGTCGTCGGCGCGTCCGGTCGCCATCCTGGCGAGCAGGTCCGCCGTCGCCGGCGCGACCACCACCAGGTCGGCCTCGCGGCTGAGCTGGATGTGCCCCATCTCGGTCTCGTCCTTGAGATCGAAGAGGCTGGTATGGACCGGCTGCTCGGAGAGGGCGGCGAGGGTCATCGGCGTCACGAAATGCGCGCCGGCATCGGTCAGCACGCAGCGCACGCTCATCCCGGCCTTGCGGATCAGGCGGATGAGTTCGCACGCCTTGTAGGCGGCGATGCCGCCGCCGACGATGAGAAGGATGCGCCGGGCCTGCATATCGCTAAATTAGGAGCCACAGCGCCGCCGCGCCAGCGATTGCGCCGAGCAGGCCCACGGCGGCATGGCGCAGCAGGCCGAACGGGCGGATCACGACGATCTCGGGCAGCGGTGGCGCGGGCGGCGCGGCGCCGGGCGACGGATAATAATGGTCGATGCGGCGCACCAGCTCGGGCAGGCCGCGCAGCATCCGGGCGCCCCGGACGATCGAATCGGCGAGCCGCGCCTCCGGGCCGAGCTCGCTGCGCACCCATTCGGTCAGGAAGGGCTCGGCCACCTCCCACATGTTGATGTCCGGATCGAGCGCGGTGGCGACGCCTTCCTCCATCACCATCGTCTTCTGGAGCAGCAGCAGGTGCGGCTGGGTCGGCATGTCGAAATCGCGGGTGATCTTGAACAGGCCGTCGAGCATCCGCCCGATCGAGATCTGCTTCACCGGCAGCCCGCGGATCGGCTCGCCGACGGCGCGCAGCGCGGTCGCGAACTCGTCGATATTGTGGTGCGGGGGCACGTAGCCCGCCTCGAAGTGGATTTCGGCGACGCGGCGATAATTGCCGGTGATCAGCCCGTGCAGGATCTCGGCGAGCCAGACCCGCGCCTGGCGGTTGATCCTGCCCATGATGCCGAAGTCGATCGCGGCAAGCCGCCCGTCGGGCAGCGCGAAGAGATTGCCCTGGTGAAGATCGGCATGGAAGAATCCGTCCACGACCGCCTGGCGCAGGAAGGTCCGCACCAGCGTCGCCGCCAGCGCCTTGAGATCGTGGCCCCGCTCGATCAGGGCGGCATGGTCGGTGAGCTTGATGCCGTCGATCCATTCCAGGGTCAGCACCCGTCGGCTGGTGCGCGACCAGTCGATCCGCGGCACGAAGAAGCCCGGCTCGGCGACCAGATTCTCGCGCAGCTCCGAGGCGCTCGCCGCTTCCATCCGCAAGTCGAGCTCGCGGTTGGTCCATTGCCGGAAGGTGGCGATGACGAGCCGGGGGCGCAGCCGCGCCATCTCGCCGCCCATCTGCTCGATCTGGGCCGCCGCCCATTCGTAGGTCTCGATCGCGGCGGCGAAATCCTCCTCGATCCTGGGGCGCAGCACCTTGACCGCGACCTGCCGCCCGTCGGTGGTGACGGCGCGATGGACCTGCGCGATCGAGGCGGCGCCGACCGGTTCGGGGTCGATCTCGGCGAACAGCTCCTCGACCGGCTGCTCGAGCCCTTCCTCGATCGCGGCGCGGATCGCCGCGAAGGGCGCGGGCGGCAGGCTGTCCTGCAGCCGGGTGAGATCGCGCGCCGCCTCCTCCCCGACGAGATCCGGACGGGTCGCCAGCGCCTGGCCGAGCTTGATCGCCGCCGGCCCGATCGCCTGGAAGGCCTCGGCATAGGCCGGAACGCGCGGCACGCGCGCGCCGAAGCGGGCGAGCCGGCAGAGGCGGCGCACCGGCGGCGGCGTGTTCGGATCGCGCTCGATCCCGCGCAGCGCGCCGTGTCGCGCCAGCACGCGCCCCCATTTCAGCAGGCGCCAGACATGGACCGCCGGCGAGGTCATCCGCGCGTCGCCCGGCCGGGATCGACAGGATGGCGCATCGCTACACCTTCCAGCCGCTGTGGATGGCGACGAGGCCGCCGAGGATCGGCTCGGCCTTCACCTGCCGAAAGCCCGCTGCCTCGATCATCCGCGCGAAGGCTTCCATGTTGGGGAAGCGCTCGATCGATTCGACCAGGTAGCGATAGCTCGCCTCGTCCTGTGCCACCGCCCTGCCGAGCCGCGGCACGATACGGCGTGAATAGCTCTCGTAGAGCATGGCGAAGCCTGGCCAGCGCGTCTGCGAGAATTCGAGGCAGAAGAAGCGCCCGCCGCGCTTCAGCACCCGGTGGGCCTCGCGCAGCGCGGCGGGAATGTCGGTCACGTTCCTTATCCCGAAGGCGATCGTATAGGCGTCGAAACTCCTGTCCGCGAAGGTGAGCGCCTCGGCGTTCTGCTCGGACCAGGCGAGCCCGTCGATGCCGCGCAGCCGCGCGCGCTCACGCCCGACCGCGAGCATGTCCGGGTTGATGTCGGCCACGGTCACATTCGCGCCGCGCCGGACGAGGCGGAAGGCGATGTCGCCGGTGCCGCCCGCCATGTCGAGGATCCGCTCGCCGGGGCGCGGCCGGACGAGCCGGACGAAGCGAGTCTTCCACAGCCGGTGCTGCCCGCCCGACATCAGGTCGTTCATGATGTCGTAGCGCGCGGCCACGCTGGAGAAGACGCCGCGCACGCGCCGAGTCTTCTCCTCGGGCGTCACCTCTTCGTGACCGAAAGAAACCTTGTCCATCGAGCGCGCCTCTAGCAGGGGAGGGGGCATGGTGAAACATGCCTGAGCTTCCCGAGGTCGAAACGACGGTGCGCGGCCTCGCGCCGGTGCTGGAGGGACGGCGCATCGCCGCGATCGCGCTGCGGCGCGGCGACCTGCGCCGGCCCTTCCCGGTCGACCTCCGGCAGCGGCTCACCGGCGCGCGCGTCGTCCGCCTTGGCCGGCGCGCCAAATATGGCCTGGTCGAGACCGATCGCGGCGACACCATGATCTTCCACCTGGGCATGTCGGGGCACTGGCGAATCGATCCGGCCGCGCTCGGCGCGCATGACCATGTCGTCATCGAGACCGACGAGGGGCGGCGTCTCGCGCTCAACGATCCGCGCCGCTTCGGCTCGATCGACCTCGTGCCCACCGACCGGCTCGAATCGACCCCGCCCTTCGCCGACATGGGGCCGGAGCCGCTCGGCGAACGATTCGACGGCGCCCACCTCGCGCGCGCGCTCGCCGGCCGCTCGGCGCCGGTCAAGGCGCTGCTGCTCGACCAGCGCATCGTCGCCGGGCTGGGCAACATCTACGTGTGCGATGCGCTCAACCTCGCGCGGATCGCGCCGGGGCGCGCCGGCGGGCATATCGGGCGCGGCCGGCTCGATGCGCTCGCCGGCGCGATCGTCACCGTGCTGGAGGCGGCGATCGCCGCCGGCGGCTCGTCGCTGCGAGACTATGTGCGCCCCGATGGCGAGCTCGGCTACTTTTCGAAGCAATGGCGGGTCTACGGGCGCGAGGGCCTGCCCTGTCCCAATTGCGGCGCGCCGGTCCGGCGCCGAATCGATTCGGGCCGATCGACCTTCTACTGCGCGCGATGTCAGCGCTGAGCCTTGACCTCGGGCGGTGCGGCGCGTAGAGGCCGCGCTGATCGGGTGCGGGCGTGAGCCGCGCCCTTTTCATTTCCAGCGAGGCAGACAGATGGCGAATACGCCGCAGGCAAAGAAACGCATCCGCCGCAACGCGCGTCGGACCGAGATCAACCGGGCGCGCGTGAGCCGCATCCGCACCTTCGTCCGCCAGGTCGAGGCGGCGATCGCGGCGGGCGACAGGGACAAGGCCGCAGAGGCGCTGAAGCAGGTCCAGCCGGAGCTGGCGCGTGGCGTGGCCAGGGGCGTCATCCACAAGAATATGGCGGCGCGGAAATTGTCCCGTCTGACGCGCCGTTTCATCGCGCTCGCCTAAGCCGTTCGACACGCGGCAAAACCACCCGCCGGCCCGCCGCCGGCGGGTTTTTTGCGCCCCGAAAGGGGTGATCGCAAAAGCCAAGCATTTCCGGCGATTCGCGCATCGCTGCACCGCAACGAAATAGCATAAGTCATTGAATAATATTGGCAAAAGTGGGTCAAGTAACGGAGTTCTGCGCTTTTTCCCCTGTCAACGATTTTATTTTTTCGTGCGCCCCTGTTTGCGCTTGATCCGGCTCCGATCCCCTTCCTAAAACAACCCTTCCGGCCGGGCGAATCTCCGGCTGGACGCAAGCAGCAGAATCTTACCGTGACGCGGCGCGCCAGGCGTGTTTCCGCGGCAAGGGGAGGCTTTGCGCCGTGAACAGCCCGCCGTTGCAAGGCGGCAGAGGAGAGACGCGGGGGGTTAGCCACGTGGTATCGTCGGCCATCGAAGCGAAATCGGAAGGCAAGGGTCCCGGCCAGGATCCGATCGCCCATGCCTGGGAATCGATCCGCGCCGGGCTCAGGCGCGATTGCGGTTCGCGCACCTTCGACGGCTGGCTGAGGCCGATCGCGCTCGCCGGATTCGATTCGGAAAGCGGGGTCGTGCGGCTCGAACTGCCCTCGCAATTCCTCGCCGACTGGGTGCAGACGCATTTCGCCGAACGGCTGCTGCTCGCCTGGCGCGCGGCGGTGCCGGGGGTCAGGGGGCTCGCGATCGGCGTCGGCGCGAAGGCGCCGCGCACCGCGGCCGAGGCGCCGATCCCCGCCGCTCCGGCCGCGAAATCGAGCCAGGGCGGCCTGTTCGCTCTCGCACTCGAGCCGCGCTACATTTTCGACAATTTCGTCGTCGGCAAGGCGAACGAGGTCGCCTTCAACGCCGCGAAGACGCTGGCGAGCGCGGACAAGGTCACCTTCAACCCGCTGTTCATCCATGGCGGCACGGGGCGCGGCAAGACGCACCTTCTCCACGCGATCGGGCACGAGTTCCACCGGATCGATCCGCGCGCGCGCATCATCTACATGTCGGCGGAGAAGTTCACGGTCGAGTTCCTCGCCGCGCTGCGTGCCAACGACACCTTCCGCTTCAAGCAGCAGCTCCGCTCGGCGGACCTGCTGATGATCGATGACGTCCAGTTCATCGCCGGCAAGGAATCGACGCAGGAAGAATTCTTCCACACGATGAACGAGATCATCTCGGCCGGCCGGCGTTTCGTGATCAGCTCGGATCGCGCGCCGCAGGACCTGGACGGGGTCGAGCCGCGCATTCTCTCGCGCCTGTCCTGGGGGCTCGTCGCCGATATCAACGCCGCCGATCTGGAGCTGCGCTTCAATATCATCATGAAGAAGCTGGAGGCGCTGCCCGACGTGCGCGTGCCCGAGGAGGTGGTGAACTTCCTCGCCCGGCGGATCAGCTCCAACGTGCGCGAGCTGGAGGGCGCGCTCAACCGGATCGCCGCCTATGCGACGATGCAGAATCGCGCGATCGACCTCGATTTCGTCAGCGAGGTGCTCGCCAACATCCTGCGCGCCAACCAGCGGCGGATCTCGATCGACGAGATCCAGACCCGCGTTTCCGATCATTACCGGATCCGCAAGGCGGAGATGACGAGTGCACGGCGCGCCCGCGAGGTCGCCCGCCCGCGCCAGGTCGCCATGTACCTGTCGAAGCAGCTCACGCCCCGTTCGCTGCCGGAGATCGGCCGTCGCTTCGGCGGCCGCGACCACACGACGGTGATCCACGCCGTTCGCCAGATCGAAAGGCTGCGCGCGCAGGATCCGGAGCTCGATTCCGACATTCGCCTGCTGACCCGCCAGCTCGAAGGCTGAGGGGGAGAGGGGGGGCGCCCTGCGGCGGGCCTCCACCCCCGGTCGCTTCGCGATCAGTCCGAGGGGCGCTGCTCGCGCTGCCGGTTCGGGCGGTCGTCCGGCATCACCGTGATCCGCAGCGTCTCGCCGGAATTGCCCGGGAAGCCGGTGAACATCGCCTCGACGAGATTGGGCACCAGCACCGGCAGCGCATTGGTGGAGGAATGCGCCTCGGCGCGGCCCTCGAACAGCGACTGGCCGTCGGCTGTGCGGCGAATGTCGAGATCGAGGTGGCTCGTGTAAACGGTGTAGCTGCGGATATCGTAGTCCCAGCCCCAGTAGAAGGGCGAAACGCGCCCGCCGAAATAGCCGAACCGGCTGTAATAGGGGCGGTGCCAGCCCCAGCCCCAGCGGGGCGGCGGGAACGGGTCAGGGATCGCCTCGATCCGTTCGCGGCCATTGTCCACGCCATAATCGAGGGTGACGACCATGGTCGCCTCGGACGCCGAGGTTGCCTCGCCATAGCCCTGGGCGACGAGGTGGCGCCGGACGAGATCGGCATAGCGGGCGAATTCGAGGCTGCCCTGGTCGTCGAGGTCGGCGGGCTGGATGACGAAGCTCTGGCCGGCGGGCGCCGGCATCGCCTGGAAGCGCTGAACCTGCGCCGGAAAGCCGGTCTGGCAGGCGCCGAGCGCGAGCAGCGCCAGTGGTGCGGCGAGGGTGAGGAGCGACTTGCGGATCGTCATGAGGCCATGCCTTTCCAGCCCAACGCGTGTGGCGAGATATAGGTTTCGCGCCTCCGTTCGCACAGGCCGGCTGAACCGGCGCTGAAACGACGCTCCTAGCGCGGCAGGCCGAGCGCCGCATAGGCGGCCTCGAGCGTCGGTGCGGCGAGCGTCGCCGCGCGCCGGGCGCCCGAGGCAAGGTGGCGCTCGAGCATCCCCGGATCGGCGCGGAACTCGGCGAGCCGCGAGCGGATCGGCGCGATCGTGGCGACGAGGAGATCGGCGAGCGCCGGCTTGAAGGCGCCGAAGCCCTGCCCGGCGAAATCCTCGACCACCTTCTGCGCCGGCATGTCCGCGAGCGCGGCGTAGATGGTGACGAGGTTGCGCGCCTCCGGCCGCCCGGCCAGTTCCTCGAGGGAGTCGGGCAGCGGCGCCGGATCGGTCTTCGCCTTGCGGATCTTCTGGGCGATCGCATCGTCGGTGTCGGTGAGGTTGATCCGGCTCATGTCGGAGGGATCCGATTTCGACATCTTCGCGCCGCCATCGCGCAGCGACATGATCCGCGCCGCTTCCTCGCCGATCAGCGGCTCGGGCAGGGTGAACAGCTCGACCCCGTAATCGGCGTTGAACTTGATCGCGATGTCGCGGGCGAGCTCGAGATGCTGCTTCTGGTCCTCGCCGACCGGGACATGGGTCGCGTGGTAGAGCAGCACGTCGGCGGCCTGCAGGACCGGATAGGCGAACAGGCCGACGCTCGCGCCCTCGCGATTCTTGCCGGCCTTGTCCTTCCACTGCGTCATCCGGTTGAGCCAGCCCATCCGCGCCGTGCAGTTGAGCAGCCAGGCGAGTTCGGCATGAGCCGGCACCCGCGCCTGGTTGAACAGGATCGCGCGCTCGGGATCGACGCCGCAGGCGATCAGCGCCGCCGCCATCGCGTTCACATTCTCGCGCAGCTCGGCGGGGTCGTTGAAGACGGTGATCGCATGGAGATCGGCGAGGAAGAAGACGCACTCGCCCTCATCCTGCATCTTCACCCAGCGGCGGATCGCGCCGAGATAGTTGCCAAGGTGGAGGTTGCCGGTCGGCTGGATGCCGGAGACGACACGCATGTTCAGTCCTTCGGTTCGGTTGTGGCCGGGCGCGCGCGCCGGCGAATCAGCGCCTTGATGTCGGCCAGCGCGAACGCGCCGGTCGCGAAGCAGGCCAGCCCATAGACCGCCACGCCGCCGCCGACCAGCGCCGCGAGCGCGAGCGCGCGGACGGGTAGCGAGCGAACCAGATAGGGGTCGGCGAAGGGCGCGAGGAACCAGAGCAGGCCGCCCATGATGAGCGCGGCGAGCGCGAGCCTGGGAATCCGCCGCTTCAGCTGTCGGTCGGCCTCGAAATGGCCGCGGCGGCGCAGCGTGCGGTAGAGCAGCCAGGTGTTGACGCACGAGGCGATCGCGGTCGCGAGCGGCGGGCCGACATGACCCATGCCGAGCGGACGCAGCGTCGGGATCAGGACGATATTGCCGACCAGGTTGATCGCGACCGACCAGAGCGCGAAGCGCACCGGCGTCCTGGTGTCGGCGCGCGCGTAGAAGCCGGGGGTCAGCACCTTCACCAGCACGTAGGAGGGCAGGCCGATCGAGAAGGCCGAGAGCGCCCAGCCGCACAGCAGGCTGTCCTCGGCGGTGAAGCGGCCGTGCTGGAACAGGCCGCGCACGATCGGCTCGGCGGCGAAGACGAAGGCCGCGGCGGCGGGCAGCGTCAGGAACAGCGCCAGCTCGATACCGCGATTTTGCGTTTCCATCGCCTCGCCGTCGCGCCCGTCGGCGAGCAGCCGCGAAACGGTGGGGAGCAGGATCGTGCCGAGCCCGATGCCGATGAGGCCGAGCGGGAGCTGGTTCAGCCGGTCGGCGTAGTAGATATAGGAGATCGACCCGGCGTCGAGCAGGCCGCCCGCGAGCGCGGTCGAAATGGCGAGATTGACCTGGACGGCGCCGGCGCCGACCGCCGCCGGCAGGATCAGCCGCATGAGCTCGCGCACATCGGCGTCGAGCCGCGGCCATCTGAGGCCGAGCCGCACGCCGCTCTGGCGGCAGGCCAGCATCAGCCAGCCGAGCTGGAGCGCGCCGCCCACCGTCACCGAAATCGCCTGCGCCCGCGCGGTGACATAGGCGCCTTCCGGGCCGGTGTCGTGGAAGAACCACAAGGCGGTGATCATCGCCACGTTGAGCAGGATCGGTGCCGCCGCGTTGACCCAGAAACGCTCGAGCGAATTGAGGATGCCGCCGAGCAGCGAGGCGAGGCTGATCAGCATCAGGTAGGGAAAGGTGATCCGCGACAGGCTGACCGCGAAGGCGAACTGGTCGGGCGTCGGATCGTCGAAGCCACCGGACAGGCCCCACGTCACTGGCCAGGCGGCGACGATCATGAAGATCGTGAAGGCGAGCAGCACCGGAAAGAGCACGGCCAGCGTCCGCTCGGCGAAGCGCAGGCCGGCCGAAAGCTCGCCCTTTCCGGCCACCTTGCGGTTGAACATCGGGATGAAGGCGGCGCTGAACGCCCCCTCGGCGAAGAGGGCGCGGAACATGTTGGGCAGCCGGAAGGCCACGAAGAAGGCATCTGACGCGAAGCTCGCGCCGACATAGCGCGCCTGCAGCGTGTCTCGCGCCAGCGCGAGCACGCGGCTCACCAGGGTCAGGCCGCCGACCGATCCCAGCGAGCGCACGAGCTTCATCGCCGCTCCCCGTTCATCCGCGCTCCGGGCCCGGCGCGCGTCGCCTCAGGCCTGGCCGAAGCCGCCCGCGCCGGCCTGTTCGCCCTGCCGCGCCTGCAGTTGCGCCTGCTGCTGCATGTAGATGCCGCCGAAATCGATCGGATCGAGCATCAGCGGCGGGAAGCCCGCGTCGACGGTCGCGTCGGTGATGACGCGGCGCGCGAACGGGAAGATCAGGCGAGGCGCCTCGGCGAGCAGGAACGGCTGGAGCTGCTCCTCGGGAATGTTCTTGAGCGCGAACAGGCCCGCGTAGAGCAGGTCGATCTGGAAGGCGACGCCTTCCGGCGCGGTCGCCTTGATCTCGATCTTGAGCACTACCTCATGGAGGTCGTCGCCGACCTTCTGGCTGCCGATGTTGAACTGGATGTCCATCTGCGGCTGCGACTGCCACTGATAGACGGCCGGAGCGTTCGGATTCTCGAACGAGAGATCCTTCACATATTGCGCGACGATGCCGACCTGCGGCAGGTTCTCGGCGCCCGCAACGGGTTGATCGGCGGCGCCGTTGGCGCCTTCTGCTTCGGCCATTTTGTCTCAAGATCCCTGGTCATGCGGTGGAAGGGGCGGCTTCGCCCGGGCCGGCCCGGGCAACGCGCCGCGCCCCTTGGCGGGTAGCAGGAGGTTATGACGTGCGCAACATCCGCCGTGTCGCTGCGTTAGAGGGCGGTTAATGCGCAAACGCTATTTGAAAGCGGCCGGGTTCGCGCCTATGTAGGAGAGGCGCAAGGAGAAGCTTGTTGACCGTCGGAATCGTGCTCTTGGCCATGATCGCCCTATTCGTGGGGCTGCGCCTCTACTCGGTGCTCGGGCAGCGCACCGGCCATGAGCAGCAGCCGGTGACACGGCCGGAGTCCGCCAAGTCGGCGCCGCTCGCGCCCGCCAAGGCGGAGGGCGGCGCGCCGGCCGCGACCGAGCCGAGCGGCTTCGCGTTCGAGCCGGGCGCCGCGGCGGGCATCCGCGCGATCGTGGCGGCGGAATCGAATTTCGATGTCGCCCGCTTCATTGAAGGCGCCCAGGCCGCCTACCGGATGGTGCTCGAGGCCTTCTGGGCAGGCGATCGCGAGACCCTCGCCGGCCTCGTCAGCCCGGACGTGCGCGCCGCGTTCGAGGCGGCGATCGGCGAGCGCGAGAGCGCCGGCCACAAGCTGGAGAACCGGCTGGTCGCGATCGAGCGTGCCGCGATCGAGGATGCCAGGGTCGAGGGCCGGGTGGCCGAGGTCGACGTGCGCTTCGACGCCTTCGTCTCCGCCATCACCCGCGACGCGCAGGGCGAGATCATCGGCGGCTCGATGACCGATGCGGTCCCGACCAACGACGTGTGGACCTTCCGTCGCACGCTGCGCAGCGGCGATCCAAACTGGGTGCTCGTCGAAACCGACGCGGCCGAATAACGCTTCGACCATTGCCGTTTCCCGCGCCGCGCCGACGGCGCTATGCTGGCGCGCGATGCGGGGCGGTTTCATCTCATCGGCGGGTTCGGCGCGCAGGCGCTGGCTGGTCCTCGCCCTCGCGCTGGTCCTGGCGAGCTGCGTCGCGCCGCGTCGCCCGCCTCCGGTGGCGCCCCAGCCGGCGCCGCCGCCCGCCAATGCCGCCAGCGCCGGCATCCGGCCCGCCCGACTGCCGCCGATCGACCCCGCGAACGCCGCCGCGGCGCTGCGCGCCTTCCTCATTTCCTGTCCGTCGCTGCTGAGCCGGACCGACGCGAGCGGGCTCACCGTGCCCGACGACTGGCGGCCGCTATGCGACGAGGCGGCGAGCCTGCCGACGGAGCGCGCCGCCGGCTTCTTCGGCGCGCGCTTCGCGCCGGTCGAGATCGGCGATGGCGGCGCCTTCGCGACCGGCTATTTCGAGCCGGAAATCCGCGCCTCGCGGGTCCGCCGGCCGGGCTACGAAGTGCCGATCTACGCCCGCCCGGACGACCTGCTCACCACCGATCCGCGCACCGGCGCGCGCGCTCGGGGGCGGGTGGACCGCAACGGCGACTACGTCCTCTATTACGAGCGCAGCGAGATCGAGGCCGGCGCGCTCGCCGGGCGCGGGCTCGAGATCGCCTGGGCGGCCGATCCGGTCGAGCTGTTCTTCCTCCAGATCCAGGGCTCGGGCCGGCTGCGCCTGCCGGACGGCGGCGTCATGCGGATCGGCTATGCCGACCAGAACGGGCGCGAATATGTCGCGATCGGGCGGCTGCTGCGCGAGCGCGGGCTGATCGAGGGGCCGATCGGGATGCGCCAGATCGTGGACTGGCTCCATGCCCATCCGAACGAGGGCGCGGCGCTGATGCGCGAGAACCGGAGCTATGTCTTCTTTCGCGTGCTCGACGGGCCGGGGCCGCTCGGCGCGCTCGGCCGTCCGGTCACGCCACGGATCAGCGTCGCCGCCGATCCTGCCTTCGTGCCGCTCGGCGCGCCGATCGTGCTGACCGGGATGGACAATCCCCGCGCCGACGGGCTCTGGATCGCGCAGGATACCGGCGGCGCGATCCGCGGCCCCAACCGCTTCGACACCTTCTGGGGCGCGGGCGAGGCGGCGGCGGCGATCGCCGGTTCGATGCAGGCGCGCGGCCGCGCGATCCTGCTGCTGCCGCGCGGCGCGCTGGCGAGGCTCAGGCACGATGGCGCGGCGGCTCAGCGCTGAGGAGGAGGCGCTCTGGCGCAAGGTGGTGGAGACGGTGCGGCCGCTCCACGCCGCGCCAATGCCGCCCGCGCCCCCACCACGCACCACCGCACCGAAACTGCCAAAATCGCGCCAGAATCCGCCTGAAGCCGGCCCGCGCCGCACCGCTGCCGGCACGACGCTGGACGCGAGCTGGGACCGGCGGCTCGCGCGCGGGCAGGTCGCGCCGGACCTCGTCGTCGATCTGCACGGCCACAATCTCGCCACCGCCTACGATCTGCTCGATCGCAAGCTCGACCAGGCGATCGTGGCCGGGCTGCGGCTGGTCCTGCTCGTCACCGGCAGGCCGCCGCGCGACGACCGCCGGCCAATTGCGCGTGGCGCGATCCGGGCCGCGGTCGGCGACTGGCTCGCCGCCTCGCGCCACGCCGGCCGCATCGCCGCCGTCCGTGCCGCCCATCCGCGCCACGGCGGCGCGGGCGCGCTCTACATCGTGCTCAGGCGCAATCGGCAGCCCACATCCTGAAGGGAGGCGGATCGCCCGCACCCGCTGCCACCCGGCGCCCTGGCCCGGCCTCGCCCTGGCAGGCCCCCCCCTTTCGGACGAGACGGCTTTGAATGTCGATCGACGTCAGGCCCCGGCATCCTGGCCGCCCAGCGCCAGCCGGATGACGTGCGCGTAGATGCGCCGCAAGGCGTGGATGTCGGCGATCGCGATCGCCTCGTCGAGCTTGTGCATCGTGGCGTTGGGCGGGCCGAAATCGATCACCGGGCAAAGCTCGATCAGGAACCTGCCGTCGGACGTGCCGCCGTGAGTGGACAGGCGCGGCTTGCGGCCCGTCTCCGCCTCGATCGCCGCCGCGACAATGTCGTGGACCGGCCCCGGCGGGGTCAGGAAGGCTTCGCCCGAAACCTTCGCCTCCACCGTCGCGCCGGGCGCGGCCTCGGCCACCGTGCGGCGCACCAGCTCGACCAGATCGGTGCCGCGGTGGAGGTTGTTGAAGCGGATGTTGAGCTGCGCCTTCGCCCAGCCGGGGATGACGTTGGTCGCCTTGCTCGACGTCTCGACCGCGGTGATTTCGAGGTTCGAGGGCTCGAACGACTCGTTGCCGTCGTCGAGATGGAGCGCCTCGAGCGCGGCGATCACCCTGGCGAGCTTCGGCACCGGATTGTCGGCGCGATGAGGGTAGGCGACATGACCCTGCGTGCCGGGGATGGTCACCACCATGTTGACCGAGCCGCGCCGGCCGATCTTGACGATGTCGCCGAGCCTTCCTTCGCTGGTCGGCTCACCGATCAGGATCATGTCGGGACGGATGCCGCGTTCGGCCATCCAGCCCATCAGCGCGCGCGTGCCGTAGACTCCCGGCCCTTCCTCGTCGCCGGTGATGATGAGGCTGAGCGTGCCGCGATGTCCGGTGGTGTCGGCCGCGGCCGCGACGAAGGCGGCGATGCTCGATTTCATGTCGACCGCGCCTCGCCCGTAGAGGACGCCGCCCTGCTCGACCGGCTCGAACGGATCGGTCGCCCAGCCGTCGCCGGGCGGCACCACGTCGAGATGGCCGGCGAAGCCGAAATGCGCGCCGTCCGCGCCGCGCGTCGCGAACAGATTCTCGACCGGCCCGTCCGGCGCCGCGCCGGCGGCAAAGCGGTGGACGAAGAAGCCGAGTGGCCGCAGCGCCGCCTCGAGCACGTCGAACACGTCGCCGGTGGCCGGCGTGACGCTGGGGCAGGCGATCAGCCGCTTCGCGAGATCGACGGGATCGATTGCATCGCTCATCGCCGTCGCCTAGCACGCGCGCGGAGAAACGCCATGCCCAAGCTCGTTCTCGACGCGATCCCGCAAATCAGCCGGACCGGCTATCCGATGCCCTTCGCCGCCGAAATGGGCGGGCGCTACTATCGCCGGCTCGGCCCGGCGGGCGGGCTGACCCAGATCGGCGCCAGCCATGTCGTGCTCGAGCCCGGCGGCGTTTCGAGCCAGCGCCACTGGCACGAGGGGATCGACGAATTCGTGGTGATGCTCGAAGGCGAGGCGGTGCTGATCGAGGACGAGGGCGAGACGGTGCTGCGCGCCGGCGATTGCGCGGCCTTTCCGAAGGACGTTCCCAACGGCCATCGCCTCGTCAACCGCGGCGACCGGCGCTGCGTCTTCATCGCCATCGATTGCCGGCTGGGGGAGGGGGATTGCCACTATCCCGACATCGACCTGCGCTTCGACATCGCGAACGATCGCTATACGCGCAAGGACGGCACGCCTTATTGAGCGCGATTGTGCGCGGCGGCGGGCGGGCTCACGTCGCCGGCGCCTCATATTGCTCGATCACCCAGGGCTCGACCTGCGCCGCCGCGATCCAGTCACGCATCCAGGCCATGTCGAGGATCGTCTCCATATAGGCGGCGGCGAAGCGCGGGACCGGGATCGAATAGGTCACGAAGCGGGTCACCACCGGCGCGAACATGATGTCGACCGCGCCGAAATCGCCGAACAGATAGGGGCCGCCGGAGCCGTGCCGCGCGCGCGCCTGCGCCCACAGCTCGAAGATGCGCGCCATCTCGGCGCGCACCGTGTCCGACAGGGTGGGCACGGGGAACTGGCGGCGCACGTTCATCGGCAGGTCGCGGCGGATATTGGGGTAGGAGGAGTGCATCTCCGCCGCCATCGATCGCGCCATGCCGCGCGCGGTTTCGTCGCGGGGCCAGTAGCGCGCGCGGTCGGTCTTGTCGGCGAGCCATTCGATGATCGCGAGGCTGTCCCAGATAACCGCCTGGTCCTCCCACAGGATCGGCACCTTGCCGCCCGATGGCGCGAATTCGTCGCCCTGGGTGCGCTTGTTCCATTCCTGGTCGAAGAGCGGGACGGTGAGCTCCTCGAAATGGAGGCCGGACTGCTTGCACGCGAGCCAGCCGCGCAGCGACCAGGAGGAATAGGCCTTGTTGCCGATGATGAGCTTGAGCAACGCGGGTCCTCCCGGGCGGTGACTAGATCCTCGCCGCCTCTAGCACCGCCATGCGCAGCCGGTCCATGCCGAGCCCGGTCCGGGCCGAGGTCGCGATGATTTCGGGATGCGCGGCCGGATGGCGCCGCGCTTCCGCCGCGGTGCGCCGCACCACCTCCTCGAGCGCGCTCGCCTTGATCTTGTCCGCCTTGGTCAGGACGAGGCCATAGGAGACCGCCGCCTCGTCGAGCATCTTCATGACCTCGCGGTCGATGTCCTTGATCCCGTGCCGCGAGTCGATGAGCACGAGCGCCCGCATCAGCACCGCGCGGCCGCGCAGATAATCGCTGACCAGCGCGCGCCACTTGCGGGCGAGGTCGCGGGGCGCCCTCGCGAAGCCGTAGCCGGGCATGTCCACGAGCCGCAGCAGCGCGGGATCGCCGACGTCGAAGATGTTGAGCTCCTGCGTTCGCCCGGGCGTGTTCGAGGTGCGGGCGAGGCCGGCGCGATTGGCGAGCCGGTTGAGCAGCGACGACTTGCCGGCGTTCGACCGCCCCGCGAAGGCGATCTCGGGCGCCGTCGGATCGGGCAGGAACCTGAGCTCGGGCGCGGATTTCAGGAACGAGACCGGCCCGGAAAACAGCTTCCGGGCCAGTTTCTCGTGCTCGTCGCCGGCCTCGCTCACCGCTTCAGCGGCATGCTCATCGCCGCCTTCAGCTCCGGGTTGCGGGCGTAGAGAATGCGCTGCTGCAGGATCGAGAGCAGGTTGTTGGTCAGCCAGTAGAGCTGCAGCCCCGCCGCGAACGGCGCCATGATGAACATCAGCACCCAGGGCATCAGCCCCATCACCTGCTGCTGGATCGGATCGGTTGCCGGCGCGGCGAGCTTCTGCTGGATCCAGATCGACACGCCGACCAGGATCGGCAGCACGCCGATCGCGAGGATCTGCGGCGGCGTGAACGGCAGGTAGCCGAACAGGTTCACCGGCGTCAGCGGGTCGGGCGCGGAAAGATCGCGCACCCACAGGATGAACGGCTCGTGCCGCATTTCCACCGAAACCAGCAGCACCTTGTAGAGCGCGTACATGATCGGAATCTGGAGCAGGATCGGCAGGCAGCCGGCGGCGGGATTGGCCTTTTCCTCCCGGTAGAGCTTCATCATCTCTTCCTGCAGCTTGGCGCGATCGTCCTTGTGGCGCTCCTGCAGCGCCTTCATCTTTGGCTGCAGCACGCGCAGCTTGGCCATTGAGGCGAACTGCTTTTGCGCGATCGGGTAGAGCAGCAGGCGGACGATCACGACCAGGCAGATGATCGCCAGGCCGAAATTGCCGAGCTGGTGGAACAGCCAGACGAGCAGCGAGAAGATCGGCTGCATGAACCAGCGGAACCAGCCCCAGTCGATCGCCCGCTCCAGCGCGGTGCCGAGCCGGGCCGAATAGGAATCGAGCAGGTTCACCTCCTTCGCGCCGGCGAAGAGGTGGGTCACGGTGCGCAGCCCCTGGCCGGCCGGGAGCACGACCTGCGGCGGCGCGACCTCGGCCTGGTAGGCGTCGCTGCGCGGATTGTGCCGGAAGGCGGCGGCGACGTTCGCTCGCTGATCGGGCACGAGGGCGGCGAGCCAATATTTGTCGGCGAAGCCGATCCAGCCGCCATGGCTCTGGAAGCTGACCGCGCCGGCCTCGCGGACATCCTTGAAATCGCTGTCGTAATTGGCGGCGCCGTTGAACACGCCGACCGGGCCGAGATGGTTCGTCCAGCTCGACGGATCGTGCGATTCGCCGATCCGGTTGACGAGCGCGAAGGGATGGACGGCGACCGGGGCATCGCCGCGGTTGACGACTCGCTGCTCGACCGTGAACAGGTAGTTTTCGTCGACGGCGAGGCGGATTTCGAAGCGCTGGCCCCGGCCGTTGTCCCAGCTCAGCGTCACCGGGCTGTCCGGGGTCAGCCGATCGCCGCTCGCGCGCCACAGCGTGTCGGGGCCGGGCACGACGAGATTCTGGCCCGACCAGCCGAAATTGGCGAAATAGGCGTCGCGCGCGCCGCTCGGCGAGAACAGCCGCACCGGTGGCGAATCGGTCGCGATCGTCTCGCGGTGGGTGGACAGGACGAGATCGTCGATGCGCGCGCCCCTGAGGTTGATCGAGCCACTCAGCCGGGGGGTCGCGATCACGACGCGCGGTGTTTCGGCGATCACGGCGCGCCGGTCCCGGGTCGCGGCCGGACCGGTGGCGACCGGGCTCGCCTGCGGCTGCGGCAGCGCGACCTCGCGACCGCGTTCGACCCTGGTCGCCGGCGGATTGGCGGCGGGGAAGAAATATTCGGTCGCGAAGCCCCAGCCGATCAGCACCAGGGCGGACAGCACGACCGCCAGGATCATGTTCCGGTTCTCGTTCACCTCAACCCCTTTTCATTCGCCGGATCATGGTACGGGATCGTCGCCCGAGCCGCCCCATGGGTGGCAGCGCGCGATGCGGCGCATGGCGAGCCAGCTCCCGCGCAGCGCGCCATAGCGGGAAAGCGCCGTGATTGCATAGGCCGAGCAGCTCGGCCGGTAGCGACAGCTCGGCGGCAGGATGCGCGATGGTCCGAGCTGCCAGGCGCGCGCGACCAGGATGAGCAGCCGGGCGATCATCTGGCCGCCTTGGCGAGCGCACGCTTCAGATCCTCTCTCAGCGCCGTGAAGGGCCGTTCGACGCCGCCAGCGCGGCCGATCAGGACATGGTCCGCGCCGGCCAGCCCGGCTTCGGCAAGTACCTCCCGCGCCAGCGCGCGGAAGCGCCGCTTCATGCGATTGCGCGCCACCGCGCCGCCGATCCGCTTTGAAACCGTGATGCCGAGGCGGATCGAATCGTCCGCGTCGGCGCGCTCGCGCACGAGCAGGATGAAGCCGGGGGTGACGAGGCGCTTGCCGCCGTTCGCGGCGAGGTAATCCGCGCGGCGGGTGAGCCGGCCGATCCGGCGGCGGTTCAGGCCGACAGTTTCTTGCGGCCGCGAGCGCGGCGCGCGGCCAGGACCTTGCGGCCGCCCACGGTCGCCATCCGCGCGCGGAAGCCGTGCCGGCGCTTGCGCACGAGATTGCTCGGCTGGAAGGTGCGCTTCATCGCTCATTCCTCGAAAAATCGCTGAAAGAAAAGGGCCGCCACTGGGGCGGCCGCGTTGCGTGGGCGGATAGGCAAGGGCGCCGGCAAAGTCAATCGCCCGCGCCCTGGACGAGCTCCTCCTCGCGGCGCCGCCGCTCCTCGCGCCGGCGGGCGCTCGCGCGCCTGAGGCCCCAGTCCGCCCAGCGGCCCTTCATCGGGTGCCTGCGCTTGAAGCGCACATATTGGCGCTTCGCCCATTCGCTATACTTGAGCATCAGGCCGAGGCCGAAGGCGAAGACGATGATGCCGCCGGGCCCGGGCAGCGCGCCGACGATCGGCGACAGCACGATCAGCAGCACGCCGAGCAGGAACAGCAGCCGCCGCACCAGCGGTATCCGTCCCCAGGCCAGCCATTTCTGCCTTATGCTCATCGGCGGCTATGTGGTGTGGCCCGCCGGGCTTGGCAATATTGCGCCCGCGCGCCCGGGCGCGCTCGCCTGGCCGGCGATCGCAGGCGCGACGACAGGCGCCGGGCCGGCGCCGGACGATATGGCGACTTGCCCCGGTCTCGGCTTGCCTCGACTTTTTCTATCGGGAACTTAGGGTTTCGCGCCGTAATTGACGGAAGGGGGGAAGATGGTCGCGACGGCTTCGACGGTAGCCTATCTCGGGCTCGACGCCCGCGCGGTCGAGGTCCAGGTGCAGATCGCCGGCGGGCTGCCGAAATTCCTCGTCGTCGGGCTGCCCGACAAGGCGGTTGGCGAAAGCCGCGAGCGGGTTCATGCCGCGCTCGCCGCGATCGGCCTCGCGCTTCCGCCCAAGCGGATCACGGTCAACCTGTCGCCGGCCGACCTGCCCAAGGAAGGCTCGCACTATGACCTGCCGATCGCGCTCGGCCTGCTCGCCGCGATGGGCGCGATCGATGCCGAAACGCTCGCCGGCTATGTCGCGGTCGGCGAGCTTGCGCTCGACGGCCGGATCGCGCCCTCGCCGGGGGTGCTGCTCGCGGCCCTCCACGCCTCCTCGCGCGACCTCGGCCTGATCTGCCCGGCGGCGCAGGGGAGCGAGGCGGCCTGGGCCGGCGATGTCGAGGTGATCGCCGCGCCCGACCTCATCTCGCTGATCAACCACCTGCGCGGCAGCGCGGTGCTGACGCCGCCCGAGCCGGGCGTCGTCGATCCGCCCGCGCCCGGCCCCGACCTCGCCCAGGTGAAGGGGCAGGAAACGGCCAAGCGCGCGCTCGAAATCGCCGCCGCGGGCGGGCATAACATGCTGATGGTCGGCCCGCCGGGCGCCGGCAAGTCGCTGCTCGCCGCCTGCCTTCCCGGCATCCTGCCGGAGCTGACCCCGGCCGAAGCGCTCGAAGTCTCGATGATCGCCTCGGTCGCCGGCGAGCTGAACGACGGGCGGCTGATCCGTGCGCGGCCGTTTCGGGCGCCGCATCACAGCGCCTCGATGCCGGCGCTGGTCGGCGGCGGCCTGCGCGTCCGGCCCGGTGAGGTGAGCCTCGCCCATCTCGGCGTGCTCTTTCTCGACGAGCTGCCGGAATTCCAGCGCGCGACACTCGATTCGCTGCGCCAGCCGCTCGAGACCGGGACCGTGCAGGTCGCGCGCGCGAACGCCCACGTCACCTTTCCGGCGCGCATCCAGCTCGTCGCCGCGATGAACCCCTGCCGCTGCGGGCATCTCGGCGATGCCGCGCTCGCCTGCTCGCGCGCGCCGCGCTGCGCCGCCGACTACCAGGCGAAAATCTCCGGCCCGCTGCTCGACCGGATCGACATCCATGTCGAGGTCGCCGCCGTGGCGGCCGCGGACCTCACCTTGCCGCCGCCCGCCGAAGGCTCGGCCGAGGTCGCGGCGCGGATCGCCGCCGCGCGGGCGCTGCAGACGGAGCGCTATGCCGCGCACCGCATCCGTACCAATGCTGAGGCCGACGGCAGCCTGCTCGAGGAGGTCGCCGCGCCGGACGAGCCGGGGCGGCGGCTGCTCGCCCAGGCGGCCGAGGCGATGCGGCTCTCCGCGCGCGGCTATCACCGGGTGATGCGGGTGGCGCGCACGATCGCCGATCTCGCCGGCGCCGACGGCGTGGGACGCGTCCACGTCGCCGAGGCGCTGAGCTACCGGCGGCAGGCGCCGCGCAATTGAGGCCGCGCTAGCGGCTGTTCGATGTCGCCGGGGCGGGAACCTCGACGTCGGGCAGGTCGACGCTCGGCGCCGCGACGTTGACGTTGATGTCGCCCTTGTCCGCCGCGCCGCCGAGATAGCCGCCGAAATAGAGAAAGGCGGCGATGCCGAGCACGATCACCAGCACGACGAGCGCGATCAGCCCGCCGCCACCGCCGCCGCCATCAACCACCGTGGTCTCGTGAACCACATGCGGCCCGCCGTCGCCACGTCCATCGTCGCTCATCGTCTCTCTCCCGGCCGTGCCGCTCCCCAACGATGCGCGGCGCGGCGGGTTCCTTCGGACAGGTCCGTGCGGCGTCAGGCCTCGGGCAGGAAATCGGGCACGGAGAGGTAGCGCTCGCCGGTATCGTAGTTGAAGCCGAGGATGCGCTTGTCCCTGATTTCGGGGAGCTTCTGCCGGATCGCGTCGAGGCAGGCGCCGGAGCTGATGCCGACGAGCATCCCCTCCTCGCGCGCCGCGCGGCGCGCCATTTCCTTGGCGTCGTCGCCGTCGACCGTGACCACCCCGTCGAGCAGCGAGACGTCGAGGATCGTCGGGATGAAGCCGGTGCCAAGCCCCTGCAGCGGGTGCGGCCCCGGCTCGCCGCCCGAGATGACCGGCGAAAGCGCTGGCTCGACCGCATAAACCTTGAGGTTCGGCCATTCCCGCTTGAGCACCTGCGCGCAGGCGGTGATGTGGCCGCCGGTGCCGACGCCGGTGATTAGGACGTCGATCGGGCTGTCGAGGAAGTCATCGAGGATTTCGCGCGCGGTGGTGCGGGCGTGGGCCTCGACATTGGCGGCGTTTTCGAACTGCTGGGGAATCCACGAGCCCTCGATCGTCGCGGCGAGCGCTTCCGCCTTCGCGATCGCGCCCTTGACGCCCTCCGCCCGGGGGGTGAGCTCGAAGGTGGCGCCATAGGCGAGCATCAGCCGCCGGCGCTCCAGGCTCATGCTGTCGGGCATGACGAGGATCAGGCGGTAGCCCTTCACGGCCGCGACCATGGCGAGGCCGATGCCGGTATTGCCACTGGTCGGCTCGATGATCGTGCCGCCGGGCCTGAGCTTGCCGGTGCGCTCGGCTTCCTCGACCATTTCCAGCGCGATACGGTCCTTGATCGAGGCGCCGGGATTCATCCGCTCCTGCTTGATCCAGACCTCGGCGTCGCCGAACAGCCGGTTGACACGGACGTGCGGGGTGCGACCGATCGTCTGGAGAATATTGTCGGCTTTCATGGCTCAGGCCTCCTTTGCTTGGGCGAGATGGGCGGGGACGTTGAAGCTGCGGGCGTGGCGAAGCTCGGGGAACCAGCGCGCCCACAGCAGCGTGACGGCGATCGCGCCGATGCCGCCGGCGACGACCGCCGCCACCGGTCCGATCAGCGCGGCGAGGAACCCGCTTTCCGCCTCGCCAAGCTCGTTCGACGCGGAAACGAAGAGGGTCGAGACGGCGCCGACCCGGCCGCGCATCGCGTCCGGCGTGTAGAGCTGGATCAGCGACTGGCGGACATAGACCGAGAACATGTCCGCCGCACCGAGAATGGCGAGGCAGGCGAGCGAGAGCAGCATCAGGCGCGACAGGCCGAAGGCGATCGTCGCCGCGCCGAACACGCCGACCGCGGCGAGCATCTTGACGCCGACATTGCTCGAAAGCGGCCGCGCCGAGAACCAAAGGGCGGTGAGCGCGGCGCCGATTGCCGGCGCGGCGCGCAGGTTGCCGAGTCCCTCGGCGCCGACATGGAGAATGTCGCGCGCATAGACCGGCAGCATCGCGGTCGCGCCACCGAGCAGGACCGCGAACAGGTCGAGGCTGATCGCGCCAAATACCAGCCGATTGTGCCGCACGTAGCGTATGCCATCGACCATCTGGCGCCAGGGATTGCGCGGGCCCTCGATCGCGGTGCGCGGCTTCGGCCCGATCAGGAACATGCACAGGAGCGAGATCGCGAACAGCACCCCGGCGACGAAATAGGGCACGTGCGGCGCGACCGCGTAGAGATAGCCGCCGACCGCGGGTCCGACGACCGCGCCTCCCTGCCAGGCGAGCGAGCTGCTCGCGATCGCCCTGGGCAGGATCCGGACCGGCACGAGATTGGGCGCGAGCGCCTGCAGCGCCGGCTGCGCGAAGGCGCGCGCGACGCCGAGCAGGGCGGCGATGAGGAAAATGGCCGGCAGCGTCACCTGCTGCGTCCAGGAAAGCCAGCCGAGCGCCGCGGCGCACGGGATTTCGAGGCTGATCGTCGCGCGCGCGATGAAGCGCCGGTCAAGCCGGTCGGCGGTCCAGCCGGTCACCAGCGTCAGCAGGAACAGCGGCAGGAACTGGACGACCCCGATCAGGCCGAGCTGGAACGACGCTTCCTTGACTCCCATGCCGATATGGCGGGCGGTGTCGTAGGCCTGCCAGCCGATGACGACGACCATCGCGACCTGGCCGATCGTGGAGGCAAGCCGCGCGGTCCAGTAGAATCGGAAATCCGCGATCGAAAAGGGCGAGTCCGATGCCATGTGGACCTCGCCTTAGGATCGCGGCCTGCGCACGGCAACATGGTCCGCCGCGCCGGTCCCGATAATTGCAAGGATCGTCCGGCGCGCCGTAATTGCCGGGCAGGAATCGCCAAAGTTGCTCCGCGCGACGCAAAATCGGTTTCGGCGCAACGGACTGGCCAGCGTGGCTCGCACGTGCCAGAAGCGCGTCCGGGGGGCGCGACGGACAAAATGAGAGGGATGCCGAACCGATGAAGATGACTTTCCTCGCGGGCGCGGGCGCGCTCGCATTGCTGCTGGCGGGCTGCCAGGCCGGATCGGGCAACCAGGCCGCCCACGGCCCGGCCGATTGGGACGCCTTCGTCAGCCGCGCGATCGACGGCTACCTGCGGCTCAACCCGGATTTCGCCGTCTACCAGGGCAAGCACGAATATGACGGCCAGATTCCCGACTGGAGCCCGGAAGGGCTGCGGCAGCGCCAGGCCCATATCCAGCAGGTGCTGGAGGAGGCGGGGCGCTTCGATGCCGACGCGATGACGCCCGAGCAGCGCTTCCAGCGCGACTATGTGATGGCGGTGATGCGCGGCCAGCTCTTCTGGCTGGAGAGCGCCGACCTGCCGCACACCAACCCCACCTATTATGTCGGCTCGCTCGATCCTTCGGTCTATGTGACCCGGCCCTATGCGCCGCCGGCGCAGCGGCTGCGCGCCTATATCGCCTACCTGCGCAACGTGCCGCGCGCGGCGGGGCAGATCCGCGCCAACCTGCGCACGCCGCTGCCGGTGAGCTTCATCGATTTCGGCAAGGCCGGTTTCGGCGGCTTCGCCGAATATTATCGCGGCGACGGCAAGCGCGCCTTCGCCGATGTGGCCGACGAGCAGCTCCAGGCCGAGCTCGCCAGCGCCTCCGAAGACGCCGCCGTGGCGATGCAGGATCTCGCCAACTGGCTCGAATCGCAGCGGGCGAACGCGACCACGGATTTCGCGCTCGGCGCCGATCGCTTCGCGCAGATGCTGCGCGATACTGAGATGGTCGATATCCCGCTCGACCAGCTCCAGCGCATCGGCGAGCAGGATCTCGCCCGCAACCAGGCGGCGCTGCGCGAGGCCTGCGGCGAATATGCGCCGGGCCAGACGATCGAAGCCTGCGTGCTCAGGATGCAGAGCGACAAGCCGGCGGACGGCCCGGTCGCGGCGGCACGCGCCGAGCTCGACAGGCTGCGCCAGTTCGTCATTGACCAGCGCATCGTCAGCGTGCCCAGCATGGTGCAGGCCGAGGTCGAGGAAGCGCCGCCCTACAACCGGCAGAACTCGGCCTATATCTCGATCGCCGGCCCCTATGAGCGCAACCTGCCGTCGGTCTATTACATCGCGCCGCCCGATCCCGCGTGGAGCCCCGAGGTCCAGCGCGCCTTCATTCCCGGCAAGTCGGACCTTCTGTTCACGAGCGTCCACGAGGCCTGGCCGGGCCACTATCTCAACTTTCTCCATGCCAACCGCTCGCGCTTCCTCTTCGGCCGGCTGTTCGTCGGCTATGCCTATGCGGAAGGCTGGGCCCATTATGCCGAGGAGATGATGTGGGAGGCCGGGCTCAATGACGGCGATCCCGAAACGCATATCGGCCAGATCAGCAACGCGCTGCTGCGCGACTGCCGCTTCCTGTCGGCGATCGGGCTCCACACCGGGCGGATGACGCAGGAGGAGAGCTACCGGATGTTCCGCACGCAATGCTACCAGGACGAGGGCAATGCCCGGCAGCAGGCGGCGCGCGGAACCTACGACCCCGCCTATCTCAACTACACGCTCGGCAAGCTGATGATCCGCAAGTTGCGCGAGGACTGGACGGGAAGCCGGGGCGGCCGCCAGGCCTGGCAGCAGTTCCACGACCAGTTCCTGAGCTATGGCGGCCCGCCGATCCCGCTCGTGCGCCAGCAGATGATGCGCGAGGAGACGCCGCGCGCGGTCTTCTAGGCGGCTTGCCTGCTGGCGGGGCCCGCGCCGGTCTCGCGCACCCCGGGGGCGAGGCGCACCGCGCTGGCGATGCCCGCGACGACGGCGAGCGCGCAGGCGGCCAGGGCCGGCGCGCCGCCATCGCCGATGCCGAACGCCAGCAGCGCCGAAACAAGGGTTGCGCCGGTCGTCTGGCCGACGAGCCGGGTGGTCGAGACCAGGCCGCCGGCCGGCGCGATCCGCCCGCGCGGGGCCGACGCGATCACCAGCCGCGTGTTCGGTGAAAGGTAGAGGCCGAAGCCGAGCCCGCACAGCGACATCCGCCAGGCGACGCCCCAGTAATCGGCGTCCGGCGGCAGGAAGGCGATCAGCAGCAGCGCGACCACCGCGATGCTCATGCCGATCGCCCCCAGGATCCCCGCCGGATAGCGATCCGAGAGCGCGCCGGCGGCCGGCGCGACGACCATCATGGTGAGCGGCCACACGCCGATGATCGCACCCGCCTCCGATGGCGTGAAGCCGAAGGCGTGCTGCAGCCGGAAGGACATGGAGAGCAGCAGCGTCATCGATCCGATGAAGGCGCAGAAGCCGCCGAGCACGGACAGCGAGATCACCGGCCGGCGCAGCAGGTCGACGGGGAAGATCGGTGCTGCCTCGCGGCTTTCCCGGCGCACGACGAGCACCGCGACGACAATGCCGGCGGCGACGATCGCGGCGGAGACCACCGGGCTGTCGCCGTGGACCGCGCTCTCGAGCCCGCCGATGACGAGGCCGAACATCAGCGCGCACATCGCGGCGCCGATCACGTCGAACGGCTCGGCGCGTGCCCTGGGATCGGGGAGCGACCTGCCGAACAGGAGCGAGGCGACCGCGAAGGGCACCGCGCTCGCGAACACCCAGGGCCAGGGCGCGACGGCGAGGACGAGGCCGCCCAGCGTTGGCGCGATCGCGGCGCCGCACGAGACGACGAGCGCGTTGAGCGCGAGCCCGCGGCCCAGCGCCCGTTCCGGGTAGATCGAGCGGACCAGCGCCGAGGAGACGCTGAGCGCCGCCGCCGCGCCGATCCCCTGCGCCGCCCGCACGATCAACAGGAAGGCGAGGCTGTTCGCGAAGAAGCAGAGCAGGCTGGCGAGCGCGAAGATGACCTGCCCGACCTGGTACATGCGCTTGAGCCCGATCCGGTCGCCGAGCCCGGAAAAGGGGAGGAGGAACATCACCAGGATGAGCTGGTAGACCGTCACGATCGAAACGACCGCGGAGGAATCGACGCCGAGGTCGCGCGCGATGCTGGGCAGCGCGACGGTCGGGATGGCGCCGTCGATCACAACCAGCGCCGAGCCGAACGAGACCGCGAGGATCGCCGCGATCCGCCGGCCGATCGGCACGCCCTCGCGGAAGAGATGCGCCTCTTCGGCCGGCCGCGGCCGCTCGACGTCGAAGCGCGGTGGCGGCCGGTCGCCGCTGCCGGTGTCCCAGACCCGTGGGCGCAACTTGGGCGGCGGCGCGTCGCTCATGCCGCTCCCAGTGCGCGAACTTGCCGTCGGTTCCAACCCCGTTCGGCGCGGGCGGCAGCCCTTATCGCGACTGCGTTCGGCCTTCGCGCCCGGCGCCGGGGCCGGTCAGGCGATGAGATCGAAGCGGTCGGCGTTCATCACCCTGGTCCAGGCGGCGACGAAGTCTGCGACGAACTTCTCCTTCGCGTCGTCCGCCGCATAGACCTCGCTCAGCGCGCGTAGCTGCGCGTTCGATCCGAAGACGAGATCGGTCCGCGTCGCGGTCCAGCGCGGCTGGTCGGTGGCGCGATCGGTGCCGACGAACAGCTCGTCGCCGCGCGAGTCGACCTCCCGCCACGCCGTGCCCATGTCGAGCAGGTTGACGAAGAAGTCGTTGGTGAGCTGGCCCGGCCGATCGGTGAGCACGCCCTCCTTCGCGCCGCCATGATTGGCGCCGAGCACGCGCAGGCCGCCGACCAGCACCGTCATTTCCGGCGCGCTGAGGCCGAGCAGCTGGGCGCGGTCGATCAGCAGCTCCTCGGTCGGCACGCTGAAGCGGACCTGAAGGTAGTTGCGAAAGCCGTCCGCCCTCGGCTCGAGCGGGCCGAAGCTGTGCGCGTCCGTCTGCTCCTGGGTCGCGTCGCCGCGCCCGGAGGCGAAGGGTAGCGTCACCTCGTGGCCCGCCGCGCGCGCCGCCTGTTCGACGCCGACATTGCCGCCAAGCACGATGAGGTCGGCGATGCTGACGCGCCCGGGCCCGCCGAAGTCGCGCTGGATGCCCTCGTAGGTGGCGAGCACCCGGGCCAGCTCCTCGGGCTCGTTGACGTCCCAATCCTTCTGTGGCGCCAGGCGGATGCGCGCGCCGTTGGCGCCGCCGCGCATGTCCGAGCCGCGGAAGGTGGAGGCCGAGGCCCAGGCGGTCTTGACGAGCTGTGCGACCGAGAGGCCCGAGGCCGCGATCATTTCGCTCAGCGTCGCGACGTCGGCGGCGCCGAGCTTCGGCCCGGGCGGGACCGGATCCTGCCAGATCAGGTCCTCTTGCGGCACTTCGGGGCCGAGATAGCGGCACCTGGGTCCCATGTCGCGATGAGTGAGCTTGAACCAGGCGCGGGCGAAGGCTTGCGCGAAGGCGTCCGGGTTGCGATGGAAATGTTCCGAAATCCTGCGATATTCGGGATCCATCTTGAACGCCATGTCGGCGGTGGTCATCATCGTCGGAAGGCGCCGGTCGGGGCTGTGCGCGCCGGGCGCCATGTCCTCCGGCCTCTGGTTGATCGGCTGCCACTGCGGCGCGCCGGCCGGGCTCATCACCAGCTCATAATCATAGTCCAGCAGCATCCGGAAATAATTGTGCGACCACCGGATCGGCGTCGGCGTCCAGGCACCTTCGAGTCCCGAGGTGATCGTGTCGTCGCCAAGGCCGCTGCCGTGGCCGCTCTGCCAGCCAAGGCCCTGTTGCGCGATGTCCGCGCCTTCCGGCTCGGCGCCGACCTTGGCGGCGTCGCCGGCGCCGTGGCACTTGCCGAAGGTGTGCCCGCCGGCGGTCAGCGCGACCGTCTCCTCGTCATTCATCGCCATCCGCGCGAAGGTCTCGCGGATGTCGCGCGCCGAGAGCAGCGGATCGGGATTGCCGCCCGGCCCGGTCGGGTTGACGTAGATGAGGCCCATCTGGATCGCCGCGAGCGGCTCTTCCAGCGCCATCTCCTTTTCGGGCTGGATGCGGGTCTCGTTCTGCTCGTGGCCGACCCAGAATTCCTCGGTGCCCCAGTAGACATCCCTTTCCGGCTCGTAGACGTCCTCGCGGCCGCCGCCGAAGCCGAAGACCGGCCCGCCCATCGATTCGATCGCGACGTTGCCGGCGAGGATCAGGAGGTCCGCCCAGGACAGCTTGCGGCCATATTTCTTCTTCACCGGCCAGAGCAGCCGCCGCGCCTTGTCGAGATTGGCGTTGTCCGGCCAGCTGTTGAGCGGGGCGAAGCGCTGGTTGCCCGAATTGGCGCCGCCGCGCCCGTCGCCGGTGCGGTAGGTGCCGGCGGCGTGCCAGGCCATGCGGATGAAGAAGGGGCCGTAATGGCCATAGTCCGCCGGCCACCAGGGCTGGCTGTCGGTCATCAGCGCTTCGAGATCGCGCTTCACCGCGTGATAGTCGAGCGACCGGAACTCCTTCCGATAATCGAAATCGTCGCCCATCGGGTTGCCGTGGCGGCCGTGCTGGTGGAGGATTTCGAGGCTGAGCTGGTTCGGCCACCAATCGCGATTGGTCCGGCCGAGGAGGGATCTCACGGCGGCGCGGGCCTTGCCGGGATCGTTGAGGGGGTCGCCGGTCTTCGCGTCCATGATCCGTCTCCTGTGGCCTTTTGGTATGGATCGAGCCTAAGGCGACGAATGGATCGAAAAAAACGATTAAACTTGGTCAACCTAAGCTGAAAAATCGATAAGCGCGGCGACCGTCACGCGGCGGACGGGGCCTCGTCCTTGCGGGCGATCCCATGCAACGCGCCAATGGTGGCGAGGCTGCGCGCCCGCGCGGATCAGCTCGGGCTGACGAAACTGTCCAGGACGCGCTTGCGGCCGGTCTGCTCGAAGTCGATCTCGAGCTTGTTGCCCTCGATGCCGGCGACGGTGCCGTAGCCGAATTTGGAGTGGAAGACGCGCATGCCGACGGCGATGTCGCCACGGCCGGGATTGCCGAGGCTGACCGCGCTGGCGCGCGCCTCGACGACGCGGGACGGGGCCGGGGAGAGGCCGCCGCCCCGCGCGGCGCGCTGCCAGCCCGGACCGCGCGAGCGGGCGCGGGCGAGGCCGCGCTCGGACCGCAGCGCGTCGGCGAAGGGATCGGCGCGCTCCGACCAGTTGGCGCGCCACAGGCTCTCGCCGCCGGTCATCGTCGTCTCCTCCTCGACATGCGCCGCCGGCAGTTCGGCGACGAAGCGCGAGGGGATCGAACTCGTCCACTGGCCGTAGATGCGCCGGTTCGCGGCATGGAGAATGGTGCAGCGGCGGCGCGCGCGCGTGATCGCGACATAGGCGAGCCGTCGCTCCTCCTCGAGGCTGGCGTGACCGCCCTCGTCGAGCGCGCGCTGCGACGGGAACACGCCTTCCTCCCAGCCGGCGAGAAAGACGGTGTCGAACTCCAGCCCCTTGGCGGCGTGGATGGTCATGATCGTGACCTTGTCGGCCTCCGACTCGGCGTCATTGTCCATCACCAGGCTGACATGTTCGAGGAAGGCGCCGAGGCTCTCATAATCCTCCATCGCGCGGGCCAGCTCGGCGAGGTTCTCGAGCCGCCCGGCGCTCTCGGCCGAGCGATCGGCCTGGAGCATCGCCGTATAGCCGGACTCGTCGAGCACGAGCCGGGCGAGCTCCGGGTGGGGAAGGCCGCCCTCCGGCGCCCCGCCGTCCTCCGCGGCCGCCGGCCGAAGCAACGAGCACCAGCGGGCGAAATCGGCGATCAGCCTGGCGAGCGAGCGGTGCGCGGCGCCGGTCAGCTCGTCGGTGTCGAGGATCCGCGCGGCGGCGACGCTCAGCGGCACCTGCTCGGCGCGGGCGAGGGTGTGGAGCCTGACGAGCGTCTTGTCGCCGAGCCCGCGCCTCGGCGTATTGACGATTCGCTCGAAGGCAAGATCGTCGGCCGGCTGGGCGATGACGCGCAGATAGGCGAGCGCATCGCGAATCTCGGCGCGCTCGTAGAAGCGGAAGCCGCCGACGATGCGATAGGGCAGGCCGATCGCGATGAACCTGTCCTCGAACTCGCGGGTCTGGAACTGGGCGCGCACCAGGATCGCGGCGCCATCGAGCCGTTCGCCCCGGCGCCGCAGCGCCTCCAGCTCCTCGCCGACGCGACGCGCCTCCTCGGGCCCGTCCCAGACGCCGATGACGCGAACCACCTCGCCAGCGTCCACCTGCGTCCACAGCGTCTTGCCGAGCCGGCCGCTATTGTGCGCGATGAGGCCCGAGGCGGCGCCGAGGATGTGCGGCGTCGACCGGTAGTTCTGTTCGAGCCGGATGATCGCCGCGCCCGGAAAGTCCTGCTCGAAGCGCAGGATGTTGGACACCTCCGCGCCGCGCCAGGAATAGATCGACTGGTCGTCGTCGCCGACGCAGCAGATGTTGCCGCGCGCCTGGGCGAGCAGGCGCAGCCACAGATACTGGCTCTGGTTGGTGTCCTGATATTCGTCGACGAGGATATATTTGAAGCGCTGCTGGTAGAGCTTCAGTACGTCGCGGTGCGTCTTCAGGACGGTCAGCATGTGGAGCAGCAGGTCGCCGAAGTCGCAGGCGTTGAGCTCGCGCAGCCGCGCCTGGTAGAGCGCATAAAGCTGCGCGCCCTTGCCGGCGGCATAGTGCTCGGCCTCGCCGGCGTCGACCTGGTCGGGCGTCCAGCCCTTGTTCTTCCAGCGGTCGATATGGCCGGCGAGCGCGCGCGCCGGCCAGCGCTTCTCGTCGATGTCGGCGGCGAGGATGATCTGCTTGAGCAGGCGCAGCTGATCGTCGGTGTCGAGGATGGTGAAATTGGACTGCAGGCCGACCAGCTCGGCGTGGCGGCGCAGCATCCGCGCGCCGATCGAATGGAAAGTGCCGAGCCAGGGCATCCCCTCCACCGCCTCGCCGATCAGCCGGCCGACCCGCTCCCTCATCTCGCGCGCGGCCTTGTTGGTGAAGGTGACGGCGAGAATCTCGCTTGGCCAGGCGCGGCGCGTCGCGACGAGATGGGCGAGCCGCGCGGTCAGCGCCGCCGTCTTGCCCGTCCCCGCGCCGGCAAGCACCAGCACCGGTCCCTCAGTGGTCAGCACGGCCTCGCGCTGCGGGGGATTGAGGCCGCGAAGATAGGGCGGCTCGCTCTGGCGGGTGGGGAGGTCGGTCACCGCCGAACAGGTAGGGAACGAAGGACGGCGGGGCAAGCGCCTGACTCGCCCGCGCACGGGGACGGGCTCATCGCGATCGACGCCGGGCCGCACGCGCTCCAGGGCAGCTTCGGCCTTGGCTGCGCCCTTTCCGCCAGCGCCGCCTGTGGGCACGCAGTCGCGCCGTTCGGCGAAAGGCCGATGATGAAATCGGGCCGGCTGGCTTGCGTGGCGGCGCGCGAGCCGGCAAGGCTCCGCCGCACCGAAAAGGCGGGGAGGGGCATGGTTCATCCGTTCAGGGCGAATGCGCGGGTGCTGCTGGCCAGCCTGGTCGGCACCTCGGTCGAGTTCTACGATTATTATATCTATGCGACCGCGGCGGCGATCGTGTTCGGGCCGCTCTTCTTCCCGTCCGATTCGGCCTCGACCCAGCTCATCGCCTCCTATGCCAGCCTCGCCGTCGCCTTCGTCGCGCGACCGCTCGGCGCCTGGGCATTCGGCCATTTCGGCGACCGGATCGGGCGCAAGTCCACGCTCGTCGGCTCGCTGATGCTGATGGGCGGATCGACCGTCTTGATCGGCGCGCTGCCGACCTATGCCAGCGCCGGCATCTGGGCGCCCGTGCTGCTGTGCATCCTTCGCTTCGGCCAGGGCTTCGGGCTGGGCGGCGAATGGGGCGGCGCGGCGCTGCTCGCGGTCGAAAACGCACCCGCGGGCTGGCGCGGCCGCTTCGGCATGGTGCCGCAGATGGGCGCGCCGGTCGGCTTCATCCTCGCCAATGGCATGTTCCTGCTGCTCGGCACCGCGGTTGCGGGCGACCAGTTCCTCGCCTGGGCCTGGCGCATCCCGTTCCTGCTGTCCTTCGTGCTGGTGGTGGTGGGGCTCTGGGTGCGCCTGAAGCTCGGCGAGACGCCGGCCTTCCGCGCGGTGCTCGAACAGGGCCCGCCGCCCAGCGTGCCGGTCGCCGAGCTGTTGCGCGAGCATCCGCTGGCGCTGCTCGGCGGCACCTTGGGCGCGGTCGCCTGCTTCGCGGTCTACTATCTCGCGACCGCCTTCGCGCTCGGCTACGGCACGACCAAGCTCCACATCGACCAGCAGGTCTTCCTCGAACTCCAGCTCGGTTCGATCCTGTTCATGGCGGCAGGCATACCGCTCGCCGGCTGGGCCTCGGACCGCTGGGGCGCGGGTCGGGTGCTCGCCTGGGGCTGCGTCGCGGCGGCGATTTCCGGCCTGCTGCTCGCCCCGACGCTGCAATCGGGCGCGCTCGCCGTCATTTTCGCGGGGCTCGCCTTCGCGCTGTTCGTGATGGGCTTCGTCTACGGGCCGCTCGGCATGTGGCTGCCGAGCCTGTTTCCCGCGCGGGTGCGCTATACCGGCGTCAGCCTGTCATTCAACATCGCCGGCATCCTCGGCGGCGCGCTGACGCCGATGGCGGCGGTGTGGCTCGCCGATCGCGGCGGACTGATCTGGGTCGGCCTCTACCTCGCCGGTGCGTCGCTGGTCAGCCTGGTCGCGGTCCGCGCGATGCGGACGCGCGAGCAGCGGGGATAGGCGACCGCGCCCGCCAGGCGGGGAGCAGTGGCCATCGATCCTCGGCGGGCGCGCCGGCCGGCGGGCCTCAGCGCATGCGCAGCAGCGTGATATGGGCCTTGCCGAAGCGGCGTTCGGCCGCGACCGCGAGCGCGTCCGGGATGGCGAGCTCGCCGCCGCCCGTCTCCAGCGACAGCCAGCCGCCGCGCGCCAGCCAGCCGCCAGCGACGATCCGGTCGAGCGCGCGCTGCGCGAGCGTCGCCGCATAAGGCGGATCGACCATGATGAGATCGCAGGGGCGCGCGGGCGGGGCGGCCTGGTCGATCGACTGCGCGCGAATGTCGGCGCGCGCGGTCGCGCCGAGCCGGGCGATATTGCCGGCGAGCGCGTCAAGCGCCGGGCGGTCCTTCTCGTAGAAGGTGCAATGGGCCGCGCCGCGCGAGAGCGCCTCCAGCCCGAGCGCGCCGGTGCCGGCGAAGACATCGGCGACGCGCAGCCCCTCGAGGCCGCCGAGCCGGCTTTGCAGCATCGAGAACAGCCCCTCGCGCGTGCGCGCGCTGGTCGGCCGGGTGTCGCGCCCCGGCGGCGCGATCAGGGGGCGGGCGCGCCATGCGCCGGCAATGATCCTCATCGGCCCGCCCGGGACGGCGCCGGCAGCGTGTTGCGGAACGCCACCAGATCGTGCCGGCGCACTTCCTCGACCGCGCCGGGGGCGAGATCGGCGAGGGCGAAGGGGCCGTAGGCGGTGCGGATCAGGCGGGAGACCTTCAGGCCCAGATGTTCGAGGACGCGGCGGACCTCGCGGTTCTTGCCCTCGGCAAGCCTGAGCTCGATCCACTGGTTGCTGCCGGTGCGTCGCTCGAGATTGGCGTCGATCGGGCCGTAACGGACGCCATCGATCTCGATCCCCTCGATCAGCGCCTCGAGCCGATCCTGGCTGACCACACCGAAGGCGCGGGCGCGGTAGCTGCGCTGGATGCCGGTGGCCGGCAGTTCGAACTGGCGCTTCAGCTCGCCGTCGGTGGTGAGCAGCAGCAGGCCCTCGGTGTTCATGTCGAGCCGCCCGATCGGCATCAGCCGCGGCAGCCCCGCGGGCAGCCGGTCATAGATGGTCGGCCGCCCCCTGGGGTCGCGCGCGGTGGTAAGCACCCCCCGCGGCTTGTGGAAGCGGAACAGGCGCGCCGGCGGCGGCGCCTTCACCGGCCTGCCGTCCACGGTGACGCCGTGCAGCGAGGCGAGCAGGGTCGCGGGCGTCGCGACCGGCGTGCCGCCGATCGCCACCCGGCCTTCGCCGATCATCCGCTCGACCTCGCGCCGCGAGCCGATTCCGGCGCGGGCGAGGAGCTTGGCGATGCGCTGTGGATCGCGATGGCCGGCCAGGGCGTTTCTCCATCGTGGGCCGGGCTGGACGGCCCGATGCAAGTGCGCGCCCGAGGCAGGATTGCGCGGGACGCCGGTGCCGAAGCCGGCCGCCGCGGTCCGATATCGGGCGACAAGGGAGGTAGCGCAATTACATGCTCTTCGCGCGGCGCAAAAGGCTGATCCGGCGAATCCTCATTGTCGAGGACGAGCCGCTCGTCGCCTTCGACAACGAATATCTGCTGGGCGAGGCGGGCTATGAGGTGGTCGCGACGGTGGCCGACGAGCGCGCCGCCCGCGCGGTGATCGCCGCCGAGCCGCTCGACCTGGTGCTGACCGATCTCGCGCTCGCCGACGGGGGCGACGGCATCGAGGTCGCCCGCGCCGCCCGCGCGCGTGGCGTGCCGGTGCTGCTCGTCACCGGCAATTGCGGCGCGCAGGCGCGGTCGCTCGCGATCGGCTGCCTCGCCAAGCCATATTCGGAACGCACGCTGAAGGCCGCGCTCGAGGCGATCGAGCGCCGGCTTCAGGGCCGGCCGCCGAAGCGCCCGCCGAGGCAGCTCACCTTCTACGAGGCGGCGGCGGGATAGGGCGCTCCACCACGGGCGCTAGCGCAGGGCACGTTCCACTTCGTCATGGAAGATGCGGATGCCGGTTTCGAGCGTGCCGAGCGTCAGCGTCTCGATCGCGCCCGAGGCGAGGCCGTTCTGGCCGAGCGCCGCGGCGCGAAAATCCTCGCCGCCGAACGTGCCTTCGTCGAGCAGCGCCCAGCTCTTCGCCCAGTGCGCCTCGTCCTCCTCGCCGCGCGGCGGCTCGGGGATCAGCATGAAGTCCTCGACCAGCGTGCGATCGACCGCGCGCGGCATCATCGTCATCACGTTCACATAGTCCGGGCTGACGACGATGAGGGTCGCGGGGAAGAGCTGGTAGGCGAATGTGATCGCGGCGCGCAGCGCGGCCCAGTCGTCGGGGTCGATCTTCGCGAGAAACTCGGCGCGCCCGACGGCGCTGCGCTGGTGCGGGCCGATCCGGTCGGCGGCGGTGATGCCGTCGGCGAAGAACCTGCCGATCGTCGGCGCGTGGAGCCGCTGGACGTGGTAGCTCTCCAGGAACGCGTCCATGATCAGCTTCCAGTTGGCGGCGACATCGTGGATGCGGCGGCGGTAGAGATGGTGGCCGGGAAGCCCGAACGCCTCGAAGTCCGGGGCGAGCCGCGCCGCATCGGCGAAGTCGCTCGGCTCGCGCGCGAACCAGATCAGCCCGCCCGCCTCGCGCGATGGCAACTCGGCGAGACGGTGGGCCTCCCTGTCGAGGCCGGGGAAGGTATCGGGGCGGGGCACGCCGCCGAGCGCGCCATCGGTGCGGTAGCACCAGGCATGATAGGGGCAGGCGAGCAGCGGCGCGTGGACCGGCTCGCTGCCCTCGACAAGGCGCGTGCCGCGATGGCGGCAGACGTTCCAGAAGACGTGCGCCTTGCCCTCCCTGTCGCGGGTGAGCAGCAGCGGGATGCCGAAGCCGTCATGCGGCACCGCCATGTTCGGCCGGTCGAGCAGGGCGGAGGGCGCGATCACCTGCGGCAGTCGCGCGAACAGCCGCGCCTGCTCGGCCGCGAAGCGCTCCGCGTCGGTATAGACGACGGCCGGGACGGTCTCGATCCGGGCGCCCAGCGTCGGCTCGCCGCTCGCGATGGCGTGGGCGAGATCAAGCTGGCCCCGGGTCGGCCGCGACGAGACCGGCATGTCCATGGCTGGATGCTGCGCCTTACGCGCACGTAAAGCAAGCAAAGAGGCTTTCCGCGCGAAAGCGAGCCGCTACAAGGCGGGGATGAGCCGGAGCCAGCTTGCCGCCGTCATCATCGTCGCGCTGATCGCCTTCGGCTACGTTTTCGCCCGCTATTTCGGCCGCTGGATGCCCCGCCAGCTCGCGCCCTATTTCGAGCGCGCGCCGATGGCGGCCTTCTTCCTCGGCGTTTCCTCGGGCTTTCCCTATGCGATGATCGGCGCGACGCTGACCTCGCGGCTCGCGCAGGACGGCATCGACCCGGAGAGCGTCACCGCCTTCGCGCTCGCCCTCCTCGTCTACAATTTCAAGCCGCTCTGGGCATGGGTCGTTGACGGCGTGCGGCTGCCGATCCTGGGCCGGCTTGGCCAGCGCGTCTCCTGGCTGATCCTGGCCGGCCTGATGGTGATCGCCTCGGTCGCCAATCTGGCGCTGCAGGATCCCGGCGCGAACATCTATGCGACCGCGCTCGCGGCGATCCTGGTCGCCTTCGCCGGCGCGACGTTCGATATCGTCATCGATGGCTACCGGATCGAGCTGCTCGAGCCGCGCCAGCTCGGCGTCGGCTCGGGCATGTCGCAATATGGGTGGCGGATCGGCTCGGTCGCCGCCGGCGCGCTGGCGCTGGTGGTGGCGCAGCGTGCGGGCTGGGAGCTGGCCTATCTCGCCTGCGCCGCCTTCGCGCTGCCGGCGATGGTGACCGGCCTCGTCGTCGGTGAGCCGGCGCGGCGCCGCGAGCCGCGGCGGCGGCGTGGCCTCGCCGAGGCCTGGGCGGCGATCGCGGGGCCGTTTGCCGAATTCTTCCGCCGCGCCGGCGCGTGGATCGTTCTCGCCTTCATCCTGCTCCACAAGATCGGCGACACGCTGGGACAGCTGGTGCTGCGGCTGCTGCTCGACGCGCTCGGCTTCTCCAATGACGAGATCGCGATCTACGACGTCGGCGTCGGCTTCTGGGCCTACCTCATCGGCATCTTCGTCGGCGGCTGGCTCTACGCGCGGCTGGGGATGAAGCGCTCGGTGCTGCTCAGCCTCATCCTGATGGGCCTGTCCAATGCGAGCTTCGCGGTGCTCGCCGGGGCGGGGCACAGCAATGCCGGCCTCGCCGGCGCGATCGGCTTCGAAAATTTCGCGAGCGGGATCGGCGGCGTCGTCGTCGTCGCCTATTTCTCGGCGCTCACTGACCTGCGCTTCACCGCCTCGCAATATGCGCTGATCTCGGCCGCGGCGAGCATCGTCGGGCGGGTGCTGACCGGCACCACCGCCGGGACGATGGTGGAGGCGATCGGCTTCGTCAATTTCTACTGGTTCACCACCATCGTCGCACTGCCGGGCATCCTGCTGTTCTGGTGGATGATCCGTACCGGGCTGGTCGATTCATCGGTGGGCAGCGCCGGCAGGACCGAGCGTCAGGCCGGCGGCTGAGCATTGTCGCGCAGCACCTCCCCGGCGAGATAGAGCGAGCCGACGATCAGCACGACCGGCGGATGCGCCGGATCGGCGTGGCGCGCGATCCAGGAAAGTGCGTCGGCGACGCCGGCCGCGGGCATCGCGACGAAGCCCGCCTCGCGCGCGGCGGTGGCGAGCGCCTCGGGCGCGTGCGATTCATGGCCCGGCACAGCGATCGTATGGAAGGTCGCGGCGCGGCCGCGATAGGCGCGCAGCACGCCCGGCGCGTCCTTGCTGGCGAGCAGCCCGAAGACGATGTGCAGCGGCCGATCGGCCGGCATGCGGGCGCGGAAGAAATCGGCGATGGCGCGCGCGGCGTTGGGATTGTGGGCACCGTCGAGCCAGAGCTCGGCCTCGCGCGGCAGCAGGTCGCGCAGCGGCCCCGGCGCCAGTCGTTGCAGCCGTGCCGGCCATTCCGCCCAGCCCATCGCCGCCCTGAACGCCGCCTCCGGCACGTCGAGCCGGTCCTGGTGGCGCAGCATCGCCACCGCGAGCGCGGCATTGGCGGCCTGGTGCGCGCCGGGAAGGCGCGGCGGCGGCAGGTCGATCGCCCCGCGCGCGTCGTCATAATGGAGGCGCCCGCCAGCGAGTTCGGCCCGCCAGCTTTCGCCGCGCGGCAGCCAGGTCGCGCCCGCCGCCGCCGCGGCCTCGGCAACCGCGCGGGCGCCGGCGGCGGGATAGGAGAGGGTGACGAGCGGCGCACCCGGCTTGGCGATGCCCGCCTTCTCCGCGGCGATCCGCTCGATCGTGTCGCCGAGGAAGGCGGGATGGTCGATGCCGAGCTGGGCGATGCCGCAGACCAGCGGCGCTTCGACGACGTTGGTCGCGTCGAGCCGGCCGCCGAGCCCGACCTCGACGATGCAGGCATCCGCCGGCGCGCGCGCGAAGGCGAGAAAGGCCGCCGCCGTCGTCGCCTCGAAGAAGCTGATCGCCATGCCTTCGGCCGCGTCGAGCGTCTCGGCGAGCAGCGCGGCGAGCGCGGCATCGTCGATCAGCCGCCCGGAAATGCGGATGCGCTCGTTGAAGCGCACGAGATGCGGGCTCGTATAGACATGCGTCTCCAGCCCCGCCGCCTCGAGCGCGGCACGCAGGAAGGCGCAGGTCGAACCCTTGCCGTTGGTGCCGGCGACGTGGAGGACGGGCGGCAAGTCGCGCTCGGGATGGCCGAGGCGGCCAAGCAGCGCGCCTATGCGCTCGAGGCCCAATATGTCGCGCCCCGGCGACAGGCGCGCGAGGCGATCGAGCTGCGCCTGGACGGCGGGGTCGCAAGAGACGGCGCGGTCCATCTAGCCGCTTCCCTTCGGGGGCGGGGCCGGGGTGGGGGAGCCTTGGGAGAAGCGGACAGGCCCCGCCTCCCGACCCCCTCCCCTGGAGGGGAGGGGGTGCCGGCTCACGCCGCCTCTCGCCGGGGGGCCAGATAGTCGAGCAGGAGCGCGAGGCGCCGGCGCAGGTCCTTGCGGTGCACCACCATGTCGATCATGCCGTGATCGAGCAGATATTCGGCGCGCTGGAAGCCTTCCGGGAGCTTCTCGCGGATCGTGTTCTCGATCACCCGCTGGCCGGCGAAGCCGATCAGCGCGCCCGGCTCGGCGAGCTGGATGTCGCCGAGCATCGCGTAGGAAGCGGTGACGCCGCCGGTGGTCGGATCGGTGAGCAGCACCAGATAGGGCAGGCCCGCCTCGCGCAGCTCGGCGATCGCCGCCGTCATCTTCGGCATCTGCATCAGCGACAGGATCGCCTCCTGCATCCGCGCGCCGCCCGAGGCGGTCACGACGAGATAGGGGCAGCGGGCGGCGATTGCGGCGCGGACGCCGGCGACGAACGCGGTACCCACCGCCGCGCCCATCGACCCGGCCATGAAGCCGAAATCCTGCACTCCGATCACGATCTGGTGCCCCTCGATCGCGCCCTCGGCGTTGAGCAGCGCGTCGTTCTCGCCGGTCGCGGCGCGCGCGGCCTTCAGCCGGTCGACATAGCGCTTGGCGTCGCGAAACCTGAGCGGATCGTCCTGCACGGTCGGCGAGGGGAGGACGGAATAGCCCGGATCGAGCAGCATCGAGAAGCGCTTCGCCGCGCCGATCCGCCCGTGATGGTCGCAACGCGGGCAGACGAAGAGATTTTCCTCATATTCCTTGAGGAAGATCATCGCGCCGCATTCCGGGCACTTGTGCCACAATGTGTCCGCCGTCTCCCGCTTGGGGAGGAAGGGTATCCGGTTGCGGACGCGGTTCAGCCAACTCATCGCCAAGCTCCTCGCGCGGCGGATTAGGCGCGCGGCGGCGCCAAGTCCAGCGGCCCGCGGGCCGCGTCAGAGCGTCGCGGCGATGGCGCGGGCGGCGGCGTCGGCGTCCTCCGCCCGCGTGATCGGACGGCCGACGACGAGGATCGAGGCGCCGTCGTCGAGCGCCTGGCGCGGCGTGACGACGCGCTTCTGGTCGCCGGGCGCGCCGCCCGCCGGGCGCACGCCGGGGACGACGAGGAAGCCGTTCGGCCAGAGCGCGCGCGCCGCCTTCACCTCCGCGCCGGAGCAGACGATGCCGTCGAGGCCGGACTCGCGCGCCAGCCCGGCCAGCCGCAGCGCCTGCCCGGTGGCGGAGCCGTCGACGCCGGTCGCGGCGAGATCCGCCTCGTCGAGGCTGGTGAGGACGGTGACGGCGACGACCTTCGTGTCGGCGGGCGCGGCCGCCTTGGCCTCCTCCATCATCGCTCGCCCGCCGGCGGCGTGGACGGTGAGGATCGCCGGCGCGAGCGGGCGCAGCGCCTGCACCGCCTTGGCGACCGTGTTCGGAATATCGTGGAGCTTGAGGTCGAGGAAGATCGGCAGGTCGAACCCGGCCATCGCGTGGACGCCGGCGGGGCCGTTGGCGGTGAAGAACTCGAGCCCGAGCTTCAGCCCGCCGACATGCGTCCTGACGCGCGCCGCGAGCGAACGGGCGGCGTCGAGATCGGGCGTGTCGAGCGCGACGAAGACCGGGCTCGTCATTGGTTGGCGCGCGGCTCGCCTTCGGGGACGGGCGGCGCGCGCACCACCGGTGCGTTGGCGACCACGGCCGAGGGCGACGGATCGAGGCGCCGCCGCAGCGACCACAGGCGGGCGCGAAGCACGAGGTAGGTGGGGAGGAAGCCGAGCAGGAAGGCGCCGATCACCAGCGCCGGCAGCTTGATGTCGGCCTGGAGCCCGGCCCACAGGTTGATCGTCACCATGTTCCAGTTCGTCGCCGAAAAGCCGACGAGGACGAGGATGGCGACCACCCAGATGAGTGTCTTGAGGAACTGCACGGCGCCATCTTTCCCCGAAACCGCCCGGCGCGTCTAGGGGCCGCGTCCAGTGGCCGTCTCCAGAGACCATTCCAAGGGCGCGGCCGGCAATGGCCCGGTCCGGTGGTCCGTCGCTTCCGCCCACGCCGAAAATGCGGGCCCGGCCTCAGCCGATTTCACGCTCCAGCTCGTCGAACAGGGCGGGGATCGTCGTCAGCCGCGACCTTTCCTCGGCGAGGATGGCGCGGAAGGCATCACGCTTGAGCGCGGCGACCTCCGCTTCGTCGAGGCGCTGCGTTGCCGGCAGGGTCGAGAGCACGATGTCGATCAGCCGGTCGGCGCCGTGGAGGCGGCCCCACAGATAGTCGTTCTCGCGATAGGCGCGGCTGAAGAAGGCGCCGAAGCTATTGAACTGGATCCCCTTGAGCGTCGCTGCGGTGCCGCCGGCGCGGATCGCCACCGCGTCGTCGGGCGAAATGCGATCGACCTTGATCGGGTCGAACTCGTCCAGCCCCTCGCCCTGGAGCAGCGGCAGGGTGGCGACGTCGTAGAAGGGATAGCCGAGATAGGTCAGCGTCACGACGCGCCGGTCATCCTTGGGCAGGGCGGACAGCGCCTCGGTCAGCCGCACGTCGGTTTCCTCGTCGAGCGGCTTCAGGTCCCACAGCCGGGCGAGCGCCGCCATCGCCTCGGCGGGCGCCTCCTCGACCGCCATGAAGGCGTGGACCATTTCGGGGGTGACATGGTCCTTCTCGCGATGGCGATAGCGCTCGAGCATGTCGCTGAGCAGCAGCGCGAGCGGCGCGCTGTCGACGCGCGGATCCTCGGCCTGCTCGCCCATCCGCGTCAGCCGCTTGGCGACGAAGCGCAACCGCCGGGTGCGAAAGCCAAGGTCGAAATCGCGCAGGAAGCGGATCAGCGCCTCGCTCGCCCCCTTCGCCGTCGCCGCCTCGCCATCGACCAGGCCGAGCGAATCGCGCACATGGTGCCAGAGCGACTGGCGGACACGCTCGCGACGCGCGCGATCGCCGCCGCCGCCCAGGCGGAAGATCGTGTCGGCCATGTCCTCGACCACGGTCGCGATCTTGAGATGGGCATAGGCCGCATAGGCATAGCCCGCCGCCTTGGCCGCGGCGGCATTGGCGCGGACGCGCCACGAGGCGAGCCGCGCCGGCGTCGGCCGGACGAGGAAGAAGGTCGATCCGATCGCCCGCTCGATCGCGGCCTCGACCTCGCCGCGCATCGTCCGCACGATCCGCCTCAGCCGGCGGATGCGTCCCGATATCCGCTCGATCGTTTCGAGATTGTCGCGGATCGGCTGTTCGCGCGGGATGTCGGAAAGCGCGCCGAGCAGGGTGGCGAAGAAGCCCGGCGCCTCCGATTCGCCGCCCGCGAGGCTGATGCTGCGCCGGCCGGGCTTCGGGTCGATATAGACGAAGCGGCGATCGACCTCGCGCCAGGCGGGGCGCTTGGCGAGCGCCTCGATACAGGGGCGGAAGGGCGCGTTGGCGAGCACCGAGCCGTCGATCAGGACGGTCGATTCGGCCGCCTCGGCTGTCTCGCGCCCCGGCAGCGCGCCGCGCAGGAAGGCGTCGCGCCCCGGCCAGAGCCGCTGCCGCCGGGCGAGCTCGGCATCGAGCTCCTTCACCGTGAAGGGCGGGAAGGCGCCGGGAAAGCTCGCCGTCGCGCGGGCGGCGAAGGTCAACTCGGCGGGATCGGCGAGCTGTCGGCGCGGGCCGCCGGGATCAAGGAAGGAGAGGGTGATGCGATGCTCGCGCTCGCTCACCTCGGGCGGCGAATTGAGCCGCAGCGTCTGCGGATAGCCGCGAAAGTCGGTGACGGTGACGTAGAGATCGAGCGGCTGGGAATCGGGGAGCAGCGGCGGGCCGTCCTCCATCCGGTCCATCGCGTCGAACGCGTCGAGGATGAGATTGGTGAAATTCGGCCCGCCAAACGGCGGCGCGAACCATCTGGCGCGGACGAAATTGGCGACCTTGGCGCGCACCTCGGCGCGGTGCCCCGCCTCCACCGTCTCGTCGATCGTGCCCGAGCGTTTGGAGAGCGCCCAGGCGAAGGGCACCGCCGCCGCCTTGGCGAAGCGCGCGACGCGGCCGACCTGCGGGTCGATCAGCCGGTCGACATCGGCCGAGTCGAGCCACAGGTCGGTCAGCGGCTCGAGCGAGCGGCCGCGGGCGATGGCGTGGGCGAGGAAGACCGCGTTGATCCCGCCCGCGCTCGCGCCGGCGAGGATGTCGACATAGACGCGCAGATCGAGGTCGCAGCGCTCCGCGATCAGGCGCAGCAGCCTCGCGTAGGTGCGGTCCGGCGCCTCGTCCTCGCCGGCATGGACGCGCTGGCTGGCGCGGGCGAGGCGCCAGATCTCCTTGGTGATGCCATGCATGTAGACGGCGAGGCTGATGCCGCCGTAGCAGATGAGCGCGACCCGGAGCTCCTTCTCCCGCATCGCGGGGCAGCGTGGCAGCAGCGCGGCGGAATGTCGAGCGGGGCGCGGCGGTCCCGTCCTCCCGGGCGCCGCCGTCCCTGCCGCGCCAGCGGGTCCGGGACGGCCGCGCAAGCCACGGCTTTTCTTATCGTTTCGGCTTCGTTAAGCGGCGGCGTGCCGGCGGCGACCCGCACGATCGGACGGCGGCGGATTTTGACCGGATACCTATCGTTGAAGCGCCTTTCCATACTCCTTGTCGCCTTCGTCGCACTCTTCCTCATCGCATGGACCGGAACGTCGCGCTGGCGCGAGCAGCGTGCCGCCGAGGCGGCCGCCGAGCAGCGCGGGCCGGTCACCGTCGCGCTCGTCACGCCGCCCGAGACGCCGAGCCGCATCGATTACCGCCGGCTCGACCAGCGACTCCAGCGGCTGGCGCGGGATCCGTCGATGGTCGGGCTCGCGGTCGCGGTGGTCGAGGCCGGCCGCATCCGCTTCATCAAGGGCTACGGCACCACCGCTTCCGACAATGACGAGCCGGTCACCAGCCATACCGTCTTCCGCTGGGCATCGCTCTCGAAGGGCGTCGCGGCCGACGCGGTCGCGCTGCTCGCCCATGACGGGCGCCTCTCGCTCGATGATCCGGTCGCCCGTCATGCCGCGTCGCTGAGGCTGCCGAACCATGACGAGCGGGTCGCCACCATCGCGAACCTGCTCTCGCACACGCTCGGCCTGTTCGCCCACGCCTATGACGGCAAGCTCGAGGACGGAGCGGACCCGCGCGACCTGCGCCGCGAGCTGGGGACGCTCGAGCGCATCTGCGCGCCGGGGCAATGCCACGCCTATCAGAACGTCGCCTATGACGCCGCCTCGGAGATCGTCGAACGTGTCACCGGCGCGCCTTACGCGCGCTTCGTCGAGCAGCGGCTGTTCCGCCCGCTCAACATGCGCGCGAGCTATGGCCGCGAGGCGCTGATGTCGGCGCCGAGCTGGGCGCGCGGCCATGCCGGCGGGCGCAATTCGCCGCCGATCGAGATCAGCGACGCCTATTACCGCGTGCCCGCGGCGGGCGGAGTCAACGGCTCGATCGAGGATCTTGCGATCTGGATGATCGCGCAGATGGGGCTCGCGCCGAGCGTGCTGCCGCCCGACGTGCTCGCCGCGGTGCAGGCGCCGCGGGTGCGAACGCCGGTCGAGAATCGCCGCCGCCGCCGCTTCGCCGAGCGCACCCACGACACCTCCTACGGGCTCGGCTGGCGGGTGATGGATTATGCCGGCCACCGCGTGATCGGCCATCATGGCGGCGTGCGCGGCTATCGCTCGATGCTGATGTTCGATCCCCTCGCCAGGACCGGCGTGGTGGCGCTGTGGAACTCCGCCGCGAACAAGCCCGACGGCATCGAATATGAAGTGATGGACATGGCCTACGGCCTGCCCTTCCATGACTGGATGAGGATCGACGAGCGCGACCAAGACGCCGGGCCGGCGGCGGCCGAGAACGAGGGCGGCGGAGGCTGAACGAACCGGCCCTGGCCGGAACGTCAGCCGCGCCACCGGCCCGGCCGGGCCAGCGAGGCGCGAACCCTCGCCGGCCAGGTCGGGCGGGGGCGACCGATCGGCCGCGGCGCGTCGGCGCCCGGCGCGAGATCGGCCCAGACCGGCAGGTGATCGGAGGCGCGGCGGGCGAGCGGGCTCAGATGCGCGCCGCAATCGAGGATCGAAAGATCGGGCGTCACCATGATCCGGTCGAGCGTCGCGATCGGGCGCCGCGCGTGAAAGGACCGGCCGACCGGCGCGACATGATGATGCTGGGCGAAATCGCGCAGGCAGCCGCCGCGGGCGCTCCATTCGTTGAGGTCGCCCATCAGCACGTGCGGCACCGCCTCGTCCTGCTCGGCGAGATGGGTGAGGATCGCGTGCGCCTGCCGCCGCCGCCAGAGGCCAGAAAGATCGAGGTGCATCCCGACCACGCGCAGCTTCCGCCCGCGCACGAGCAGTTCGGCGAGCACCGCCCCGCGCGGTTCGAGCGATGGCAGGTGAAAGAGATGCTTTTCAAGGACTTCGACGTCTTTCCTCACGAGCAGCGCATTGCCATGCCAGCCAAGCGAGCCATCGCGCGCGTCGAAGCGCACCGGCTTGTAGTCGCTCTGCTCGGCGATGAGACGCGGCGGCAGCGCCGCCTCGCGCGCGCCGAAGCGGCGGTCCGCCTCCTGCAGCGCGATCACGTCCGCGCCGATCTCGTTGATGACGGCCAGCGTCCGTTCCGGCACGCGGCGCCGGTCGGTGCCGATGGCCTTGCGCATGTTGTAGCTGGCGACGCGGATCATCGATGGCGATGTGGCGGTTGCGCCGGCGCGGCGCAATGGCCGTGGGATGCTTTCTCGCGACCGCCGGAAGGGCTGGCGAGGCGGCAGGCCGGAGAGGTGGCAGGAAGGCCGGATGCGGCCGACGGCGCCGCTTGAGCTTTCCTGCTGGATGTTCTCATTCTGTTTCGCTAGGTTCCGGCCATGGCGAAGGCAAGGAAGCGCTATGTCTGCCAGTTGTGCGGGTCGGTCAGCCCGCGCTGGGCGGGGCAGTGTTCGGAATGCGGCGAGTGGAACAGCCTGGTCGAGGACGCGGCCGGGGTGGTGACGCCCTTTTCGGCGAAGCACGACCTGCGCGGCGGCGGGCGCAGGGTCGAGCTGCTCGGGCTCGACGCCGAGGCGGCGCTGCCGGCGCGGATCTCGACCGGCATCGGCGAGTTCGACCGGGCGCTGGGCGGCGGCCTCGTCGCCGGGTCGGCGACCCTGATCGGTGGCGATCCGGGCATCGGCAAGTCCACCCTCTTGTTGCAGGCCGCCGCGAAGGTCGCCGCGCAAGGTCATGGCGTTGCTTATATCTCCGGGGAGGAAGCGGCGGACCAGGTGCGGCTGCGCGCGCATCGGCTCGGGCTCGGCGCGGCGCCGCTCAAGCTCGCGGCGGCGACCTCGGTGCGCGACATCCTGACGACGCTGGCCGCGGCGCCGCCGCCGGCGCTGGTGGTGATCGATTCGATCCAGACCATGTATTCGGACCTGATCGAGGGCGCGCCCGGGACGGTGAGCCAGGTCCGCGCCAGCGCGCACGAGCTGATCCGCTTCGCCAAGGAGAGCGGCGCGGCGATCGTGCTCGTCGGCCATGTCACCAAGGACGGGGCGATCGCCGGGCCGCGCGTGCTCGAGCACATGGTCGATACCGTGCTCTCCTTCGAGGGCGAGCGCAGCCACCAATATCGTATCCTGCGCGCGGTGAAGAACCGCTTCGGCGGCACCGACGAGATCGGCGTGTTCGCGATGGCGGAGAGCGGGCTGGCCGAGGTCGCCAACCCGTCGGCCCTGTTCCTCACCGACCGTGGCGAGGCGGTGGCGGGCGCGGTGGTCTTTCCCGCGCTCGAGGGCACGCGGCCGGTGCTGGTCGAAATCCAGGCGCTGACCGTCCGGCTGGCGAGCGGCGCGACGCCGCGCCGGGCGGCGGTCGGCTGGGATGCGGGGCGCCTTGCGATGATTCTCGCCGTGCTGGAGGCGCGCTGCGGCCTCGGCTTCGCGACCGCCGAGGTCTATCTCAACGTCGCCGGCGGCTATCGGGTCACCGATCCCGCGGCGGACCTCGCGGTGGCCACCGCGCTCGTCTCGGCGCTCGCCGAGCGACCGGTGCCGGCGGCGAGCGTCGCCTTCGGCGAGGTTGCGCTGTCGGGCGAGCTGAGGCCGGTCGCCCACGCCGACCTGCGGCTGAAGGAGGCGGCGAAGCTCGGCTTCGATCGGGCGCTGGTGCCGGCATCGGTGAACGCGGACAGGGGACGGCCGCGTCTTGCCGGATTCGCGACGCTCGGCGCGCTCGTCGACCATCTGCTCGGCCGGTAAAATCCCTTCCGTTCCGGGGCGGTTCAGGCAGGCGCTTCCCCTTCGCCCGATCCTCCACTAGGCAGCGCCGCATGGGTCTCACCGCGCTCGATATCGTCGTGTTGCTGCTGGTCGGCGCCGGGCTCGTCACCGGCTTCCTGCGCGGCTTCGTCGCCGAGCTGCTCTCGCTCGGCGCCTGGATCGCGGCGATCGTCGCGCTGCGCTACCTGCACCGGCCGGTGTCGCTCTGGCTGGAGGGGCCGATCGGGACCGTCTCGGGCGCCTCGATGCTCGCCTTCGCGCTTGTCTTCGGCATCGTCTTCCTGCTCGGCAAGCTCGTCTCGCGCCATGTCGGCGGCCAGGTGCGGCGCTCGATCGTGGGGCCGATCGACCGCGTGCTCGGCGGCGGCTTCGGCATGGTGAAGGGGCTGCTTGGCGCGAGCCTGCTCTATCTCGGCTTCAGCCTCGTCCACGACACGATCTGGGGCGCCGCCGCCGCGCGGCCCGAGTGGATCGCGCAATCGCGCACCTACCCGCTGCTCGACGCCAGCAGCGATGCGATCGTCGGTGCGGTGCAGGCGCGGCGCGAGGGCGGGACGAGCGAACCGCCGGCGGCGAGCGACTGATGAGGGAAATCCGCCTTTACGATACGATGACGCGCGCAAAGCGCGTCTTTGCGCCCGCCGATCCGAAGCGCGTCACCATGTATGTCTGCGGGCCGACCGTCTACAACCGCGCCCATATCGGCAACGCCCGCCCCGCCGTGGTGTTCGACGTGCTCGCGAGGCTGCTGCGCCACGTCCACGGGTCGGACAGCCTCGTCTACGCGCGCAACATCACCGATGTGGACGACAAGATCATCGCCGCGGCCGAGGCGGAGGGGGTCGCGCCCTCGGCGATCACCGAGCGCTACGAGCGCTGCTACCGCGAGGACATGGGCGCGCTCGGCGTCCGGCCGCCGACGATCGCGCCGCGCGCGACCCGCCACGTGCGTCCGATGATCGAGATGATCGCCCGGCTGATCGAGAGCGGCCATGCCTATGAGGCGCAGGGCCACGTGCTGTTCCATGTGCCGAGCGATCCCGACTACGGCGCGCTCGGGCGGCGCGACCGCGAGGCGATGATCGCCGGCGCGCGTGTCGAGGTCGCCGCCTACAAGAAGGATCCGGCTGATTTCGTGCTGTGGAAGCCCTCGCCGGAGGGAGTGATCGGCTGGGAATCGCCCTGGGGCCGCGGCCGGCCGGGCTGGCACATCGAATGCTCGGCGATGATCGCGGCGCATCTCGGCGAGACGATCGACATTCATGGCGGCGGGCTCGATCTCGTCTTCCCGCACCACGAGAACGAGATCGCGCAGAGCCGCTGCGCCCATCATGGCGCGCCGCTCGCCCGCTATTGGGTGCATAACGGCTTCCTGTCGATGGCCGGCGGCGAGAAGATGTCGAAGAGCCTCGGCAATGTCGTGACGGTCGCGGAGCTTCTGGCGCGGGGCCACAAGGGCGAGACGCTGCGGCTCGCGCTGCTCTCCGCGCACTACCGCCAGCCGCTGGAATGGTCGGAGGCGCTGATCGCGCAGAGCAAGGCGACGCTCGACCGGCTCTATCGTTCGGTGACGGGAGCGGGCGAGGCCGCGCCCGACGACGGCGTGGTGGCCGCGCTCGCCGACGATCTCAACACTCCGCTCGCCCTGTCCCGGCTGGCGGCGATCGAGGATGGCGAGGTGCTGCGCGCCTCCGCGCGGCTGCTCGGCCTGCTCGAGGACGGGCCGGACGAGTGGTTCCGGGGCGGCGCCGACGACGCGCGGATCGAGGCGCTGATTGCCGCGCGCGGGCAGGCCCGCCAGCGCCGCGACTTCGCCGAGGCCGACCGGATCCGCGACGAACTCGCGGCCGAGGGCGTGATCCTGGAGGACGGGCCGAACGGCACGACCTGGCGGCGGGCCTAGCCTGTCGCGGCATTCCGGCAAGAATTGCCCTCTGCCCGGCGGTGAGAGCGCGGGCGAGGAGGAGCCTCGGCGCCGGGGAAGCGGCGGCTTGGCCGTCGCTCCGGCCCGGGGCCTGTCTGGCGCAGGGAGGATCGGGCGCGCCGGGCATGGGGCGGTGGCGCCGCCGGGGCGCGTCGCCTATATGCGGCCCGTGGCGACGACGACGCTCTACACCCGCGATATCCTGCGCCTCGCCGCCTCGATCCCCCATGTCGGGCGGCTGGCGGAGGCGCAGGGCAGCGCGGAGCAGCGCGCGCCGGTGTGCGGGAGCACGGTGACCGTGGACGTGGTGCTCGACGCGTCCGGCCGCATCGCCGCGTTGGGGCAGGAGGTGCGCGCCTGCGCTTTCGGCCAGGCCGCCGCGGCATTGATGGGGCGGCACGCGATCGGGCGGAGCGTTGGCGAGATCGCCGCGGCGCATGATGCGCTCGCCGCCTATCTTTCCGGCGCGCGCGACGATCCCGGCGACTGGCCGGGGCTGGACCTGTTCGCCGAGGCGCGGCGGCTCACCGCCCGGCACGGCGCGATCCTGCTGCCCTTCGCGGCGGCGGCGGCGGCGGCGCGCGCCGCGCGCGACGGGACCGGTCGGTGAGTGAGGTCGAGGCGGGCGCCTCGCTGCTGCGCGAGGCGGTGCCGATGCTCGGCTTCGCGCTCGTCTTCGTCCTGATCTTCCGCCGCTTCGGGCTCGGCGCCACCCTGGGCTTCCTTGTCGCCGGCGCACTGGTCGGCCCGCGCATGCTCAATCTGGTCGGCGACGCGCAGGACAAGATGAGCATCGCCGAGATCGGCATCATGCTGCTTCTCTTCCTCGTCGGGCTCGAGCTCAATCCGTCGCGGCTGTGGCGGATGAAGCAGGACATTTTCGGCGTCGGCCTGGCCCAGGTCGTGGCGTGTGGCCTTGCGATCACCGGCGTCGTCTGGCTCGCCACCGAAGTCTCGCCGGCGGCGGCGCTGGTGCTGGGCCTGCCGCTCGCCTTGTCCTCGACCGCGCAGGTGCTGCCGCTGCTGCAATCGGCGGGGCGGCTGCGCACCCCCTTCGGCGAGCGCGCCTTCTCGATCCTGCTCTTCCAGGACATTTCGATCGTGCCGCTGATCACGATCGTCGCCGCGCTGTCGCGCAATCCCGCCGATCTGGCCGGGCCGCCGGGCTGGCTCGTCGCGCTCTACACGGTCGTCGCCATCGTCGGGCTCGCGCTTGCCGGGCGCTTCGTGCTGCGGCCGCTGTTCCGACTGATCGGCAATCTCGGCGAGCGCGAGATGTTCGTCTTCGCCGGCCTGTTCACCGTGATCGCGAGCGCGGCCCTGATGGACGTGCTCGGCCTGCCGACCGAGCTTGGCGCCTTCATCGCCGGCGTGATGCTCGCCGACACGCCCTATCGCCACGAGATCGAGGCCGATGTCGAGCCGTTCCGCGCGATCCTGCTCGGCATGTTCTTCCTCACCGTCGGCATGCAGCTCGATCTGCACGCGATCGCCGAGCGGCCCCTGTTCGTCGCCGGCATGGCGCTGGCGCTGATCGTCACCAAGACGCTGGTGATCATGGTGATCGCGCTCGGCCTGCGCATGCCCTGGCGGCCGGCGCTCGCGCTCGGCCTGTTGCTGAGCCAGGGCGGCGAGTTCGGCTTCGTGCTGTTCGCCGAGGCGCAGCAGGCGCTGCTGATCGCGCCCGAGGCGGCGAGCCTGTTCGGCGCGATCGTCACCCTCTCGATGGCGACGACGCCGTTCCTGATGATGGCGACGCGCAACCTGCGCGCCGAGCCGGTGATCGCCGAGGAGCGCGAGGGGCCCAGGGCGGATGGCGCGAACGCGATCATCGTCGGCTACGGCCGCTTCGGCCAGACGGTCGCCCAGATGCTGATGGCGCAGGGCATTTCGGTGACCCTGATCGACCGCGACGTGGAGATGATCGATATCGCCGGCTCGTTCGGCGCGAAGGTCTATTTCGGCGACGGCACCCGGCTGGACCTGCTGCGCCAGGCCGGCGCGGCGGACGCCGAGCTCATCATGTTCTGCCTCGACGGCGACCAGATCTCTGCCGAGCTGGTCGAGGCGGTCCACGCGGCCTTCCCGAAGGCAGCGATCTTCGTGCGCGCCTTCGATCGGCGCGCGCTGCTGCGCCTGCGCGGCGCGCCCGTCGCCGGCGCGGTGCGCGAGCTCATCGATTCGGCGGTGCGCATGGCGCGCATGGCGATGCAGGCGCTCGGCGTCGACGAGGCGCGGATCGACCGCACCGAGGCGCTCTATCGCGCGCGCGACCACGAGCGACTCAAGGCCCAGCTCGAAAGCGGCGATATCAGCGCGCGGCGCGATCGCATCATCACCAGCCCGCAAGGCGCGATCGAGCCCGACTGCGGCTGACCTCGTTAGGCGAGGGTGGCGAGCGCCGCGACGATCCGCTCGACCAGCGCATCGTGGCGGCCTTCGCCGGTTTCGATCCTGAGGTGCGCCTGCGCGTAGGCCGGATTGCGCCGCGCGGCGAGCTCGGTGAGGGCCGCAAGTGGCTCGCGGCCGTCGAGCAGCGGCCGGCCGCCGCGCCGCGCGACCCGGCGGGCGAGCACCGCCGGCGCGCCGTCGAGCCAGACGACATGGCAGCGTTCAAGCAGCAGCGCGCGGGTTTCGCGATCGACGAAGGCGCCGCCGCCGGTCGCGATCACGCCGGGCGATTCTTCGATCAACCGGGCGATCACGCGGCGCTCGCCGGCCCGGAACGCGGCCTCGCCGTGGCGGGCGAAAATGGTCGGAATGTCGAGCCCGGCGGCGCGGACGATCTCCTCGTCGCTGTCGACGAAGCTGCGCCCGAGCCGGGCGGCGAGCCGCTTGCCGATCGTCGACTTGCCCGCGCCCATCAGCCCGACCAGCGCGATCGGCCTGCGAGGGAGGGCGGCGCTTTCGTCCATGCCGGGGCTATACAGAGCCCGCCGCGCTGGGGCAAAAGGCCCGACATGCAGGCCCGCTTCGAACCCGTCCGCCGCCGCCGGTCGCCCTGGCCGACGATCATCCTGATCCTCGCGCTGCTGCTGATCGGCTTCCTGATCTATCTCGGCACCCAGCGTCACGAGGTGCCGACCGAGCGCATCGAGCAGGACGTCACGAATGAAATCCTGGCGCGGTAGCTGGCTGCTGCTCGCCGGCGTCGCGTTCGCCGCGGTTACGGCGATCCCGGCGCTGGGCCAGCAGGAGGGGCCCGAATCGCTGCTGCCGCCCGGCTTCGGCAACAGCCAGCAATTGCCGCCGCCGGTCGAGCAGGCGCCGACGCCCACGCCAGCCAGCCCGCCCGCGCCCGGCGCGCCGCCGGTGGCGGGCCAGCCCGCCGCGGCGCCGGCAAGCGCCACTCCGGCCGAAGCCGCCGAGCTCGCCGCGGCCAATCCGCTCGAGGGACCGCGCCCGACCAATTATTTCACGGTGCCCGACGATCTCCAGCGCGATCCGCGCGTCGCGGGCGTGCTCGGCGACACGAACGGCGGGCTCGGCGCGCGCGCGTGGGGTGATGCCAATGGCGGCTTCCTCGCGCGCCTGATGCAGGATCTCGACGCGCCGCTGCCGTCGCGCTGGACCTCGATCCTGCTGCGCCGTGCGCTGCTCACCCGCACGGGCGCGCCGGCCGGGGTCGATCCGGTCGATTGGGTCGCCGCGCGGGTCGACCTGCTGGTGCGGATGGGCGAGGCGGATGCCGCCCGGATGCTCGTCGAATCGGTCGATCCGTCCGATTACACGCCGCGGATGATCGCGGCGGCCGCGCGCGCCGCGCTCGCCAGTGCCGATCCGTCGGCGCTGTGCCCGTTGGTCGGGCCGGCGCGCTCGCGCTCGCGCAACACCGTGTGGACGCTGGCCGATGCGATCTGCGCCGCGCTCGAAGGCGAGCCGACCCGCGCCTCGGCACTCGCCGACGAGGCGCGGCGGCGCGGCGCCGGCGGCCTCGACCTGCTGCTCGCGCGCAAGGTGATCGGCGCCGGCGCCCAGGCGCGCGAAAGCGTGGATATCGAATGGGAAGGCGTCGGCGCGCTCAGCCCCTGGCGGTTCGGGCTCGCCTCCGCGACCGGTTCGGCGATCCCGGCGCCGCTCATCGAATCGGCGGGGCCGCGCTACGCCGCCTGGCTCGCGCGCGCGCCGATGGTGCCGCTCGACCAGCGGCTCGACGCGGCGGCGACGGCGGCGGCGCTGGGCGTCTTTTCGTCGCGCTCGCTGGTCGAAATCCACAGCCTGATGCTGGACCAGACCGACCCCGCCGAAATGGAGGGGACGGTCGCCGCGCGGTTGCGCGCCGCCTGGATCGCGCCGACGCCGGCGCGCCGCATCGCGGCCATGCGCGGCCTGTGGGACGGGCAGGGGGGCGCTGGCGGGCGCTATGCCCGGCTGATCCTCACCGCGGGCGCCGCCGCGCGGATCGAACCGTCGGCGGATCATGCCGCCGTCGCGGGCGATCTCGTCGCCTCGATGCTTGCGGCCGGCATGGACGGCGAGGCGGCGCGCTGGAGCGCGGTCGCCGGTGACGACCGGGCCGCGGATTCGCGCGCCTGGGCGTTGCTCGCGGTTGGCGCGCCGCGGCCGACGGTGGAGCTCGGCAACGGCCGCATCCGCGCCTATATCGACGCCGATACCAGCCCCAATCGCATCCGCGCGCAGATGCTGGTCGCGGCGCTGGCCGGCCTCGGCCGGATCGCGGCGGACGATGCACGTGAGCTCGCGCGCGAAGCCGGGATGGTCGTGCCGCTCGACCGCTGGGCGGAGGCGATCGATCGCGCCGCGCGCGCCCGCCAGCCGGCAACGGTCGCGCTGCTCGCCGGGGTCGGCATGCAAACCGCTGGCTGGGGCGGCATACCGCCGGGCTATCTGTTCCGCATCGTTCGCGATCTGCGCGCGGTCGGGCTCGAGTTCGAGGCGCGGATGATCGCCGCCGAGGCGATCGCGCGGCTGTGAGCACGCGCGGCCGGCACGGCGAGGCGCGAGCCGGCGACCGGGGGCTGATCGCCGCCTTTCTCGAAATGCTCGCCGCCGAGGCGGGCGCCGCGCGCAACACGCTGCTCGCCTACGAACGCGACCTCGCGGGCGCCTCGGCGCTGCTTCCCGGCGGGCTGGAGCGGGCGGGCGCGGCGGAGCTGCGCGGCCTCGCCGAGGCATGGCGGCCGCTCGCGCCGGCGACGGTGGCGCGCAAGGCTGCGGCGCTGCGCCGCTTCTACGGCTTCCTCCACGACGAGGGCTTTCGCGACGACGACCCTTCGGCGGCCGTGCCCCGGCCGGGCGCGCGCCGGCCGCTGCCCAGAGTGCTTGATCATGGCGCCGTCGCGGCGCTGTTCGCCGAGATCGAGCGGCGGAAGGCGGCGGCCGTGCCGGGCGCGCTCAGGCTCGCGGCGCTGATCGAGCTGCTCTACGGCTCCGGGCTGCGCGCGAGCGAGCTGGTCTCGCTGCCGCGACGCGCGGTTTCGCCCGACCGGCCGTTCCTGATCCTGAAAGGCAAGGGCGGGCGCGAGCGGCTGGTGCCGATCTCCGACCGCGCCCGTGCCGCCGTCGTCGAATGGGCGCGCGAGGTGCCGCGGGATTCGCCCTGGCTGTTCCCTTCGGGACGCGGGCATCTGAGCCGGGTCAGGCTGTTCCAGATCGTGCGCGAGCTCGCCGCCGCCGCCGGCATTCCGCCAGAGCGGATCAGCCCCCACGTGCTGCGCCACGCCTTCGCCACCCACCTGCTCGAAGGCGGCGCCGATCTGCGCGCGGTGCAGATGCTGCTCGGCCACGCCGACGTCGCGACGACGCAGATCTACACCCATGTCGATACCAGCCGGCTGGTCGACCTCGTCAACCGCCGCCACCCGCTCGCCGACCAGCGGCGCGTTGACGCGCGCGCCAAGCCGGCTTAACCGCAGCCGCCTGTCATGCCGACCTTTCTCGACTTCGAAAAGCCGGTCGCCGAGCTCGAGGCGCGCATCGCCGAGCTGCGCGACACGGCCTCGGCCGACGAGCCGAACATCGCCGCCGAGATCGGCCGGCTGCGGGAGCGTGCCGACAAGCAGCTGGCGAGCCTCTACGCGAGGCTGACGCCATGGCAGAAGACGCAGGTCGCGCGCCATCCCGAGCGGCCGCATTTCAAGGATTACCTCGCCGCGCTGGTCGAGGATTTCGTGCCGCTCGCCGGCGACCGCAAGTTCGGCGAGGACGCGGCCATCGTCGGCGGGTTCGGCCGGATGGCCGGGCGCAAGGTGATGCTGATCGGGCACGAGAAGGGCGACGACACGGCGAGCCGCCTCAGGCACAATTTCGGCATGGCGCGGCCGGAGGGCTATCGCAAGGCGGTGCGGCTGATGGAGCTGGCCGATCGCTTCGGCCTGCCGGTCGTCACGCTGGTCGATACCGCCGGCGCCTTTCCGGGCGTGCAGGCCGAGGAGCGCGGCCAGGCGGAGGCGATCGCGCGTTCGACCGAGCAGTGCCTGAAGCTGGGCGTGCCGATGGTGGCGGCGATCGTCGGCGAGGGCGGCTCGGGCGGCGCGATCGCGATCGCGGCGGCGAACCGGGTGCTGATGCTCGAACACAGCATCTATTCGGTGATCTCGCCGGAGGGCTGCGCGTCGATCCTGTGGCGCACGGCGGAAAAGGCGGCCGAGGCGGCCGAGGCGATGAAGATCACCGCGCAGGACCTGCTGTCGCTCGGCGTCATCGACAAGGTGGTGCCCGAGCCGGTCGGCGGCGCGCATCGCGATCCGGCTGCGACGATCGCCGCGCTCGGGGACGCGATCGAAGCGGAGCTGGCGGCGCTCGAACCGCTCGGCGCGGACGAGCTGCGGACGGCGCGGCGCGACAAATATCTGGCGATCGGCTGAGCCGGCCCGCCATCGGCGCGGCAAGGAAAAGGGGCGGCGGAATCGCTCCCGCCGCCCCGATTTTCAGACGTCGCTCGGGCGTTGGCCGCCCGTGCGCCCCTGGCTTAGTCCGTCTCCATCGCCGAGGAGACGTTGTTGAACGTGTTGCCGAGCGTGTTGCCGAGGCTCGACATCGCGGTGATCGCGGCGACCGCGATCAGGGCGGCGATCAGGCCGTATTCGATGGCGGTCGCGCCCTTCTTGTCCTTCAGGATCTTGCGAATGAACTGCATTTCCGGTCTCCTTGATTCCAATCCCACATCTGGAAGTCCACACTTCCGGGCCACCCCCGCGCCCATAAGGTCCGGGTCAGCTAGATGATTTGTAGGATGAGGAAGTTTCCAAACACTTAATCCGGTCAGCTATGCGTCACGACCTCGCTGGAGACGTAATTCCACATGTTGATGGTGACGCCGGCGACGTTCTTCAGGGAGGCGATCATGGCGATCACGACGAGCGTGACGATGAGCCCGTACTCGACCGCCGTCGCGCCGCGTTCGTCACGGATTAGGCCGCGAAATGGCGCCATCTGATCCTCCACACGAATTTCTGTATTTGGTTTGGGTCCAGCAATAGGGGGCGGACGGTTAAGAATGGCTTACCGAGGCTTGGCGTGACCATGGCGCCGATGATCGTCGTCGCCGCCGCGCTCGCCGACGCGGCGGGACGCGTCCTGCTCCAGCGGCGCGCGCCCGGCCGGGCGATGGCGGGCCTGTGGGAGTTTCCGGGCGGCAAGGTCGAGCCGGGCGAAACGCCGGAGCGGGCGCTGGTCCGCGAGCTCGCCGAGGAACTCGGCGTCTCGGTCGCGACCGGCGCGCTTGCTCCGGTCAGCTTCGCCAGCGCGGCGCTGGGCGATCGGCACATGGTGCTGCTCCTCTACCTCTGCCGCGACTGGCACGGCACCCCGACGGCGCGGGCGACGGACGCGGACGCGCTCGCCTGGCTGCGGCCGGAGGAGATGGACGCCGCGAACATGCCGCCGGCGGACGCGCCCTTCCTCCCGGTCCTCGACCGGCTGGTGCGCGGCGGTCCGGGGGGTCACCCTTTGTCAACCAAGATCGCCTAGGTCGCCGCGCGGAAGGAGGCGGCGATGTCCGCGACCGGCGCGCGCGCTCATGGTTGGCTGGGCCTCGCCGCGAGGCCGCTGGCGCTGGCGATGCTGTGCGTCGGCGCGGCCGCGCTCGCCTCGAACCTCGTCCGGCCCCATGTGATGGATTTCGTGAGCTACTGGGCGGCGGGCGTGCTGACCCTCGAGGGCCAGCCGCTGGCGAGCTACGACCTCGCCGCGCATCGCGCGGTCGAGCTGCGCGCGCTGGCGATGGCGGGGCAGATGCCCTTTCCCTATCCGCCACCCTATCTGCTGCTCGTCGCGCCCTTCGGCCTGCTGCCCTATGCGATCGCCGCGATCGGCTGGGTCGCCGGCACCTTCGCCCTCTATCTGGCGGGCACGCGGCGGCTGGCGCCGGCGGGCGGCTGGATCGCCTGCGCCTTCCCGCCGGTTCTCGCCAATGCGATCAACGGGCAGAACGGATTCCTGTTCTGCGGCATCCTGGCCGCCGGCCTCGCGCTGCTGCCGCGGCGGCCGATGCTCGCCGGCGCGCTGCTCGGCTGCCTGGCGCTCAAGCCGCAGCTCGCACTGGTGCTACCCTTCGTGCTGCTGGCCGGGAGGGCGTGGCGCGCGATCGCCGGGGCGGCGGCGGCGGCGCTCGGCCTGCTTGCGCTCGGTGCGCTGGCGTTCGGGCCGGACGCCTATCTCGCCTGGCTCGCCCAGGCGCCGCTCTATACCGAGATGGCGCGCCAGGGCCTTTCGGGCTGGCAGAAGATGGCGAGCGTCTACGCGGCGCTGCGGCTCGCCGGGCTTGGCGACGGCGCCGCGTTCGTCCTGCATGTCGGCGTGGCCCTGGTCGCGCTCGGCGCCGCCTGCCTGGTCTGGCGGCGCAGCATCGACATCGGTGCGCGCGCGGCCAGCCTCGCCGCGGCGACCGCGCTCGCGAGCCCCTATTTCTACGGCTACGACACGCTGGTGCTCGCGATCGCGTTCCTGTGGCTGGCGGAGCGCCCGCGCGAGCGGGCGGCGCTCGCAACGCTGTGGCTGCTCTCGCTGTGGGCCTTCCTGCTGAACTGGGGCGAGGGCCACCTTCTCAATCCCGCGCCGCTGGTCGCAATCGGCCTGCTGGCGCTCGTCTGCCGGCGCGCGCTGGGCGCGGCGGATCAGGCGCCGCCGCGCGAGGCCGGCTTCAGCGCCTCGGCGAGCGAGACCCTGCCGCTCCCCCGTCGCGCCGGGCGTGGCTGGCTCGGCCCCGGCGCCCAGCCGCTGAGGTAGAGGATCTCGAAGCGTTCGGGGGTGCGGCCGTCCGGCCCGGCGCGTTCGTCGAACGCCGCTGCGGCGGCGGCGAGGCCGAGCCGGCCGAAGGGCCGGCGGGCGCGCTCGTTGAGCATGTTCGTGGCGGCCATGCCGCGCAGATCCTCGACGAGGCGCCCGAGCCCGGAGAAGCGCACCTCGACCTCCTCGCGATCGACCACCGGCAAGGCGAAGCCGGCGCGGCCCAGCAGGTCGCCGGCGGCGCGCACGTCGATCTGCGGATGCAGGCGCGGCGCCGGCGGCTGGCCCTCCGCCTCCTCGGCGGCGCGCAGCGCGCCGCGCAGAATCGGCAGGCAGCCGGCGCCGGCGAAGGCGGCGAGAAAGAGGCCGTCGGGCCGCAGCGCGCGCCGGATCAGGGTGAGTGCGCCGGGGAGGTCGTTGACGGTGTCGAGTGCGCCGACCGAGACGACGAGATCGAAGGCACCGTCGGCGAAGGGCAGCCGGTCCTCGTCACACTGGACGCCGCCGGCCGCGGTCGCGAAGGCGGCGCCGGCATCGGCGGGGACGACCTCGATCCCGCGCGCGGCGAGCCGCTCGCCCATCGCGCCGGCGCCGTGGCCGATGTCGAGCGCGCGCTCGAAGCGGCGGGTGACGAAGTCGAGTCGCGCGTCAAGCTCCTCGGCGGCGCGGCGGTGCAGATAGTCCGCGCCGTCGAACCGCGCGGCGCGGTCGCGGCGCAGCCGGCGCAGCGCGCGATCGAACGGGCCGTCGGAGTCGTCCATCGCGCCGCGCTAGCCCAGCTCGCGCCGCCGGCCAACTGTCCGCGCGCGGACACCGATATGTCCGGTTGCGGACGCGGCCACCCGAGCCGCCTCCGGCGAACGGGCGGGGCATCGCTGGCACGGGGCTTGCTGTAAACGCGCCGAGCGGCCATCTCCGCTTGGCCTTGCGGGGGTCAGCCGATAAAAGCGCGTGAACCTTGCACAAGTGTATTGCATCACTATAACAGCCATGCGAATAGAGCAGCCGAAATGACCGAGCACAATTTCGAGCAGATGCGGCGCGCGATGGTGGCGAGCCAGTTGCGCACCACCGGGGTCAACGACCCGGCGGTGATCGCGGCGATGAGCGAGGTGCCGCGCGAGCGATTCGTGCCGGCCGGGCGCCGCGCCCTCGCCTATGCGGACGCTTCCGTCCCGCTCGGCGACGGGCGCGTGCTCAACCCGCCGATGGTGCTCGGCCTGCTGCTGACCGAGGCGCGCCTGGCCGGGAGCGAATCGGCGCTCGTGATCGGCGCCGCCACCGGCTATGCGGCGGCGGTGCTCGCGCGGCTGGTGGCGAAGGTCGTCGCGGTGGAGGAAGCGCCGGCGCTCGCGGCCCACGCGCGAGCGGCGCTCGAAGGCACGGGCGTCGAGCTGGTCGAGCAGCCGCTGGCGCAGGGCCACGCCGCCGGCGCGCCTTACGATTTCATCCTGATCGACGGCGCGGTCGAGCAGGTGCCGCAGGCCATTGTCGACCAGGCGGAGGGCGGGCAGATCGCCTTCGTGCTCGCCGACGGCGGCGTCACCCGGCTCGCCGTGGGGCGCGTCGTCGACGGCGCGCTCGGCACCACCCTGTTCGCCGATGCGGCGGCCGGCAATCTGCCCGGCTTCGAAAAGCCGCGCGGATTCAGCTTTTGAAACGGAGTGACGGCGTGATGCGGGGACGGTTCCTGGCCGCGATCGGAGTGACGGCGCTGGCTGCGGCGGCGGTCTCCGCCCAGACGACGCCCGGGGGCGATGCCGCGACACGGACGCCGTTGCAGGCGCCGGCGCCAGCCTCCGCCGTCGTGCAGGGGCCGCCGCTCCCCGCCGACATGGCGCGGCCGGCGCCTGTCGTGCCCGCCTCGACGGGGCCGGTGCAGACGCTGCGCGACGCGCTGGTGCGGACCTACAACACCAACCCGACGCTGCTCGCCCAGCGGGCGCAACTGCGCGCGACCGACGAGGGCGTCGCGATCGCACGCGCCGGTGGGCGGCCGCAGATTTCGGTGAACGCGGGGATCAACCAGGATCTCGTCACCCACAATATCGTCGGCGGCAACGGCCGCACGCTCGCCGCCGGCGCCGAGATCAGCCTGCCGCTCTACGCCGGTGGGCGGGTCCGCAACTCGGTGCGCGCCGCCAACAGCCGTGTCGATGCTGGCCGCGCCGACCTGCGCGGGACCGAGGGCGACATCTTCACCGACGCAGTCGCCGCCTACATGGACGTGATCCGCGATCGCTCGATCGTCCAGCTCAACGAGAACAATGTGCGCGTGCTCGAGACCAATCTCGAGGCGACGCGCGATCGTTTCGAGGTCGGCGACCTCACCCGCACCGACGTCGCCCAGTCCGAAGCGCGGCTCGCGCTCGCGCGCACGCAGCTGCTCGCTGTGCGCAGCCAGCTCGAGGCGAGCGAACAGAATTATCAGCGCGTGATTGGCGTGCCGCCGGGCGACCTGCAGCCGCCGCCACCGCTGCCGCCGCTGCCGACCAACGCCGAGGAATCGGTCGCCGTCGCGCTCGACAACAACGCGGCGCTCGCATCGATCGTCGCGCAGGCGCGGGCGGCGGGTTACGATGTCGCCGTCGCGCGCGGCGCCCGGCTGCCGACCGTCTCGGCGATCAACCAGACCCAATATGTCAACGCGCTCGGCACCGCCGATCGCGCGGCGGGCCTGCCCGACGGCACGCTGCCGAACAGCACGACGACGAACGCCGTCGGGTTGCAGCTCACGCTGCCGCTCTACCAGGGCGGCGCGGCAGCCGCGCGCGTGCGTCAGGCCGAGGCGTCCGAATCGCAGTTCCTGGAGCAGGCGGTCGCCATCGAGCGCAGCGTCGTCGCCAGCGCGCGCGCCGCCTATGCTGCGTGGCAGGCGGCGCGCAACGCGATCGAATCGAACGAGGTCGCGGTCGCGGCCAACCAGCTCGCGCTCGAAGGCACCCGCGCCGAGCAGACGGTCGGCACCCGCAACGTGCTCGACGTGCTCAACGCCGAGCAGGAGCTGCTCAACAGCCAGGTGGCGCTGGTGAGCGCGCGTCACGACGCCTATGTCGCCGGCTTCGAGCTTCTCAACGTGATGGGCCGCGCGGAGGCCGAGGATCTCAATCTGGATGGCGGCGCGCTCTACGATCCGCTCGCCAATTACCAAGCGCATCGTCACGACTGGTCGGACTGGGACGATGGGCCGGATCCGCGCATCACCTCGACGCGCACCGCGCCGGCCGATGCAAACAGCCCCGTGACAGAGTTGCCGCAATAGGTGATAAGGCGCGCCGCCATGGGTGACGCCCGCAAAGACCCGTCGATGGAAGAGATCCTGGCTTCCATCAAGCGCGTGATCGCGCAGGACGCGCGCATCACCGGCGCGGCGCCGGCCGCCGCCGCGGTCGCGCCGGCCGAGGGGGACGCCGCGCCGGCGCCGGACGACGAGGACGTGCTCGAACTCGACGATCCGGTGACCGAGGCCGACGCGCTGATGTCCGAGGATGCCGCCGCCGTCAGTCGCGAGCGGCTCCAGAGCCTCTCGGCGATGCGCCAGCGGGCCGAGGCGCCGCCGACGCCGGGCGCGCTCGAAGCGGCGGTGCGCGAGATGCTGCGGCCGATGCTGAAGGCGTGGCTCGACGAGAATCTTCCCGCCATCGTCGAAACGCTCGTCACCCGCGAAATCGCCCGGATCACGGGGCGGGGTCTCTAGGCCGGACCGGCATTCCGGCGGCCGAAGCCGTCGTGCCCCGACGATGGCGGGGACTTTGCGCCGAAGCGCGCGGATGCTACGCCACTCGGCCATGAAGAAGCTCCTTGCCGCGAGCCTTGCCGCGCTCGCCTTCGCCGGGGCGCCGGCCGCGTTCGCCCGCCCGATGACCGCCACCGATCTCGCCACGATGCGGCGCATCGGCGCGCCCACCGTGTCGCCCGACGGGCGCTGGCTGGTCTATCAACTGCGCGAGACTGATCTGGAGGCCAATCGCGGCCGGCTCGATCTGTGGCTGCTGGACCTCGGGACCGAGGGCGCGGCGCCAGTGAAGATCGCCTCGACCGCCGAGGCCAACGAGCACGATCCGCGCTTCGCGCCGGATGGACGCACGCTCTACCTGATGTCGGACGCGTCCGGGAGCGATCAGCTCTGGCGCGTGTCGATCGGCGCCGACGGCGCCATCGGCGAACCGGCGCGGGTGACGGACTTCGACATCGATCTCGCCGGCTACCTGCTCGCGCCGACTGGCGATCGCGTCGCGGTCTGGACCGATCTTGACCTGCGCTGCGCCAACATTGCGTGCGCCAATGTTCCGCCGCCGCCGGAAGGGCAGGGGAGCGGGCGCGCCTATGACCAGCTCTTCGTGCGCCATTGGGACACGTGGATCACGCCCGGCGTGCGCTCGCGCATCTTCACGCTGCCGCTGGTGAACGGCGAGGCGCAAGGCAACGGCACGCCGGTATCGACCACGCTCATCGGCGATTCTCCCTCGAAGCCGTTCGGCGGGCCGGAGGAACTGGCCTGGAGCCGCGACGGCCGCACCCTCTACTTCACGTTGCGCGAGGCGGGCCGGATCGAGCCGAGCTCGACCAATCTCGACATCTTCGCCGCGCGCGAGGCCGGCCCGCCGGTCAATCTCACCGACGCGAACGATGCGACCGACAGCCTCCCCGCCGTGTCGCCCGACGGGCGCTGGCTCGCCTATGCGGCAATGGCGCGGCCCGGCTACGAATCGGACCGGATGGTGATTCACCTGCGCAACCTCGAAACCGGCGAGACGCGCGCGCTCACCGAAGACTGGGACCGCTCGGTCGGCTCGATCGCCTGGGCGCCGGACGGACGCAGCCTGCTCGTCACCGCCGGCGAGATTCTCGATACGCCGCTGTTCCGCGTCGATATCGCCAGCGGGCGGGTGACCCGGCTCACCGAGGGCGGCACGGTTGGCAATGTGACCCCGCTCGCGGACGGTTCGGTGATCTTCACGCTCAATTCGCTGACCGCTCCCGATGACATCTATCGGCTCGGCGCGGACGGCCGGGTGACGCAGCTCACCCAGGTCAACGCCGACAAGCTCGCCGAGCTCGATCCGGTGACGGTGCGTCGCTTCCGCTTCGCCGGCGCCAATGGCGACACGGTGTGGGGCCAGATCGTGAAGCCGGCCGATGCGAGCGGGCCGCTGCCGGTCGCCTTCCTGATCCACGGCGGGCCGCAGGGATCGTTCGGCAATGGCTGGTCCTACCGCTGGAATCCATGGCTGTTCGCTGCGCCCGGCTATGCCGCGGTCTCCGTCGATTTCCACGGCTCGACCGGCTACGGCCAGGCCTTCACCGATTCGATCAACCGCGATTGGGGCGGCAAGCCGCTGGAGGACCTGCGCCTCGGCCTCGCGGCGGCGGGGCGCGAGGATCCGGGCATCGACATCGCCAACGCCTGCGCGCTCGGCGGCTCCTATGGCGGCTATATGGTGAACTGGATCGCCGGGCAGTGGAGCGACGGCTTCAAGTGCCTCGTCACGCATGACGGCGTCTTCGACACCCGCGCCATGTCGTTCGAGACCGAGGAATTGTGGTTCAACGACTGGGAGTTCGGCGGCGACTATACCGACCCGGAAGCGGCCGCGGCCATGGAGCGCTGGAACCCGGCGCGCTTCACCGCGAACTGGCGCACGCCGACGCTCGTCATTCACTCCGAGCTCGACTTCCGCATCCCCTACAGCCAGGGCATCGCGGTCTTCACCGCCCTGCAGCGCCGGAACGTGCCCTCGCGGCTGCTCGTCTACCCGGATGAGAACCACTGGGTGCTGCGGCCGCTCAACTCGATCCAGTGGTATCGCGAGGTGCACGGCTGGCTCGCCCGCTGGCTCCAGCGCGGCCCGGGCGACGCGCCGCTGACCGCCGAGTAGCGCGCGGCGCGGGCGATCGCGCCGGCGCAGTGGCGTTCCCGTCCCGACCTCGCTAAGCGCGGCTCCATGAGCGAATTGCCGAAGACCTTCGAGCCGGGCCCGATCGAGGCGCGCTGGTATGAACATTGGGAGAAGAACGGCCTGTTCCGCCCGGCGCGTGACGAGGCCGAGCCGTTCACGATCGTCATCCCGCCGCCCAACGTCACCGGCTCGCTCCATATCGGCCACGCGCTCGACAATACGTTGCAGGACATATTGGTCCGCCACGCGCGCCTGCTCGGCAAGGATGCGCTCTGGGTGGTCGGCATGGACCATGCCGGCATCGCGACGCAGATGGTGGTCGAGCGCCAGCTCGAGGAACGGCAGGACAGGCGCACCAACTATACGCGCGAGGAGTTCATCGCCAAGGTCTGGGAGTGGAAGGCCGAAAGCGGCGGCCGGATCACCCGCCAGCTTCGTCGCCTCGGCGCGTCGTGCGACTGGGCGAACGAGCGTTTCACGATGGACGAGGGCTTCAGCCGCGCCGTCGTGAAGGTGTTCGTCGATCTCCACGACCAGGGGCTGCTCTATCGCGACAAGCGGCTGGTGAACTGGGATCCGGGGCTCAGGACCGCCATTTCCGATCTCGAGGTCGAAACCCGCGAGGCGGCGGGCAAGTTCTGGCATCTGCGATATCCGCTCGCGGACGGATCGGGCTTCATTCACGTCGCGACGACGCGGCCGGAGACCATGCTCGCGGACATGGCGGTCGCGGTGCATCCGCGCGACGAGCGCTACCGCGCGCTCATCGGCAGCCAGGTGCGCCTGCCGATCACCGGCCGGCTGGTGCCGATCATCGCCGACGAACATGCCGATCCCGAGCTTGGCAGCGGCGCGGTGAAGATCACGCCGGGGCACGATTTCAACGACTTCGAGGTCGGCAAGCGCGCCGGCATCGCGCCCGCCGACATGCTCAACATGCTCGATGCCGCGGCGAAGGTCGTTCAGACCGCAGACGGGCTGGTGCCGGCGGACCTGCTCGGCCTCGACCGGTTCGAGGCGCGCGCGCGCATCGTTTCGATGCTGGAGGCAGAGGGGCTGCTCGAGCGCGTCGAGGACCGGATGATCGCGACACCCTTCGGCGATCGCTCAGGCGCGGTGATCGAGCCCTGGCTCACCGATCAATGGTATGTGGATGCCGCGACGCTCGCGAAGCCCGCGATCGAGGCGGTGCGCTCCGGCGACATCCGCGTCGTGCCGGAGACCTGGAAGAAGACCTGGTTCAACTGGCTGGTGAATATCCAGCCCTGGTGCGTCTCGCGGCAGCTCTGGTGGGGGCATCAGATTCCCGCCTGGTATGACGAAGCCGGCAATTGCTACGTCGCCGAGAGCGAGGAGGCCGCGCGCGCGAAGGCCGGGCCGGGCATCGCGCTGACCCGCGATCCCGACGTGCTCGACACCTGGTTCTCCTCCGCGCTCTGGCCGTTCGCGACATTGGGCTGGCCGGAGCATACGGAGGCGCTCAGCCGCCATTATCCCAATGACGTATTGATCTCGGGCTTCGACATCATCTTCTTCTGGGATGCCCGCATGGCGATGCAGGGCCTCCACTTCATGGGCGAAAAGCCGTGGAAGACGCTCTACCTGCATGGCCTGGTGCGCGACGCGCAGGGTCGCAAGATGTCCAAGTCGCGCGGCAATACGGTCGATCCTCTGGGCCTGATCGACAAATATGGCGCCGATGCGCTGCGCTTCACGCTCGCGGCGATGGAGAGCCAGGGGCGCGACATCAAGCTCGATGAGAAGAGGGTCGAGGGCTATCGCAACTTCGCGACCAAGCTGTGGAACGCGGCGCGCTTCTGCCAGGCGAACGGCATCGGCGCGTCGGCCGCGATCGCGCCGCCCGCGGCGACGCTGCCAGTCAACAGGTGGATCGTCGGCGAGACGGCAAGGACCGTGCGGGCGCTCGATCTCGCCCTCGCCGAACTGCGCTTCGACGAGAGCGCGAACGCGATCTACCACTTCGTGTGGGACCGCTTCTGCGACTGGTATCTGGAGCTCATCAAGCCGATTCTCAATGCGCCGTCGGGGGAGGGGGCCGAGATCGCCGAAACCCGCGCCGTCGCGGGCTGGGTGCTCGACCAGATCCTGGTCATGCTGCACCCGTTCATGCCCTTCGTGACCGAGGAGCTCTGGCACGCCATGGGCGAGCGACCCTATCCGCTGATCGTCGCGAAATGGCCGACGAGCGACGCGCGGGCGCTCGATCCGAAGGCGGGGCACGAGATCGACTGGCTGATCCGGCTGGTCAGCGGCATCCGCGCCGCGCGCTCCGAGCTCAACGTGCCGGTGGGCGAGCGGCTCGCGCTCCATCTCCAGGGCGCGGGCGAGGCGACGCGCGAACGGCTGGCGCGCCACCGCGCCGCGATCGGCCGGCTCGCGCGGGTCGACGCAGCCGAAGGAGCGCCGCCGGCCGGCGGCGCGGCGCAGGTCGTGGTCGACGAGGCGACCTTCGTCCTGCCGCTCGAAGGGGTGATCGACATTGCTGCGGAGAAGGCCCGGCTCGCCAGGGCACGGGAGGCGGCCGAGAAGGAGCGCGATGCGCTGGCGAAGCGTCTGGCCAACCCGGATTTCATCGCGCGCGCCAGGCCCGAAGCGGTCGAAAAGGCCCGCGCCGACCACGCCGAAAAATCCGCTCTCTCCGAACGATACGGCGCGGCGCTGGCGCGGCTTGGCTGAGTTTCCACGCCGGTCGCGCGGCGGCCTTACGCCCACCCGCCCGGCGGATCTACCGCGCCCGCGAGGGAATGGTGCCCAGGGGCGGAATCGAACCACCGACACCGTGATTTTCAGTCACGTGCTCTACCAACTGAGCTACCTGGGCATTCACCGCGGGGCGCGGAAAGGCGGCCTATAGAGGGGCGTCCGGCTCCCTGTCCAGCCCCTCTTCGGCATGGCCGTTCGCGGGCGGGCCGGGGACGCGATAGGCGTCGCCGAGCCAGTTGAGCAGATCGCGGTCACGGCAGGCCGGGCCGCAGAACGGCTTGTGCCGCGCCGCGCTCGGCCTGCCGCACAGCGGGCAGGCGTCGCGTTCAATCCTGGACGTGCTGGACATGCCCGCCCCATGTGGCGCGGCCGGGCTCGCGGCGCAACCGGATCGCGGCGCCAGCCTGGCGCGACAGCGCCTCTATCCAGGCCGGATTGGCCTCGATGAGGTCGATCACGCCCGGCGCGGCGACCAGCCCCAGCGTGCCTGCGCCCGGGGTCCGCGCGGCACGGCGCAGCAGCGCGCGGGCGGCGGCTCCCGCCGGATCGCCGCGCAGCAGCTCGGGCAGCGATTCGCGCTCGCGCCGGCGCACGACCTGAAGGAAGCCGAAGCCGTTCATCGCGGTGCGCTCGAATGGCGCCGGCAGGGCGGCGTCGAGCGCCGCCGCGACACGCTGGCGTGCGGCGCGCGAGGACAGGGTCGGCAGGTCGATGCCGATCGAGCCGCCGATGCCGAAGCGCCGGATCGCGCGCCCCGCCGCCGTCGCGCCCGCGATCGCCAGCGCCTCCGGCTCGATCGCACCGTCGACGTCGAACAAGGTCATCGCCGGGGTGAGGCTCATCCGCAGCGCGCCGCCCGGAAAGGCGATTTCTCCTGTCGTCGCCTCCTCGATCAGCTCGGACCAGCCGTGCTGCTCGAAGACATCCGGATCGGTCGGTCGCGCCCGCGTGCAGGGGCCGATGCGCTCGAGCAGGGACGGGCCGTCGCGCTCGGCCGCGTCGGTGATCCGCCCGCGCGCCTGCTTGGGCCGGCCCGGCTCGCCGATCGGCTCGCGCAGGATTTCGACGCGGACCCGCGCACCTTCGCTCAGGCGCGCCGGCAGCGGTTCGACGAGCACGGTCCCGCCCGCCGTCTCCACGATGCCGCGCCGCGCGGGCAGGAGGATGCACGCGAGCCGCCCGGACACGATCGCGCCGGCGCGCTGGCCGGGGCGTTCGATCGCCGCCTCGATGATCGCGCCGTCCTCGACCAGGATCGCGCGATTCTCGCCGATCCCTTCCTCGTGGAACCACTCAGCCAAGCGGATAGCCGGCAGCGCGCAGCAGGGTCCGCGTCTCGTGCAGCGCGAGCCCCATCACGCCCGAATAGGAGCCGGACAGGGAGCGGATCAGCGCCTCGGCGCGGCCCTGGATGGCGTAGCCGCCGGCCTTGCCCCGCCATTCACCGCTGGCGAGATAGGCGTCGATCTCCTCGCGTGCGAGCCGCTTGAAGGCGACGATCGAGGTGACGAGCCGGTGCCGCGCCTTGCCGTCGGCGTCGATCAGGCAGATCGCGCAATGGACGCGGTGGCGGCGGCCGGAGAGCAACTCGAGACAGGCACGTGCCTGTGCTTCGCTTTCGGCCTTGGGCAGGATGCGGCGGCCGGCCGCGACCACCGTGTCGGCGGCAAGCGTCAGCGCGCCTGGCGCGGCCCCCTGTGCCACCGCCGCCGCCTTGGCCGCCGCGATCCGCCGCGCATAGGGAGCGGGCAGCTCGCCCGCGCGCGGGGTCTCGTCGAGACCGGCGGGGATGACGGCGTCGGGCGTGATGCCGAGGCGCCCGAGCAGCTCCAGCCGGCGCGGACTCTGCGAGGCGAGGATCAGCCGCACGGGATCGCGCGCCGCTTACTTGAAGCGATAGGTGATACGGCCCTTGGTGAGATCGTAGGGCGTCAGCTCGACCAGCACTTCATCGCCGGTCAGCACACGGATGCGGTTCTTGCGCATCTTGCCGGCGGTATGGCCAAGAATTTCGTGACCGTTTTCAAGTTCGACACGGAACATGGCGTTGGGCAGCAGCTCCACCACCCGCCCGCGCATCTCGAGGAGTTCTTCCTTTGCCATTCAGGTCCTTGCAGAAAGAAGGGGACGGTCGCCCTTAACGGTTTGCCGGGCGAAATGAAACCCCGCCCGATGCGACCGGGCGGGGTTCCCCTGACGCTTCGATACTTCGTCCGGCCTCAGCCGGCGGCGTGACCCGCCAGCGCCGCGAGCAGGAGCAGCGCGACGATGTTGGTGATCTTGATCATCGGGTTGACCGCCGGGCCGGCCGTGTCCTTGTAGGGATCGCCGACCGTATCGCCGGTGACGGCCGCCTTGTGGGCCTCCGATCCCTTGCCGCCGTGATGGCCGTCCTCGATATGCTTCTTCGCATTGTCCCAGGCGCCGCCGCCCGAGGTCATCGAGATCGCGACGAACAGGCCCGAGACGATGACGCCGAGGAGCAGCGCGCCCAATGCGGCGAAGCCCGAGGGCTGGCCGGCGACGGCGCTGATCACGTAATAGACGAGGATCGGCGCCAGCACCGGCAGCAGCGACGGAACGATCATCTCCTTGATCGCGGCGCGGGTGACGAGATCGACGGTGCGGCCGTAATTGGGACGCACCTTGCCCTCCATGATCCCCGGATTGTCGCGGAACTGCGCGCGCACGTCCTCGACGACCGAGCCGGCGGCACGGCCGACCGCGGTCATGCCGATGCCGCCGAACAGGTAGGGCAGCAGCGCGCCCAGGAGCAGGCCGACGATGACATAGGGGTTGGAGAGCGAGAAATCGACCGGCACGTCCGGGAAGAATTCCCGAAGGTCGGTCGTGTAGGCGCCGAACAGCACCAGCGCGGCGAGCGCGGCCGAGCCGATCGCATAGCCCTTCGTCACCGCCTTGGTCGTGTTGCCGACCGCGTCCAGCGCGTCGGTGCGGTCGCGCACCTCGTCCGGCAGGCCCGCCATCTCGGCGATGCCGCCGGCATTGTCGGTGACCGGGCCGTAGGCGTCGAGCGCGACGACCATGCCGGCGAGCGCGAGCATAGCGGTCGCGCCGAAGGCGACGCCGATCACGCCGGCGAGCTGATAGGCGGCGATCACCGCGACCACGATCACGATCGTCGGCATCGCCGTCGATTCGAGGCTGATGGCGAGGCCCTGGATCACGTTGGTGCCGTGCCCGGTCTCCGAGGCCCGCGCGATCGAGCGGACCGGGCGGAAATTGGTGCCGGTATAATATTCGGTGATCCACACCAGCGCGCCGGTCAGCGCGAGGCCGATCAGCATGCAGATGAAGAGCCTGGTGCCGGTGAGCGCGATCGTCGCGCCGCCGACGCCTTCCAGCGTGGCGAGCGTCGCCGACATGTCGCCCAGCACATATTGGGTGGCGAACCACACGGCGATGGCGCCGAGGATCGCGGCGGTCCAGAAGCCCTTGTAGAGCGCACCCATGATCGACTGCTTGCCGCCGAGGCGGACCATGTAGGTGCCGATGATGCTGGTGACGATGCACACGCCGCCGATGATGAGCGGCAGGGCCATCAGGCGCAGCAGCAGGTCGGCGGACTCGCCCGACAGGGTAAGCGCGACCGACACCATGGTGACGCCGAGCGTCACGACATAGGTTTCGAACAGGTCGGCGGCCATCCCGGCGCAGTCGCCGACATTGTCGCCGACATTGTCGGCGATCGTCGCCGGGTTGCGCGGATCGTCCTCCGGGATGCCGGCCTCGACCTTGCCGACCAGGTCGGCGCCGACATCGGCGGCCTTGGTGAAGATGCCGCCGCCGAGACGGGCGAAGATCGAGATCAGCGAGGCGCCGAAGGCGAGCGCGACCAGGGCATCGACGACGAGCCGGTCATTGGGGGCATGGCCCGCCGGGCCGATCAGGTACCAGAAGAAGCCGGCGATCGCGAGCAGGCCGAGGCCGGCGACGAGCAGGCCGGTGATCGCGCCCGAGCGGAACGCCATGGTCAGCCCGCCCTGGAGCGAGCCGCGCGCAGCCTCGGCGGTGCGGACATTGGCCTTCACCGACACGTTCATGCCGACGAAGCCGGTGACGCCCGAGAGGATCGCGCCGATCGCGAAGCCGACCGCCGAGACGATGCCGAGAAAATAGAAGACCAGCAGCACGACGATGACGCCGACGATCGCGATCGTGCGATACTGGCGCGCGAGATAGGCGCGGGCGCCTTCCTGCACGGCGGCGGCGATGTCCTGCATCCGCTCGTTGCCGGCCGGCGCCTTCAGCACCTGGCTGATGGTGACGATGCCGTACAGCACGGCGAGCACGCCGCAGGCTATGGCGATGAGCACGACGTTCATTCACTTCCCCCTGGATTTCACACGGAAAAGGCGGCGCCGTGACTTGCGCGCCCGGGTGTGGCGCGGGCTTTACGAAGGAAAGACGGGGAGTTCAACTGGACTCGGCGTCTCCCGGCGCGCCGCCATGTTCGAAGCCGAGGCGCGCCGGCAGGGCGACCTCGGCGCCGGCTTCGGTCAGGGTCAGCGGGGCGCCGGCGGCAAAGGCGCCGATCCGGGTGAAGGGAAGGCCGATCTCATCGGCGAGCGCGTGCAGCCGCCTCGCCTCGCCCGGCGGCGCAGCGAACAGCAGCTCGTAATCGTCGCCCGAGGTGGCGGCGGCGAGCCGCGCCGCGCGATCGCCGCCGCGCAGCGCGAGGTAGTCGGCCGAAAGCGGCACGGCCTCGAGCGCGATCGTGACGCCGCAGCCGCTCGCCATCGCCATCCGGCGCGCGTCGACGAGCAGGCCGTCGGAGACGTCCATCATCGCGCTCACCAGCGGCGCGAGGCGCTGACCGGCCTCGAGTCGCGGGCGCGGATTGCGGTAGCGCTCGACCAGGCCCGCCGGGGCCGCCTTGTCTTCGCGCAGCAGCGCAAGACCCGCGCCGGCATCGCCGATCGTGCCGGTGATCCAAAGATCGTCGCCCGGCCGGGCGTCGGCGCGGCTGGGCGCGGGGCCGCCGGCGCGGCCGATAGCGGTGAGGCCGAAGGCGCGGGCATGTCCCGCCGGCATCGCCACCGTGTCGCCGCCGAGCAGCGGCAGATCGAACGCCGCGAGCGCGGTCCCGAGCCCGGCCACGAAGGCGCGGTCCCACGCCGCCTCGCCGAGCGCGAAGCCGAGCAGCGCGCCGAGCGGCGTCGCGCCCTTGGCGGCGAGGTCGGAGAGGTTCACCGCAACCAGCTTCCAGGCGATGTCGGCCGGCGGGTCGGCGGGGAGGAAATGGACGCCCTCGACGATCATGTCGTGGGTCAGCACCAGCCGCGCGCCATCCACCTCCAGCACCGCCGCGTCGTCGATCAGGCCCCGCGCCGCCGGATGCCGTGCCAGCGCGCGCAATGAGTCGATGAAGGCGGATTCCCCGGTCAAGGTCCTTCCCGCCATGGCGCGGGGAGGGGGGGCGCGCGAAGCGCGCGGACGGCGCCGCTTCGGCTTGGCACTCCACCGGCTCGCGGCCGGCTCCGCGCCGCCGCGACGGCCGGGAAGGCATTCTTCACGTCCGCACCGTCCTGGCGATCGCATCGAGCAGGCCGTTGACGAAGCCGCTTTCGCGGGAGTCGTAGAATGCCTTGGCGACGTCGACATATTCGCTGATCGCGGTCGCGACCGGAACGTCGCGGCGGGCGACGAGCTCGTAGGCGCCGGCGCGCAGGATCGCCTTCATCGGCTTGTCGAGCCGCGCCAGTGTCCAGCCGCTGGCCAGCCTGGCCGCGATCAGCGCGTCCAGCTCCTCGCGCCGCGCCTCGACCCCGCCGACCACGTCGTCGAAGAAATCGACCTCCGCCTCGGCATATTCGACCTCGTCGATGGTCGCGCCGAGCCGGTGTTCGTGAAACTCGTGGAGGAGGACCGCGAGCGGCGTGCCCTCCATGTCCTGCTGGTAGAGGGCCTGCACCGCGGCGAGCCGGGCGGCAGAGCGGGACAGCGATCTTTTCGGGGTCGTCGACATCGCCAGCGCCATAGCTAAGCCGTCTCGGCGATGAAATCCCGGATCGCCGCGACGACGAATTCGGGCTGCTCCCAGGGAATGAAATGGCCCGCCTCCGGCGTCGCGGCGATGGCGAGATCGTCGATCAGCGCAGGCAGGCCGGCGAGCTGGACCGGGAGCAGCGCCTTGTCGCGCAGCCCCCAGACGACGAGGGTCGGCACGGTGATGATCGGGAAGGGCGCCTGCGTCCAGCCGGGCAGCTCGGCCGCCTCGCCGGGCGCGGGCACCTCGATCCGGCTCGCGCGGTACCAGTTCAGCATCGCGGTCAGCGCGCCCGGCGCCGCCCATTGGTCGAGATAGCGGCGCCGCTCCTCGGGCGGGATCAGCGAGAGTTCGACATGGCCGCCGAAACTCTTCTCGAAGAAGCGCTCCAGCCCCATCGCCGCGATCGCCCGCTCCATCGCCGGGTCGCGAAAGGCGCGGATATACTGGGAGGCAGCGCGCTGGCCGGCCTCCTCGATCAGGCTCCGCTGGAAGACGAGCGGGTGCGGCGCATTGACGATGACCAGCCGGGCGAGCCGGTCGGGATGGCGCAGCGCCGCCGCCCAGGCGACCGCGCCGCCCCAGTCGTGGCCGACCAGCGTGAATCGCCGCAGCTCCAGCGCGTCGGCCAGCGCGATCAGGTCGGCGAGCAGCGGCTCGATCGCATAGGCCTCGATCCCCTCGGGCCTGTCCGAGCCGCCGAAACCGCGCTGGTCCGGCGCGACGACGAAGAAGTCACGCGCAAGTTCGGGCGCGACGGCGCGCCAGGCGCGGCGCGATTCCGGAAAGCCGTGCAGGAGGATGATGGCCTCGCCGTCCCCCGGCCCGTCGGTCGCGACCTCGAGCGCGACGCCGGTGGGCAGCGGGATCCGTCGCCCGGCTGCCGTCATGGGTAGGTCACCGTGATCGGCGCCTCGGGAAGCGGGATGAACTCGCCATTGTCGTCGGGCGGGAGCGGGAAGCGGCCGGCCCTCCAGTCCGCCTTTGCCTGCTCGATCCGCTCGGGACGCGAGGAGACGAAGTTCCACCAGACATGGCGCGGCCCGTCGAGCGGCGCGCCGCCGCAGAGCATGACATGGCCGCCCTCCGCCGAGCGCAGCGTCGCGGCGATGCCGGGCCGGAGCACGTAGAGCGTGCTCGGCGCCAGCGCGCTTGCGTCGAGCGTCGCGTCGCCCTCGGCGAGGAAGACGGCGCGCTCGTCCGCCTCGGCATCGAGCGGCATCGCGCCGCCGGCGGAAAGGTGAATGTCGGCATAGATGGTGGGGCTGTGGCAGGTGACCGGCGAGGTCGCGCCCCACAAGGTCCCCATCACGACGCGCGCCCGCGCGCCGCGCGCCTCGACCAGCGGCAGCGCGTCCTTGCCGACATGCTCGAAGGCCGCATCCATCTCCTCCTTGTCGGAGGGAAGCGCGAGCCAGGTCTGGATGCCGGACAGGACGGGCCCAGCCGGCCTGAGCTCGGCCGGCGAGCGCTCGGAATGGGTGATCCCGCCGCCGGCCGTCATCAGGTTGACCGCGCCCGGCTCGATCCGCGCAAAGGTGCCGAGCGAATCGCGATGGTCGATCGCGCCGGCGAAGAGGTAGGTGACGGTGGCGAGGTTGATGTGCGGATGCGGCCGCACGTCGAGGCCGGCGCCGGGGTCGAGCGTCGCCGGGCCCATCTGGTCGAAGAAGATGAACGGGCCGATCGTGCGGCGCTCGCGCCTGGGCAGGACGCGATGGACCTTGAAGCCGCCGAGATCGTGGGTCGACGGCAGCAGGGTCTGGAGAAAGGGATCGTCGTTCATTGCAGGGCTCCTCGTCGCCCCCCCGGCCGCGAATGTCGCACCTGGCACGAAAATCGCGACGATCGCAAATCCAGCGACGCTCGCCCCCGAATGATCGCCGCGTGCCGGCGCGGCTACTCCCCCGGCGCGCGCGCCTTGATCGCCAGCGCGTGGATGCGGTCCCTCAGCAGCTCGCCGAGCGCGGCGTTGACGGCGCGCTGGCGGTCGAGCCGGGTCTTGCCCGAAAAGGCGGCGGATTCGATGATGACGGTGAAGTGGCTTTCGCCGCTGCCATCGTCGCCCGCATGGCCGCGATGCCTCGCGCTGTCGTTGATCACCTCGAGCCGCGTCGGGGCGAGCGCGGCGTTGAGACGGGTCGCGATTTCGGCGGCGACAGTGCCGGTGAAAGTGCTTGTCATCGCCCCTATATAAGGGGGTCAAGGGAAGAAGGGCAGGGTTTGGCCACCACCGAAAGAAAGCAGCGCCTGCACGGCCGCGTCGAGGGGCGGGCCGAGACGTGCGCCTGGCCGGGCTGCCGCGAGCCGGGTGAGTTTCGTGCCCCCGGCACGCGCCGGCCGACCTTCGACGGGCCGGGCGAATGGCGCTGGCTGTGCCTCGATCACGTGCGTGAGTTCAACGCCAGCTACAACTGGTTCGAGGGCATGAGCCCCGAGGAGATCGCCGCCGCGCAGAGCCCCTATGGCGGCTGGGATCGCGAAACCCGCGCCTTCGCCGCCAATGGCGCCGACCGGCCGCCCAGATGGGCCGATTTCGTCGATCCGCTGGACGCGATCGGGGCGCGCTTTCGCGCGACCGCGGCGCGCGAGCGCAAGGACGGCCGCCCCCTCTCCGAGGGTGACCGGCGGCACCTGCGCACGCTCGGGCTCGACATCGATGCGGACCGTCGCGCGCTGCGCATGCGTTATGCCGAGCTGCTGCGCCGCTACCATCCCGACCGCAACGGTGGCGATCGCGGCCACGAGAAGGCATTGAGCGACGTCATCGAGGCGTATACGGCGCTCAAGGGCCGCCCCGCCTTCGCCTGATTTTTCCTTCAAGAGACACGAGACATGGCAGACATTCCCAACGTCAACCCCGAAAGCCGCGCCGCGACCGTGATGGACGCGCCCGACAGGATGGTGAAGGTGCGCGAGCTGTTCGGCATCGACAGCGACATGGAGGTGCCCGCCTTTTCCGAGGCGGACGAGCGGGTGCCCGATCTCGACCCGGCCTATGTCTTCGACCCCGACACCACGCTCGCCATCTGCGCCGGCTTCGCCAAGAACCGGCGGGTGATGATCCAGGGCTATCACGGCACCGGCAAGTCGACCCATATCGAGCAGGTCGCGGCGCGGCTGAACTGGCCGCTGATCCGAATCAACCTCGACGCCCATATCAGCCGCATCGACCTCATCGGCCGCGACGCCATCGTGCTGCGCGACGGCCAGCAGGTCACCGAGTTCCGCGAGGGCCTGCTCCCCTGGGCGCTGCAGACGCCGACCGCGCTCGTCTTCGACGAATATGACGCAGGACGCCCGGACGTCATGTTCGTGATCCAGCGCGTGCTCGAGGCGGAGGGCAAGCTCACCTTGCTCGATCAGAACCGGGTGATCCGGCCGCACGCCTATTTCCGTATCTTCGCGACCACCAACACCGTCGGGCTGGGCGACACGACCGGCCTCTATCACGGCACCCAGCAGATCAACCAGGGCCAGATGGATCGCTGGAACATCGTCGTGACGCTCAACTACCTGCCGGCCGAGACCGAGGCGCGAATCGTCCTCGCCAAGTCCGGCGAATATGACCACGAGGGCGGCCGCGAGGAGGTGGCGAAGATGATCAAGGTCGCCGACCTCACCCGCAGCGGCTTCATGGGCGGCGACATCTCGACCGTGATGAGCCCGCGCACCGTCATCTCCTGGGCGCAGAACGCGACCATTTTCGGCGACATCGGCTTCGCCTTCCGCCTCTCCTTCCTCAACAAGTGCGACGAGGCGGAGCGGCCGATCGTCGCCGAATATTATCAGCGCGTCTTCGGCACGGACCTGCCCGAAAGCGTCGTCGGGAAGGCGTGACGAGAGCCGGGTGGCGGACGACAATCCTCTCGAAGCGTTTCGCCTCGCGCTCGCCGGGGCGACGCGGGCGATTGCCGGCGACGGCGAGGTCGAGCTTTCCTTCACCGCGGAGCCGCCCTCGGTCACCGGCAAGAGCGTGCGTGCGCCGATGCCGGGGCGCAAGCTCGATCCCGGGGAGGTCGCCGAGGCGCGCGGCTTCGCCGACGCGGCGGCACTGCGGCTGCGCTACCACGACGCCACGCTCCACGGCCGCGGCGCGCCGAGCGACGAGGTGGCGCGGGCCGTTTTCGACGCCGCCGAGCAGGCGCGGTGCGAGGCGCTGGGCGCGCGCGGCATGGCGGGGGTGCGCGAGAACCTGGCGCACCTTGCCGAGCTGCGACTGCGCACCGACCCGCTGGTGCGGGCACGCACGCGCGAGGAAGTCCCGCTCGCCAGCGCGATCGGCCTGCTGGTGCGCGAGCGCCTCACCGGCATGGCGCCGCCGGAAGCCGCGCGCGAACCGCTGCGCCTCGTTTCCGGCTGGATCGAGGAGCAGGCCGGCGCCGATCTCGACGCGCTCGGCCTCGCGCTCGACGACCAGGCGGCGTTCGCCGCGCTGGTCGGCCGGCTGCTGCGCGATCTCGGGCTGGTCGAGGGCGAACCCGACGCGCCGGCCGAGCCGGAGGACGGCGGCGAGGGCGAGGGCGACGCGGACCAGGACCAGGACGGCGACGAGGGCGACGAAGACGGGGCGCAGGACGGGATCGGCCGCGGCGAGGCGGAAATCCGCGGCGAGCAGGGCGACGAGGAGGGCGAGGAGTCCGAGCGCGAATGGGGCGAGGACGACATCGCCGATGGCGCCGAGGGGATCGGCGAGGAGGACATGGATGGCATCCTGCCGGTCCGCCCGAACCGGCCGCTGTCCGACCTGCCGCCGCAATTCGACTATCGCGTGTTCACGCGCCAGTTCGACGAGATCGTCGGCGCCGCCGAATTGTGCGACGAGGAGGAGCTGGCGCGGCTGCGCGCCTATCTCGACCAGCAGCTCGTCCATCTCCAGGGCGCGGTGACCAAGCTCGCCAACCGGCTCCAGCGGCGGCTGATGGCGCGGCAGAATCGGTCGTGGGACTTCGACCAGGAGGAGGGCCTGCTCGACGCGGCGCGGCTGGCGCGGGTGATCGTGAGCCCGGGCCACAGCCTCTCCTACAAGGTCGAGCGCGATACCGAGTTTCGCGACACGATCGTCACCCTGCTCATCGACAATTCCGGCTCGATGCGCGGGCGGCCGATCTCGATCGCGGCGATCAGCGCCGACATCCTCGCCCGCACGCTCGAGCGGGTCGGGGTCAAGGTCGAGATACTGGGCTTCACGACGCGCGCCTGGAAGGGCGGGCAGAGCCGCGAGAAATGGCTCGCCGAGGGCCGGCCGCCGGGGCCGGGCCGGCTCAACGACCTCAGGCATATCGTCTACAAGAAGGCCGACGAGCCCTGGCGGCGCGCGCGCCGGAATCTCGGGCTGATGATGCGCGAAGGGCTGCTCAAGGAGAATATCGACGGCGAGGCGCTGCTGTGGGCGCACGAGCGCCTGATCGCCAGGCCGGAGGAGCGCAAGATCCTGATGGTGATCTCGGACGGCGCGCCGGTCGACGATTCGACGCTGTCGGTGAACTCGGGCACCTATCTGGAACGTCACCTGCGCCAGGTGATCGGCTGGATCGAGGCGCGCTCGCCGGTCGAGCTGGTCGCGATCGGCATCGGCCACGACGTCACCCGCTATTATGAGCGCGCGGTCACGATCATGGATGCCGAGCAGCTTGGCGGGACGATGATCGGCCAGCTCGCCGCCCTGTTCGACAAGGAATAGGCGTCCGCGCGAAAGATAAGGGCCGGCCGCTGGCCGCCGCGGCCGGCCCCGCCCTCGTTACGCAACGGGAGGGCGATCTCGTGTTCGGTCAGCGGCGGCGGCAGTCGTCGCTGTCGATGGCGTGGCCGATCAGCGCGCCCGCGCCGCCGCCGATCAGGGCGCCGATGGTGCGGTCGCCGCGGCCGGCGACGCTGGAGCCGAGCAGGCCGCCCGCGATCGCGCCGATGATCGTGCCGGTGGTGCCGTCATCGTGGCAGCGCTGGCCGTAGTAGCGGCCGTAGCGACGCGGCTCGTACTGGCGGTAGGCATAGCCGCGGTCGGCGTGGTAATGGGCCCGCGGTGCGCGGTAGCCGCGATAATGGGTGGCATGGCCGCCCTGGCCATAATAGCCGTGGCGGGGCTGGGCGATGGCGGCCGAGGGGATCGTGGCCATCGCGGTGGCGGCGAGCGCGGTGGTGAGGGCAATCTTCCTGAACATGGTCTCAACTCCTTCAATCGCTCCGGGTCGGTGCCGTTTCGCGATGTCGCGAATGCGCTTCTCCCATGATTCGCTTGAGTGAAGACTGAATGTGACCGTCAGCGCTTGTTCATGAAACTGGCCAGTTTCCTGAACGATCACCGGGCGGCACGGATCGCCGCGGCGCTGCTGCTCTGGTTGCTTCTGGCAACCTTCGTGCCGCGCGGGCCCTGGCCGCGCGATCCGGGGCCGCGGGTCGCGCATCTGTTCGTCGCGCCGGTCGCGCTCGATCCCGCCGACCCCTATCGCCGGCGCGTCGGGGCGCTGGTCTTCCGCCGCGGCCGGACGCTGACCAGCAACGACCGGCGCTTCGGCGGGATCTCGTCGATGCAGGTCGAAAATGGCGAGGTGCTGGCGCTGGCCGATACCGGCGCGGTGCTGCGCTTCGCCCTGCCGGCGCGGCCCGGCATCGCCCGGGTGCGGATCGCGTTGCTGGCCGACGGCCCCGGATCGACCCTGCGCAAGGCCTTCCGCGACGCCGAATCGCTCGCGGTGGCGGATGGTTCGGTCTGGGTCGGCTTCGAGGGGGCGAACCAGATCTGGCGCTATCGCCGCGCCGATGGCCGCGCGCTCGGCCACGCCGCGCCGCCCGCCATGCGCCGCTGGCGGCACAATAGCGGGGTGGAGTCGCTGGCGCGGCTCGCCGACGGGCGCTTCCTCGCCATCGCCGAGGATCCCGATGATGGTCGCCCGTTCAGCGCCGCGCTGCTGTTCGACGGGGACCCGTCCGCGCCGCGCACGCGCGCGGCGGCGCTGCGCTATCGCCGCGTGCCCGGGATGCGGCCGACCGATGCCGTGCAGCTCGGCGGTGGCCGGCTGCTAGTGCTCAACCGTCATTATGGCTGGCTGTCGGGCCTGTCGGCGGCGCTGGTCGTGGTCGAACCGGATGCGCTGCGCCCCGGCGGCACGATGGAATGGCGCGAGGTGGCGAGGCTCGCCCCGCCGCTTACCGTCGACAATATGGAGGCGCTGAGCGCCGCCTGCGAGGGTGGGCGCACGATCGTCTACCTCGCATCGGACGACAATCTCTCGCCAATGCAGCGCACGCTGCTGCTCGAATTCGAGCTCGATCCGGCGGTCGCCGGGCCATGTCGACCGGCAGCCGCAGGCCGCGCTTCAGGCGTCAGCACCGATCACGCCGAAGGTCCACCCCTCGGTGCGGGCGATTTCCTCGCTGAGGCCGGGCGGTGACCAGTAGCGCGCGTCGCCGGCGATGGCGCGCATCCCGGCCGCGGCGGCGAGCACGTCGGTCTCATGGTCGCTGAGCGCGCGCCTGGGCCGGAAGGGGGCGCTGGCGAAGGCGGCAAGCGCGCGGTTCAGCTCGGCCGGACGGCGCAGCTTGCGCCCGGCGAGCCCGGCGAGACGGATGAAGGCGCGGGTATAGATTTCGACGATGAGGCTGCCCCTGCGCGGCGGCGGATCGAATGGCCATACGGGCACGCGTCCGCCGAGCCGGTGCAGCAGCCGCATCCCCGAAAAGCTCGCCTTGGCGACCTGGCCGGCGCCGATCGCGTCGTAGATGGTCGAGGCCTTGCCGCCGCCGGTCGCGTTGAAGGCATGCTCGCAGGCGCGGTGGTGGAGGAAGGCGCGCTTCACCCCGTCGGCGGCCCCGAAATAGAAATGGCGGCGGTGGTGGTGCTCAAGGAAGCTCGCGGCGCCCAGATCCTCGTCCTCGCAGATGCTGTCCACATAGGCCCACAGGCGCCTGGCGTCGCGCGGGATGCCTGGCTCGCCCGGCAGGTAGCAGCCGCGCGCGACGAAGGGCGGCGCGGCGCTGATGTCGAAGCCGAACAGGGTCGGCGCGCGGGCGGCCTCGTCGAGCAGCCAGTCCAGCACCTCGCGACGCGACCAGGCGTGCCCCGGGCGCACCAGCCGCGGCGCGGCGTCGCCCGCCTCCGCGACGGCGATCGCGATCCCCCGGTGCCGCGTCCCGCGTGCGCCTGACCAGTCGATCGCCGCGAAGCGGATGAAATGCGGTGCGGGCATGGCGCCATATAGCGACGCCGCGAATGGAAGCGCGAGCCGGCGCGCCCGCCTGGTCTCGCGCCGTTGCTTCCCCTTTTCTTTGCCGGCGCGGCGGTTAGTCTGCGCGGCCATGCGCAGCCTCATCCTCCTCGCCGCGGCGATGTTCGCCGCCGCCGCCGGCCCCGCCCAGGCCGAGCGGCTGACGCTCGAGCAGATCTTCGCCGATCCCGCGCTCTCCGGGCCGACCCCGAGGATGCTGCGCCTGTCGCCCGACGGGCGGCTCGCGACATTGCTGCGCAACCGCCCGGACGACCGTGACCGCTATGACCTGTGGGCGGTGGACACGACCACGGGCGAGGCGCGGATGCTGGTGGACAGCGCGCGCCTCGGCACTGGCGCCGCGCTCTCCGAGGAGGAGATGATGCGCCGCGAGCGCGCGCGGCTGTCCGGCGTGCGCGGCATCGTCAGCTATGCCTGGGCGCCCGATGGCCGCTCGATCCTCGTGCCGCTGGACGGCGACCTCTATCTCGCCGGGATCGATGGCGACGTCCGCCGGATCACGGCGACGCCGCAGACCGAGCTCGACGCGCAGGTCTCGCGCACCGGCCGCTACATCTCGTTCGTCCGCGACCAGAATCTCCACGTCTTCGACACCAGCGGCGGCGAGCGCGCGCTCACCAGCGACGGCGGCGGGACGGTGACCTGGGGTTCGGCCGAATTCGTCGCCCAGGAGGAGATGGACCGGCGCACCGGCCATTGGTGGTCGCCGGGCGATCGCTACATCGCCATCGCCCGCGTCGACGAGGCGCGGGTCAACGTCGTCACCCGTGCCGCGATCGGCGCCGAGGGCACCCGCGTCTACCAGCAGCGCTATCCCGCCGCCGGCACGCCCAATGCGCTGGTCGAGCTCTACGTGATGCGCCCGGATGGCTCCGGGCGGGTGAAGGTCGATCTCGGCGAGGACAGCGACATCTATCTCGCCCGGGTCAACTGGACTGCTGACGGGCGCGCGCTGCTCGTTCAGCGCGAGAGTCGCGACCAGAAGCGGCTCGATCTGCTCAGCGTCGACCCGGAGACCGGCCGCGCGACCGTCCTCTTCACCGAGACATCCGACACCTGGATCAACCTGCACGACAATCTCCGCCCGCTGAACGACGGCAGCCTGTTGTGGACGTCCGAGCGCTCGGGCTTCGCGCACATCTACCGCTTCAGCGAGGGACGCTGGACCCAGCTCACCGATGGCGACTGGGCGGTGAAGGCGATCGTCGGCGTCGATCAGGCGCGCGGCCACATCTACTTCACCGGCAACATGGACTCGCCGATCGAGCAGCATCTCTACCGGGTCGACATGAACCGGCCTGGCGCGCCACGGCGGCTCACCGAGGCCGGCTGGTGGAACAATGTCGAAATGGATGCGAGCGCGACGCGCGCGCTCGTCACGCGGTCCAGTCCCGCTCAGCCGCCGCAGGTCTATCTCGCCGACACGAGCGGCCGTCGCCTCGCCTGGATCGAGGAGAACCGGGTCGCGGGCGACCATCCCTACGCGCCCTATCTCGGCGACCATGTCATGCCGACCTTCGGCGTGATCCGCGCCGACGATGGCAGCGAGCTCCAGTACAAGCTGCTCAGCCCGCCGCGCGAGCCGGGCCGGCGCTACCCGGTCTTCGTCCAGGTCTATGGCGGCCCCGGCGCCGGGCGGCAGGTGACGCGCGGCTGGGTCAGCCCGCTCCAGGAATATCTCGTCCAGCAGGGCTGGGTCGTGTTCTCGATCGACAATCGCGGCACGCCCGACCGGGGCAAGGCGTTCGAGGACGCGATCTACCGCGCCATGGGCCAGGTCGAGGTGCGCGATCAGCTCGCCGGCCTGGATTGGCTCAGGCGGCAGGACTTCGTTGATCCGGACCGCATCGCCGTGTTCGGCTGGTCCTATGGCGGCTACATGACGCTGCGCCTGCTCGAAGCTGCGCCGCGCGGCACCTTCCGCGCCGGCGTCGCGGTCGCGCCGGTGACGCGCTGGGAGCTGTATGACACCCATTATACCGAGCGCTATCTCGGCAATCCGGCCCTCGATCGCGCGCCCTATCTGGCTTCGGACGTGCTGCCCCGGGCCGATCGGATCGCCGATCCGCTGCTGCTCATCCACGGCATGGCGGACGACAATGTCGTGTTCGAGAATTCGACCGTGCTGATCGCCGCGCTGCAGGCGCGCGCCTTCCCGTTCGAGCTGATGGTCTATCCCGGCGCCACCCACGCCATCGCCGGCGAGGCGCGCCAGCTCCACCTCTATCGCACCATGCTCGATTTCCTCGACCGCAATGTCCGGCGGGCGCCGGCAGGGGAGGGGGCGGCCCCGGCCGACTGAGAGCGCGGGCGCGAGCGGCCCGAAGGCAAGACGACGAACAGCGGGACTGGCCACGAGCAGGCGTGGCGGGGGCCGGCGCCCTTCCACCGGCGCGGCGAGCCCGACGCGCTCGTCCCGTCTGCGCGCAATGCGGCCGGGCGGGCGTGGACAGCGCCTTGGCCCCGCGCGCCTTCCGCGCCTCGGCACGAACGGTGCGCCTCCTTTCCCCGAGATCATTAGATATATCTTGAGCTATGCGTAAAAAGATATATCTAAGCATATCTTGAAGACAGGAGAACGGTAATGCGTTTCAGGATGTATGGCGGCGGCTGCGGGCCGCGCGGGTTCGAATTTCCAAGGGCGGTGTTCGCGATGGGACGTGGCAGCCATGGCTGGGGCGGGCGACATGGCGCCGGCGGCGGCGACTGGGGCGACTGGCGTGACTGGGGCGGCTGGGGCGGCAACCATCGTCGCGGCCGGCGCGGCCGGATGTTCGACGGCGGCGAGCTGCGCCTCGTCCTCCTGAAGCTGATCGCCGACGAGCCGCGCCACGGCTACGATCTCATCCGCGCCGTCGAGGCGCTGACCGAAGGCGCCTATGCGCCGAGCCCGGGGGTGGTCTACCCGACGCTCACCATGCTCCAGGAGATGGACCTGATCGCCGAGGCGGGTGCGGGTGGCCCGCGCAAGGCCTTCGCGATCACCGAGGCGGGCCGCGCCCATCTCGACGAGCGTGGCGGCGAGGTTGCGGCGCTGTTCGAGCGGCTGGAGGCGATCGGCGCGCGCCGGCGCAGCGGTGGCGCGCCGATCCAGCGCGCGGTCGGCAACCTGCTGTCCGCCGTCTGGCACCGCGTCACCCGCGACGGGATCGCCGAAGGGACGCTGCACGACATCGCCGCGATCCTCGATGAGGCTGCGCGGAAGATCGAGCGCATCGAAGGCGAGGCGACCGACGCGTCCGAATAGGAGCAAGGCGGGGCGGGCGGCGGCGCCACGGCCACCGACGCCGGCGCGCCTGGGTGGGCCCGGCCGGCCCGGCTCCGTCAGGGCACCGGGCTGCGGCGGGGCTGGCGCCCCCCTTCGCGGTGCTGGCGGATGACGCGCAGATAGGCATCGACCAGCTCCTGGTTGACCGCATCCCAGCCGTAGCGGCGGCTGGCCAGCTCGCCGGCCAGGCCGGCGCCGCGGCGCGCCTGCGGATTCTCGCAATAAAAGGCGAGCGCGTCGGCGAAGGCGTCGATCGCGCCGGGGCGCACCAGCCGGCCGGTGACGCCATCGGCGACGAGGCTCTGGCTACCGGTCGCGCTGGCGGCGACCACCGGCAGTCCCGCGGCCATCGCCTCCAGCGTGACGTTGCCGAATGTCTCGGTAACGGACGGGTTGAACAGCAGGTCCATCGAGGCGACGGCGCGGCCGAGATCATCGCCGCACTGGAAGCCGGCGAACACCGCCTGCGGCAGGCGCTGCTCGAACCACTGCCGCGCCGGGCCGTGGCCGACGACGAGCACGCGGTGCGGCACCCCGCGGCGCACGAGCCGGTCGATCGTCTCGGAAAAGACGTCGAGCCCCTTTTCCATCACCAGCCGGCCGACGAAGCCGATCGCGACCTCGTCGTCGCCGATGCCGAGGCTGCGCCGCCAGGCAAGGTCGCGGCGGGCGGGATCGAACTGCGCGCGGTCGATGCCACGCGTCCAGATGCCGACGTCATAGTTCATCCGCTGCTCGCGCAGCAGCTGCGCCATCGATTCGGAGGGCGCGAAGATCGCGTCGCAGCGCCGGTAGAAGCGGCGCAGCACCGCGAGCACGCCCGGTTCGAGAAAGGCGAGGCCGTAATAGCGCGGATAGGTCTCGAAACGGGTGTGGACCGAGGCGACGACCGGCAGGTCCCACTTGCGCGCGAGACTCACCGCGCGATGGCCGAGGATCTCGGGGCTGGCGACGTGGAACAGGTTGGGCTGGAACGCCCTGAGGTCGCGCTTGACGCGCGGCGGGATCATGAAGCCGACCTTGTATTCGCGCCGGCGCGGGATCGAGAACCAGGGAATGTGGACGAGATCGCCGGTCGGCTCGAACGCCGGCTCCTTCACCGTCGGGGAGTAGACGCGGACGCTGGCGCCGCGATCGAGCAGGTAGCCGGCAAGGCGGTTGAGTGCCTGGTTCGCGCCGTCGCGGACATAATTGTAATTGCCGCTGAAGATGGCGACGCGAAGGTCGGTCACGTCCATTTCCCCGCCCTTAGGCAATAAGCCTGCCGAGCGCAAAAGCGGCGAGCAGGCATCGAGCGAGGCGAGCGCGGGATCGTCGCCGCGCGGCGGCGGTGCGGCGCGCTCATTCCTCGCGCTCGCGCTCGCGCTGCGCAATATCGCGCGGGAGCCGGCGCAGCCGCCAGATGCCCCACAGCATCGGCAGCGTCAGCATCGCCAGCATGACCAGGACGAGGGCGGCCTTCATGATGCTCTCATAACGAAGGCGCCCCGCCGCGGCGAGCGACGAGGCGCTTCGTCGGGTTCGGCCCTATTCGGCCTCGTTGCCGGTCTGGAGATACTCGCCGGCATCGGCGTCGGTGCCGTGACCGCTGGTGGTCACCGGTTCGAGCGGATCGCCGTGGATCGCGGCGTCGAGCCCCTGGGCGAGCTCGGCCGCATGTTCCTCGGCCGCGGATTCGGGCGCGATCAGCGAGGCCTGGATGGCGCGCTGCTGGGCGCGCAGCGCCGCGTCGCGCGCCGAGGCGGCGATGCGCATGCGCTTCATGCCCGCGCCGGTGCCCGCCGGGATCAGCCGGCCGACGATGACGTTCTCCTTCAGCCCTTCCAGCGTATCGATCTTGCCCTGCACCGCGGCCTCGGTGAGGACGCGGGTCGTCTCCTGGAACGAGGCGGCCGAAATGAAGCTGCGCGTCTGCAGGCTCGCCTTGGTGATGCCGAGCAGCACCGGCTTGCCCTGCGCGGGCTTCTTCTTGCCTTGCGCCTTCAGCCTGGCGTTGACCTCGTTCATCTCCTGCCGGTCGACCTGTTCGCCGACCAGGAAGGTGGAATCGCCGGCGTCGGTGATCTCGACCTTCTGCAGCATCTGGCGGACGATCACCTCGATGTGCTTGTCGTTGATCTTGACGCCCTGCAGGCGATAGACCTCCTGGATCTCCGACACGAGATATTCCGCGAGCGCCTTGACGCCGAGCACCTCGAGGATGTCGTGCGGATCGGGGCTGCCGCCGATCAGGTTGTCGCCGCGCTTGACGAAATCGCCTTCCTGCACGTCGATGACCTTCGACTTCGGCACCAGATACTCGACCGGCTCGCCGCCATCCTCCGGCACGATCGCGATCTTCCGCTTGGCCTTGTAGTCCTTGCCGAAGACGATCTTGCCCGAGACCTTGGCGATGATCGCATTCTCCTTGGGCTTGCGCGCCTCGAACAGCTCCGCGACGCGCGGCAGGCCGCCGGTGATGTCGCGGGTCTTGGCCGCCTCGCGGGAGACGCGGGCGAGCACCTCGCCGCCTTCGACCCGCTGGCCGTCCTCGACCGAGATCGTCGCGCCCGGCGCCAGCATGTAGCGCGCCGCCTCGCCCGACTCCTCGTCAAGCAGGGTGAGGCGCGGCCGCAGGTCCTCCTTGCTGCGCGTGCTGGAGCGATATTCAGTGACGACGCGCTGGGCGATGCCGGTCGCCTCGTCGACCTGCTCGGTGAGCGTCTTGCCCTCGACGAGATCCTGGAACTTCACGGTACCGGCCTTCTCGGTGATCACCGGCATCATGAACGGATCCCATTCGGCCAGCCGATCGCCCTTGCTGACGATATGGCCGTGATCCACCATCAGGTGGGCGCCGTAGGGAATGCGGTGCGAGGCGCGCTCGCGGCCGTCCATGTCGAGGATCGCCAGCTCGCCGTTGCGGGCCATGGCGATGCGCCGGCCGCGCGGATCGACGATCGTCGGCAGGTCGCGCAGCTCGATCGTGCCGTCCACCGCGGCCTCCAGGCTCGACGTCTCGTTGAGCTGGGCGGCGCCGCCGATGTGGAAGGTCCGCATGGTGAGCTGGGTGCCCGGCTCGCCGATCGACTGCGCCGCGATGACGCCGACGGCCTCGCCGATATTGACCGGCGTGCCGCGGGCGAGATCACGCCCGTAGCATTTCGCGCACACGCCCATCTCGCTCTCGCACACCAGCGGCGAGCGGATCTTCACCGACTGGATGCCGAACTCGTCGATCTTGAGCGCCGCGGCCTCCTCGATCAGCTCGCCCTCCTTGACGATGACCTCGTCGGTCTTCGGATCGACGATGTCCTCGGCCGGGGTGCGGCCCAGGATGCGCTCGCCGAGCGAGGCGATCACGGCGCCGCCCTGGACGATCGCGCGCATGTCGAGGCTGTTCGACGTGCCGCAATCCTCCTCGACGATCGTGCAGTCCTGGCTGACGTCGACGAGGCGGCGGGTGAGGTAACCCGAATTCGCCGTCTTGAGCGCGGTGTCGGCCAGGCCCTTGCGGGCGCCGTGGGTCGAGTTGAAATATTCAAGGACGGTGAGGCCCTCCTTGAAGTTGGAGATGATCGGCGTCTCGATGATCTCGCCCGACGGCTTGGCCATCAGGCCGCGCATGCCGGCGAGCTGCTTCATCTGTGCCTGCGAGCCGCGGGCGCCGGAGTGGGCCATCATGTAGATCGAGTTGATCGGGGCGAGCCGGCCGTCCTCCAGCTTCGGCGTCGCCTTGATCCTGTCCATCATCGCGGCGGCGACCTGGTCACCGCAGCGGCTCCAGGCATCGATCACCTTGTTGTACTTCTCCTGCTGGGTGATCAGGCCGTCCTGATACTGCTGCTCGTAATCCTTCACGAGCGCGCGCGTCTCCTCGACCAGCTTCTCCTTCTCCGACGGGATGACCATGTCGTCCTTGCCGAAGGAAATGCCGGCCTGGAAGGCGTGGCGGAAGCCGAGCGCCATGATCGCGTCGGCGAAGAGCACCGTCTCCTTCTGGCCGGTGTGGCGATAGACGATATCGATGACGTCGCCGATTTCCTTCTTGGTCAGAAGCCGGTTGACGGTTTCGAACGGCACCTTGTGGGTCTTCGGCAAGGTCTCGCCGAGCAGCATCCTGCCCGGCGTCGTCTCGAAGCGCTTCATGTAGGTGTTGCCGTCCTCGTCCGTCTGCGGGACGCGGCTGACGATCTTCGAATGCAGCGTCACCGCGCGGGTGAACAGCGCGTGATGCACCTCGGCCATGTCGGCGAGCATCATGCCCTCGCCGGGCTCGCCGGGCCGCTCCATCGACAGGTAATAGAGGCCGAGCACCATGTCCTGCGAGGGGACGATGATCGGCTTGCCGTTGGCGGGGCTGAGGATGTTGTTGGTCGACATCATCAGCACGCGCGCCTCGAGCTGGGCCTCGAGGCTCAGCGGCACGTGCACCGCCATCTGGTCGCCGTCGAAATCGGCGTTGAACGCGGCACAGACCAGCGGGTGGAGCTGGATCGCCTTGCCCTCGATCAGGACCGGCTCGAACGCCTGGATGCCGAGGCGGTGGAGCGTCGGCGCGCGGTTGAGCAGCACGGGATGCTCGCGGATCACCTCGTCGAGGATGTCCCAGACCTCCTTGCGCTCCTTTTCGACCCACTTCTTGGCCTGCTTCAGCGTCATGCTGAGGCCCTTGGCGTCGAGCCGCGAGTAGATGAACGGCTTGAACAGCTCGAGCGCCATCTTCTTGGGCAGGCCGCACTGGTGCAGCTTGAGCTCCGGGCCGGTGACGATGACCGAGCGGCCCGAATAGTCGACGCGCTTGCCGAGCAGGTTCTGGCGGAAACGGCCCTGCTTGCCCTTGAGCATGTCGCTCAGGGACTTGAGCGGCCGCTTGTTGGCGCCGGTGATGGTGCGGCCGCGCCGGCCATTGTCGAACAGCGCGTCCACCGCCTCCTGCAGCATCCGCTTCTCGTTGCGCACGATGATGTCCGGCGCCCGCAGCTCCATCAGCCGCTTCAGGCGGTTGTTGCGGTTGATCACGCGGCGATAAAGATCGTTGAGGTCGGACGTGGCGAAGCGGCCGCCGTCGAGCGGGACGAGCGGGCGCAGCTCCGGCGGAATCACCGGAATGACCTCGAGGATCATCCATTCGGGCCGGTTGCCCGATTCGAGAAAGCTCTCGACGACCTTGAGCCGCTTGATGATCTTCTTCGGCTTGAGCTCCGACTTGGTCTCGGCGAGCTCCTTGAGCAGCGCTTCCTTCTCGCCCTCGAGGTCGAGGTCGATCAGCATCTGCTTCACCGCCTCGGCGCCGATGCCGGCGGTGAAGGCATCCTCGCCATATTCGTCCTGCGCCTCGAGCAGCTCGTCCTCGGTGAGGAGCTGGTATTTCTCGAGCGGCGTGAGCCCCGGCTCGATGACGATGTAGCTCTCGAAATAGAGCACGCGCTCGAGCTGCTTCAACTGCATGTCGAGCAGCAGTCCGATCCGGCTCGGCAGCGACTTCAGGAACCAGATGTGGGCGACCGGCGCGGCGAGCTCGATATGGCCCATGCGCTCGCGGCGGACCTTCGAAACGGTCACCTCGACGCCGCACTTCTCGCAGACGATGCCCTTGTATTTCATGCGCTTGTACTTGCCGCACAGGCACTCGTAATCCTTGATCGGGCCAAAGATGCGGGCGCAGAACAGGCCGTCACGCTCGGGCTTGAACGTGCGGTAGTTGATCGTCTCGGGCTTCTTGATCTCGCCGAACGACCAGGAACGGATGCGCTCCGGCGAGGCGATGCCGATCTTGATCTCGTCGAACGTCTCCGGCTTGACGGCCGGGGTGGCGAAGGTGGTCAGTTCGTTCATCTCGTTCTCTTCCTCTTGCCCCCCTCCCGCCCGCGGGAGGGGCCGGGGGTAGGCAGGCCTGCGCGTCTGGAACAGGCCCACCCCTCGATCCCCTCCCGCGCGGGGGAGGGGAGGGATCGCTATTCCGCCGCTTCGGCGTAGTCCTCGTCGCCGGCGTCGTGGTCGATGCTGTCCAGCTCGACGTTGAGGCCGAGCGAGCGCATCTCCTTGACGAGCACGTTGAAGCTCTCGGGGATGCCGGCCTCGAACGTGTCGTCGCCCTTGACGATCGCCTCGTAGACCTTGGTGCGGCCGATCACGTCGTCGGACTTGACCGTGAGCATCTCCTGGAGCGTGTAGGCGGCGCCGTAGGCCTGGAGCGCCCATACCTCCATTTCGCCGAAGCGCTGGCCGCCGAATTGCGCCTTGCCGCCCAGCGGCTGCTGGGTGACGAGGCTGTAGGGGCCGATCGAGCGGGCGTGGATCTTGTCGTCCACCAGGTGATGGAGCTTGAGCATGTAGATATAGCCCACCGTCACCTTGCGATCGAACTTGTCGCCGGTGCGCCCGTCATAGAGGTCGACCTGGCCGGACGGATCGAGCCCGGCCTTTTCCAGCATCGCGCTGACGTCGGCTTCCCTGGCGCCGTCGAACACCGGGGTGCCCATCGGGACACCCGAGGTCAGGTTGGCGGCGAGCTCGAGCAGCTGCTCGTCGCCGCGGCCGTCAATGTCCTTGGCGTAGCCCTTGCCGTAGATGTCCTTCAGCGTCTCGCGCAACTTCCTGACGTCGCCGCTGCCCGGATCCTGGCCCTTGGCGTGGATATCATCGAGCAGCGCGCGGATCTGGCGGCCGAGGCCGCGCGCGGCCCAGCCGAGATGCGTCTCGAAAATCTGGCCGACGTTCATCCGGCTCGGCACGCCGAGCGGGTTGAGCACGATGTCGACCGGGGTGCCGTCGGCGAGGAAGGGCATGTCCTCCTCCGGCAGGATGCGGCTGATGACGCCCTTGTTGCCGTGGCGGCCGGCCATCTTGTCGCCCGGCTGCAGCTTGCGCTTCACCGCGACGAACACCTTGACCATCTTGAGCACGCCGGGCGGCAGCTCGTCGCCGCGCTCGAGCTTCTCGATGCGGTCGTCGAGCTTCGCCCTGATGCTCGCTTCCGCCTCGTCATACTGGGCGCGAACGGCTTCGAGGTCAGCCTGGCGCTTGTCGTCCTTGACCGCGAACTTCCACCATTCGTGGGGCTCGACCGCATCGAGCGTCTCGGCGTCGATGGTGACGCCCTTCTTGACGCCCTTGGGCGCGGCGGTCGCGACCTCGCCGAGCAGCATCTCGCGCAACCGGGCGTAGGTCGAGCGCTTCAGGATGTTGCGCTCGTCCTCGGCGTCCTTGCGCAGCCGATCCTTCTCCTCGGTCTGGATCGCGCGGGTGCGGTCGTCGATGTCGATGCCGTGGCGGTTGAACACCCGCACCTCGACGACGGTGCCCGACACGCCCGGCGGCAGCCGCAGCGAGGTGTCGCGCACGTCGCTCGCCTTCTCGCCGAAAATGGCGCGCAGCAGCTTCTCCTCCGGCGTCATCGGGCTTTCGCCCTTCGGCGTGATCTTGCCGACCAGGATGTCGCCCGGCTCGACCTCGGCGCCGATATAGACGATGCCCGCCTCATCGAGGTTGCGCAGCGCCTCCTCGCCGACATTGGGGATGTCGCGGGTAATGTCCTCCGGCCCGAGCTTGGTGTCGCGGGCCATCACCTCGAACTCCTCGATGTGGATCGAGGTGAAGACATCGTCCTTCACGATCCGTTCGGAGATCAGGATCGAGTCCTCGTAATTGTAGCCGTTCCAGGGCATGAACGCGACGAGCACGTTGCGGCCGAGCGCCAGTTCGCCGAGATCGGTCGAGGGGCCGTCGGCGATGACGTCGCCCTTGCGCACATGATCGCCCACCTTCACCAGCGGACGCTGGTTGATGCAGGTGTTCTGGTTCGAGCGCTGGAACTTCATCAGCGTGTAGATGTCCACGCCCGACTTGCCCGCCTCGACATCCTCGGTCGCGCGGATGACGATGCGGCCGGCATCGACCTGATCGACCACGCCCGAGCGGCGCGCGGCGATCGCGGCGCCCGAATCGCGCGCCACCGTCTCCTCCATGCCGGTGCCGACCAGCGGCGCCTCGGCTCGGATCAGCGGCACCGCCTGGCGCTGCATGTTCGAGCCCATCAGCGCGCGGTTGGCGTCGTCATTCTCGAGGAACGGGATCAGCGAGGCGGCGACCGAAACGAGCTGCTTGGGGCTGACGTCCATCAGCGTGATCAGCTCGCGCGGCGCCATCAGGAACTCGCCGCCCTGCCGCGAGGAGACGATGTCGTCGACGAAGCCGCCGTCGCTGGTGAGCTCGGCATTGGCCTGCGCGATCGTGTGCTTCGCCTCCTCCATCGCCGAGAGATAGACCACCTCGTCGGTGACCTTGCCGTCCACCACCTTGCGATAGGGCGTCTCGATGAAGCCGTACTTGTTCACCCGGCTGAAGCTGGCGAGCGAGTTGATGAGGCCGATATTCGGGCCTTCCGGCGTCTCGATCGGGCAGATGCGGCCATAGTGGGTCGGGTGGACGTCGCGCACCTCGAAGCCCGCCCGCTCGCGGGTGAGGCCGCCCGGCCCGAGCGCCGAGACGCGCCGCTTGTGCGTCACCTCGGAGAGCGGGTTGGTCTGGTCCATGAACTGCGAGAGCTGCGACGAGCCGAAGAACTCGCGCACCGCCGCCACCGCCGGCTTGGCGTTGATGAGGTCGTTCGGCATGACGGTGGACACGTCCACGCTCGACATGCGCTCCTTCACGGCGCGCTCCATGCGCAGCAGGCCGACGCGATACTGGTTCTCCAGCAGTTCGCCGACCGAGCGCACGCGGCGGTTGCCGAGATTGTCGATGTCGTCGATCTCGCCCTTGCCGTCCTTGAGGTCGACCAGCGTCCTCACGACCGCGACGATGTCCTCCTTGCGGAGCGTCGTCACCGTGTCGGGGCAGTCGAGATCGAGCCGCATGTTGAGCTTGACGCGGCCGACGGCGGAAAGGTCGTAGCGCTCGGGATCGAAGAACAGGCCCTCGAACAGCGCCTCGGCGGTCTCGCGGGTCGGCGGCTCGCCCGGGCGCATGACGCGGTAGATGTCGGCGAGCGCCTGGTCGCGATCCTCGGCCTTGTCGGCCTTGAGCGTGTTGCGGATCCAGGGGCCGGTATTGACGTGGTCGATGTCGAGCAGCTCGATCCGGTCGATGCCGGCCTTGTCGAGCTTTTCAAGGTTCTCGGGCGATACCTCGTCGCCGGCCTCGATGTAGATCTCGCCGGTCTTCTCGTTGATGAGGTCGAAGGCGCTGTAGCGGCCGAAAATCTCCTCGGTCGGGATGAGCAGCGTCGCGAGCCCGTCCTTGGCCGCCTTGTTGGCCGCGCGCGGGCTGATCTTCTGCGCGGCGGGGAAGACGACCTCGCCGCTCTTCGCGTCGGCGACGTCGAAGGCCGGCTTCTGGCCGCGCCACTGTTCCGGCACGAACGGGATTTCCCAGCCGTCCTTGGCGCGCACGAAAGTGACGCGGTTGTAGAAGGTGTTGAGGATCTCCTCGCTCGTCATGTTGAGCGCGTGGAGCAGCGCGGTGACCGGGAGCTTGCGCTTGCGGTCGATGCGGACGTTGACGATGTCCTTGGCGTCGAACTCGAAGTCGAGCCACGAGCCGCGATAGGGAATGACGCGCGCGGCGAACAGGAACTTGCCCGAGGCATGGGTCTTGCCGCGGTCGTGATCGAACAGCACGCCCGGCGAGCGGTGCATCTGGCTGACGATGACGCGCTCGGTGCCGTTGATGATGAAGGTGCCGTTCTTCGTCATCAGCGGCATGTCGCCCATGTAGACGTCCTGCTCCTTGATATCGAGCACGGAGCGGGTCTCGGTGTCGGGATCGACCTCGAACACGATCAGGCGCAGCGTCACGCGCATCGGCGCCGCGTAGGTCATGCCGCGCTGGCGGCACTCGTCGACGTCATATTTCGGATCCTCGAGCTCGTAATGGACGAAGTCGAGCTCGGCGGTGCTGGCGAAGTCGCGGATCGGAAAGACGCTGCGCAGCGTCTTCTCGAGGCCGGAGACGTAGCCGTCCTGCGGGCGCGAGCGCAGGAACTGCTCGTAGCTTTCGCGCTGCACCTCGATCAGGTTGGGCATTTCGGAAACTTCGTGGATGTTCCCGAAGATCTTGCGGATACGCTTGGATGCGGTCGGGGCGGGAGCTGCCTTGGTCGCCATTGAGTTGTGTCTCGCCTTCTGATGCTTTGCTCCGGGGGCCGGAGACGGATCGCAAAAGCGCTCAAACGCAAAAAGCCGCGCGTTTCCAGCGCCTGGAAACCGCAGCTTCAGCGTCATGAAAACCTCAGCCGATCAATGCGTTGAACGCGCTGCGCGACGTCGCGTCCTGTTCCGAAGGGCTGTGGCGGAGTGCGGCATATAGGAGAGCGCCGTCGCGCTGTAAAGGGTCAGGGCGGATTTCGCCGCCCTTGGCGAGCGGCGTCCGATTTGCCATGAGCGGGGCATGGCACAGCCCGGCCCGCTCGCCCTCTCGCTGCTCATGCTGGCCACCTTCGCGCTCGGCGCCGGCGGCCTCTATCTCCTGATCGCGCGCGGCGAACGGCGCAAGGGCGCGCTGATGATCCTCGCCGCCCTCGTCGCGCTCGCCAACGCGCTGATCCTGACCGCCTGAACCGTCAGCGGATCGGGCAGGCGGGATCGAGCCGGAAGTCGAGATAGTCGTCCACGATCTTCATCAGCTGCGGCATCTCGTTGGCGAAGAAGTGGTTCGCTCCCGGGATCGACTTGTGCTCGATGGTGATGTGCCGCTGGGTCCGCAGCTTTTCGACCAGCCTCTGCACCGCGTTCGGCGTCACCACCTCGTCGGCCTCGCCCTGGATGATGATACCCGAGGCGGGGCAGGGGGCGAGGAAGCTGAAATCGTACATGTTGGCGGGCGGCGCGATCGAGATGAAGCCGCGCGCCTCCGGGCGGCGCATCAGCAACTGCATGCCGATCCAGGCGCCGAAGCTGAAGCCCGCCACCCAGGTGGTCTCGGCTTCCGGGTGGATCTGCTGGACCCAGTCGAGCGCGCTCGCGGCGTCGGAAAGCTCGCCGATGCCGTTGTCGAACACGCCCTGGCTCTTGCCGACGCCGCGGAAGTTGAACCTCAGCGTCGCGAAGCCGCGGCGCACGAAGGTCTTGTAGAGCGCGAGCACGATCGCGTTGTTCATCGTGCCGCCGCCCTGCGGATGCGGGTGGAGGATGATGGCGACCGGCGCGCGCGGTCGCGAGCCGGGGCTGAACCGGCCTTCGAGACGACCTTCCGGTCCGGGGAAGATGACTTCGGGCATAGGCTCCATCGATCCGGTTTGTTTCGCGCCCGGCAGGGACGCTGGCCGCCGGGCGGTGCGCCCTATATAGGTGCTGGTTGCAAATCGCAACTTTTGCGAATCGTTCGCAACAGGGACACTGCCGCGCCGTGCTCTATCTCGACTATCAGGCAACCACGCCGCTGGCGCCGGAGGCGCGCGAGGCGATGCTGCCCTGGCTCGGCGGGCCGGGAAGCGACGGCTATGCCAATCCGTCGAGCCAGTATCGCGCCGCGCGTGCCGCCGCCGCCGCGGTCGAGGTGGCGCGCGCCGAGGTCGCGGCGCTGCTGCCGCCGGGCGGCCAGGTCTATTTCACCTCGGGCGCGACGGAGGCGCTCAACTGGGCGCTCCTTCGCGGCGCCGGGATCCGGCCGGGCGGCATCGCCGGCAGTGCGATTGAGCATCATGCGGTGCTGCACCCGCTCGAGGCGCTGGACGGCAGGCTGATCCCGGTCGGCCCGGACGGGCTGGCGCCGCCGCCTGACGAGGTGGAGCTGCCCGAGAACGGCATCGTCGCGCTGATGCTGGTCAACAACGAGGTCGGGACGATCCAGCCGGTCGCCGAATATGGCGCCGCCGCGCGCGCGCGCGGCAGCCTGCTGCTGTGCGATGCCGTCCAGGGCTATGGCCGCATACCGATCCCCGAAGGGCCGGACCTCATCGCGATCAGCGCGCACAAGATCCACGGCCCCAAGGGCATCGGCGCGCTCTGGGTGCGCGACGGCGTGCGGCTGCCGCCGCTGCTGCTCGGCGGCGGGCAGGAGCGGGGAATGCGCTCGGGCACGCTCGCGCCGGCGCTCGTCGCCGGCTTCGGCGCTGCGGCCCGGCTCGCCGCAGAGCGGTTCGAGGCGGACGCCGCCCATGTCGCGCGTCTCTGGGAGATCGCGCTGGAGATGCTCGCCGGTTGGACGATCAACGGCTCGCTCGAGCGCCGCTATCGCGGCAACCTCAACGTGCGCCGCGACGGCGTGAACGGCGTGCGGCTGCTCTCCGACCTGCGCGAGATCGCCTTCAGCCTCGGCAGCGCCTGTGGCAGCGGCTCGGGCAAGACCAGCCATGTGCTGCGCGCCATGGGTCTCGACGAGGCCGAGACGCACGCCAGCATCCGCCTGGGCTTCGGCCGCTATACTGGCGAGGAGGAGCTGCGCGAGGCGCTCGGCCTGCTCAATCGCGCCGCCGCGCGGCAGCTCGATCTCGCGGCATGACCCTGGTGCGCTTCGTTTCCGCCGACGGCGCCCGCGTCGTCGAGGTCGAGGCCGGGCCGGGCGAGCGGCTGCTCGACATCGGCCAGCGGCTCGGCCTGCCGCTCGAGGGTACATGCGAGGGCCAGATGGCCTGCTCGACCTGCCACGTCATCGTCGCCGCCGATGATTTCGCCAAGCTGCCGCCGGCGAGCGAGGAGGAGGAGGACATGCTCGATCTCGCCGGCCACGTGACGCGCCATTCGCGCCTGTCGTGCCAGCTCTACGCCAGCGAGGCGATCGACCGCCTCACCCTGCGCATCCCCGGCGGCGTCCACAACATGATGGATCGTTGAGCCGGGCAGCCCGCGCGCGCCCGGCGGCCTTGCCTTTCGCGGGCCGCGCCGCCATATGCCGCGCGGGAGTCGGGCGGACGGAGCCGTCGCCAACCCGGTCAGGTCCGGAAGGAAGCAGCCGTAACGATTTCGCTCCGGGTCGTTCCGGCTCCCACCCGAGAGTGACGGCACTTTCCCTCTCCCTCTCCCTCTCCCTCTCCCTCTTCCTCCCTTCCGCTCCTTCCGCCTTCGATCGGGGCTGGCAGGCGGGTTCGCGCGCGGCGTTGCGTCGTCTGCAATTCGCGCCCACATTTCGCGCCCACATTTCGCGCCCCCATTTCGCGCCAGGCGCACCCGGCGGGCTGGCATGGCGCGCGGCGAGCGCCTAGGTTGGCGACGATGTCCGAATCCCCGCAGCCCTACCGCGTCCTCGCCCGCAAATACCGGCCGCAGCGCTTCGCCGACCTGATCGGGCAGGAGGCGATGGTGAAGACGCTCGCCAACGCGATCGCGCGCGACCGGCTGGCGCATGCCTTTCTGCTCACCGGGGTGCGCGGCGTCGGCAAGACCTCGACGGCGCGGCTGATCGCCAAGGCGCTGAACTGCGTCGGCCCGGACGGTGAGGGTGGGCCGACCATCGACCCTTGCGGCATGTGCGAGCCGTGCCGCGCGATCGCGGCGGGCCGCCATATCGACGTCATCGAGATGGACGCCGCCTCCAATACCGGCGTGGACAATGTGCGCGAGATCATCGAGGCGGTGCGCTATGCCGCCGTCTCGGCACGCTACAAGATCTACATCGTCGATGAAGTCCACATGCTCTCGAAGAGCGCGTTCAACGCGCTCCTGAAGACGCTCGAGGAGCCGCCGCAACACGTCAAGTTCCTGTTCGCGACGACCGAGGTGGACAAGGTGCCGGTCACGGTTCTGTCGCGCTGCCAGCGCTTCGATCTGCGCCGCATTCCCGCCGATCTGCTCGTCGCCCATTTCGGCGAGGTGGCGAAGGCGGAAGGCGCCGAGATCGAGGGCGAGGCGCTGGCGCTGATCGCCGGCGCGGCGGAGGGTTCGGCGCGCGACGGCCTGTCGATCCTCGACCAGGCGATCGCCCATGGCGGCGGCGCGGTGACCGCGGCGCAGGTCCGCGCGATGCTCGGCCTGTCGGATCGCGGCGCGGTCCGCGACCTGCTCGGGCTGCTGCTCGCCGGCGACGCGCCGGGCGCGCTCGCGCGTCTCAAGGAGCAATATGATCTCGGCGTCGAGCCGGCCGCGCTGCTGCGCGGGCTGCTGGAGGCGGTGCACGGCATCGCCCGCGCCAAGGTCGGCGGAGCGATCGATCCGGCCCAGTCCGACGAGGAGCGCGCCGCCTATGCCGACTGGGCGGCGCGGCTCGGCTTCGGCGTGATCCATCGCCTCTGGCAGATGCTACTCAAGGGGCTGGGCGAGATCGAATCGGCGCCGGCGCCATTTGAGGCCGCGGAAATGGCGCTGCTTCGCATCATCTACGCCGCCGAGCTGCCCGACCCGGGCGAGCTTGCCGCGCGGATCGCTGGCGGCGAGGGAGCAGCGGGCGGTGCTGGCGCGGCCGCCGCGCCCGCCACCGCGGCCGGCAGCCGCCAGGGTCCGCTGCTTGCCATGCCGCCGGACTTTCCGGCGATGATCGCCTTGCTCGAATCGCGCGGTCACCATCGGCTCGCGCTGCAGCTGCACGACCAGGTCGGGCTCGTGCGCTACGCGCCGGCGGAGCTCGACATCCGGCCGGCCAAGCCGCTGGCGGGAACCTTCGCACGCGATGTCGCGGCGGCGCTGAGGGACGCGACCGGCACGCCCTGGCGGGTGCGGCTGGTCGAGGACGGGGAGGCACAGCCCACCCTGCGCGAGCAGGAGCTTGCCGCCGAGGCCGCCGTGCGCGAAGGCGTCCGCAACGCGCCGGTGGTCCGGGCCGCCCTGGCCGCCTTTCCCGAAGCCGAGCTCGTCGGCTACGAACTCGCAGACAAACGGAGCGCCTGAATGTCCGACACCCCGAAAATGCCCGACATGAACGAGATCCTGAAAATGGCGCAGGAGGCGCAGAACAAGCTGCTCGAGGCGCAGAACAATCTCGACAGGATCGAGGTGGAGGGCGCCTCGGGCGGCGGCATGGTAAAGATTCGCGCCTCGGCCAAGGGGCGTATCGTCGCCGTCAATATCGACGAGAGCCTGCTCGCGCCGTCGGAAAAGCAGATGCTCGAGGACCTGATCGCCGCCGCGATCAACGACGCGCGCGGCAAGGCGGACATCGCCGCGCAGGAGGCGATGAAGGCGGTCACCGGCGGGCTTCCGTTGCCGCCTGGTTTCAAGCTGCCCTTCTAGCTCACGGATTATAGACGCAATTGTCGAGTCGTTCGCGGCGGATGGTCGCCATGCGGCGCAGGATCAGGTCGCCGTAGCGCCGGGTGAAGCCACGCGGCGCGACGGCGGCGCGGCGCTTGGGCAGCGGCAGCACCGCCGCGATCCGCGCCGCCTCGTTCGGGGTCAATCGCGACGCGTCATGGTGGAAATAGCGCAGCGCGCCGGCGTTGACGCCATAGGTGCCGATGCCGGTCTCGGCGACGTTGAGATAGACCTCCATGATCCGCTGCTTGCCCCAAAGCTGCTCGATGAGGAGCGTGAACCAGGCCTCGAGGCCCTTGCGGAAATAGCCGCCGCCCTGCCACAGGAAGACGTTCTTCGCTGTCTGCTGGCTGATCGTCGAGCCGCCGCGGATGACGCGGCCGCCGGCGGCGTTGCGTCGCATCGCCGCCTCGATCGCCTGCGCGTCGAAGCCGCCGTGCGAACAGAACTTGCCGTCCTCGCCGGCGATCACGGCGCGGACCATGTCGCGATCGATCCCGGCGATCGGCATCCAGATCCGCCGCGCGCCATGGCCGGCGACGAGATCGCCGACCTGGGTCGCGGTGAGCGGCGGGTTCACGAAGCGATAGAGCAGCACCCAGAGCACGCTGAGCATGACGAAGCCGAGCGCGAGCCGCCAGGCCCATCCGAAGATGCGCCTTGACCACCCGCGCCGCCTTCTCCCCGCCCGCCTTGCCATTGGAGGAATGCTTAGCGGGCGGACGGGCCGGCGTCATCCACCCTGCCATCCCCGAAAAGAATAACGGAATGAGGCGCGGGAAGTCCGTCGATCGGGGCCGCCGGCATCGGTCGCCAGGCAACGCCCTCTTCGAAGGCATCGTGGCTCTCGTAGCGGCCGACGATCCGCCCGGCATTCAGCCGATAGGGCAGCCCCTCCGAATCGAGCGGCGCGATTCCGTCGGCGACGTGAAAATGGAGATGCGGTCGGGTCACGTGCCCCGACGACCCGACCCTGCCGATGACGTCGCCGCGCCGGACCGTCGCACCGGCCGCGAGCGCGATGCCGGGCTGGAGATGCTGGTAATGCGCATAGCGCCCGTCGGGCAGCCGGAGCACGATCATCGCACCCGTCTCGTCCTCGACGCTTGGCCGGGCACCGGGGGGAGGGGGCTCCTTGACCGCGACGATCTGGCCGTCCGACACTGCGAGCACATCGGCCCGCGAACCATCGGCGCCGACATCGGTGCCGGCCGATGCCGGGATGAAGCCGGCGGCCGGCATCCAGTCGATCGCATGGCGCCCCGGCAGGTGGACGCGTCCGCCGACCGCATAGGCATATCGCCGATGGCCCGCATTGTGTTCAGGAAGCGCGACCGCGGTCCAGGGGCCGCCGCGCAGCGGCGCGCCGAGCGCAGCGGTGAACGGTGCCGCCGGCGTGATCCGGCCGCCCTGAATCGTGACCCTGTCCGTCGCGGCGCCGTCGAGCTCCGCATCGAAGGTGATCCGGTGGGTCAGCGGCGTTCGGTCGTGGTCGGGCCATGCGACCGAAATATAGACAATCGCGCGTTGCCCGGGCGCGAGGCGCCGCATGTCATCGCCCTCGGCGCCGACGCGCCGTATCGCGGTGGCCGGATCGATGTCCGCGATCCGCGCACCGGTGACCGCATCGATGAGGGCGATCTCGCCGATCGCCAGGGTCCGCCGGGAGAAGTTGGTCGCATGCAGTTCGTAGACCAGGCGGTTTTCGCCATCGATACGCGCGATCGAGGGCACGTACGGAACCTCCAGATCGAACGATTGATACGGGCGCGCGTCCGTCGCGTGCGAAGCGGGCGCCATGGCGCTTGCGGTGGGTGAAGCGAGCAGGATGAACAGGTTCAGCAAGGCAATCGACCTCCGCTCGGGAATTGGAGGAGGCTGGTCGAAACCATGACGGCGTGCGAGCGCCGATCTGCAAGCGGGATCACTCGGCCGGCTGAACGGGAACCAGGAGCGATGCGAGGTTGTGGCGGAAGCGGCGGCTGAGCCTCAACACGTCCCCGGTGGCGAGCCGGACATGGGCGTCGCCGCGCCCGATTGGCTGGATGTCACGAACCCGATCCATGCGGATCAGCGTGCCGCGATGGATACGCGCGAATGTGGCAGCGGGTAGTCGCCGGGAAAGCGAGGCAAGCGACTCTTCGATCAGGTGAATTTCCCCGTCGCTGTGGATTTCCGCATAATCCCCCGCCGCGCTGATCCAGTCGATCCGTTCAAAGGGGATGCGCAGCACGCGGCCGCGGGTGCGGATGATGAGCGCCGCCGGTTCCGGCCGGCCCTCGCTGGCGGCCGCCTTGCGCGGCCAGCGCAGCCGGGCGATCGCGAGCGTGATCAGCGCAAGGGCAAGCAGCGTGTTCGAGCCGAAATTGCGCACGAACATGATTTCCGCCATCGCCCAGCGGGTGGTGGCATGATCGCTGCGGTAGACCGGCCAGTAGACCAGGCTGAAAAGCAATACGTGGCACCCGGCGAGGGCCGGCCAGATCGCGAGATATGCGGCGAGCCTCGCCCACCTCCGGCGGAGCCGGCGCTCGATTGCGCGCGCCGCTGCGAGGGCCGGCCAGGTGAGCACGGCCCAGATCGAATGGATCGCGGCGACATAGCCGAAGGTCGGCCACCAGGCCTGCGCGTCGCCTCCATGGGCCGCGACCAGATAGGCCTGCAGCGATTGGGCGAACGCCAGCAAGCCCCAGCCGCCCGCGACCAGCAGCAGGCAGGAGAAGCGGCCGCGGGGCCGGGCGTGCCGGAACCGCATCAACGGAAGTCGTCCGCGGCTCAGGCCGCGGTCAGCAGTCGCCGCTCGCCGGCGAGGTTGATCAGCGCCTTCTGGAGCTTCTCGAACGCGCGCACCTCGATCTGGCGGATACGCTCGCGGCTGACGTCATAGACCTGCGAGAGCTCCTCGAGCGTCTTCGGCTCGTCGGTCAGCCGCCGCTCGGTGAGGATATGGCGCTCGCGCTCGTTGAGCGCCTGCAGCGCCTCGTTGAGCAGCTCGTGACGGATCCGCGCCTCCTGCGCCTCGGCGACGCGCTCGTCCTGGAGCGGTTCGTTGTCGACCAGGAAGTCCTGCCAGGAACCCTCGCTGTCGTCGCGCAGCGGCACGTTGAGCGAGGTATCCCCGCCCATCGCCATGCGCCGGTTCATCGAGATGACGTCATCCTCGGAGACGCCGAGATCGGTGGCGATCCTGGTCACGTCCTCCGGCTTGAGGTCGCCTTCCTCGAACGCCTCGATCCGGTTCTTCATCCGGCGCAGGTTGAAGAACAGCTTCTTCTGCGCCGCCGTGGTGCCCATCTTCACCAGGCTCCACGAGCGCAGGATGAATTCCTGGATCGAGGCGCGGATCCACCACATCGCATAGGTCGCGAGGCGGAAGCCGCGATCGGGCTCGAACTTCTTCACGCCCTGCATCAGGCCGATATTGCCCTCCGAAATCAGCTCGGAAACGGGCAGGCCATAGCCACGATAGCCCATCGCGATCTTCGCGACGAGCCGCAGGTGCGAATTCACCAGCCGCGCGGCGGCATCGGTATCCCCATGCTCGGTCCAGCGCTTGGCCAGCATATATTCTTCTTCCGCCGTCAGGATCGGAAACTTCTTGATCTCGGCCAGATAGCGGTTGAGGCCCGCCTCACCGCCGGTTGCCGGGATCGTCGCCGGGACATTCCTGCCTGCCATGACTCAAACTCCCATGGTGCCGTAGCCTTGTAACACAGTTTGCCGGCACTTGCTTTCTATACGGTAAGCGCCCCGAACAGTTCCTGAATATCAGACGGGAGCGCGCTTTGGAAGGATAAGTTTTCTTTAGAAACCGGATGGACGAAGCCGAGCGTCGCTGCGTGCAATGCCTGGCGGTTGAATTCGAGCCTCGCCAGCAATTCGCGATGCGCGCCGCGGACGCGGCCGTAGACGGGGTCGCCGAGCAGCGGATGGCCGATCGAGGCGAGGTGGACGCGCACCTGGTGCGTGCGGCCGGTCTCGAGCCGGCATTCGACCAGCGCCGCGTCGGCGAGCGGCGTCAAGATGCGATAATGCGTCACCGCGCGCTTGCCCTTGCCGGGGGGCTGGATCGCGATCTTCTTGCGGTTCGCGCTCGAACGGCCGAGCGGGGCGTCGATCGTGCCGGCGGGCGTCGTCGGCCGGCCCGCCACGATGGCGAGGTAGCGCCGCTCGACCTCGTGGCGTGCGAACTGCGCGGCCAGCCGCTCGTGCGCAACATCGGTCTTGGCGACGACGAGCAGGCCGGACGTGTCCTTGTCGATCCGGTGGACGATGCCTGGCCGGGCGACGCCGCCGATGCCGGAGAGCCGCCCCGCGCAGTGGTGGAGCAGCGCGTTGACCAGCGTCCCGTCCGGGTTGCCCGCCGCCGGATGGACGACCATGCCGGCCGGCTTGTCGACGACGAGCAGGTGATCGTCCTCGTGGACGATATCGAGCGCGATCGCCTGCGGCGCGTTGTGGGCCGGCTGCGGGGCGGGCACGGCGACCTGATAGGTGCCGCCCGCAATCGCCTTCGTCGCCGGATCGCGGACGCACGCGCCGGCGGGGCCGGTCACGGCGCCGCCCGCGATCAGTGCCTTCAGCCGCTCGCGCGAGAGCGTCGGTACGGCCGCGGCGAGCGCGCGATCGAGCCGCCAGCCGCGGGCGTCCTCGGCGATGGTAGCGGCAATGATGGAACGACCCCCGACCACTGTCCCGGAAATGGAGATTCGACGCCGATTTTCAAGGGCCGCCGCGCTGGCCCGCACGGCGCGCGGGTGCGGCGCGCGCGATCCCCGCGCAGGCATGGCGAGCAGGGCGGGCCGCCGGCGATGCCTTGCGGGAGCGGGTCGGAAGCGCCATTAGGGGGCCGAGCCCGACAGGATGAGGATCGGAGACGCGAAGGAATGAAATCGCACGAATTCGCTTCGCTGCTCTGCTCGCGTCTTTGCCATGACCTGCTGTCGCCGGTGGGCGCGCTCAACAATGGCATCGAGCTGCTCGCCGACGAGCACGACCCGGAGATGCGCGCCCGCTGCCTCGAGCTGCTTGCCGAGAGCGCGCGGGCGAGCGCGAACAAACTCAAGTTCTTCCGCCTCGCCTTCGGCGCCGCCGGCGGCTTCGGCGACAGCGTCGACACGCGCGAGGCACGCGCCGCGATCGAGGGCCTGTTCGGCGGCGAGGGCCGCATCCAGCTCGGCTGGATGGTGGACGAGCCGCGGATGAGCAAGGCGGCGCTCAAGGTGATGCTGAACATCGCGCTGATCGCCGGCGACGCGCTGGTGCGCGGCGGCAGCCTCGATGTCGGCGCAGAGCGCAACGGCGCCGGGTTCGAGATCGTCGTGCGTGCCGAGGGCAGCCGCATCGTGCTCGATCCCGAGCTCAGGAGGGTGCTGGTCGGCGAGACGCCGGCGGACGAGGTCGCGCCGCGCGCCGCCGCCGCCTGGCTGGTTCATTGCCTCGTGCAGGAGGGCGGCGGCCGCATCCAGATCGCCGACGAGTTGGCCAACGTGCTGCTCATCGGAGCGAGCTTGCCGGCCTGAGCCGCGGTCAGCGGTAAACACCTCCTTAACCACTATTTTCCATAAGGCCGCTTGCGCCGGTGCGCGGACGAAGGGGCCATGGACGACCTGATCAACGAATTCCTCGCGGAAACGCGCGAAATGCTGCAGGCGCTGTCGGGCGCAATCGTCGCCTGGGAGGCCGATCCCGCCAATCGTGAGCGGCTCGACGAGATTTTCCGCTTCGTCCACACGGTCAAGGGCAATTGCGGCTTCTTCGATCTGCCGCGGCTCCGGCAGCTCAGCCACGCCGCCGAGGATGCGCTCGCCGAAGTGCGCGCGGGCAAGCGCGCCGCCGATCCGCGGCTGGTCAGCGCGGTGCTCGCCGTGATCGACCGGATCGGCGAGCTCGCCCAGGCGTTCGAAACGGGCGAGGCGCTGCCCAGCGAAGACGACGAGCAGCTCATCGCCGATCTCGCCGCGCACCCCGGCGATGGGCCCGCCAGGGTGGAATCGGGGGCCGGGATCGACTCCCATCCAGGCACCACCGACGCCGAGGCCGCCGCGCGCGCGCCGAGCGAGGGGGCGAAGAAGGGCCTGCGCTCGATCCGGCTTTCGGTGGATCTGCTCGATCGGATGATGAACGGCGTGTCCGACGCCGTGCTCGCGCGCAACGAGCTGGCGCGCCGGCTGCGCGAGGCCGAACGCGATGTCGCGGTCGAGGCTGCGTTCGAGCGCGTCTCGACCTGCATCGCGGAGATTCGCGACGCCATCACCCGCACCCGGATGCAGCGGATCGACAGCCTGTTCGCGCCGCTGCCGCGCATGGTGCGGGACCTGTGCGCGGAGCTCGGCAAGCAGGTGCGGCTCGAAATCGACGGCGGCGACGTCGAGCTCGACCGCGAGATGATCGAGATGATTCGCGATCCGCTCAGCCACATCGTTCGCAATGCGATCGACCACGGCATCGAGCCGCCCGACCGGCGCGGGCCGAAAGGGCCGGTCGGCCTGCTGCGCGTCGCCGCCCGCCAGGCGGGCAACCAGATCCGCATCGAGGTGAGCGACGACGGCCACGGCATCGATGCCGAAGCGCTCGCGCGCAAGGCGCTCGACGCCGGCATCGTCACCGCAGACCGGCTGGAGCGCATGTCGCACCAGCAGAAGCTGATGCTGATGTTCGCGCCCGGGCTCACGACCGCGGCCGAGGTGACCGCGATCTCGGGGCGCGGCGTCGGCATGGACGTGGTGCGCGCCAATATCGAGCGGATCGGCGGCGTGATCGACGTCGATTCGCGCCCGGGCGAGGGCGTCCGCCTCGCGATCCGTGTGCCGCTGACCCTGACCATCATCCCGGCGCTGACGGTCAGCGCCGGTGGCCAGATTTTCGCGATCCCGCGCTCGTCGATCGAGGAAATCCTGCGCGCCGGCGGCGATTCGGTGCGGATCGAGGCGGTCGGGGAGGCCTGTGTCGCGACGATCCGGGGCCGCCGCGTGCCGCTGGTGTCGCTCGCCGAACTGGTCGGCGCCGAACGCACCGCCGATGCGCAGGGAGAGAAGATCATCCTGCTCAAGCCGGCGGGCGGCGATCTCTATGCGCTCGCCGTCGACACGGTGCACGACCATGAGGAGCTGGTGGTGAAGCCGGCGGCGCCGGCAGTGATGGCGGCGGGCATCTATGCGGGCACCACGCTCGCCGACGACGGGCGGCCGATCCTGCTGCTCGATCCTTCCGGGATCGCGAGCGAGGCGGGCGTGCGCGTCGACATCGTCGATTCCGATCGTCACGCGGCCACCGGCGGCGCCGAATCGATCGGCCGCGAGGTCAGCCTGTTGCTGTTCCGCGGCCTCGACGGCGGCCTGCGCGCGATCCCCGTTCCGGTGGTCGAGCGGATCGAGGATGTGCCGGTCGAGGCGATCCGCCACAGCGCCGGCAAGCTCCGGCTCGCGGTGGGCGAGCGCATCGTGCCGCTTGCCGGCTGCGCCGCCGCGCCGGAATCGGGGCAGCTGCGCATCCTGCGCCTCACCGATGGCGCCGCCGAGCTGGCCTACGGCTTCGGTTCGGTCGTCGACATTCGCTCGCTGGTGCTCGACATGCGCCCCGCGGCTGCGCCCGGCGAGGTCGCCGGCGTGGCGCTGATCGACGGAGCCCAGGTCGAGCTGATCGATCCCTACTGGCTGTTCGCTGCCCATGGCGATCCGGTGCGCGATGACGAGCGCCCGGTCTGCGCGCTGCCCGAGGGCGATCCCTGGATGGACAATATGCTGCGACCGCTGATCGAGAGCATGGGCTATCGCGTCGTCGCGGCCGGCGCCGGCGTCGCCGCCGACGTCCTCATCGCCAGCGCCGAGACCGTCGATCCGCCGCCGGCGGCGACGGGCAAGGTGCTGAGGCTGCGCGCCACGCCCGAATCGCCGCGCGAGGACGACGACAGCATCTACCGCTACGACCGCGCGGCGCTGCTCAGCGCGCTGAGCCGGCCGGTGGCGAGGGAGCGCGCCAATGGCTGAGCTCTACCTGATCGTGACGATCGGCGGCCGCCGCGTCGCCCTCCCGGCTGCCGACGTGGAGGCGGTGGTCGAGCTCGACGGGCTGACCCCTGCGCCGCGCGCCGCGCCGCACGTCGCCGGGCTTTCGGCGCTGCGCAGCCGGGTGCTCACCGTGATCGACTGCCTCGCCGCGCTCGGCCTTGGCGCGACCAATGCAGCGACGCTGCACGATGCCGTCGTCGTGCCGTCGAGCGGGCATCCCTACGCCCTGCTCGTCGAGAGCGTGGAGGATGTGCTCGAGGCCGAGCTCGCGCCGGGCGCGACCCGGGCCCCGATCGGCGCCGGCTGGGAGCAGGCCGCGCTCGGTGCGATCGAGGCGGATGGCGATCTGCTGCTGCTGGTCGATCCGCACCGGATCATCGCGGGACCGCCGGCGGCGCAGGCGGCGTAGCGCCTTAAAGTTGTGCTTACCTTCGTGCGCTAGGGCCCAGGTGGGGCAACGGAGCTATTGAAGATGAAGAACTGTCTGGTCGTCGACGACAGCAAGGTCATCCGCAAGGTCGCGCGGCACATCCTTGAGACGCTCAATTTCTCGGTGGACGAGGCCGAAGACGGCCGCGAGGCGCTGAGCCGCTGCGAGGAACGGATGCCGGACGTGATCCTGCTCGACTGGAACATGCCGGTGATGAGCGGAATGGAGTTCCTGCGCGCGCTGCGCGGCACCGAGCGGGAGGCGCAGCCCAAGGTCGTCTTCTGCACGACGGAGAACGATATCGGCCATATCCGGGCGGCGATCGCGGCCGGCGCCGACGAATATGTGATGAAGCCGTTCGACCGCGAAACGCTCCACAGCAAGCTGCAGATCGTCGGGGTCGCGTGAGCCTCGCCGGGCTCAGCGTGCCGCCGCCCCGGGCCGGAAGGCCGGGCGAGCCGCCGATCCGCCTGATGATCGTCGACGATTCGTCGGTGGCGCGGGCGGTTCTGTCGCGCATGGTGAGCGCCGAGCCCGATTTCGAGGTCGCCGCGTTGGCGGGCAGTGCGGTGGAGGCGCTCGACGCACTGACGACGGTCAGCGTCGATATCGTCCTGCTCGATGTCGAGATGCCTGGCGGCAACGGGCTCGAGGCGCTGCCGCACATCCTTCGCGCCGGCGACGGCGCGCGCGTGCTCGTCGTCTCGTCGATGGCCGAGGACGGCGCCGAGGTCGCGGTGCGGGCGCTCGCCCAGGGCGCCGCCGACACGCTGCCCAAGCCCGGCGTCAACGCCTTCGCCGGACGCTTCTCCGAGGTGCTCGCCGACAAGCTGCGTCGGATCGGCCGCGCCCACCGCGACCCCGACCGGGTCGTGGAAGCCGCGCCGGCCCCTTCCTTCACGCTGCGCGACATGCCTTCGGCGGCGCTCGGCTGCGTCGCGGTCGGCGCATCGACCGGTGGCCTGCACGCGCTGCTCGAGTTCCTCCGCGCCCTGCCCGAGCCGGTCGGCGCGCCGATCCTCGTCACCCAGCACCTGCCGGCGACCTTCATGCCCTTTTTCGCGCGCCAGCTCGAAGCCGCCTCCGGCCGGATCGCCCGCGTCGCCGAGGACGGCGAGACGCCACAGGCCGATTTCATCCTGGTCGCGCCGGGCGATGCTCACCTGTGCGTCGAACGGATCCGCAAGACGGTGCGGGTCAGGCTCGACAGGAGCAAGGCGCCCTCGGGCTGCCTGCCCTCGGTCGATCCGATGCTGACCTCGGTCGGCAAGGCCTATGGCGCGGGCGGGCTCGGCATCGTGATGAGCGGCATGGGGCGTGATGGCGCACTCGGCAGCCGCGCGCTGGTTGAAACGGGCGGCGCGATGCTGGTGCAGGATCGCGAAAGCGCGTCGATCTGGGGAATGCCGCGCGCGGTCGCGGAGGCCGGGCTGGCCTCGGCCGTGCTGCCGCCGCAGCAGCTCGCGCGGCGGGTTGCCTTGCGCGCCGGAGGTGGGGGCGGATCGTGGAAGTAAGCAGCTCGGCCGAACGCATCCTCGCCAGCCTGCTGGAGACGCGAACCGGCCAGCAGCTCACCCTCGCCCGGCGCTGGCGCATCGACAGCGCGCTCGCCTCGATCATGCGCGACCACGGCTTCGCCAATCTCGACCAGCTCGTCGCTCGGCTCGTCGGCAATCGCGACGCGCGGCTCACCGAGACCGTTATCGAGGCGCTGCTCAACAACGAAACCTATTTCTACCGCGACAAGCTGCCGTTCGAACTGTTGCTCGGCGGCGCGCTCGCCCGGCTCGAGCAGCGCCGGAGCGACAAGCGCCTCGCGATCTGGTGCGCGGGCTGCTCGAGCGGGCAGGAGGCCTATTCGCTGGCGATGAGCTTCGCCGACGAGCCCGCGCGCTGGGCCGGCTGGCGGATCGAGATCGTCGGCACCGATCTGTCGCGCGGCGCGATCGCGCGCGCCAGGGCCGGCGTCTATTCACAGTTCGAGGTGCAGCGCGGCCTGCCGGTGATCCAGATGGTGCGCTGGTTCGAGGAAGTGGGCGGCGGCTCCTGGCGGATTTCGGACGACATTCGCCGCGCGGTGCGCTTCGAGGCGCGCAACATCATCGACGAGCCGCCGGCGCCGGACCGCTTCGACATCATCCTGTGCCGCAACGTGTTGCTCTATTTCTCGCCGGAGGTGCGCCGCCTCGCCTTCACCCGGCTCGCCCAGGCGATCGCGCCGGACGGCACGCTGATGCTCGGCGCCGGCGAGACCGCGCTCGGCCAGACCGACCGCTTCGTCTCCGATCCCGACTTTCGCGGCCTCTACATGCCCGCGCCCGACGCGGGCGAGCGGACGCAGCGGCGCGTGCGCGTCGCCTGAACGGGCTTGACGGGCCGGCCCTTTTGGGTCGTCACTTGGCCATGGACGGCATCATCGATTGCCCATCGCCCAATTTCGACGAGCGCGATCGCCCGATCTCGATGATCGTCCTTCACTATACCGGAATGGCCGACGCCGCCTCGGCGATCGCGCGGCTGCGCGATCCGCAGGCCAAGGTGTCCTGCCACTATCTCGTCGCCGAGGACGGGCAGGTGCTGCGCATGGTGGCCGAGGAAAAGCGCGCCTGGCACGCCGGCCGATCCTACTGGCGGGGCGAGAGCGCGCTCAACGGCTGCTCGATCGGGATCGAGATCGTCAATCCGGGCCATGAGTTCGGCTATCGGCCCTTTCCCGACGAGCAGATCGAGGCGCTGATCCCGCTCGTCGCGGGGATCAAGGAACGCCACGGGATCACGCGCGGCAACATCGTCGGCCATTCCGACATCGCGCCGCGGCGCAAGCAGGATCCGGGCGAGCTCTTCCCCTGGGACCGGCTCGCCCGGTCGCGGCTCGCGCTGCCGCGGCCGACCCGCAACCTGGTCGATCCGAACTGGACCGACGGCGGCTTCCTGCTCGCGCTCGAGCGCTTCGGCTACGATGTTTCCGACCCGTTCGCCGCCGTCGTCGCCTTCCAGCGCCGCTTCCGGCCCGAGCTGATCGACGGCGTGATCGACGGCGAGAGCCGCGCGATCCTGCTGGCGCTGCTGCTCCCTCATCCGCAGGGCGATTGAGCCGGCGCCCGCGCCGCCGTTGCCGGGGGCTTACGAACGCGAACCGCCTTCGCTATATTGCCCGGGCCAGAAGGCCGGGCGGCCGCGGCGCCCCGCGGGGCGTCGAGGAAAGTCCGGGCTCCACGGAACGGCGGTGCCGGGTAACGCCCGGCGGCTCCTGCCACGGCCGGGGTCAGGGAAAGTGCCACAGAAAGCAGACCGCCGGATTTCGATCCGGCAAGGGCGAAAGGGTGGAGCAAGAGCCCACCGCGGTCCCGGCAACGGGAACGGCACGGCAAACCCCACCGGGAGCAAGACCGAATAGGGGCGGCGAGGGGCCTTCGGGCTCCGGGGCCTCGTTCCGGCCCGCCGCCCGGGTTGGTTGCTAGAGCGGCGGAGCAATCCGTCGCCCAGAGGAATGGTCGCCCATCCCCGGCTTGCCCGGGGTGGACAGAACCCGGCTTACAGGCCTTCTGGCATCCGGTTTCGAGGCGCTGGCCGAGGCGCCGCCAATTTTCTATGCGGGAGCCCATGGCGCGCGCGAAACGATCGATTGACTGGGGCTTCCCGCGCTGGCGCGGCTACGGCGCCACGCGCGAGGCCGAGCCGGTCCGCAAGTGCGACCGGGACGGGTGCGACCTGCCCGGCGACCGGCCCGCGCCGAAGGCGCCGAACAGCCGCGAGCGCTGGTATTTCTGCGAGGCGCACGCGGCCGAATACAATCGCAACTGGAACTATTTCGAGGGGCTGACCGCCGAGGAAGCGGCGGCGCGTGCGGCCGATGAGGCGCGCGGTGCCGCCGGCTACCGCCAGGCCGGTCATTATCGCTGGGGCGGCCCGGGCGACGGCACCCGCAGCCGCGACGAGATGCACGCGCTCGCCGTGCTGGAGCTTGAGGCCGACGCCGGCTTCGAGGAGATTCGCACCGCCTATCGCCGGCTCGCCAAGGCAAATCATCCCGACGTCGCCCCCGGCGAGGAAGCGGCCAGGCGCTTCCAGGCGATCCAGGCCGCCTACGACCTGCTGCGTCGCGCCGAGGAGCGCCGCGGCGCGGCGGCCTGAGCGACGCCGGCCAGCGAAAGCGAAAAGGGCGGCCCCGCAAGGCCGCCCTTCCCGGATCGAGGTGTCGGTTCCCGGCCGGGCCGGGAGACCGCCGAAGGCTCAGCGCAGCTCGACGGTGCCGCCGGCTTCCTCGATCTTCTTCTTGATCTCCTCGGCCTCGGCCTTGGAGACGCCTTCCTTGATCGGCTTGGGCGCGCCCTCGACCAGCGCCTTGGCCTCGCCGAGGCCGAGATTGGTGATCGCGCGGACCTCTTTGATCACGTTGATCTTCTTGCCGCCGTCGCCGGTGAGGATGACGTCGAACTCGTCCTTCTCCTCGGCGGCGGGAGCAGCGGCGGCGCCGCCGCCGGCGGGGCCGGCAACCGCGACCGCGGCGGCGGCCGAAACGCCCCACTTCTCCTCGAGCGCCTTCGCGAGATCGGCGGCCTCGAGCACGGTCAGCTCGCTCAGCTGGTCAACAAGCGCATTGATGTCTGCCATTTTAAGTCTCCTTGTCAGGGGCCGGGCCCCGAAGTTTCGATTTGCGATTAACTCAGGCGGCGTCCCTGGCGCCGTAGGCGCCGAACACGCGGGCCAGCTTCGCGGCCGGCTCGTTCACCGTGCGGGCGATCTTCGCCGCGGGCGCCTGGACGAGGCCCACGATCTTCGCGCGCAGCTCGTCGAGCGACGGCAGTTCGGCGAGCGCCTTCACCCCGTTCGCGTCGAGGATAGTGGCTCCCATCGCGCCGCCGACGATCTCGAGGCGATCGTTGGTCCTGGCGAACTCGACCGCGACCTTCGCCGCGGCGACCGGATCGGACGAGGTCGCGATCGCGGTCGGTCCGGTCAGCAGCTCGCTGATCGGCGCGTAGAGGGTGCCCTCCAGGGCGCGCAGGGCGAGCCGGTTCTTGATCACCTTGTAGCGGGCGCCGGCCTCGCGCATCCTGTTCCGAAGCTGCGTGGACTGGGCCACGCTCAGCCCGAGATTGCGGGTGACGACCACCACGTTGGTCTCGGAGAACGTCTGCTTGAGCTCGGCGACCAGCTCGGATTTCTGAGCTCGATCCATAAGCACCTTCCTTCAATTCGCCCGCCGGACCGCCCGGCGAGCCATTGCGGGCGCATGGCGAGCCACGCGTCCGCGCATGTCCGAAGGGGAAAGATGCTGGCCCGAAGAAGACTTCGGCTCGGGCCGGGGCAGGCCATCGCACGGCGCCGCGGCGTCAAACTCTTCCCCGTCTTGGCTGGAGATTAAGCCGCGCGCTTTCGGCGGGCGGCGCCAGCGGTCTCGGACGGTCATCGCGCGGCGGACGAACCGCCGGCGAAGCGGCGCATCTAGCCGGTATGTCGGGAAAGTCAATGGCGCCGCCCGGGCCGTGGGCCGCGCGGCGATGCTCGAGACAGTGCGCTCGATACAAATTGCGACCAACGCGCCCGCTTTCGAGCAAAATTGCGCGATATTCGCCGTCCATCGCCGGTTCGGCGCCACCCATGTTCAGACACGAGATGAATTTCAGACCGACGATCCTGGCGGCGTTGTTGCTCGGCGCCGCGCCCACCGCCCTGCTGGCGCAGGAACAGATGCCGCCAGCCGCGCCGCCGCCGGGCGCGACCGATGAATCCGGCGCGAGCGCCGATGGCGAGGACGAGGGCGCGGACGCAGATGGCGACGTCATCGTGGTAACCGGTCAGCCGCTCCCGGGCGCCGTCATCGGCGACATTCCGCCGGAGCTTCAGCTCGGCCCGGCCGACATCCGCGCCTATGGCGTCAGCGACGTGACCGAGCTGCTCGCCGAGCTCGCGCCCGAGACCGGCAGTAGCCAGGGTCGCGGCGGCGGCGCGCCCGTCGTCCTGCTCAACGGCCAGCGCATTTCCGGCTTCCGCGAAATCCGCAACATTCCGACCGAGGCGATCCTGCGCGTCGACATCCTCCCCGAGGAGGTGGCGCTGCGCTACGGCTATTCGTCGGACCAGAAGGTCGTGAACATCGTCCTGCGCCGCCATTTCAGCGCGTTCACCGCCAATGCCGCCGCCAGCACCTCGACCGAGGGCGGCGCCGAGAGCGGGCGGATCGCGCTCGATCTGCTCCAGCTCCGCCGCGACAACCGCATCAATCTCGACGTGCGCTATCGACGCAGCGCCGCGCTGCGCGAGAGCCAGCGCGACATCCTGGCCGCACCGGCCGGCCTGCCGTTCGCCTTCGCCGGCAACGTCACCGGCCTCGCCGGCCCGGAGAGCGAGATCGACCCGGCGCTGAGCGGGCTCGCCGGCGCGCCGGTCACCGTCGCCGGCGTGCCGGACGGCGATCCTACGCTCGCCGAATTCGCGGCGCGCGCCGGCGATCCGAATGTCAGCGACATTTCGCGTGCGCGCACGCTGAGGCCGCTGTCCGACGAGCTGCGGATCGACGCGGTCTGGGCGCGCCCGCTTGGCGGCGACATCTCGGCGACGTTCAGCGCGAGCTACGAGGCAAGCGGCGCCAGGTCGCTGAACGGCGTGCCCGAGGCGACGCTGGCGCTGCCGGCTGGAAATCCCTTCTCGCCCTTCAGCCGCGACGTGGCGCTCTACCGCTACGTCGATGGGCTCGCGCTCACCCAGGATGTCCGCGGCGAGACGGCCCATGCCGGGGCCACCCTTCAGGGCCGGGTCGCGCGCTGGCACTGGACGCTGACCGGCAATTACGATCGCGCGCTGTCCAGCACGCGCACGCTGCGCGGCATTGATCTTTCGGGTTATCAGGCCGCGCTCGACGCCGGCGACCCGGCGGTCGACCCGTTCGGCCCGCTGCGCGCCGGGATGCTCGGCCGGCTTCGCGTCGATCGCGCCCGCTCGGTCTCGGACACGGCGAACCTGGAGCTGGTGACCTACGGCACGCTGCTGCGCCTCCCGGCCGGCAATGCTTCGAGCACGGTGAAGCTGGGCGCCGAAACCCTCGGCTTCGACACCCGCGCCGTGCGCGGCGGGATCGAGCGCGCCGCCCAACTGTCGCGCCGCGGCGTCAACGGCCAGCTCAGCCTCGATCTGCCGCTCACCAGCCGGCGCGCCCATTTTCTCGACGCGATCGGGGACCTTTCCGCCAATTTCAACTTCGCCGCCAACCGGCTGTCCGATTTCGGCACCGTCACCAATCTCGGCTACAGCCTCACCTGGCGCCCGGCCGGGCGCGTCGCGCTGGTCTGGTCGATGACGCGACAGGAAGGGGCGCCGAGCGTGCGGCAGGTCGGCGATCCGGTCGTGGCGACCCCGCAGGTCCCGGTGTTCGACTATTCGACCGGCAGGACGGCGTTCGTGACCCGCATCGACGGCGGCAACCCGGACCTTTCGGCCGACCGCCGCCACGTCTTCAAGCTCGGCATCAATGCGCGCGTGATGGAAAGCCCGCGGCTCACCCTCAACGCCGATTATGTGCGCATCCGCACGGTCAACGCGATCGCCAGCCTGCCCGCGGCGACCGCGGCGATCGAGGCGGCCTTCCCCGATCGCTTCATCCGCGACGAGGAGGGCGCGCTCGTCCAGATCGATAATCGCGCGGTCAACTTCGCGCGTGAGCGGCGGCGGCAACTGCGCTGGGGCGTCAACCTCTCGGTGCCGCTGCGTGCCTCGGCGGCGGAGCGGTCGCGGCGCGCCGAGGCGATGCGCGCGGCCGCCGCCGAGCGGGCGCGGCGGCGCGGC